>NZ_JARVSH010000005.1:0-227666 GCF_030209295.1 Pseudarthrobacter sp. lyk4-40-TYG-27
AGACGTCAACGGTGGCGTCATGGGGCGGCGGCGGGGCGCCCTTGCGGATCTTCAGGTTCCACACGGTCATCCCGAAGAGCATGACGTCGATGAGGCTGTAGGTTTCTGCGGCCACCAGCGGCAGCGCGATCCACCACGCGTCCCAGTTCAGGGAGGACATCCAGCGCCAGGCGATGTAGTTCAGGCCTGTCAGGACGGTGAGGACCACCACCAGGCGGGTCCAGAAACGGGTCATGCGGCCGCGTCCTCTGCGGGCAGCCGGCGGACCACGACCACAGTGACGTCATCCTCCGCGGTGTCGGCCGGCGCCAGGGCCAGGATGGCGTTGCTGGCCTCATGCGCGGAGCCGGCGGACTGCGTGGCCGCCCGGACGGCGTCGGTGAAGTCCTCCACCGATGCGAAGACGTCCAGGACGCCGTCACTGACCACCACCAGGGTGTCCCCGGGGGCCAGCTCCAGTTCCGCATGCGGCCACTGTGTCCCGGGCCATGCGCCCACCGGTGGTCCGCCGGAAGGAAGGCGTGCCGCAGGCCCGACGGGCTGGACGTGCAGCGCCAGGCCGTGTCCGGCGTCGACGTAGCTGACCTTTCCGGAGGATGCGTCGAGCCGGGCATGGAACAGGGTCACGAATGAGTTTGAGGAATCCAGGTCCGTGGCGATCGCCTTACTGGCGGAGGCGAAACCGGCGTCGAGGTCCTGCTGCTGGCCGGTGGAGCGCATGACGGCCCGGACGGTGGCCGCGATCAGGGCGGCGCCCATCCCCTTGCCCATGGCGTCCGCGAACGTCAGGTGGAGACCTTCGGGCGTCTGGTACCAGTCGTAAAAGTCGCCGCCCACGTTGCGCGAGGGGCGGAAGATGCCGGCCACGTCATAGCCGTCCATCCGGATGTCCTCCTTGGGCAGCAGGCTCTGCTGTACCTCGGTGGCGCGTTCCAGCTCGCCCCGGGCCGCGGATTCGGCGGCAGCGGAGGGCCGGCGCCGGAACAGTGCGTTGATGCGGGACTGCAGCTCCCGTGGGCTGAACGGCTTGCTGATGTATTCATCGGCGCCGTTGTCCAGGCCTGTCAGCTTGTCCAGTTCGTCGGCCCGTGCCGTGAGCATCACGATGAATGCGTCGGAGAATTCGCGCAGGAGTTTGCACACTTCCAGACCATCGAGGTCGGGGAGGTTCAGGTCCAGGGTCACCAGATCGGGCTTGCGGAGGCGGACTTCTTCCACCCCCGGCAGGCCGGCTCCGGCGTGGGTGACATCGAAGCCCTGCTTCGCCAGGACACGGACCAGCAGGCCGCGAATGTCCGGGTCATCTTCGATGACCACCGCACGGCGGGATTCGGAGGGAGAGACCATAGCTCTACTTAACCGTATTAAGCCGCACAGGGCATGTCTTATGCTTCACAGTTTCCGGTGACTTGGCTGACAGGGCGGTTTCCGGTCCTTCCGCCCAGCCGCGGGGCACCCAGCAGATCTTGCGGAAATCTTGGCACCTGCTTGCCGAGACGTTGAGGAAGCCCGCGCACACTCGAAGGAACGCAGCAGCTTCCGGGCATCAGGATACGACGACGACCGCGCGGAGACTGTACAGCTTGCGGAAGGCGGGGAAGCCCATGGAAGACGTCAGGAACAGAGGGGCGGACAAGGCCAGGGCCCTGATCCGCCTGTACTTCCACGCACGGAAAGTGCGGGCCGCGGCCAAGGACCTGGAGCAGGCGCTCGCCGAATCGCGGGAAGTTTCGAGATGGCCCGGCGACCGCCTCCCCGTGGGGGAGGAGATGTCCCGGCACGTGGAGAAGCTGACCCGGCGGCTCAAGGTGGAGACCGAGGCCCACAGCAGGTTCGCGAATCTCTTAAAGACTGCGGGAAGCGGGCATTCCTTAGCGGCGCTGTAGGTGCCAGACTTAGCAGCAATCGATTGGCTGGGGATAGTCAGGAGATTGCAGTGGGCGTGTTGGCAGGCTGGGCGTACCTTTTGGCGGGACTCATGACCATGGACGCGCTGTTGTTGGCGTTGTGGGCCATGGAGGTTGACTGGGGGAAGTACTGGCGCCGCAAGTAGCACCTGCCACTTCCGGGTCCCGGGCCGGGAAGGTTCAGGGCAGCGCCAGCCTCATCAGGACACGAGGGAAGCCATTGAGCACCGAGTCCGTTTCCGCGGCCTTGGCGAACCCGGCGTCTTCGAAGAGTTTGCGGGTGCCCACGTAGGCCATGGTGAGGTCCACTTTGCTGCCGCCGTTGTCCACCGGATACCCCTCAATGGCGGGCGCCCCGTAGGAGCGGGCCATTTCCACCGCCCCGGCCAGGAGGACGTGCGAGATGCCCTTGCCGCGGTGTCCGGGACGGACTCGCAGGCACCACACGGACCAGGCGTCCAGTCCGTCCACGTGCGGAATTTTCCGGTTCCGGGCGAAGCTGGTGTCCGCACGGGGGTGGACCGCGGCCCATCCAACCACCTCGCCGCCGTCGTACGCCAGGACCCCCGGCGGCGGGTCCTGGGCCACCAATTCCTTAACCAGCGCGCCACGTTCCTCAGCGCGCAGCGCGACGTTCTGCTGGGACGGGATCCGGTAGCTCAGGCACCAGCAGACCGTCGCGTCAGGGCGCTTGGGCCCCACCATGGTCCTGACGTCCTCGAAAACCGTTGCCGGGCGTACCTCGATGGCCATCCCGCCATCCTTCCACCGGCTGCCGGCCGCAGGCAACGCACCCGGGGAAGTGCCGTCCCGGGAACGCCGAACGCCCTTGCACCACGTGCAGGGGCGTTCGGGAAACAGCTGCGGGAAGCGGAGGCAGGTCTAGATGCCGAGGGCTTCCTTCAGGCGGGCGACGTGCCCGTCGGCCTGCACCTGGTATTGGGCCAGGGTGACCTTGCCTTCGGGGTCCACCACTACGGTGGAGCGGACGATTCCTTCGTGGATTTCGCCGTTGACCAGCTTCTCGCCCCAGGCTCCGTAGGCCAGGGCGACAGTGTGGTCGGGGTCTGAGAGCAGGGGGAAGGTCAGGGAGAAATCACCGGTGAAGCCGGCCAGGGCCTCCTGGGCGTCGGGGGAGACGCCGACAACCTCGTAGCCCTTGCCCTGCAGGGAGGACAGGCTGTCGCGGAAGTCGCAGGCCTCGGTGGTGCAGCCGGGAGTGGCGGCTTTGGGGTAGAAGTACACGATGACGTTCTTGCCACGGTAATCGGCCAACGAGGTCTCCCGGCCTTGGGCGTCCCGGAGGGTGAACTCAGGAGCCGGCGTGCCGGGCTGAAGCTTGGTGGTCAGGGTGGGGCTCATGGCGTTCCTTTGTAAGACTGGTCAGTGATGGCCAAACATCCAGTGAAGCGGTTTGCCGCTTGGTGATACAACTCCTGCGTCATATGCAGTATTCCGCCGGACCCCGAACGGTTGCGTGCGGACCGGCAACAAACTGGTAGCCGCCGCCGCGAACGGTGGCCACGGCATGGCGGGCATTGCCCAGTTTCCTGCGGATCCTCCCCACGTACACGTCGATGGACCGTGCAGTGGCGCCGGGAAAGGCCAGGGACTCCAGGAACTGTTGCAGTTCCTCCCGGCCTACCGTGCGGGACAGGTGGGTCACCAGGTAGTGCAGCACCTTGTATTCGACGCCGGTGAGGGCCACCGGCGTCCCGTCCAGCAGGACGGCATCGGCCGCGAGGTCAACGGCCACCCGGCTGACGGGCCCGGCCGACGGCGGGAGCAGGGTGCCGTCGTCGTCCCCCGGCTGTGCCGGGCACGGGTCCTCCGCCGCGGAGGGAGTGCGGGAGGAGTGGTTTGCGGCTCCCTCCGCGGCGGACGTGGGGGCTCCGGCGGCAGGCCAATGGACTTCCGCCTCCGGAGCAGTTTGCAGGGCTTTGGCGAGGACCATGCGGGCGGCGTGGCGCAGGAGTTCCGGGCTCGCGCCCTCAGCTGGAACCACCCACAGGGCCAGCCCGTAAGCGGTGGCCCGCCTGGCTGGAACCTGGTGCGCGGCAGCCGGCCGCGGATGATGGGCTTCCACTGCCATGGCCGGTCCTTATACGCCGCCGCGGCGGATCAGCTTGCCCGTGGGGGTCTGGCCGTCCACCACGGCGCCGCGGAGGAAGGTCTTGCGGACCACGCCGGACAGGGCCTTGCCGTCATAGGGAGTGATGGGGTTCTTGTGCTTGAGCTTGGAGACGTCCACCACGAAAGCCTCGTCCGGGGCGAAGACGGCGAAGTCGGCGTCGTAGCCAAGGGCCAGCTGGCCCTTGTTGCCGAGGCGGGCCAGGTTGGCGGGCTTTTCAGCCATCCAGGACACTACCTGCTCCAGCGGGATGCCGCGCTGCCGCGCCTCGGTCCAGATCAGGGACAGGCCCAGCTGCAGCGAGGAGACGCCGCCCCAGGCGACGGCGAAGTCGCCGTTCTCCAGGTCCTTCAGGTCCAGGGTGGAGGGGGAGTGGTCAGAGACGATGCAGTCGATGGTGCCGTCCTGCAGCCCCTCCCAGAGGAGCTCCCGGTTGGAGGCCTCCCGGATGGGCGGGCAGCACTTATAGGCGGTGGCGCCGTCCGGGATTTCCTCCGCCATCAGGGTCAGGTAGTGCGGGCACGTCTCCACGGTGAGCTTGACGCCGTCGCGCTTGGCGCTGGCGATCATGGGCAGTGCGTCCGACGACGACAGGTGCAGGATGTGTGCCCGGGCGCCCGTCCAGCGGGCCCGTTCGATGACTTCCGCGATGGCCTTGTTCTCGGCGCCGCGCGGGCGGGAGGCCAGGAAGGTGGAGTAGTGGTCGCCGCCGGGGTGCGGGGCACGGTCGATGGCGTGCGAGTCCTCGGCATGGACGATCATGAGCGAGTCGAAGGACTTCAGCTCGGCCATGTCCTCTTCCATCTCGTCCGCGTCCAGGTGCGGGAACTCGTCCACGCCGGAGTGCAGGAGGAAGCACTTGAAGCCGAAGACGCCCTCATCGTGCAGGGGGCGCAGGTCGGCCTTGTTGCCGGGGATGGCGCCACCCCAGAATCCGACGTCGATGAACGCCTGGTCCTCGGCCACCTCGCGCTTGAGCTTGAGGTTTTCCACCGTGGTGGTGGGCGGGACGGAGTTCAGCGGCATGTCGATGATGGTGGTCACCCCGCCGGCTGCCGCGGCCCGGGTGGCGGACGCGAAGCCCTCCCATTCGGTGCGGCCGGGCTCGTTGACGTGGACGTGCGTGTCCACCAGGCCCGGGAGCAGCGTTTCGTCATCAGCCAGTTCGATGACTTCGGCGCCGGCAAGGCCGTTGCCGAGCGGTTCGAGGGCCACGATCCTGCCGTTGCGGACGCCCACCTCGCGTGGGGCAATCCCGGCGGTGGTCAGGATGCGCCGGCCCCGGATGACGAGGTCAAAACGTTCTTCAGACACGGAGGTCCTCCTTGGTACTTGCGGTGGCAGGCCTGTTGGCCGCCAGCCCCGCACTGATTTGGGTGCCCAGCTGCTCCAGCAGCGGCCCTGCCTCTGCTATGCACCTGTTTACATCTGATTCGAGCGCCGTCAAAGCGTAAACATCGTCGAATCCTGCGGCCGACGCCTGCCCGTGGTCCAGGGTGGTCCGGCCGCAGACGGCGACGACCGGAACGCCTTGCGCCGCCGCGGCCCGGGCAACACCCATGGGGGTCTTGCCGAGCAGGCTTTGTTCGTCCAGGCTGCCCTCGCCGGTAATGACCAGGTCGGCGCCGGCCAGGCGGTCCGCCAGTTCCGTGAATTCGAGGACGACGTCGATGCCCGGCCGCCGCGTTGCGGCCAGGACGGCGATGGCGGCGTAGCCCACGCCGCCGGCCGCCCCGGCTCCGGGAGCCTCGGCGGCCTTGACGGCGCGGAATCCGATTTCCCTGGCCAGGACTTCGACAAACCTGGCCAGGGCGGCGTCGAGCATGCCGACGTCTTGTGGGGTGGCACCTTTTTGCGGGCCGAAGACCGCCGCGGCGCCCTGGGCGCCCAGCAGCGGGTTGTCGACGTCGGATGCCAGCACGAAGCGGGTGTCCACCAAGCGCGGTTCAAAGTGGGTGAAATCGATGCTGTGCAGGTTGGCGAGGGCTGCGCCGCCGGGTGGGAGTTCGTTGTTCCTGCTGTCCAGGAGACGGGCGCCGAGTCCCTGCAGGAGTCCCGCGCCGCCGTCGGTATTCGCGCTGCCCCCAACGCCGAGTACGATGCGGCGGCAGCCGGCGTCCAATGCTGCCCGGATCAGCTGGCCGGTCCCCAGGGACGTCGCCGTGGTGGCTGCTGCCGCGTCCGGCCGGGCGCCCTTGCTGGTCCGCGGTACCAGGGCGAGCCCGGATGCGGTGGCCATCTCGATGACCGCTTCGTGCCCGCGGACGGCGAAGTCCGCTTCCACCGGCTGGCCGGTGGGGCCGGTGACCGTTGCCGTGCGGCGGGTGAAGCCGGAGCCGACGGCGGCGTCGAGGGTGCCCTCGCCGCCGTCGGCCACCGGAATCCGGACGACGTCAAGGTTGCCGCCGGCTCCGCGCTGCAGGCCCTTTTCGAGGAACCTGCACACCTCCGGGGCGGACAGGGATCCCTTGAACTTGTCCGGGGCAATCACGATCTGCATGGTTACGCCTGCAGTGCCAGGATGGCGGTGGGGGCGTCAGCGGCGGACTCTGCCAGTTCCTCGAACTCGTTCACGGCGTTGATTTCCACGCCCATGGAGATGTTGGTGACCTTCTCGAGGATCACTTCCACCACCACGGGAACCTGGAACTCGCCCATCAAAGCCTTGGCCTTGTCGAAGGCGGCGGCGAGGTCGCTGGGATCCTCCACACGGACGGCCTTGCAGCCCAGGCCTTCGGCCACCTTCAGGTGGTCCACGCCGTAGCCGCGGGTGTCCTCGGACAGGTGCGCGCTGTTGATGTTCTCGAACGCCAGGGACACGTTCTGCTCCATGTTGAAGCCGCGCTGGGACTGGCGGATCAGGCCCAGGTAGGAGTTGTTCACCACCACGTGGATGTACGGGAGGTTGAACTGCGCGCCCACGGCCAGTTCCTCGATCATGAACTGGAAGTCGTAGTCGCCGGACAGGGCCACCACGGTCTGCTCCGGGTTGGAGCGGGCGACGCCGAGGGCTGCCGGGGCGGTCCATCCCAGGGGGCCTGCCTGGCCGGCGTTGATCCACTTGCGCGGGCCGAAGACGTGCAGCATCTGCGCGCCTGCGATCTGGGACAGTCCGATGGTGGACACGTACGTGGTGTCGCGGCCGAAGGACTTGTTCATCTCCTCGTATACGCGCTGCGGCTTGATGGGGATGTTCTCGAAGTGGGTCTTGCGGTGCAGCGAGGCCTTGCGGTCCTGGCATTCGGCAACCCAGGCGCTGTAGTCCGGCAGGGAACCGGCAGCAGCCCGTTCCTTGGCGAGCTCAACCAGCCCTGCCAGCGCCGCGCCGGCGTCGGACGCGATGCCCAGGTCCGGCGAGAAGACGCGGCCGATCTGCGTGGGCTCGATGTCGATGTGCACGAACGTGCGGCCCGCCGTGTAGGTCTCCAGGCCGCCGGTGTGGCGGTTGGCCCAGCGGTTGCCGATGCCGATCACGAAGTCGCTCTGCAGGTAGTTCTCATTGCCGTAGCGGTGGCTGGTCTGCAGGCCCACCATGCCGGCCATCAGCTGGTGGTCATCCGGAATGGTGCCCCAGCCCATCAGGGTGGGGATGACGGGAACGTTGAGGGTCTCTGCCAGCTCCACCAGCTGCGCGGAGGCGCCGGCGTTGATGATGCCGCCGCCGGCCACGATCAGCGGGTGCTTGGCGGCGAGGAGCATGTCAAGGGCCTTTTCCAGCTGCTTGCGGGAGGCCTTCGGCTTCTCGACAGGCAGCGGCTCGTAGGTATCGATGTCGAACTCGATCTCGGCCATTTGCACGTCGATGGGCAAGTCCAGGAGAACCGGGCCGGGGCGGCCGGAGCGCATCAGCTGGAAGGCCTTCTGAAAGGCGCCCGGAACCTGGCCGGGCTCCAGGATGGTCATGGCCATCTTGGTGACGGGCTTGGCGATGGACTCGATGTCCACGGCCTGGAAATCTTCCTTGTGCAGCTTGGCCACGGGTGCCTGGCCGGTGATGCAGAGCATGGGGATGGAGTCGGCCCAGGCGGCGTAGAGGCCGGTGACCATGTCGGTGCCGGCTGGGCCGGAGGTGCCGATGCAGATGCCGATGTTGCCGTCCTTGGCGCGGCTGAAGCCGTCGGCCATGTGGCTGGCGCCTTCGACGTGGCGGGCAAGGGTGTGGCGGATGCCGCCGTGGGCGCGCATGGCCGAGTAGAAGGGGTTGATGGCAGCGCCTGGCAGGCCGAACGCCTCGATGGCGCCTTCCTTTTCCAGGATGGCTACCGCTGCATCAACGGTACGCATCTTGCTCATGGGGTGCTCCTTGAAAGCTTGTGGTCGGGCCCGGTGGTTGAGCCTGTCGAAACCTGTTTTTGGGTGTGGTGGGGGGACCGCCGTCGTAATCCACGACGGCGGGCTCCCCGCTTAAGTGCTTGTTTCCGCGCTTTTTGTCCCGGCTGCGCGGGGAGTGGCTACTTCCGGCCGCTGAGCTGGAGGACCTGCTTGAAGAGTCCGGAGTGGTCCAGTGCGCCGTCGCCCTGGTTGACGGTGGCGGCGACGAGCTGTGCGGCGATGGCGCCGAGCGGGATGGCCACGTTGGCTTCGCGGGCGGCGGAGGTGACGATGCCCAGGTCCTTGTGGTGCAGGGCCAGGCGGAAGCCGGGGTCGAAGTTGCGGTCCAGCATCTTCTGGCCCTTCTGCTCCAGGACTTTTGAGCCGGCCAGGCCGCCGCCGAGGACCTTGAGGGCGGCGTCGGTGTCCACGCCGTAGGCCTCGAGGAAGGCGATGGCTTCGCCGAGGACCTCGATGTTGACCGCGACGATCAGCTGGTTTGCAGCTTTGACGGTCTGGCCGGAGCCGGAGGGTCCCACGTGCACGATGGTCTTGCCGACGGCGTTCAGGACGTCCTGGGCGTCGTCGAAGTCTGCCTTGTCGCCGCCCACCATGATGGAGAGGACGGCGTCGATGGCGCCCTGTTCGCCGCCGGAGACCGGGGCGTCGAGGGGGCGGATGCCGGCTTCCTTGGCGTCTGCGGCGAGGCGGACGGCGACGTCGGGACGGATGCTGGAGGCGTCGATCCACAGGGCGCCCTGCTTGGCGTTGGCGAAGACGCCGTCCTTGCCGCTGACCACACCTTCAACGTCGGGGGAGTCCGGCACCATGGTGATGACGACGTCGGCATCCTTGACGGCGTCCGCGATGCTCGAGGCGCCCGTGCCGCCCTCGGAGACCAGTTTGTCAATCTTGTCCTGGCTGCGGTTGAAACCGGTGACGGAGTGGCCGGCCTCGACCAGGTTGATGGCCATGGGCAGGCCCATGATTCCGAGTCCGATGACTGCGACGTTGCTCATGATGGTTCTCTTTCTGAAGTCTTGGGGGTCTTGCGTGTGTGCGGCGGTGGTTACCGGACGACGTGTTCGCGGATGGCCCAGCTGAAGGCGGTTTCCTGTGGTTCCTTGTACTCGAGGCCGATGTACCCCTGGTATCCGAGTTCGCGGCTGCGGGCGATCCATTCCCCCAAGGGGAGGGTGCCGGTGCCCGGGGCGCCACGGCCGGGGTTGTCAGCGATTTGGATGTGGCCGAAGTCCTTGGCGTGCTTTTCGATGACGGATTCGACGTCGTCGCCGTTGACGGCCAGGTGGTAGAAGTCGGCGAGGAGCTTGATGTTCCCGGCGCCGGTCTCTTCCTTGACGCGGGAGATGACGTTGAGTGCGTCGTTGGCGGTGAGGAGCGGGTATTTGGGTGCGCCGCTGACCGGTTCGAGGAGGACGGTGCCGCCGATCCGGGCGACCCCTTGAGCTGCCGCCGCCAGGTTCTTGACGGCGAGCTCGTCCTGCTCCTCAGGGGTGAATTCGTCCTGCCGGTTGCCATAGAGGGCGTTGAAGGCCTTGCAGCCCAGGCGTTCGCCGATGCCTGTGACGACGTCGATGTTGTCCTTGAACTCGGAGCAGCGTCCCTTCCAGGAAACCAGGCCGCGGTCACCGGCGGGCATGTTGCCGGCGTTGAAGTTCAGGCCGGTGAGCTGGACGCCGGCATCCGTGATGGCGTTCTCGAACTTCGTGATCTCGCTGTCGGCCGGGACGGAGGTTTCGAAGGGCCACCAGAATTCGACGGCGTCGAAGCCGGCTGCCTTGGCGGCCGCCGGGCGCTCGAGCAGGGGCAGCTCCGTAAGGAGGATGGAGCAGTTCACTGTGTACGTCATCGTAGGTCCTTCCGAGGAGGGGCTTTGATCTATCTTCCCTTGCTTCCGGGCCTTCACCGTTTCCGCTTTGTGGAATTTAGATTCTGCTTTATGAAAAGTGTAGGGATCCTGGGGTGGGGTAGTCAAGGGGCGCCGTGGGCAGGACACTGGAGGGAGGTAAGCCCGCTCCTCAGGGATGGAGTCAATCGATCATGGCCGGTGCCCGCCTGCGCGTTTTGGCTTGGGTTGTCGCCCTGGCCGGATTCCTTGCGGCCTGCACGCAGACGACGGGCCTTCCGGAGGCGGCTACGGAGCCTGTGTCAACGGCTGCACCATCCGGAACGGCGTCTGCCGGCCTGGCGGTGGCGGAGGCCGGCGACGCCCCGACTCCGCCGCCTGCGCCCGCGACGGCATCGACGCCTGGTTCTTCACTGGCTGCCGAGCCGACCCCGGCTCCGCCTGCACCGGCTCCGCAGCCCTTCACCCTGAACCTGTATCGGGAAGGTGACTTCGTTCCCCAGTACACCTTCGACTGGTGTGTTGCCGCGAGCATCCAGATGGCCCATAACCTCATCGACGACATGGGGGGAAGCGGCTGGGCGGACAGGGCGCAGCAAAGCGATTTGTGGGAGATGGCCCGCGCCCGCTCGTCCGACTCGTTCAATGGCGCCAACCCCTATGGCTGGGCGCAAGTGCTGACCGAATCGGGAATGGGTCCCTATCGGGTGGTCAGCATCCCGGACTATGGCGAGGCGCTCCGCACTGCCGCGCGCGCCATGGCGGAGACGGGAAGGCCGGTGGGGCTGGTCATGTGGAGTGGCCGCCATGCTTGGGTGATGAGCGGCTTTGAGTCGCTGGGCGACCCCCGGCAGTTCGCCGACTTCTCCGTCACGGGCATCCACGTCCTTGATCCCCTCTATCCCTACGGCAGCACGCAGTGGGGGCCTTCGCCGGCGCCCAACAGCCTGCTCAGTCCCGAGCAGCTGGCGACGCAGTTCGTGATCCGCGAGCCGCGGCGCTGGAGCAGCGGACTGCCGGCCGGGTACCTCCTCGTGGTGCCGGTGGCTGCCTGACGGAGCTTCCATGTGGGCGCGTCTTTGGTAGTTGACGTGCGCTGCAGCCGACCTGCCAACTCACGCCAAAACGATTCTTCTCGGCAGTGAGAACCACACTAGGTCCGGATCCCGAGCTGCGTCAATGGCCGAATTTCCAGCTGGTGTGACACTTGACACTCCACGGAATGGGGTCCTACAGTGTTGCCAAGTCGTTTTGGCAAAACGATTTTTCACCCCAAGCTCATTCTCACCATTCCGTTCGAGAGAAAGTGAGTCGACAGCGATGTCCACTCGTAAATTCATCAACAGGCTCGCCATCGGCGGCATCTGCACCGCTGTCGCCCTGGTCGCCTCCGGGTGCGGCGCAGGGGGCCCGGCCGCCACGTCGGGAAGTGCCGGCACCAACACGGTCAACGTCCTGGTCGAAGCCGGCGGCCACGCAGAGCTGACCGGCGTCGCCGAACAGTGCAAGAAGGAAGCCGGCGTCGACGTCAACTTCGTCGAACTGCCCTATGACGGCATGTTCAACCGGCTCTCCAGCGAATTTTCCTCCGGCAACGTTTCCTTCGACGTCGCCGCCCTGGACTCAGTCTGGCTCCCCAGCTTCAAGGACGCGGTCCAGCCCATCGACGAACTCTTTACCGATGAAGCCAAAAAGGATATCTTTCCGGCCTTGGTGAAGGAAGCCAACGTTGACGGCCACTTCATCGGCATGCCCGCCTGGACGAACGCCGAGATCATCCTTTACCGCAAGGATCTTTTCGAAGATGCCAAGAACAAGGCCGATTTCAAAGCGAAGTACGGTTACGACCTGGCGGCTCCCACCACCTGGAAGCAGTACCAGGACATTTCCGCGTTCTTCACCAAGGACGGCATGTTCGGTACGGACGTGAAGGGCGGCGTGGAAACCGAATGGCTCGCCCACGTGCTGCAGGCCGGCTCGCCCATGGTGCTGGACGCTAACAACAAGGTGGTCATCGACAACGCCGCCAACAAGGAAGCCCTGGACTTCTACACCAGCCTGGTCAAGGACGCCCCGTCCGGGGCCGCCCAGGTGGACTGGGCTGCCGCGCAAAACCTGTTCAACCAGGGCAAGACCGCCATGACCCGGTTCTGGGCCCACGCCTACCGCCAGATCCCCAAGGACTCCCCGGTTGCAGGCAAGGTTGGTGCTGCCCCGATGATCGCCGGCTCGGCCGGCATCGGCGGCGTCCCCGGACCCTGGTACCTGACCGTCCCGAAGGCCACCAAGAACGCGGACGCCGCCAAGAAATTCGTGAAGTGCGCCTACGACTACAACGACAAAGGCATCGAATCCAACCTGGGCCTGGCCGCGCGCATCTCTGCCTTCGAGAAGTACCAGGACATGCCCGGCTACGAGAGCTTCAAGCCACTGATTGAAACCCTCAACGGCAAGGCCACTGCCACGCGACCTGCTACCGAGAAGTGGCAGCAGATCGTGGACACCGTTCTGGTTCCCATGCTTCAGAAGGCTGTTGCCGGTGGTGACTCCGCAACCCTCCTCGCCGATGCCAAGAAGCAGATCGAGGATCTCCTTAAGTAAGACCCCCGCGGCCGGCGCCTGAACTACCGGCGCCGGCCGCGGCCCCAACCAGCGGAAGAGAAAACCGTGCGTATCTCCGATCGCCGCTTCGCATTGTTCCTGATGACACCAGCGGCGCTGTTCCTGGCAGTTTTTGTTGCCTTCCCGCTGTTCCGCCTTGTCGCGGACAGCTTTTTCAAGATCTCCCCGATCGCCGGCGGCCCCCGCGACTTTGTGGGCCTGGACAACTACGTCCGGGCCTTCGCCTCCGAGGCCTTTACCGGCGCCGGATGGCGGACGCTGGCCTACACACTGGTTGTGGTCACGCTCGAATTCGCACTTGGCCTTGGCATGGCACTGCTCTTCACCATGCTGGGCAGGAGCTCCCAGATTTGGCGGACCGTATTCATGTATCCGCTCATGATTGCCCCGATCGTGGCCGGCCTGCTGTGGAAGTTCCTGATGATCGACAACTTCGGGCTCATTGGCACCCTCCTGCACCAAGCCGGCATCCTCTCCGACCCCAACCAGATCGGCTGGCTGTCGGACCCAAACATCGTGCTCTTTTCGGTGGCGATCCCGGACATCTGGCTCACCACGTCGTTCATGTGCCTGGTGCTCTTCGCCGGACTGCAGAACATTCCGGGGGACCTCATCGAGGCGGCCCGGCTGGACGGTGCCCGCGCCCCCGCGCTCCTGTTCCGGATCATCCTTCCCCTCCTCCGGCCGGTCATCGCCGTGGCTCTCGTGGTCCGGGGCATTGACGCTGCCCGGGCCTTCGACACCATCCTCATCCAGACCAACGGCGGCCCGCAGTCGGCCTCCGAGACCATGAGCCTGTTGATCTACCGCACCATGATCCGCTTTGGCGATCCGGGCCTGGCCAGTGCCATGGGCACCATCTACCTGCTGGCGATGCTCGCCGTCGCATTCTTCGCGGTGGCCACCATCTGGCGGCCCGGAAAGGACACCTGATGAGCACCGCAGAACGAATCACGTACGACGGCGGAACGCGGCATAAGGCGGCGCCGGCACCTTCGGCGCAGACCGGCACCGTCCAGCCCCGCAAACGGCGCGGCGTCAACCGGGAAGGACTGGAAGCCGGCAGGCGAGGGACCCGCACCCTGCTCTGGATCCTGCTCGCGGCGGCCATGGTGCTGTACGGCTTCCCCTTCCTGTATCTGCTGTTCACGTCGTTCAAGACCCCCATCGACACCATTGCGGTTCCACCCACGATCCTCCCCAGGGAGTGGACCCTGGAGAACTACGCCAATGCCCTGGGCCGGAACGGAGTCCCGGCCTCGTTCATCAACAGCATCCAGACCGCGGTGATCAGCACGCTGCTTTCCCTTGTGCTGGCGGTACCGGCGGCCTATGGCATCACCCGGTACAAGACCCTTAGCGGCCGGATCTTCATCATGGCCGCGCTGGTGACCCGGATGGTGCCCCCGGTGGCCATCGGCATCCCGCTGGCGTCCATGATGGCGTCACTGGGCCTTGCCGATACCCCCATCGCCCTGTCCATCGCGCACACCACCATCTCGCTGCCGCTCTCGATCTGGCTCATGTCCAGCTTCTTCGAGGCGGTGCCCAAAGACCTGGAAGAAGCTGCCACGGTGGATGGCTGCAGCAGGCTGGGCGCGTTGTGGCGGGTGGTGATCCCCGTGGTGTCCGGCGGTGTCGCCGTCACCGCGATCTTCGCCTTCCTGGCGTCCTGGAACGAGTTCCTTTTCGCCCTGTTGATGACGGCCATCCGTTCCCAGACAACGCCCGTGGTCATCGCGAACTTCCAGACCCAATTTGGCCTGGACTGGGGTTCCATGACGGCTTTGGCCGCCGTCTACTCCATCCCGGTCATCCTTTTGACCCTGCTGCTGCAGCGCAAGATCGTGGCGGGCATGACGCTCGGCGCCGTCAAGGGTTAGACCACCAGCAACGAGTAGCCTACTGGTAACCCCCAGGGGCATCACCAACCATAAGGACGTGGGACGCAGATGAGTAACAGGAACATCGGGATCAAGGACGTGGCCGTAGCCGCCGGCGTGTCCGTGACGACTGTTTCCCACGTCCTCAACGAGGTTTCCTATGCCCGGATCAGCCCCGAAACCAGGGACAAGGTCCGGTCCGCCGCCGAGCAGCTGGGTTATGGCCCCAACCGGCTTGCGCAGGCCCTCCGGACCCAGCGGACCGGGATGCTTGGGCTGGTGAGCGAGGATATCGCCACCACGCCCCACGCCGGCCGGATCATCCTGGGTGCCGATGAGGCCGCGAAGGCCCGGGGGTACAACCTCATGATCATCAACACCTCCGGTTCCGCCAGCCTCGAATCGAGGCAGGCCGATGTTGAGGCCCTCCTGGAGCGCCGGGTGGACGGGATCCTCTACGCCACCATGTACCACCGCACCGTGAAGCTGCCGGCGAACCTGGGCAGCGTGCCCTCCATCCTGGTTGACTCGGTGGCCACGGACGGCAACATCACAGCCGTGATTCCGGACGAAGAAGGTGGCGCACGCGCGGCTGTGGGTGCGCTCCTCGAGGCCGGCCACACGCGCGTGGGCTTCCTCAACAACACCGACGATGTCCCGGCGACACGGCAACGGCTCCACGCCTTCCGGGCCGCACTGGATGAGGCAGGGCTCGATGGCGGCACGGCGCCCGTGGAGGCGGCGGCCTCGGAGGTCCAGGGCGGTTACGAAGCGGCCCTGCGCATCCTGGCCCGCGACGACCGCCCCACCGGGCTCTTCTGCTACAACGACCGCATGGCGATGGGCGCCTACCGGGCCGCCGCGGAGCTGGGACTTTCCATCCCGTCCGACCTCTCCGTGGTGGGCTTTGATGACCAGGAACTCATCGCCGCGAACCTGCACCCGGGCCTCAGCACCGTCGCACTGCCCCATTACGAGATGGGCGCCTGGGCAACCGAACACCTGATTGACGCTGTCGAGGGGAAGACGGACCTTTCCCTCATGGCACTGCATCCGACCATCCTGGGCTGCCCGCTGGTACGCCGCGATTCCATCGCGGCCCCACGCCACTGAGCAGCCAACCCTTCCACTTCCCGGAGGACCGCACCAACATGTCCACCTTCCTTGATGCCGCACGCCCGGAAACACCGGCCGGAACCGCCAGGTTTCGTCCAGCCATCCATTTCACGGCGAGGGACACTTGGCTGAACGATCCCAACGGCCTGGTGTTCCACGACGGCAAGTACCACCTCTTCTTCCAGAACAATCCGTTCGGCAACGTCTGGGGCAACATGTCCTGGGGCCACGCCACCTCTACCGACCTGCTGCACTGGACTGAACACCCGGTTGCCATCGCCTGCGACGACGAGGAGGACATTTTCTCCGGCAGCGTCGTGGTGGACGACGGCAACACGGCCGGCTTTGGCTCTGCGGAGCAGCCCGCACTCGTGGCCATCTACACCAGTGCCTTCAAAGCCGCCTCAGAATTGAACGGCACGCAGGCCCAGTCCCTTGCGTACAGCACCGACGGCGGCATGACGTGGCAGAAATACGACGGAAACCCTGTCCTCACCAGGAATTCGGCGAACTTCAGGGATCCCAAGGTGTTCCGCTACCAAGGGGACCAGGGCTCGTACTGGGTCATGGTCGCGGTCGAAGCGCATCACCAGCAGGTGGTCTTCTACCGTTCGGACGACCTCAAGTCGTGGGATTTCCTGAGCGATTTCGGCCCGGCCAACGCCGACGCCGGTGACTGGGAGTGCCCCGATCTCTTTCCCCTCGCTGTGGACGGGGATCCGGGCAACACCAAATGGGTCCTGATCGTCAACGTCAACCCCGGCGCAGTGGCAGGGGGGTCCGGCGGCCAGTACTTCGTGGGCCAGTTCGACGGCGCCCGGTTCGTTCCGGACGCAGGTTCCCTCGTGGCTCCGGCCGGGCTGCGTACCGTCCCGGACCCTTCGGAGGCTGCGGCGGCGCTGCGGGAATGCCTCTGGCTTGACTGGGGACGCGACTGCTACGCCTCTGTCTCCTTCAGCAACGCCCCGGACGGCCGCCGCATCGTCATCGGCTGGATGAACAACTGGGATTACGCCAACGAACTGCCCACCGCACCCTGGCGGTCGTCCATGACCCTGGCCCGCGAATTGCGGCTCGCCACGGTCAACGGCTCCGCCCGCCTGGTCCAGCAACCAGTCCTGGCAGGGCGAGGCCAGGAGGGAAGGCTCCCGCGTGCCACAGAGCTGACGGACGCGGGATTGCGTGAGCTGAACGCCGCAGGCCTGCGGCTGCCGGACGCAATCCCCGGCGCCGCCCAGTTCATCGAGGCCGAGCTTGCCCCTGGCGGTGCTGACCGGATCGAGGTTCGGATCTTCTGCAGCAGCGACCGGACGACGGGCGCCGTCCTGAGCTACGACACAGCCAGCGCCCGGCTCAGCCTTGACCGCCGGCACTCAGGCGACACCGGCTTCCATGCCAAGTTCGCCTCGGTCGAATCAGCCCCGCTGGTCCTGGAAGACGGTGTCCTCAAGCTGCAGATCGTCGTCGACCACTGCTCCGTGGAGGTCTTTGCACAGGGGGGCAAGGTGGTGATGACCGACCTCGTCTTCCCTGGCGCCGGGCACCTGCAGACCTGGCTCTCGGCCGACGGAGGCCAGGCAACCGTGCTGCACCTCGCGGTTTCATCACTTACCTAAGGAAGGGTCCAGAATGTCAACAGCCCCGCACCTCCACGGTGGTTCCGGTCCGGACGTGATCGTGGTCGGTGAAGCCTTGGTGGACATTGTCGCCTCAGCCCACGGCACGGCTGAACATCCGGGCGGATCACCGGCAAACGTCGCCTACGGACTCGGCCGCCTGGGCGTCGATACCGCACTCCTCACCTCGATCGGCGTGGACCGCCATGCAACGGCCATCGAAGAACACCTTCGAAGCGCCGGCGTAGGCCTACTGCCCGGTTCCAGGCGGCCGGGCACGAGCGCTACCGCCACCGCCGTCCTGGCTGCGGATGGATCAGCCCGGTATAACTTCGACATCCACTGGGACCTCCCACGAACGGCGCCTGCCACGCTGCCCAAAATCCTGCACACCGGTTCCATCGCCTCCTTCGTGGCGCCGGGGGCGGCAGCAGTCCGGGACCTCCTTGAGCAATCACACCGGCGCTGCGTTGTGACGTACGACCCCAACATCCGCCCCGCGCTGCTCGGCAGCCACGTCCAGGCGAAGACCACCTTCGAGGAACTCATCCCGTTCACCGAAGTGGTCAAGCTCAGCGACGAGGACGCCCACTGGCTCTATCCGCGGCGGCCACTGGAGGAAGTGTCACGCCATCTCCTGGCCTTGGGCGCCGGGCTTGTCGCCATCACCAAGGGATCGGACGGCTCCATGCTGGCAACACGGGACGCCCAAGTGCTGGTTCCCCCGGTCACCGCCGCGGTGGCTGACACCATCGGGGCCGGCGACTCCTATATGTCCGCCCTGATCTACGGGCTCCTGATGCGCGGCGCAGACGGACTGGCGCCGTCAGTCCTCGAAGCGCTGGGACGGATGGCGTCAAAGGCCGCCGCCATCACGGTTGGCCGCCCCGGTGCCCAACCGCCAACATTGGATGAACTGCAGTCAGACGCGCCTCAACACCAGCCGGCGAACCAGTGAGAACACCAAGGAAAGAAGCTATGTCCAGCAGCAACTACTACGACGTGACGGCGTGGCCCATCGGAAACCCGGCCCAGGACGTCGGGGAAGTCATCAACAGCATCATCGCGGACGTCAAGGAACGGCAGACCGCCACCGATGTGGACCACGGCGGAAAGCCGGGCGCGGTGATCTACCTGCCGCCCGGAGACTACCGGCTCCGTACCCAAGTGGTGATCGACGTCAGCTTCCTCAAGATCCAAGGTTCGGGACACGGCTTCACGTCATCGAGCATCCGATTCAATGTTCCCGAAGGCGAATGGCCCGACCTGCACGAACTGTGGCCGGGAGGCAGCCGGATCCTCGTGGACCTCGTTTCCGGTGGTGAGGCAGGGGACGCAGCGGGAGCCGCCTTCCTCATAAAGCGGGACGGCAGCCCGCGGATCAGCTCCGTGGAGTTCTCCAATTTCTGCATCGACGGCCTGCACTTCGTTCAGGACGGTTCGGGCCTTCACCCGGAGAACACCTACGTCAACGGCAAAACCGGCATCTACGTGGCGAGCGCCAACGATTCGTTCCGCATCAACGGCATGGGGTTCGTCTATCTCGAGAACGCACTGACCATTCACAACGCGGACGCACTGTCCATCCACGACAACTTCATCGCTGAATGCGGAAGCTGCATCGAACTGCGCGGCTGGGGACAGGCATCGAAGATCACGGACAACCTGGTGGGAGCCGGCTTCAAGGGCTATTCAATCTATGCCGAGAACCACGGCGGACTGTTGGTCACTGCCAACAACGTCTTTCCCCGGGGTGCGAGCAGCGTCCACCTCAGGGCGGTCACGCGGTCAAGCGTGAGCAACAACCGGCTGCATTCCTTCTACCCCGGGATGGTGGTCCTTGCGGAAGGCAGTTCCGAGAACCTTGTGGCCACCAACCATTTCCTGCGCGACCACGAGCCCTGGACGCCTTTCCTGGGGATCGGCAACGGGCTGGATGACCTCCACGGGCTGCTGTCCGTCAGTGGCAACAACAATTCGATTATCGGCAACCATTTCTCCGAAGTCATCGATTCGCAGACCATCCGGCCGGAGGGCGCCACCCCGGTGATCATTCGGCTGGTGGAAGGGTCAGCCAACTTCGTCTCCAACAACCATGTGGTTGCCCTCGACGTCAATGCCACCTCGAGCGACTCCTGCTTTGAGGCGCAGGTGGACGCCCTCCTGGCCACGGACGCTGCCGACGGGCTCGCCGTCACGGCCGTACAGGTCGATGCCGGATCCACCCGCAATACGATCCTTGACTCCGGAACCGAAGCCCAGGTGGCCGCCGACAGGGCAGCCAACGCTGTCAGGGCAACCCCGTCAGTAGGTGTCCGGGTTGTTACGGGGCCGGCGGGCCAGTAGGGAAACGACCGGTGCAGCACAAGGTCCCCGGTGCCGGTACCGGCCACCGGGGACCTTCCGCCGGGGTTCTAGTGCGTCAGGTCCTTGCCCTTGGTTTCGGGGATGGTGAACACGAAGGCCGCACTGATCACCAGCAGGAGCACCGCATAGACGTTGAACACCTGCGGTGCGCCCAGCGAGGACCCCAGCCACTGTTGCAGGTAGGGGGCGGTGCCGCCGAAGACCGCCACGCAGATGGAGTAGGGGACGCCCACCCCCACGGTACGGATCGACGTCGGGAACAGCTCGGCGTAGACAGCCGGAACGATCGCTGCGCTGGCGGCGATGAAGACCAGCATGACGGACATGCTCACCGCCAGCTGCCAGGCGGAGTCCTTGAGCAGGGCCGTCATCGGGAAGTGCATGATCCCTGCGCCGATGGCCCCGGCCCAGAGGACTTTCTTGCGGCCGATCCGGTCTGAGAGCTTGCCCCAGACCGGCAGCGCCGCGATGAAGACGATGTTGGCGGCCACGCCTGCCCAGAGTGCCTCGCCGCGGTCGATCTTCAGCGCCGTGGTGGCGTAGCTTGGCGCCACCACACCCCAGATGTAGTAGATCACCGTAAGGCCAACGGTCAGGCCGACCACCTGCAGCGCCTGCTTGCGGTAGCGGACAATCTGCGGCCAGATCGCAGCCCGCTTGGCCGTGGCTGCCCCCTCAAACGCTTCGGTTTCATGCAGCCGTGACCGCATGATCAATGCGTACAGGCCCATGGCCGCGCCGATCAGGAACGGGATCCGCCAGCCCCAGGCGTTCATCGCCTCCGTGGTCAGCGCCATGTTCAGGACAGCCCCCAGGAGGGTGCCGAACAGGATTCCCACGGTTCCGGACGTGTAGATCAGCGTGGCCCAGAATCCGCGGTGCTCCTTGGGTGCCATTTCGGACAGGTACGTTTGCGAGGACGGCAACTCCCCGCCGTGGGCCAAGCCCTGGACCAGCCGTGCCACCAGGAGCATGAGTGACGCGAACGCGCCGACGCTGGCGAAGGTTGGCGCAACACCGATCATCAGGCTGCCCAGCGAGGCAAGGCCCACGGCGAGCGTCATGGAAGTCTTCCGGCCCACCCGGTCGCCGATCCAGCCGAACAGGAACCCGCCGAACGGCCGGGCCACGAAGCCGACGGCGAAGATCGCCAGGGTGGACAACACGGCCGATGCCGGGTCTTCCTTGCTGAAGAGCTGGCTGGCGATGAAGGGGGTGAACGTGGCATAGATTGCCCAGTCGTACCACTCAACGGCGTTTCCGATGCCGGTGCCAATGATGGTTTTCGCGGTGGACATGCGTCCAGTCTGGGGCTTGCTTACTGCGACGGACATGGTGTTCTTCCTGGTCGGTTGGGTTTGGGGGAGGCAGGTTGCGCTGGTGTCGGAGCCTAGGAGGCCGGGGCGAGGGCACCCAGCCGCGACATGGCGAGTTCCGCGTACAGCCCGGCCCCGTCAGCCAGCACGCCGTCGTCGAACGTTGCGTACGGTGAGTGGTTGAACGGTGAGGTGGCCGGATTGCCGCCGGGGGCCACGGCGCTGAGGCCCACGAAGGTGCCGGGCACCTCGGCCAGCACCCTGGAGAAGTCCTCGGAGCCGCTGAGCGGGGTTGCCCAGCGTGAGAGCCGGCGCTCGCCGAACAGTTCGGTGATCACCTTCTCGGCCGTGCGTGTTTCGTCCTCGCTGGTGATGGTGAGGGGGTATTCCTGCAGGTAGTCGACGGCCACCTCCACCCCGTGCGCTGCCGCGATCCCCTTCAGCAGGCGCGGGACCGCGTCCATCATCTTGTGGCGTGACGCGTCGGAAAAGGTCCGGATGGTGGCCTCGATGCGGGCCGATTCGGGGATGACGTTCCGTTTGGTGCCGGCATGCAGCACGCCCACTGACAGGACCACGGGATCGAACATGTTGAACTGCCGGGTGACCATCACCTGCAGGGCGGTCACCATCTCGGCGGCAACGGTGACAGGGTCCTTGGCCGAATGCGGCGCAGAACCGTGGCCGCCGGCTCCGAGGACCGTGACTTCCAGCCCGTCCGAGGCGCTGAGCATGACGCCGGGCTTGGTGCAAAAGGTGCCATGCGGCTCCAGTGCGGAGAACACGTGCATTCCGTAGGCTGCCTGGACGCGGGTTCCGGCGGCGTCCAGGACGCCTTCCCGGATCATGTAGCTTGCGCCGTCGAACCCTTCCTCGCCCGGCTGGAACATGAGGACGACGTCGCCGCCGAGCAGGTGCTTCTTGTCGGCCAGGAGCGTTGCGGCTCCCACGAGCATGGAAGTGTGCAGGTCGTGGCCGCAGGCGTGCATGGCCCCGTCCGCCTGCGACGCAAAGTCGACGCCGGTCTTCTCCTGCACCGGCAGTCCGTCCATGTCGGCGCGCAGCAGGACTGCGGGGCGGGGGCCAACGGACTCCCCTCCGGGGTGCCCGCCGCGCAGGACTGCGGTGACCGACGTCGTGTCCTTGCCCAGCGTGATCTCAAGGGGGAGTCCGTCCAATGCCTGGAGCACCTTCTCCTGGGTGCGGGGGAGTTGGAGCCCGATTTCCGGTTGGCGGTGAAGGTCGTGGCGCAGGCGGATGAGCTCTTCCTGCAGGTCCGTGGCGTCGGCGGTCGTGGGCACGTGGCACTCCTTGGCAATTGGCATTCGGGCTTGTGGACTATTCTGGAGTGGCGTGGTTCACACTCAGCGAAACCGCTGGAATTATGCTCGAAGCCGCGCTTTGGAACAGGATTCACGCAAAGGAAGAGCTGTGTCGGAAGAGCTGAGCGAAGACGATCTTGCCCTGATCCAGGTCCTGCAGGCCTCCCCGCGGCTGGGCTGGGCGGATGCTGCCAAGGTCCTCGGCGTACACCCCACCACGTTGGCCGCCCGCTGGGAGCGGCTGACGTCGAGCGGCGCATCGTGGGTTACTGCCCACCTTGCCGGGGATCCGAAGCAGATGCTCCTGGCCTACGTTGCGGTGGACTGCGAGATGACCCGGCGCGAAAGCGTCACAGCCCAGCTGGCAGCCGTCCCGGAGATCGTCACCGTGGAAGAGGCGGCCAGCAACCGGGACCTGATGCTGACCGTCATCACCCGCTCGCTGGAGGAATTCAGCGCCAAGATCATCTCCAGGCTCAAGGCCATCGAGGGCCTGACCAAGTACCAGGTGGCCCTTTGCACGCGGCTGCACAGCAGCGGGGACGACTGGAGGCTGAACGTCCTGAGCCGGTCTCAGCTGGCTGCACTCCGGGCGCTCGGTACCCAGCCCATGTCCGAACCGGGTCCGGCCGCGGGCCGGCTGCCGGAGAGCCACCTCGACCTCCTGCCGTTTTTGGCCAGGGACGGCCGCGCCACCGCCGCGGACATTGCCCGCGCGCTGGGCCGCCACCCGGCCACGACGCAGCGCCAGCTGAACCGGGTGCTGGCCAGCGGCATCCTGTCCTTCCGCTGCGAAATCGCCCAGCGCTATTCGTCGTTCCCGGTGACGTGCCAATGGTTTGTCAACGTCCCGGCCGGCGGCCACGATGCGGCGGCGGCGGAAATCCGGACCATCAGCAACGTCAGGCTGAGTGCCTCAACCACAGGACCCACCAACTTCGTGATCATCATGTGGCTGCACTCGCTCGCCGACATCATGTCGGCCGAGCTGGCGCTGCAGCAGAAGGTGCCCGGCATCGAGATCGTCGAAAGCGCGGTGATGCTGCGGACGGTCAAGCGGGTTGGTTGGATGCTGCGGGAAGATACGACGGCGACCGGTGCCGTGGTGCATGAAGCGAGCCTGGGCGCTGCAGAGTGAGGGCGCGGTGCGCTACGCCGTGCGGCCGCCGCCGGCCTCGCTGCTTGCCTGCCGCACGTTCTTCCTGTCCCGGATGCTGAGGAGCACTGCTCCGGCAGTCCCGATGCCCAGGGCCACGAGGATACTGGGCCCGGCTCCGCCCGCCGGCCCGAGGGTAGCCGCCAGGATCTGGCGCGACAGCATGGCCATCTCCTGGAAGTCGCCAAGGTGGACGCGGGTCCCGAGGACGTAGTTCACGCTGGTGAAGAGCGCTGGGACAAGCCAGAGCAGGGCTACGTCGGCTGCCCACACCAGGAGCCGGACGAGCGGCCTGAATCCACACCACGCCAAGGCCACGCCAACCAGGACCGCCGGAAGCCAGCGCCACGCCATGCTGATCGGGGCGGGGACGGCGTCCGCGCCCGCCATGAAGGTGGTGGCGGCGGCCAGCCAGGAGGCGAAGGGCGCGGCCATGAAGCCGACGCCCAGCGCGGCCACGGCGCGGGATCTTGCGGCGAGCATCAGCAGCGCCAAGACGCCGGCAGCTATGGCTGCGATGGTGCCGCCCAGCAGGCCGGCGAAGTACAGGGCTGAGCTGGATCCGGGCGCCAATCCACTATCGAGTGCGCTGAATGACTGGATGGTGGCACCTGTATGGACCAGCAGCACGCCGGACAGGGCGCCGGCCGTAGTGAGGCCGCGGCGGCCCGGTTTCCACACGCGGAGGGCCAAGCCCGCGGCCGCGGCGCCAACGGTCAAGAGCGCCACAATGGTTGTACCCCGGTATTGGCTCAGCGGCAGGAACGTGAGGGGCATGTCCGCCGGAAGGGCGTCGCTGGCCCACAGATTCTGCAGCGGGAGCCGGGCTCCCGTAGCCAGCCACGGAGCGAGTCCCACGAGTGCGGCAGCGATGCCGAGCAGGACGGCGATGCCGGTTTCCGCGGCCGGAGTCCGGCCTGCGGGCGTGCGGTCGGTCCGGCCGCGGCGCCGGGAGGCTGGGTCCGTGACGGATGTTCCGGTGTCCTGCGGCGGGCGGGTCGTGTCCTGCGCGGGGTCTTCCATGGGGTCCCTTTGTTCGCCGACGTTGCTGGTCCGCCGGTGCGGCCTTGGCTGGTTGGACTATAGCCGCAGCAATAATACAGCGTGTGGAATAAATACTTTAATATTTCCGCATTACGGATTTATCTTTCCGGAAACATGGGTTACCTACGTTTGGGATGACCCTGCGGCGTTCTGGCGCCGCCATCCGAAGCAGGCGCCGCTCCCGTATGGCGTCCTTCCCAACGAACAGGCACACAGCATGAAGATCACCGCCTCCACCACGCCGCTGCCGCCGGCCCAGGATGCACTCAGGAAGCCGTTGTACAGGTCCCTTTTCATCCAGATCCTCGTGGCGGTGGTGGCGGGCATCCTCATCGGCCACTTCTGGCCGGACCTCGGCGCAGGACTCCGCCCGCTCGGCGACGGCTTCATCCAGCTGATCAAGATGATCATTGCGCCGCTCATCTTCCTGGTGATCGTCACCGGCATCGCTGCGGTCAGCGACGTCAAGGCCGTGGGCCGGGTGGGTGTCAAAGCCTTGGCGTACTTCACCGGCGCCACGCTGTTCGCCTTGGTCTTCGGGCTCGTCGTCGCCAACCTGGTGCAGCCGGGCGCCGGCCTCAACATCGATCCCGCCACGCTGTCCCAGGACGCACTCAACGCCAAAACCTCCACCGCCCCGCCCAAGGATGCCGGCGCCTTCCTGCTCGGCATCATCCCCACCAGCGTCGTTGGCGCCTTTGCCGGCAACAACCTCCTCCAGGTCCTCTGTTTCTCCGTCTTCTTCGGCGCGGCGATCGTCGTCGTCGGCCGTGAACGCTGCCTGCCAGTGATCACCCTGATGGAAACCGTGCTGGAACTGTTCTTCAAGATCATGGGCTGGGTGATGCGTGCCGCGCCCGTGGGAGCGTTTGGCGCCATGGCCTTCATCATCGGCCAGTACGGCCTCGATTCCCTCGGGACCTACGCGGTGCTGATCGCCGCCTGCTACGGCGCCGCAGCAGTGTTCATCGGGCTCCTCTTCGTGGTGGCATGGGCCTACCCCAGGGTGCCGCTGTGGCAGTTCCTCAAGTACACCCGGGAGGAATTCCTGCTGGCCCTGGGCACGGCATCCACCGAGTCCGTCCTGCCGCGGATCATGACCAAACTGACCAACGCGGGCTGCTCCCGCGCCACTACGGGCCTGGTGGTTCCCACCGGCTACTCGTTCAACCTGGACGGAGCAGCCATCTACCTCTCCATCTCCCTGCTCTTCCTGGCCCAGGCCTTTGGCTACGACCTTGACCTGGGCCAGCAGCTCGCGGCCCTGGGCATCCTGATGCTGACGTCCAAGGGCATGGCCGGAGTTCCCGGATCTGCCTTCCTTGCCTTGTCCGCAACCGCTGGTGCGCTGGGCATCTTCCCTGTAGCCGGCGTCGCGCTCCTCCTCGGCGCCGACCGGCTCATGGATTCCATGCGTGTTGTGGTGAACCTGCTGGGCAACTGCGTGGCTACGTTCGTGGTGGCCAAATGGGAAGGACAGTTCGATCGCGAGGCCATGCTCCGGGCGTTCGCCGGCGGGGACGCTGCGACGGAATCCGTCGGTGGAGGCACGACGACGGCAGCCGAGGGACAGCCGGACGTTGCCGCGGTGCCGCAGGGGGAGGCAGCGGGACCCGGCGCCGAGTTCACGCACCCGGGCGCAGTGACTGCACAGCCGGCAAGCGCTGCGTCGGCGGCAGTCCGGTAGGTGCGCGCGTCCCGGCCGCCTGTCCTGCCTTCCGCGCCCACCATGTTGCCCCGGCCCGGCGGTCCGTCCCCCTGAGACTGTTGTCCGGCCCGTGTTGCAGACTGTCCCTATGACTTTTGCCAATGTGGGAATGCTCGGAACCAAGCCCGGCCAGCGCGATGCCCTGGTGGCCATCCTGCTCCGGCCCAAGCCCGGGATGAGGGAGGCCGGCTGCCTGCTGTACGAGGTGGGGGTGAATGACGAGGTTCCGGACACGGTTTTCGTCTCCGAACTCTGGGAATCCGCCGAGGCGCACCAGGCATCACTGCAGTTGGACAGCACGCGCGCAGCCATCGCTGAGGCCATGCCGTTGCTGTCCGGGGAAATGGCCGGCCACCGGTTCACGGTGTTGGGCTCGCCGCTGGAGTAGGCCGGTGCGCGCCACTCGTTGAAACGCCCGGATTCCGGAGCGGGAATTTTGTTCCGGGATCCGGGTACCGTTCCAGCCTGAGTGGACTACGGTAATCGGGGTAAGGAGGACACATGAAACCGCTGCCCGCGCTTGAACTTGTCACCCGCCTCGAGGACGCCGACTGGCTTGATCCCCTGGCCAAGAGTGTCCGGAAAGCCGTAAAGAAGGTCATCCCGGCCCGTTGGGCCCGCGATGTCCTGCACGGCGTCCCTGTCGGCCACCCGGTCCATCCCCTCGCCGTCCAGGTGCCCATTGGCGCTTGGCTTTCGGCCGGCGTCCTTGATGCAGTTCCGGGAGGCGAGAAGGCCGCCAGGCTCCTGATTGGAGTCGGCGCGGCCAGCGTGGTTCCGTCCGCCCTGGCCGGGTTCACCGACTGGTCGCAGCTGCACCCGCAGCAGCAACGGGTGGGCCTGGTGCACGCAGCGGCCAACGTCACGGCCACCGGGCTTTACCTTGCCTCGCTGGTGCAGAGGGCAAGGGGCAGCCAAGGCAGCGGCAAGGTGCTGGCGTACCTGGGGCTGGCCACGGTGAGCGCCGGCGGCTTCCTGGGCGGCCACCTCACGTACCGGCAAGCCGCCGGGGTGAACCACAGCGAGGAAATCCCGCACCGGTTCCCGTCCGGCTGGCATCCCTTGGCGCCGTTGGTTGACCTGCCCGAAGGCGGCCTCCACAAGCGCGACGTGGCCGGGATCCCGCTGCTGGTCCACCGCGAGGGTGACACCGTCAACGTCCTGTCCGACGTTTGCAGCCACCTTTCCGGACCGCTTCATGAAGGCAAGGTCAAGGACGACGGCGGGGACCCGTGCGTCGTCTGCCCTTGGCACCGGAGTACCTTTTCGCTGCGGACCGGCGAGGTCAAGGCCGGGCCTGCCACCGCCCGCCAGCCTGTCTTCGAAACGCGCACCAATGGCGGCCTCGTGGAGGTGTGCCTGCCCGGGGCCGACTGAGCGGGGAGCCCCGGCCTGCGCGCGAAGGCCGTTCGGCCCTACTGCGCGGTACGGAACGACGAGAGAATTGGCCCATGGCGGGTGCCGGCGGAGTGGAATTATGAGTCAACGCCGCAGCGTCAACATGGAGCTGCGTTCGGTGATACGCCACGCGGGGGTGCGACTGGACGATGCGTGTTTCTGAACCACGGGAGATCGCTTCCGGCCTCCTGCTCCTGACCTCCGGCAGCGGGCCACTGGCTTCGAACTTCTACCTTGTCCGGACCGGGCCGGCCTGGGTGCTGGTGGACTGCGGTTGGGGAAGTGGCGCGGAACCAGCACGCATCGCCGTTGAGCGCGTCCTCGGGCCGGGGGCGAAACCTGACGCGATCTTCCTGACCCACATCCACCCGGACCATTCCGGCGCCGCGGGCGCGTTGGCCCGCGCGTGGGAGGTGCCGGTGTACGCCCACCAGGCCGAGTTGCCCATGGCTGCCGGAAGATATGTCCCCGCGCGGTCCATGCCGCTGGACCGGTGGATTACAGCCCCGCTGATGTGGTCGCTGCCGGCCCGTGCGCGTCGCAGGATTGAGGCCGCGGGTGACATTTCGGACCTCGTGCGGCCCCTTCCCCGCAGCGGCGAGGTGCCGGGCATGTCCGGATGGGTGGCGGTGCCCACGCCGGGCCATACCGCCGGGCACGTTGCCTACTGGCGCGCAGGCGACGGCGTCCTCATCACCGGCGACGCAATCGTCACGGTGAACCTGAACTCCCTTGGCGGGATTCTGCTGGGATTGCCCGACCTGTCCGGGCCGCCCCGGTACACCACGTGGAACATGGACGTGGCCAAGGCCTCGGTCACGCGGCTTGCCGGACTGGGGCCCCGCCTGCTGGCGCCCGGGCACGGGCAGCCGCTGACTTTCGGGATCGCTCCCCGGTTGCGTGCACTGGCCGCGAAGGAGCCAAGGCAGCGGACCGCTTTTCGGCGGCGCGCCGCGGGAGCACCCGGGGCTGTCTAATGTGCGGCGATCGAAGCGTCGCCGCTTTGCGGCCGCGGTTCCTCCGGGGCTCGTCAGGCCTAAGGTTCTCAGTCAGCACAGGAACCACAACAAAATACTCAAACGGAGGCCATCATGACGAGCGATAAGAACCGGCCTGACGTCTTTACGCGTTTTACCACCAGGACGGCCAAGATACTCGGACACGCCTGGGTATTCGTCCTCGCCGTGGCTGTACTCATTGTGTGGGCCTTGACCGGTCCGCTGCTGGGGTTTTCAGACACCTGGCAGCTGGTCATCAATACCAGTACGACCATTGTGACGTTCCTGATGGTCTTCATCATCCAGAACACCCAAAACAGGGACACCGCCGCCCTGCATGTGAAGCTCGATGCGCTGATGCTCGAACTCAAGATCAGCAACGCGAAGCTGTACGAGGCCGAAGAGGAAGGCGAAAAAGAAATTGAGCGGCAGCGCCGACGGATCGAGGAAGCAGCCGAAGACGGCGGATAGCAGGGTACCTGTCGTAGGTGCTGGACGATCCGGGGGCTGCATAGCCTGAAATTGACCGCACCAACGGAACTGCGACAGGGCGGAGGTCCCCTCATGACCATCAAGCTGAACGACGCCGGACTTCGTCAGGCCCGGAAGCTGATCAAGGACTCCAGAATCACGCGCGATGCCCGCGACGACTGGAGCGAACATGCCCCGGACACGGAGCAGGAAAATGCGTACATAGACAAGCACGGCTACACCGAATACGGCACCTGGCACCTGGGCGAAGACAGCGACAAAACCCCCGAAACGAAGGGCCGGTACAGCTTTCCCTTCGGGGATTTCCGCCGGCTGCACAGGTGCGCCGTGCTGGCCATCGAAAGCCGGGCCGCCCAAAACAACTACGACGACATCGCCAAGGCGGCAAAGTCGCTGCTTGAGGAACTCGACAAGGACTAGTCGGCCCGGCCAGATCTGCCATGAACGCAGGTGATGAGCCCGGGACCATGCTGGACCGGGCCCAAACACCCGCGGAGCCTGCCCCGATTGCTCAGCTGGGTGCGCTGGCCCATTGGCCCCTGCGCAGCACTGCCGCCAGGCTCAGGTCGTGGTCAAGGACGACGACGTCGGCCTGCATCCCGGCGCGCAGGTCACCGGCCTGCGCCGAGAGACCCAACAATGATGCGGGGACGGCGGAGGCGGAGGTGACGGCATCCCGCAAGGGAACGCCGGCAGCCACGCAGGAGCGGATGACATCCAGCAACGTGCTGGTACCCCCGGCAATGGCACCCGTGGCGTCAACCCGGGCTACGCCGCCGGCAACCGTCACGGCGAGGGAGCCCAGCATGTACTGCCCATCCTCCAGGCCGGTGGCGGCCATCGAGTCGGTCACCAGCGTGATGTTCTCCGGGCCCACGAGGTCAAACACCAACTTCACGGTTTCCGGGGCAAGGTGAACGCCATCGGCAATCAGCTCCACCACGGCCTGCCCGGCCTTGGCCGCACTGAGGCTCGCCGATACCGGCCCGGGCGAGCGGTGGTGCAGTGGCGGCATGGCATTGAACAGGTGGGTCACCGTTGGCCGGTTCCTCCCGGTCGCGTTGCCGGCCGAATCCAAAGCCTCCGCCGCGCGTGCCAGGAAGGCTGCCGCCGTCGCATGGTCCGCGGCGGTGTGGCCCAGGGACGGAATGATCCCTTGGGCCGCAAGCCGGACCGCAAGTTCGGAGGCACCCGGCAGCTCTGCCGCGAGGGTCATCGATACCAGGGATTTCCCCGCCGTGGCCAGCATGCGGGCCACCAAATCCGGATCGGGTTCCAGGAGCAGGCCGGGATCGTGCGCACCGCACTGGTGGCCCGAGAGGAACGGACCTTCCAGGTGCGAGCCGGCAACCAGCTCCTGGCCCGCCAGCTCCCTTAGCATTCCAAGGTTCCGCACCAGGTCCCCGGGCTTTCCGGTGACCAGGCTTGCCACCAGCGTGGTGGTTCCACGGCTGTGCAGGTAGCGCGCCGCCCGCGCCGCGCCATCGGGATCGCCCTCCGAGAAATCCGAACCATAGGCGCCGTGGCAGTGCACGTCCACGAGGCCCGGCATCAAGACCCGGCCGGCGGGTGCCTCGGGCGGAAGAACCCCGGGGAAGCCCCGCGCCGGCCCGGCGAAGGTGACCAGGCCGCCGTCGGCCGCCACCACTCCATCCGCAACATCCAGCGAGGCGGTGACTATGCGGCCGCGAAGAACAACGTCATCGCCCATGGTTCAAGGTCCTTTGTTCGGTGAAATCATCGATGGAAACAGCAGCGGCAATGCGTGCTGCCAGTGCGGGGTCCGCGGCGCCGGACCGGTGTCCGCCGCCCGCAGCGCCGCCGTGCCGGGGCCGCGCCGAGGTGTGCACGGCATGGACCCCCGCTTCAAGGAGCGACGGTACCAGCGCCAGGGTGACGCCCCCGCCCGCCATGATCTGGACCGATGGCGCACTGTGGCGCCCCTGCTGCACAAGCCGGCCCAGCATCTCCAACCCCGCGGCGCAGTCGGGACCGCCCCCACTGGTGAGGACGCGGTCCACTCCGGCGTGCTCCAGTAAGGAGAGCACCTCGGCCGGGTCGGCACCAGCTGCCAGGGCTGCGTCGAACGCGCGGTGGAACGTGATTTCGGCTTCCGGTTTCACGGCCCGCGCAGCAGCAACGATGCGGCGGATCGCCGGGATGTCCGGGCTGCCGTCCGGGGACAGGACACCAACCACCACACCCGCGGCTCCGGCGGCCAAAGCCGCGGTGGCATCGTGCTCGATGACATCGAGCTCTTCCGGCGAATAGCTGAAGTCGCCGGGCCGCGGACGCACCAGGACATGGACGGGAAGTCCCAGGCCGCAGGCCTGCCCGATGGTGCCGATGCTCGGCGTGATGCCCTCTGTTTCCGCCAGGGCGGCGCACAGTTCAACGCGGGCAGCGCCCACGGCAGCGGCCAGCCGGACGCCGCCGGCATTCTCCACCGCCAACTCCAACTGCACGGTCCCGGCCCTGGGCACCCGCCTGGAGCTCAGAGTCCCTGCCATGCCGGCTTCCGGCCGAAGGTGTCCTGGTAGTACTCGCGGTGGGCGAGCCGTGAGGCAGCCGCCTCGTCCACGAGCACCGACACGTGCGGGTGCAGCTGGAGGGCCGACGCCGGGCAGACCGCCGCGACGGGACCTTCAACGGCGGCCGCCACGGCCTCTGCCTTGGCCTCGCCCATGGCCAGCAGCAGCAGGTGCCGGGCCTCCCGGATGGTGCCCAGGCCCTGGGTCAGCACATGGTCCGGGACGTCCTCCGGTGCAGCAAAGAAGCGCGCGTTGTCCTGGCGGGTCTGCCGGGTGAGCGTCTTGATTCGAGTGCGGGAGGCGAGCGAGGACATGGGCTCATTGAAGCCCACATGGCCGTCCGTCCCAATGCCCAGGATCTGGATGTCCACCCCGCCGGCGGCGGAGATCCGGGCTTCGTACGCGGCGGCCTCCGCCTGCGGATCCCGGGTCATGCCGTCCAACCCGTGGACCGCACCGGCGCCGAAGTCCACGCTTGCCGTGAATTCGTCCCGGATGACCGAGTGGTAGGACTGGGGATGCCCGGCAGGCAGGCCCACGTACTCGTCCAGCAGGAAGGCCTGGGCCGAGGCGAAGCTCAGCCCGCCATTCCGGTGCCGGTCGATCAGTTCGCGGTAGGTACCCAGGGGTGTGGAGCCCGTGGCCAGTCCCAGGACGGACGGGCCGCGGCGGACCTGTTCCTCGATGGCATCCGCGGCCGTGCGGGCGACGTCGTCAGGGGTGGGCAGAATGATGATTTCCATGCGGTGTGTTGCTTTCGGCTGGAGGGTGCAGTTGGTGGGCGGTCTACTTTGCGGCTTCGGTTTCCACCGTCACTTCGTCGTCCTCACGGCCAGGCGTGCGAAGGTTCCAGCGCTTGATGACGAACGAGAAGAGGAAGTAGTAGATGGCCGCGTAGCCCAGGCCGATCGGGATCAGCATCCACGCGTTCTGTGCTTTGCCGAAGTTGAGGACGAAGTCGATCAGGCCGGCTGAGAACGTGAAGCCGTCGTGGATGCCCAGTGCGTTCACCAGGGCCATGGAGGTTCCGGTCAGGGCGGCGTGGACGACGTAGAGCGGGAACGCGACGAACATGAACGAGTACTCAAGGGGCTCGGTGATGCCGGTGAAGAACGCCGTGAGTGCGGTGGAGAGCATGATGCCGCCCACGATCTTCTTCTGCGACGGCTTGGCGTGGCGCCAGATGGCAAGGGCTGCGGCGGGCAGGCCGAACATCATGATGGGGAAGAAACCGGTCATGAAGGTGCCGGCCGTGGGGTCGCCGGCGAAGAAGCGGTTGAGGTCGCCGCGGACCAGGTGGCCGGATGCGTCGGTGTAATCGCCGATGAGGAACCAGACGCCCGAGTTCAGGATGTGGTGGAGCCCTGCAGGGATGAGCATGCGGTTGGCGAAGCCGTAGATTCCGCCGCCGAGTACCGCGTTGCCCGCCACAGCCTGTCCCACTGCGGAGAGGCCTGCGTTGAAGAGCGGGTACAGCAGGGCCAGGACGACGCCGGCCACCAGGCTGGTGACGGATGTCAGGATGGGGACCAGGCGCCGGCCGCTGAAGAAGCCAAGGAAGTCGGGCAGCTTGGTGCGGTAGAACCGCTGCCACAGGCCGGCGGACAACAGGCCCACCACGATTCCGGCGAGGACGCCGTAATTGATCATGGCCGGCTTCCCCGCGGGGTCCAGTTGGCCGTCCAGGACCAGGGGAGACATCGCCTTGAAGACGCCGTCGATCACCATGTAGCCCACCACCGCCGCAAGTGCGGTGGAGCCGTCTGCCTTCTTGGCCCAGCCGACGGCGATGCCCACCGCAAAGATGAGGGGCAGCCAGGTGAAGACGGCGTTGCCTGCGGCGGAGATGACGGACGCCCCGCCTTCGAAGCCGGGGATGGCGCCGAGCAGGTCGGCCTGGCCGATGCGCAGCAGGATGCCGGCGGCGGGAAGGACGGCGATGGGGAGCATCAGGCAGCGGCCCAGCCGCTGAAGGGTGGCGAAGGCCCGGTTTGGCTTCTTCTCTGGGGCCAGGGCGTTGGTCTCGGATGTTGGCATGGTTGCACCTCTGCGGGGTTCGGGTGGGGGCTTGTGAAGAATGGGTTCCAGCCGGTACTGTCTGGTTATGACCAGTTCAGTGTGATTCATCCCACGGTCCGGTGTCAAGGAAGGAAAATCCCTCCAGGACGGGCCGCCCGTGGCGAAAGAAGCCAGCATTGGTCGTACCGGGGCCGCCGGCCCAGGTGGAGGAAGATGTGCTCCGTGCGGGCACCGTCAGAAAGGGCAGCCATGTCCAAAGCAGAAAAAATCATCGAAGGCCTGGGCGGAGCCGGCAACATCGTGGAAGTGGAAGCGTGCATCACGCGGCTGCGCACCGAGGTGAAGGACTCCTCACTGGTCAATGAGGCCTCGCTCAAGGCTGCGGGAGCCCATGGCGTTCTGGCCGCCGGCACCGCCGTGCAGGTCATTGTGGGCCCGGAGGCGGACACACTGGCCGAAGACATCGAGGACCTCCTCTAGTGGCGCAGTCCTTGCCGGTCTATGCCCCCATCGGCGGGTCGGTCATTCCGCTGGCCGACGTGCCGGACCCCGTCTTCGCAGGCCAGATGGTGGGTTCCGGCGCGGCCGTGGAGCCGCCCGCCGGAGAGGCGTTCGACGTCGTGTCCCCCGTGGCGGGGAAAGTGGTCAAGATGCTGCCGCACGCCTTCGTGGTGGTCGAGCCGTCAGGCCGCGGCGTCCTGACACACGTAGGCATCGACACCGTCAAGCTCAAGGGCGAAGGCTTCAAGGTGCTGGTGGCGCAAGGAGACGTGGTCGAGGCCGGCGAGCCGGTCATGCACGTCGATCCCACGGCAGCCCTGGCTGCGGGCTACTCAATGGTGAGCCCCGTCGTCGTCCTGGATACCAAGCCGGACACTGCCACCTTGGTGGAGGCCGGGACCGTCAGTGCCGGCGAGCTGCTGTTTACGCTCGGCTGAACCGACTCACAAGCGGACCTCCATGCTGAGGGAATAGCGGTCCGAGCGGTACCAGGAGCGCGAATGCTCGATGGCCAGCGCGCCCGAATAGGACACGCGGTCAAACGCCAGCACCGGCGCTCCGGTGCCAGTCCCCAGGAGTGCCCCGATGTCGGCCGGGGCGCCCTCGGACCGGACGCTTTGGCGCGCCCGGTCGATCTGGTGGCCGAACTGCGCGGCCAGGGCCTTGTAGACGGAGCCGGTGAGGTCGATGCCCAGCAGTCCCGGCGCATGCTGGGGGTTGTACCAGGCGTCGTCCACGCTCACGGGCCGGCCGTCCGCAAGGCGGAGCCGCTTCAGGTGGAACGCCTCCGCGCCCGGGGCGAGGCTGAGTGCGGCGGCCGTGTCCTCGGGGGCCGGGACTTGTTCGGCCACCAGGACCACCGTGCTGGGGACGTGGCCCATCGCCTCCATCTCCTGCGTGAACGAAGCCAGGTGCAGCGTGGACTGGACCGGGGAGTCCGCCACGAACGTCCCCTTCGCCGGAACCCGCACCAAGTGCCCTTCGTTGACCAGGCGGCCGATCGCGGCGCGCACGGTGATGCGGCTGACGCCGTAGGAATCCATGAGGGTCCGCTCGCTGGGAAGCCGGGCGCCGGGCTCCAGCTCCTCCTTGGCAAGTTTGAGGATGATGAGCCGGAGCTGCTCATGCTTGGGGACCTGGGTGTTATTGATGGGCGCGGTGGCCGCCTGCGCCGTGTTGCCGGGTGTGGCGGACATCCAGCCCCTCCTTCGTCTGGAGCGGTCCGGTTAGGACCACTTCCTCGGATTATTCCACACGGAGCCGTCCAGGGAGAGGCGTGTTGGCGGCGGGCTGCCGGACGCTTGGCCGGCAGCGGCAGGAAAGACGGAAAGGCCAGGACGTCGCTGTCCTGGCCTTCCCCTTTTTTCCTTTACCTGCCGGGCAGGATGCCTACTGTGCCTTGCTGCCGAACCCCACGCGGGCACTCCCATCCGCCGGGAGTTCGGGGATGACGTCGCGGGTTGGCGCGCCGCGGAACTTCGGCGAAGGATCCTGGCCTTCGGTCAGGCGCTGTAACTCCTGGCCTTCGAAATCCTCTTCCTTGCCGAGCAGGATGGCCGAGTCGTGGTTGGTGATTTCACCTTTGAAGGCCCGCACCATGACGCTGTGGTCAAACTGGCCCTCCCACTTGGACACCACGAACGTTGCCACGCAGTTGCCCAGCAGGTTCACCACCACGCGCATCGAGTCCATGAGCCGGTCGGCGCCGAGGAGGAGCGCGACGCCGGCCACCGGGAAGATGCCCAGTGCGGCGGCCGTGGCCGACAGGGCCAGGAACGACGATCCCGGGACCCCTGCCATGCCCTTGGATGTCAGCAGCAGCACGCCCAGGGCCGCCAGCTGCTGGCCCAGGTCAAGGTGGTGGCCGAAGGCCTGGGCAAGGAACAGCAGGGAGATCGACAGGTAGATCGCCGCGCCGTCCAGGTTGAAGGAGTAACCGGTGGGAACCACCAGGCCCGTAGTGGCGCGGGAGCAGCCCGCGTTGGTCAGTTTGGTCATGATCCGGGGCATCACCGCTTCGGTGGACGCTGTGCCCAGGGCCAGCAGGAATTCTTCCCGGGTGTATTTGAGGAAATGCCAGAGCGGCACCCGGGCAAAGCCCCAGGCCACGACGAACAGCAGGCCAATGAACACCAGCGCAGCGCCGTAGCAGGCGGCAATCAGGACCGCATAGGTACTCAGCGTGTCCAGCCCGTACTGGCCGATGATGAAGGCCATGGCACCAAATGCGCCCAGGGGAGCCACTTTCATGATCCAGGCCATGATCTTGAAGATCAGTTCCAGGACCGTTTCCATGACATTGACCACCGGCATGCACCGCTCGCGGCCGATCACGACGATCGCTGCACCGAAGAAGACGGAGAAGAAGAGGACCTGGAGGAGGCTGTTGCTGGCGAAGGCGCCGATGACGCTGGCGGGAATGATGTCCAGGATGAACGACGCCGCATCCTTGGGTGCCGCGGACCCGGTCTTCGCGTCCAGGTCGGCCTGGGAGAGGGTGGACGGGTCGATGTTCAGCCCGGCGCCCGGCTGGACGATGTTGCCCACGATCAGGCCGAAGACAAGGGCGAACAGCGTGGCCCCGGTGAAGTAGAGCAGGGCCTTGACGCCAACCCGGCCGACCGCTTTGACGTCGCCAACGGCCGATATTCCGGTGACGATCACCAGGAAGATCAGCGGCGCGATGATCATCTTGATGAGTTTGATGAAGCCATCTCCAAGCGGCCTCAGTTGGGATCCGAGGTCCGGCCAGAAATGCCCGATGAGCACACCTGCCACGACGGCGATCAGAATCTGGAAGAAGAGCGACTTATACAGCGGCTTCCTCTTCGCGGGCACCGAACTCGCCTTCAGTGCCTCAGGGTTAGGGATCTTCATTGACCTTTGCCTATCAATTGGGAACAGCCCGTTTTCGGGGCTCGTTTCCAACGTAATCCCGGTCACACTATTCCGCAAGAGGAAAACCAAATTCCACAATACGGAAGGCTAATCCGGCTTTGTGACTGAAGGCAGCGCCAGGCGCGAGGCCAGGTCGGCTGCCAGCTCATGGGCCGGGACCGAGGCGTCCAGCTTCACGAACCCCGCGTACTCCGGCAGTTCCCGGTATCCCGACTGGAATGCGGCGAGGTCATCAAGGGTCTCGGAATCCGTGCCACGTGCAACGATGCGGCGGTATGCTTCGGCGGGTTCGATGTCCAGGTGGAAGATGGCGTCCGGTTCCGGGAGGCGGGCGAGCAACCATGGAAGTAACCGGCCCCGTGGCAGTCCATTGGCGGTTCGCAGCGCCAGCTGGCAGTAGAGGTGCCGGTCCATGACAACCAAGCCGTCGTAGCGGCCGGCGCGCAGGTGTGAAACCAGCACGTTGCCCACCCTGAGGACGGTCTCGACGGCGTCGGACAACCTGGCGGGCAAGCCAACTCCCAACCTGGCGGCCAGCAGGGACATGACACGCCGGCCCGCATGGTTGTTGACCAACCGGGCCCGGCCTCCCCGGGCCCGGACACCGGCGACCAGGGCACGGGCCGCCGTCGACTTCCCCGATCCGTCGATGCCTGTCAGCACAATGATCATCCGGCCTCCTCCGATGCCCCGTTTAACGCCGCGCCTGGGCGCAACGTCCCGGGTGAGGCGCAATTCACAGGGTGGGGAACGGCCGGGGCCCGGGCAGGCCGCCCGGAGTCAGCCGCCTACATGACCCCGGTAGGTACCAGCAGTGCCCACGCCAGCGCCGGAGCCACCAGGACCACGCCGCCCGCATAGAACATCAGCTGCTTGTAGACCCGCGGGCGGTCGTTGTCGCGGGCGTTGGCCACCACCAGGGCGCCGTCGGTGGAGAAGGGGAGACATCGACGACGGTGGCGGCGACGGCCAGCGCGGCAATGGTCCCGGAAGAGCTGAGCGAGCTCGTGGCCAGCAGCGGGCCGGCCAGCGGGATGAAGGCGGTCAACAGGGCGGTGGAGGAGGCGAAAGCGGAGCCGACGCCAATCACGTAGCACAGGATGAGGGCGATCAGCAGCGGCGCACCGAGTGCCAGGGCCTCCCCGGCGAGAGTGTCGATCATGCCTACATGCTGCAGCAGGGACACATAGGTGATCATGCCGGCCACCATCAGGACGGTGGACCAGGAGATCCCGCCGATGAACGACCGGTGTTCCCTGACGTTAATGAAGGCCAGCAGGAGGCCCGCGGAGAGCGCAACGAAGCCGATGGGCATGTGGAAGCCGAGGGTACAGACGAGCATGCCGGCAATCAGTGCCAGCGTCAGCACCTGCTGGCCATGCGGGCGGCCGGTAGCGGTGTCGATGTCCTGGCCCCGGACGCCCGCGCCGTCGCGCAGCCTGCCCAGCAGGGCGAACAAGGCGATGGTCAGCACCGAGAGGAGCAGGTTCAGCGCGAAGCTGGCCAGGAACAGGCCCGCCTGGGAGATCGGGAAGCCGTTCCGGAGGGCAATGTCGTGGACCAGGACGCCGGCCACGGACAGCGGTGAGAACCCGCCTGCGTGGGCGCCGTTAACGGTGAAGGCGCCCATGACCACCGGGTGGATGCGGGATTCATAGGCGAATCCGATGGCGGCCGGTGCCAGCAGCGCAATCGCGGCGGGGGAGAACGTGCCCAGGGAAGTGAGGGAGGCCGCGATCAGGAAGAACACCCATGGGAGCAGCAGCATCTTGCCGCGGACCATGCGCACGCAGCCCTTGACGATGAGGTCGATCGTTCCGTTCCGCTGGGCCATGCTGAAGAAATACGTGACGCCAATGATGGTCAGGACGATCGTGGCCGGGAAGGCCTCAAGGATCTGCCTGTCCGACATGCCCAGCATGAAGTACCCGACGCCGAAGGACGCCACGAGTCCCATCACGCCGATGTTCAGCGGCCACTTGGTGGCGGCAACGAACATCACCACGAGTATCACCAGCGGGATGATCTGGACTGCAGTCATGCTCGGCTCCGGGTTCTGGGTGGCCGGCTGGCCATGCCGGCCATCGTCCACAGCAGGATACGACGCCGGGCGGAGCCGGACCGGGATGACGTGAAGGTTTCATCGAATACGAAATCCCAGGCCGTAGGCTGGAAGCCGGTCGGGGGTTCCCCGGCCGGTACAGCAGTTCCCAGGTGAAAGGCAGGACCATGACCGTTTCCAGCGACGATCCCCAGAACACCGCAGACCTCCGCGGGCCGGGCGACCCGGACGGGGCCAAGGACGAAACCAAGGACGACGTCACCAAGGCCCCGCAGTCCGGCCAGCACCTGGAACAGCCGGGAGCATCCAACATCCGCGAGGAACAGCAGGGCCATGCTGCCGGAACGGTCCCGGCATCGTATGTGGGTGGCGAAGAGGCTGACCCGGAACAGAAGCCCGAAGAGGCGCTGGCGGAGCCGGGCACCTGGGATGACGAAGTCTGACAATGATCACCCGCGCTGACATCGACCAGGCCGCGCAGCGGACAGCGGGCCTTGTCCGCAGGACACCAGTCCTGCAGGCTGATGCCGGCACCGCCGCCGGCCCGGTCTGGTTCAAATGCGAATTCATGCAGCACACGGGCACGTTCAAGGCCCGCGGCGCCCTGAACCGGATCCTGGCCAGCAAGGAACGGGGTGAACTGCAGGCGGACGTGGGGGTGGTGGTGGCATCCGGCGGGAACGCGGGCCTGGCAAACGCCTATGCGGCGGCCCAGCTCGGGGTGCCTGCAACGGTCTTCGTTCCTGAAGCGGCACCGGCCGTCAAAGTCGGCAAGCTCAGGGCCATCGGTGCCACCGTGGTCCAGGGCGGTTCAGAGTACGCGGCCGCCTATCAGGCCGCCATTGCGCACGCAGAGAAGACCGGCGCCGTCTACTGCCATGCCTACGACCAGCCGGAAATTGCCGCCGGCGCCGGGACCGTGGGCTCCGAGTTGCTGGAACAGGTGCCGGAGGTGGACACCGTCCTGGTGGCCGTGGGCGGCGGGGGACTGATGGCCGGCGTGGCTGCCGCAGTGGAAGGCCGCGCCAAAGTGGTGGCTGTGGAACCGGAAACTGCGCCCACCCTCCACGCCGCCCTGGCGGCAGGGGAACCGGTGGACGTCGCGGTATCGGGCGTCGCCGCGGACTCCCTGGGTGCCCGCCGCATAGGCGACATCGGCTTCTCCGTCGCGGTCCGCTGCGGCGTCAAAAGCGTCCTGGTCTCCGATGAACAAATCGTCGCCGCCCGCTCCGCGCTGTGGAACGACTACCGGATTGTGGTGGAGCATGGCGCCGCAGCCGCCTACGCCGCGCTGGCCTCCGGGGCTTACGTGCCCGGGAAGGATGAACGTGTTGCCGTGATCCTGTGCGGCGCGAATACAGACCCGGCGACGCTCTGAAAGGTCACCGGCCGCCCGGAGGGGCGGCCGGTTCCTTCGCCCGGCAGCCTAGCCGGCGGCCTGGCCGCAGAACTTGCTGTAGGTGCTGCCGGCCTCCTGGTAGCCGGACTGGAGATCGGCGAGCTTGTCCTTGTCCGGGTTCTCCTTGGCCTGCTCATCCGTGTACGCAAGGATCGAAGCGAGGGCGGGCTTGAGATCGTCCGACGCAACGGCGTGGATGGGGCGGATCTGGTTGGCGAGGTTGTTCATGCCCGTCTTGCCGGCGTTGTTGGCGGGGTTCGACACAACAGCCTGGATCCGCTCACAGGTTTCAGCGGTGGTCAGTTGGTGCGAGGCGGAGCAGGCCGTGGCGGAGGCAACGAGGCCGGCGGCAAACAGGGCTGTGGCGAGTTTCTTCATGGGTCCCTCAGTAGTGGTCAGAGGTTTCGATTGTAAGCAGATCGGGTACCTCCCCGCCTTCGGGGCGGCTTTCATTGCTTCTTTCCTTGGTCCCTTTCTGCCCTGCAGCCGGCTCATCGAGGACCCGCCACGCGCCACCGAGCGCACCACTGGCCGGCAGGAGGACCTGCCGGCCAGTGGTTGAACCCGCTGCTGCAGGGTCAGATGGTCCGCGGGGCCTTGGCCAGGTTGGCGGTCAGCTCAGCGGCCGTCTGCCGCTTCACGTAGGCCGGGCGGTCACGCTCCACCCGCCAGCTTTCCGAGAGCGGGCCGACGTTGACCGTGTCGAAACCGAACTCGTCGTACAGGCGCGTGACCAGTTCGGCGGCCTCCGGGTAGTCGCTGGCGGTGGCCAGCGCACGCCGGTTTTCGGTTCCCGCCGGAGTTCCGTCGGAGGTGATGTCCTTGGCCATGATGTGGTTGAATCCCTTGGCCACCTTGGACTCGGGCAGGTGCTCCTGGAGCAGGCCGGAGGTGGTGGCCTCGCCGTTGTCCAGGGCGGGAATCCTGCCGTCCCGCTCCCAGTAGTAGTTGTTCGTGTCGATGACAATCTTGCCGGCCAGCGGCTCGGCCGGAATGTCCTTGTAGTTCTTCAGCGGCACGGTGACCACGGCAAAGTCCCCGGCGGCCGCAGCCTCGGCTGCGGTGGCGGCGCGGGCCTTGGGGCCAAGCTCAGCCACCAGTTCCTGGAGGGTTTCCGGCCCTCGGGAGTTGCTGATGACCACGTCGTAGCCCAGCTCCACGGCCTTCCGTGCAACCTGGCTGCCAATATGTCCTGCACCGATGATTCCGATTGTTGTCATACGGGCGGCAACACCGGGCCGCGCCAGGATATTTCAGGGCCCTGCCAGTGCGTCAGTCCTGTGGGCTGCGGGAATGCTGTGCGGCCCGGTCCACGATTTCGTGCGCAATCGCATGGACCTTCTTGTTCAGCGACTGGCTTTGTTGGTTGATCAGCTCATAGGCTTCGTCCGCGGTGACGCCGGTGCGGCCCATCAGGATGCCTTTTGCCTGTTCGATGACCGCGCGGTTGCGGGCCGAGGCGGCGACTGCTTCCGTTGCCAGCTGGTGCCGGTCCGTATGGATCGATTGGGTCAGATCCACCACCACACCCCAGACGCCCACCGGGGTACCGTTTTCGATGATGAAGTCCGCCGAGAAGAGCAGCTTGTGCTGCCGGTCCTTTCGGTCCCGGATGGACACGTAGATCGATGACGGGCCGCCCGATGCCGCCACGCGGTCCCAGAACGCCTGCACGGTGGGCCTGTCGTCCGGTTCGATGTGGGCGAGGGCCATGTCCATCGAGGGGATGACGTCGCCACGCTCGTAGCCGTAAATGCGGTACAGGTCATCAGACCAGCGGAAGATACCGTCGGAGAAGAAATATTCCACCAGCCCGGTGGGGCAGTTGAGGTACGCGGGGCTAAGATCCTCCGCTGATTCCGGAAGTGAAGAGATGCTGTTGGAAGTCACAGTGGGGCCGTTCGACGTGCTGTATCCGGGCTCCCCTGGCCCGGAAATTCAAGTGAACAGAATATAGCAGTTCCCGTCGCCGGGATGGGCCCTTGTCCGCTTACATTCCCAGGTAGCGGCCGGGCCGGTGGTTCAGGGCCAGGACCAGGTTCAACAGGGTGGCGCCCACCGCGGACAGGACCACCATCAGCGGAGCAACGAGGACGAGGGATGCCAGGACGATGGCCACGTCAAGCACCATCTGGACGTAGCCTGCGCGCCACGCGAACTTCTCCTGCAGGAGCAGGGCCAGGATGTTGAAACCGCCCAGGCTGGATTTGTGCCGGAACAGGATCAGCAGCCCGACGCCGGCGAGCAGGTTTCCGCCCAGCACGCCGTACAGCGGGTCCAGGTGCACGGAGCCGAATGCGGCAGGGTGCACGCCGGCCAGGACCGAGACCAGTGCGATGGCCGCCCCGGTCCGAAGGGCGAAATCCCAGCCCTTCTTCCAGACTGCCAAGGCGAAGAACGGCAGGTTGGCCGCAAAGAAGATGATGCCGAACGGCAAAGGTACGGTGTAGCTGACCAGCAGCGCCAGGCCGGCGGTTCCGCCCGTCACCGCCCCGCTCGACTTGAGCAGGAACAAGCCCAAGGACGCTGCGAAGGTGCCGGTAAGGATGCCCAGGACGTCCTCGACTGCCGAATGGCGGACGGCCGACGACGGCCCTGGACGCGCCGCCGTCGGCCCTTCCTGGTGCCCGCGGCCGTCCATGCTGGGTGCGGCGGCGGTGGTTTCCGCGGGGGCGCTCACTGGGCCGCGCCCGACTGGGGCAGGAACCGTCCGCGATTGGCAAGGACGGCAAGCACCCTGTCGTTCGTGTCCGGGTCCGCAAGCGTAATCCGGACGCCGTCCTTGGCGTAGCCGCGGGCCAGGATGTCGGCCTCACCCAGGGCGGCGAGGACCTGTTCGCGGAGCTCGTCGGATGCGCGGAGCCAGTAGAAGTTCGCCTGGCTGTCCGGTACGTCCCAGCCATGGCCGCGGAGGGCGTCGATGACCCGGCTGCGTTCCGCCGCCACCGCCTCCGTCCGCCGGAGGATTTCGTCCCCGGCCGCAAGGGAGGCAACCGCGGCGGCCTGCGCCATCCTGTTCACGCCGAACGGCACGGCGGTGCGCCGGAGGCCCTCCGCGATCTGCGGCCGGGCGATCGCGTAGCCGATCCGCAGGCCGGCGAGTCCGTAGGCCTTGGAGAAAGTGCGCAGGATACAAAGGTTGGGGTACCGGCGGTAGAAATCCAGGGCATCAACGCCGGGTCCGCGCTGGAACTCGATGTAGGCCTCGTCCAGCACCACCAGCACCCGCGGCGGGACGGACTGGAGGAACTCCTCCAGCTGGCCGGCGCTGATGGAGACCCCCGTGGGGTTGTTGGGTGAACACAGGATCACCAGCCGGGTGCGGTCCGTGATGGCAGCCGCCATGGCGGGAAGGTCGTGCTGCTCATTGGCCAGGAGCGGCACGGGCACCGAAACGGCGCCGGCCACCGCCACCAGGATGGGGTAGGCCTCGAAGGAGCGCCATGCGAACACCACTTCGTCGCCGTGGCCGCACACGGCCGAAATGATCTGCTGGAGCACCCCGGAACTGCCCGGGCCGGCAGCGACTTCCTCGGCTGCGACACCGAAATGCCGGGCAATGGCTTCCCGGGCCTCCGGCGCTCCCATGCCGGGGTACCGGTGGATCCGGCCCGCTTCCGCCGAAATCGCCTCCACAACCGACGGCAGGGGAGCGAAGTGGCTCTCGTTGGCGGCCAGGGCGGCCGTCAAATCAGTCTGCGCGCCCTTGCCTGCCACGTAGGCGGGCAGCTGGGCGACGGCGGCACGGAGTTCCGGCATGGCGGCATCGGGAAGGGTAGCGGTCATGGACAGCATGGTGGGGTGAGGCAGGACGTCTGCGCAACACAGACGTCCCGGGCAGGACAGATCAGGCACCTACTTGCCGGGAAAGTGGCAAAATGCTCACTATGCACCACATTGATGCCCTGGACGCCGAGATCCTCCTCACACTCGACCAGGACCCCCAAGCCACCGTCCTTTCACTGTCCCGGACGTTGGGCGTGGCCCGTAACACCGTGCACGCCAGGCTGAGGCGGCTGGTGAACGACGGCAGCCTGGCCCCTTTCAGCCAGCGGGTGCGCACAGCGGCGCTGGGGCTGCCGCTGGTTGCCTTCATCTCGATTTCCATCAGCCAGTCATCCAGCGACCAGGCCGTAGCGGCACTGCAGACCATCCCGGAAATTATCGAAATGCACGCCACGACCGGGGACGCGGACCTGCTCGCCAAAGTGGCTGCGAAGGACCCCGCCGATCTCCACCGGATCACCAACGCGATGCTGGCCATCGACGGCGTCGTCCGCACCAGCACCGCGATGTCTCTGGTGGAAGTGATGCCCACACGGACCCTGCCCCTGCTGCGGGCAGCCGCGCGGAAGTAGCGGGACCGCCGTCAGGCAAGCTGGTCCAGGGCGTCGATGAGCGCGTCTACGAATGCGGTCAGGATGGCCGGCTGGGTGCGGCCGGTCATGGTCTGGATCTGGCCTTGGCGTTGCCGCAGCACCGGGTGCTCCAGGGTGACGGTCACCAGGTCCTCCTTGTCGCGCCGGTCCAGCGACAGGCCACCCACCAGCGAAACGCCGGCGAACGGAAAGAAACGTAACAGAACAATTTCTCCCATTAGGATCCCGTCAAAGCCTTGACTGAAATTGTCAGGCGCTGATAGACGTTAAGGGCAGAAAGCGTTTCCTCGCAGCAATCCTCCTCAAAATCACTCGTAAGGCGGACTGTCCACTGTGAATGAAACGTTCCAAAATGGCTGGGCGGTGCCCTGTGCTGCCGCCGCATCAAAGGAGATGTTCTTTTGGCAAACCCCTCAATGTATTCCCCGACGCCCCGGACGGGCAGGGCGCCGAAGGCTGCTGCTGCCGCCCTGGCGGCGGCAGCGATTGCCTTCACCGGCCTTCCATCAGCGGCCGCGGACCCCGCGGCGCCGGCACTTCCCGCAACGCCGGCAAATTCCGGCTCCCCGGCTGTCCCGGCAGCGCCGGCAGGGCAGCAGCTGAAGCGGCAGGTGGAAAGCCTTGACCGGGCCCCGGTCGCCGTCCTGACGGACCAGGGCGTCTCGCTGGGCTGGCGGATGCTGGGCCTGGACAAGGACAGCGTGGGCTTCCACGTCATCCGCGACGGCGTCCAGATCACCGATCAACCCGTCCGTGGCACCACCACCTACGTGGACCGCGCAGGCAAGGCGGACTCCACTTACGTCATCAAGACCGTGGGCAACGGCGAGGGGCAGGACAAGCTGAGCGCCGGGTTCAGTCCGCTGGCCCAAAACTACCTGCCCATCAAGCTGGATAAGCCGGCCGACGGCGTCACCCCGGCGGGGCAGGCCTACACCTACAGCGCCAACGACTCGAGCGTGGCGGACCTGGACGGCGACGGCGCCTACGAAATCATCCAGCTGTGGAATCCCTCCAACGCGAAGGACAACTCCCAGTCCGGGTACACCGGAAACGTCTACGTGGACGCCTACAAGATGGACGGCACCAAACTCTGGCGCATCGACCTGGGCCGCAACATCCGCGCCGGCGCCCACTACACCCAGATGCTCGCCTACGACTTCGACGGCGACGGCAAGGCCGAAGTTGCCTTCAAGACCGCCGACGGCACCACGGATGCCGCGGGCACCGTCATTGGCGACCCGGCGGCTGACTACCGCAACAGCGCGGGCTATGTCCTGTCCGGGCCGGAATTCCTCACGGTGTTCAATGGGGCTGCCGGCACCGCCATGGACACCGTTCCCTATGATCCGCCCCGCGGCACCGTCACCGCCTGGGGGGACGGCTACGGCAACCGCGTGGACCGGTTCCTCAGTGCTGTGGCATACCTCGACGGCGAGCATCCGTCCATGATGTTCAGCCGCGGCTATTACACCCGTACCGTCCTGGTCAGCTATGACCTGGTGAACGGCAAGCTGGCCAAGCGGTGGAAGTTCGATTCCGACGCTGCCGGGGCTGAATACAAGGGCCAGGGCAACCACAACCTCTCCGTGGCGGACGTGGACCAGGATGGCAAGGACGAGTTCGTCTTTGGCTCCATGACCATCGACGACGACGGCCAGCCGCTGTACAACACCAAGCTTGGCCACGGCGACGCCATCCATACCGGCGACCTCGATCCCTCCCGGCCCGGCCTGGAAACGTTCGCGGTGCACGAGGACATGCGGTCGAGTGGAAACCGCGGTGCCACCTTCCGTGACGCCGCCACCGGTGAGGTCCTGTGGAGCATCCCGGCCTTCAAGGACACCGGCCGCGGCGCCACCGGCGACATCGACCCCCGTTTCCCGGGTTCGGAGAGCTGGGCGGTGGGTGGCGACGCCGCGTGGAACTCCACCGTCGGCTACCTGATGTCCGCCAAGGGTGAGCGGATTTCCGACAAGATTCCTGCCGCCAACTTCATGGCCTGGTGGGACGGCGACCTGCTGCGCGAGATCGTGGACCACGATTTCGACGCCGTGGCCGGCTATGGCGTGCCCACCATTTCCAAGTGGAATTGGGAAACGGAGTCCAGCGACCGGCTGTTGACCGCCACCGGCGCCCGCACCAACAACTACACCAAGGGCAACCCGTCGCTGCAGGCGGACCTCCTGGGCGATTGGCGCGAAGAGCTGGTGTTCCCGTCGGCTGACAGCACCGAGTTGCGGATCTATACCAGCACCTCACCCACCGACGTCCGGCTCCGCACCCTGATGCACGATCCCATGTACCGGACCGGCGTAGCGCGCGAGACCGTGGGCTACAACCAGCCCCCGCACCCGAGCTTCTTCCTCGGTGAGGGCATGCAGGCCCCGGCCTTGCCGGCGGTCTACTACGCCGGCAAGGCCAAGTAGCACGGAGAAGAAAGCGCGGCCGCTCCGCCCCATCCGGGGGCGGGGCGGCCGTCTTTTTATGTGCTCGGCCGCGGATGCATGATCCGCATCTGGTCCCAGGTCCGCTCCGAGGCCGCAATGCTCCGGGTGGACCGTTCACGGTCCAGGGAAGCCAGCTCGACGGCCACCGCCTGCACTGCGGCAACGGCTCCCGTGAGGGAGGGGAAGAAGCCCGCGCTTTCGGCGGGGACCACGATCTTATGAACGGCGTGCGCTGCCACCGGCGAACTTGCGGTGTCGGTGATGCTGACGATCCGGGCCCCGAGCTGATGGGCGATGTCCACGGCGCGGACTGTGCTGTCATAGACCCGCCAGAGGCTGATGGCAATGACCAGGTCGTCCGGGGTCAGGCGCGCGACCGCATTGGTCAACGCTGCCACATCGGCATCCAGCAGCCGGACGTCATAGCCGGCGATGATGCCGTTGTGCTCCAGCGCCTTGCCCGGAATGGCGTAGCTGCCGGCGGCGATGATGAGGGTCTGCCGCGCACCTGCCATGGCCTCCGCAACGGCATGGATCACGGCAGGGTCCACGGTCCGCTCCAAGTGGGCCAGGTTGGACCGGTCCGTGGTCAGGGATGCCTGCGCCGGGCTGCTCACGTGGCCGTTGTGTTGTGCGGCGATCTCCACGGCGCTCAAGGACGCCAGGAAGCGGGAGCGGAGTTCGAACTGGAACTCCGCCCAGCCCTTGAAGCCTAGCGTCTGGGCGGTCCGGGTCACGGTTGAGGCGTTCGACGACGCCGCGGCGGCTATGTCGCTGACGGAGCCGTAGGAAGCCAGCCGCGGCTGGGAACGGAGGACGCCCAAGACCTGCAGCTGGCGGGCCGCGAGCTTCCGCCCCTGGGCCTGGCCATCGAGCCATTCGGTCAAGGTGGCGCTGTTAACTTCTTGTTTCACCTATTGACCTCCGCAAGTGATGCACGTAACTTCAATCTACATGCACAGATCTGTGCAAATCCTAAAAACTGTACAACTTGGCCCACTTCGGCAGGATTCCCAATGTCTCTCACAGCACGCCTGGACCGGCTCCCACTCAGTCGTCCACACTACAAGCTCCTCCTCATCGGAGGGCTCGGTTACTCCTTTGACGGCATGGACGGCGCCGTGGTGGCCTTCCTGCTGCCGCGCATCCAGGAGATCTGGGGCCTGAGCACCGCAAGCCTGGGCCTGGTGGGCTCGGCAGCGCCGCTGGGCTTCTTCTTCGGTGCCATCCTGTCCGGCTGGCTGGGTGACCGGTTCGGCCGGAAGAAGGTCATGCTGTGGGCGCTTGCCTTCTACTGCGCCATGTCCGTGGTGGCCGCCGTCGCCCCGAACTTCGAAGTCTTCCTTGTTGCCCGGGTCCTGGCGGGACTCGGCGCCGGCGCGGAGAGCGTCATCATCGCCCCGTTCCTTTCGGAGTTCATTCCGCCCAAGCGGCGCGGCTGGTTCATCGGGACCCTGGCCGGGTTCTTTTCGTTCGGCTTCGTGGCCGCGGCGCTCATCGGGCGGTTTGTGGTTCCCCTGGGTGACGACGGCTGGCGGTGGGCCCAGGTCATTACCGCCGTCCCCATCCTCCTGCTTCTTTGGTGGCGCCGCAGCCTTCCCGAATCACCCCGCTTCCTCATGAGCCAGGGCCGTGCGGCGGAGGCTGAACGGGTGGTGGAAGGGTTCGAGCAGAAGGTGCTCCTCGCCACCGGCAAGGAGCTTCCGGTGGTGGAAGGCGGTGGGGAAGACATCACCAAACACGGGCAGAAGATCAGCATCTGGAACGCCCTGAAGGTCATGTGGTCTCCCGCCCTGCGTCGGAGGACCGCCGTGATCTGGCTGATCTGGTTCGTGATCACCTTCTCCTACTACGGATTCTTTTCCTGGATCCCCACCTTGTTGGTGGGGCGCGGAATTACCGTCACCAAGAGTTTCGAATACTCCATCATCATTTACCTTGCGCAGATCCCCGGCTACTTCTCCGCGGCCTGGCTGTGCGACCGGATCGACCGCAAGAACACCATCGCCCTGTACCTGGCGGGCTCGGCCCTCAGTGCGTTCTGGCTGAGCCAGTCCAACGATTCCGGGATGATCCTGGTGGCCGCGGCAACGCTGTCCTTCTTCCTCAACGGCACCTACGCCGGGGTTTACGCCTACACCCCGGAACTCTTCCCCACTTGGATGCGCGCCACCGGCGTCGGACTGGCCAGCGCGGTAGGGCGCGTGGGCAGCATCCTGGCGCCGTCCATCATCGGTGTGTTCGCCGCAACGCTCGGCTTCGGCGGCGTGTTCACCATGACCACAGTGGTCCTGGCCGTGGGCGTTCTCGGAGTCGTCATCTTCGGAACGTCCACGGCGGGCAAATCGCTGGAAGACATCAATGCCCGCACCGAACCCGAGCAGGCAGCCGTGTTGGGAGGCGGCAAATGACGCAGGATCCCAACCCCGCCTTCCAGGAAATCTACGAGCACCTCCGCCGCGAACCGGGCGTCATCCTGTTCACCGCGCTGCGCTGGCTGCCGGGGCCCTCCGTGCTCCGAAGGGTCTCCACCAGCCACCCGGTGGACTACCCGCTGGGTGCCGAAAAGTCGGTGGAAATCTCCGAAGGCTGGCTTGACACCGTCATAGCCAACCAGCGGCCGTTCCTCGCTCCCGATGCCGCCGCCCTCGCGGAGGTGTTCACGGACGTCGCCTTGATCCAGTCCCTGGGCTGCGGCGCAGTGATCAACATCCCGGTGACAAGCCACGGCGAGGTGGTGGGCGTCTTGGCATTGCTCGACGCCGAGGGGCAGTACACCGGCCACAGCCTGGACGCGGCGTCCGCGGCAGTGTCCGCTGCCTCCGAAAGGCTTGCCGCAGCCTTCATCGATTCAGACCAAACCATTACGACAGGAAAGGATGCAGTCCTCCCGTGACCTCCTCCACCGAACCACTCGTCATCAGGAACGCCCACGTCCTGGATATCCATGCCGGCACCTTCTCCTTGGCCGACGTCGTGACCTCCGACGGAAAAATCCGCAGCGTTGGGCCTGGTGCGGAAGCGCCGGATAATGCGCGGGTCATCGATGGCACGGGCAAATACGTCATTCCCGGCCTCATTGACGCCCACGTCCACGTGGTGGCTTCCAGCGCGGACTTCCGGTCCTTGACCTGGACGCCCGCCTCGTACGTGTACGCCCAGACTGCGAGGATCATGCAGGGCATGCTGAGCCGGGGCTTCACCACCGTGCGCGACCTCTCAGGCGCCGACTTTGGCCTGGCGAAAGCCCAGGCCGAGGGGCTCCTGGAGGGGCCGAAGCTGCACTTTTGCGGCCGCGCCCTCAGCCAGACCGGTGGCCACGGCGACATGCGCCTTCCCGGCGAGGACCACGAACCCAACGGCCGGGGATGCTGTGGCATCGGGCGGGTGGCGGACGGCGTGGACGCCGTGCGCGCCGCTGCCCGCGACGAGCTCCGCAAGGGGGCCCACCACATCAAGATCATGGCGTCCGGAGGTGTGTCTTCCCCGACGGACCGCATCGACTCCACCCAGTACTCGCTCGAGGAGATGCGGGCCGCCGTCGAAGAAGCGGAAGCGGCCAACCGCTACGTGGCAGCCCACGCCTACACGGCCCGGGCCATCAACCGCGCCCTCGAATCTGGGGTCAGGTCCATTGAACACGGCAACCTCCTTGACGACGAGAGCCTGCGGCTCTTCCTGGAGAGGGATGCCTTCCTGGTGCCCACCCTGGTGACTTACTGGGCGCTGAAGGAAGAAGGCAAGGAGTTTGGCTTGACCGAGGAGATGTGGGCAAAGGTGGATTCAGTCCTCAGCAGCGGCCTGGAAGCGATCGCCCGGGCGCACGAGGCCGGCGTGAAGATGGTGTACGGCTCGGACCTGCTGGGCGGGATGCACCGGCACCAGAACGAGCAGTTCCGGCTGCTGGGCAAGGTCCAGCCGGCCATCGACGCCATCCGGTCCGCGACCACCACCGCCGCCGAACTGCTGGGCCGCCCGGGTGAACTGGGAGTCATCGCCCCCGGAGCGGACGCTGATGTGCTGGTGCTCTCGGCGGACCCGGTGGAGGACATTGCCGTGCTGGCGGACATCGCCGACCACCTGGAATACGTAGTCCAGGATGGCACCGTCGTCGGCGGACGCGCCTGACGCTCCTGCGAACGGAAACGGGCGACGACGGCACCTGGCCAGGTGCCGTCGTCGCCCGTTTGTCCGCGGCGGTGGACTTGTCAGTCCAGGTACTTGCCCACCAGTGCCAGGTTCTGGATCACCGCCAGCCCGAACTGCGCCGTGTCATTGGTGGAGACGGTGGGTGCCTCGTCCACGGGCAGCAGTACGTGGGGTGGCTCGATCCGGCGCAGCGTGAAGGCGGATCCGTGGTTCAGGTGCTCGCCACCCTCGGTGAACTTGTCCCAGGCCCGGGCTGCGAGGTCACGATCCTGCAACCTTGCCGCCGCGTACGCCGTCAGCCGGCTGTGCGCCTGCGTCAGGTAGACGCCCTCCAAGGGCTGGCCGACCGCTTCCACTTGCTCCTCCTTGGTGGCCAGGAACAGGCGGCAGTACTGCAGCCAGGCCCGTTCGAAGTCCGCATCCGGCACCAGGTCCACCAGTTCGCTGCAGATCTCCACCAGCCCGAAGACGGCGCTGAGGTGTGAGACCTGGATCTGTTCGCGGCCAGTGTCGAACCGGCCTTTGTCCAGGTCGTACAAGGCTTCGCCGGTGAGGAAGCCGTACTTCAGCGCGCCGATGTCCGCCATGGTGCCCAGCAGCCGGTCCCGGGACCATGGGTTTCCGGTGCGTTCCCAGTCGGTGAGCCAGGTAGCGGCCAGGGATCCCCAGTCTGTCCCCAGCCCGACGCCCAGGGCGCCCCGGTTGGGCCGGTAGGTGGCAGCATCCGGGCGCACCTTGCGGACCGGATCCAGGCCCAGGAAGTTCCGGTCGCTGTCCACCAGTTCGCTCAGCAGGTCTCCGGTGCGCTCGTCGGCCGTGAGGTAGTAGTAGAAGCGGCGGTAGGCGGGGGTGCTGATCCGCAACTGCTTGGCGCTGCAGCCCCAGTGCTGGACGTTGTGCCGGGAACCCAGGCCCTTCCATGGCCCCAGGTGGTACACGTCCACCTCGCCGGTATGCCGGGTCATTGCCTCGGCGAAGCGGAAGATGTCTGCCCGGCCCGAGCGGAGGTAGGAGTACCACAACCACAGGTCGGGGGAGAGCTCGGAGTTGTCCCAGGCGTATCCGCCCACGTCGTAGCGCCACACGTGCCGGTCGAAGTCATACGTGTGCATCACGTCGCCGAAGTTCCAGAAGCCGTACCAGCGGCGCTGCTCCACCTGGCCGGCGTAGAAGTCAAAGAGGAAGTCCAGCTGGTCCTCCAGCCGGGCACGTGCGGGAGTGCTGCGGTCCACCGGGTCCCAGTCACCGAAGACGCCCACGGAGTGCAGGTGTTCCGGCGTGGCTTGCAGCAGCGCCGGGGTGGACGCGGCGGCGGCGTCGGCGGCGAGGCCCACGGTGGACGGGGTGGCGTCATAGGCGAACAGGGTCACCTCGTGGGTGCGGGCAATGCCGGTGGGATTGCCGAATCCGGGTTCGTAGTCCTCGTAGGTGATCTCGAGCCCCTCGAGCTGCTCCTCGAAAGTGTCCTGGCCCAGGCCGTCGTGGTAGAACCGCAGGTCCATGGGCTGGGCTTCCGGGGAGAACAGCCATGTCGTCAGGGTTGCCTCGCCGGTAGCAGCGCCGCGGATGTCCAGCTGGCCCGGGTGGGACTGCCAGAAATCCTTGATTCCCACGCCCAGGCCTCCGCGGGTGTCGCTCAGGGAGCAGAAGCCTGCCGAGCGGGTGCCGCCGGAGATTCCCACCCAGCCATGGCCGCCGGTGGTCCGCTTGCGCAGTTCGAATCCGTCCGCGTTGAGCTGGGTAAGGGTGTAGTCGCCCCAGCTGGGGATGAGGTGCAGCCGGCCTGAGACCTCGGGGTTCCATGCCTCCGTGGGGGGAGTGGCGCGGCCGGCGATTTGCGCCTCCCGTACGTCCGCGCCCGGGTCCCGGCGCAGCCCGGTCAGGCCGCGCACGGCCTCGGTGAGGAACCCGCCGTCGGCCCCGGCGATCCGGACGTGCCGGTCATGCAGTTCAGCCTCCAGCGGCACGCTGAACCGGACGCCGAGGCCGGCCAGGAAGTCCCGCTCCGGGTCCCCGTCCCAGATGAAGGAGTGCACCATGCGCACGCTGCGGGCGTTGGCGTGGAAGTAGAAGCGCACCACAAACGGCAGCCAGTCGCGATGCGCGATGTCCGCCAGGTCGGGGTGGTGGCGCCCTTCCAGCCGCACCACCGCGCGCACGGGCCCGGCTTGTTCCAGGACGACGGCGGTTACCTCGCCGGTGAAGGCCTTCCGGCCCGCGGTTCCGGCCCCTTCGGGAACGCCGTCCTGCAGCAGGCTGACCAGCCGTGCGTCGCGGGCAACGGGCCTGCCGTCCCTGGACAGGCTGCTGAACAGGGTGGATCCGCTGCGGTTGATCACCATCTGCAAGACGCCGGTATCAACTGTCAGCGCGCCGGCATCCTCGGTGACCGTGACGGCCGTACCTTCCGGCGCCTGCCGGCCTGCTGCTGCGGGCGTACCGGCGCCGGTCCGCACCCGGTAGGTTTCCGACGGGGTGTCCGTCGCCGGGAGGGCGATTCCCGCCCATTTCAGGGAGCCGTCCGGCCACGTGGCCAGCGGCCACGCCTGGCTGGGGAGGGGAGTGCCGGCGGCGTCCGCCACCGAAAGTGCATCAGCGCCGGGCACTGAGCCGCGGGCGAACGGCATGCCCCACGTTGTACCGCCGCTGATTTCTGCCGGGGCCTGTCCATCGATCCACCTGATGAGGGTGCTGTCCGTCATGTCATCCGATTCCACTGGTGATTGCCGCGCTCAGGGGTCCCGCCAGAATGCAGGAAAGCGCTTTCTCGATTACGACTACAACGTAATAGACGGCAATACCGGGCGCAAGGGGTTTCTGCCTTCCGGACTACCTGCCCGGCTGGTGACGGTCACATCTGATGAGTGTTCGGTCTTCGTGGCCAGGGTCCCGGAGGCCCATCCGCCCGGACGCATCGACGCTTGAACCGGACAATGCCAAGCTTTCACGCTGGCGTCCTGCCGCGGGCGTGAATACGGATGGCCGCCGTCCCAGCGACAGCGGCCATCCGAGCTTGTTAGTCCAGCGGCAGGGTTACCGTCACGCTGGTGCCGCTGCCCGGTGTGGATGTGATCTCCACTGTGCCGCCGGCTTCCTGGACGGCCACCGCCATCAGCCGCAGCCCGTACCCGTGGTGCCGCCCGCACGTGGCGGCGTCCCGGTCAAAGCCCGCACCGTCGTCGGCCACCACCAGGCGGATCCCGTGGTCAACGGCCAGCAGTTGGACGGTCACTGTGGATGCGCCGGAGAACTTAAAGGCGTTGCTGAGGGCTTCCCGGGCCGACTGGTACAGCAGGGAGGCACAGTCCGCCGGGATCTCGATGCCCCAGTGCGGAGTATCCCAGTGGACCGTAATTCCGTGCTGGCGAAGCGGTGCCGTGAGCCGGTCGATGCACCCGGCCAGCCCCAAAGTGTGGAAATCGAGCGGCTGGAGGTCGGTCAGCACGCCTCCGACTGTGGTGACTTCGTTGTCCAATGCTGTCTTGGTTCCCATGACTTCCTGCTCCCCAAGCTGGTTTTGTCTGATACCTCCAGCGTGGACCTCAAATGTCTAGGGGGTGCAAGATTTGCCTCAAGATCGGATCAATTCTGCGCGGGGCACCATGAGGCGAAGGTGGTCTGTGGTGCGTGCTCCCGGAAGCATGAACGAAATAAGACGAAGGACGTCCCATCTCCTGTACACTAATGGAAGACGAGAGGCCGCCGCCCGGTGCGGTCAAAGGAGATGACGTGACAGTAGCATCCGCAGCGGTACCGCCCGCAAGGTTCAGTGCACAAATCCGGTCCCATGCCCTCCAGACCCGAATCATGGAGCTCATCCTGGAACGTGGCCTGGATGTTGGCGATGCGCTGCCCACCGAGAGCGAGCTGTCCGCAGAGCTCGGCGTCGGGCGGAACACCGTCCGGGAATCCCTCAAGGTCCTCCAAGCCCTCGGCGTCATCGAAATCCGCCATGGCTTTGGCATGTTCGTGGCACCCAACAACTTCAGCGCCCTGGTTTCCGGACTGACGTTCCGCGGCCGGCTGTCCCTTCGGCACAAAGGCGAAGAAGCCATGGAGCTCATCGACGTGCGCCAGGCCCTCGAGTCAGGGCTGATTGGTTCAGCCATCGACCTGCTGACGGAGGAACACCTCGCGGACCTGAAGTCCTCGATGGAGGCCATGCAGGCCGCCGCAGCCCAAGGTGAGCCGCTGGCCGAGCACGACGCGGAATTCCACCGGAAGCTCTATGCCCCCCTGAACAACGAACTCCTGATCAATCTCATGGATGTGTTTTGGCAGGTCTACCGGCAGATCCATGAGGCCCTGGGATCGGGGCCGGTCAACCTGGAGGAACAGGCCCGGATCCACTGGGACATCTACGAGGCCGTGGCCAACCGGGACAAGGCGCTCGCGGCCGAACGCCTGCAGCGCCACTTCGACGGCATCCGCCAAAAACTCAAGGACGTCGCGTCCGCCTAGCGGCGCAAACCCGGATCCACCACGCTTCCGCGGCAGGCGGCCCTACGCCGGCCGGCCCGGCTGCCGCATGCCCTGCTTAAGTCCTTCCTTACGAGAAAGCCCAGCCTTGGAAATCTTTGTCGTTCCCGATGCCGCCGCCACCGGTGTGGTCGCCGCCGGGATTCTTGCCGCCGTCGTCCGCTCCAAGCCAGCCGCCGTGCTGGGCGTGGCGACCGGAGGCTCTCCGCTTCCTGCCTACGCAGCCCTTGCGGGGCACCGGCTGGACATGTCCGGGGTCCGCGCATTCGCCCTGGACGAGTACGTCGGGCTGCCTGCCGGACACCCGCAGAGCTATGGCGAGGTGGTGCGGCGGGAGGTGACCGAACGGCTGGGAATGGACCCGGCGCTCGTTCGGGTACCCGCCGGCAACGCGGCGGACCCCGGGCAGGCAGCCGAGGACTACGACGCTGCCATTCGTGCTGCCGGCGGGGTGGACGTGCAACTCCTGGGCATCGGGCACAATGGGCATCTTGCCTTCAACGAACCAGGATCCGCTTTCTCCTCCCGCACCCGGGTGGAAGTCCTGGCCGAACGCACGCGCGCCGCCAACGCCCGGTACTTCACGTCCGAATCCGACGTGCCGCGCCGGTGCATCACGCAGGGACTCGGAACCATCCTCGAGGCCCGGCACTTGCTCCTGGTGGTGGCCGGAACTGACAAAGCCGGCATCCTCGCCCGCGCCCTGCACGGCGAGGTCTCGGAGGACTGCCCCGCATCCGCGCTGCAACTCCACCAGCACGTGACGGTGGTGGCAGACGAAGCCGCGGCGGCACTGCTGGCTCCCGGCAGCGGCCAGGTTCCCGTGCGCGTTCCCCGGGAGGCTGTTGGCGTCTAGGACCGTCCCTCCGTGTCCCGGCCGCCCGGCCGCCACCACAGGATCCTGCCCGTCGGCCCGTTGCTGCGGCACGACGGCGAAGGCTGCGACACGAAGGCAAAGCAAAAGGGCGCCGCCTGCACGGTGTAGCGTGCAGGAAGATCAACAGCCTGAGGGGGCAGCGCTTGAATATCACCGAGTCCGTCACAGCCGTGCGTCCGGCGCACGGAGACCTCGGCAGCGGGCATCCATGAACGCCAAACGGCAGGCGCAACCGTTGACGTTGTTCTGGAAACTCATCATCACCCTCTCCGCCGTGGTGGGCGTGGGTACCTGCGCGGGTCTTTGGCTTATTTACACGCACTTCCTGATGGCAACGCCCGGGACCATGGCAGTGCTGGAACGGCAGCTGACCAAGAGCGACGCCATCCAGGCCATCCAGGACGAGGACCGCGAAGCGGTCATCCGTGAATCCCGGAAGCTCGCCTCCTATGAGTCCATGACCTACTACGCCGCGCCGGCCAGGACGTCAGGCGTCGCATGCCTGGTGGGGAAGTATGACCTGGACCAGGTGTCCTACTGGGAGGCCTGCGACTACATCCCCGACGGCCGGGACATCCTGGCGGAAGTGCAGGACCCCGACGGCAGGGACATTCTCTTTGTCCCCGACCAGTTTGATCACGGCCCGATGGAACGGGACGGCTGGGTCACCCTGCACCGCAACCTGCTGGTCATGCCCTTCACTGAACCGCGGCAGCCCCAAGCTCCCGAACTGCTGACCCGCAACGCAACGTTGCAAAAGACCGGTTAGCCGCGGTTAGGCCAAGGCGTCCACGAACCAGCCGGTGAGGGTGGCGGGGTGCGTTATGGCCGTGCCCACAACCACCGCGAAGGCGCCGGCGTCGAGGGCCTGCCGGGCTTGCGCCGGCGAATGGACACGGCCCTCGGCGATCAGCGGGACACCGAAACCGGCCGCTGCGATATCCGCCAGCAACTCCAGGTCCGGGCCGGCGGTCTTGGGGCGCTCGCCGGTGTAACCGGCCAAGGTGGTGCCGATGAGGTCCGCACCGGCCTCGACGGCGGCGGCGGCATCCTGGAGCGAACCACAGTCCGCCATGACCAGGGCGTGGGATTCCTGGTGGATCCCGGCGACAGTCTGCGCCAGGGTCAGGCCGTCCGGCCGGTCACGGCGGGTCCCGTCCACCGCCACCACGTGGGCGCCGGCGTTGGCCACGGCCAGGGCGTGCCTGAACGTGGGTGTGATGAAGACCCCGTCATGCCCGTCTTTCCAGAGCCCAATGACCGGAACCTCGACGGCGGCGCGCGTGTACTGGATATCTGCCAGGCCTTGCACGCGGACCGCCGCGGCGCCGCCGATCACGGCGGAGGCAGCCACCTGGGCGGTGGTGCGGGGATCCCGCATGGGTTCGCCGGGGTAGGCCTGGCAGGACACGATGAGCCGGCCCCGCAGGGATTCCAGGGCTTCGGGGGACAGGATCATGGAGTGCTTCCTTGGCTGGTGTGGAGGGGCAGAAGAACCAGGCGGGCCGCGCCCACAAGGGCAGCGGCATTGCCCAGGGCCGCGGGTACCACCGGCAGGTCTCCCAGCGCCGGCAGCAGTTCAGCCCGGAGCGCCACCCGCATGGGCTCCCACCACCGCTCCCCGGCATCGGCCAGGCCGCCGGAGACCACAACGATTTCGGGATCGAGGATGTTGGCCAGGCCGCCCACCGCCTGGCCGGCGGCCGCAGCGGAGGTGTGGATGGCCTTGGCGGCAGTGGTGTCGCCGGCGCCGGCCAGGGCGAAGACGCCGCGGGCGTCGCGGGCAGGGGCGGTGCCACCCAGCCGGAGGTAGGCCTCCAGGAGGGCCGGGCCCGAGGCGATCGCTTCGACGTGCCCTGACCCGCCGCAGACGCACGCCAGCGCAACGCCCCCGTGAAAGGCGTGCGGTGAGGCGAAATGGCCCACATGTCCGCCGGCATGCCGGTGTCCCAGGACGGGCCGGCCGTCCACCACGAAACTGCCGCCAACGCCCGTGCCGAACGCCACCAGCAATGAACTTGCAGTCCCTGCGGCCGCTCCGGTCCAGGCTTCACCCAGGGCGTGGGCGTGGACATCGTTCACTGCCCGGACGGACGACGCCGGCAGGTCCAGCCGGGCGGCCAGGCCTGCGGTCAGTGCCGTCCCGGCCCAGCCCCGGATGGCATCCGTGGCCGAGACCACCACGCCGCGGGCGGAATCGATCACACCGGCGGAGCCGATTCCAACCCCCGACACGGCCAGGCCCTCTTTGCGGGCCCGGCCAATCAACGCGGTAACCAGCGCAGCAGTGGCATCGAGGATGGCGGACCCGCCGTCACGGTTCAGCGTAGGGATGGTCTCCGAAAACAGAACCTCCCCCGCGGCAGAGACCACTCCCGCTGCAGTCTTGGTACCGCCAAGATCAACACCAACGGCGTACATCACCAGCGTTTTACACCAGGCCGTTGCGTTCGAGGATGACCTTGATCGCGGTGGTCTCTTCTTCGTTCAACGCCTGCATGGGTGCGCTCATGGTGTTGGATTCGATGACGCCCATGAGCTGCAGCGCCGTCTTGAAGGCACCCAACCCGGCCGCCCCTCCGGAGACTCGTCCGTTGGGGGTGTAGACGATCTCGAAGAGGTCGGCCAGGCGGTCTTGTTCGGCGGCGGCTTTCGCCCAGTCGCCGGAAGCTGCAGCGTCCACCAGGTTGCGGTAGCCGCGGGGATCCACGTTGCCCAGGCCCGGAACAACACCTTGTGCGCCGCCGAGCAGGGCACCGTCCACCACCACTTCGTGTCCGGTGAAGATGTCGAAGTTGTCGATGCCACGGGCGGCGAGCAGGAGCTGGCGGAAGGCGACGTCGTCCCCGGAGGAGTCCTTGACGCCGGCGATGACGCCGTCGCGGCCCAGCCGGACCAGCAGGTCGGTGGGGAGCTTGAAATGGGTGCGCACGGGGACGTCGTAGGCGAAGACCGGGACGTCAACGGCTGCATGGATGCTCCGGAAATGCGTTTCGGTTTCCTCGGCGTTGCCGATCGCGTAGTACATGGAGGTGACCACGATGGCATCCGCGCCAAGGTCCACCACCCGCTTGGCTTCCTCGATGACGCGGTTGGTGGTCTGTTCGTTGGCGCCGACGATCAGGGGCACGCGGGCTACGCCAGCAGCAGAATTCGCCTCGGCGATGGTGCTGACCACCTGTGCGCGTTCGGCGTTGGTCATGTAAGGCACCTCCGCTGAGGAGCCCAGGACGAAGAGCCCGGACACGCCGCCGTCGAGCAGGTGCTTGGTGAGGTTCTGCAGCGAGGCGGTGTCGATGCTGCCGTCTGCGTGGCGGGGGGTGACGACAGGGGGAATGACGCCCGAGAACTGGGAAGACACGGAAAACTCCAATGCGTGGTTGTAAGAGGTGGGGTTGAAAATTTCAGGTGTGCAGCAAACTGGGTGCGGCACCGAGGAGTTTGCGGGTGTAGTCGTTCCGGGGGGTGTCGAACACCTGGGCCGCCGGTCCTTCCTCCACGATTTCGCCGAAGTACATGACGCAGATGCGGTCGGAAACGTAGCGGACGGTCTGGATGTCGTGGGAGATGAACACCATGCCCAGGTTCAGTTGGGTCTTCAGGTCCGAGAGCAGGTTCAGCACCTGGGCGCGGACGGACACGTCCAGCGCCGAGGTGGGTTCGTCGGCAACGATGATGTCCGGGTCAAGGGCCAAGGCCCTGGCGATGGCAACACGCTGGCGTTGCCCGCCGGAAACCTGCGACGGCGTTACTTCCGCCGCGGAGGCTGGCAGGCCTACCAGCGCCAGGAGTTCCTTGACTTTGGCGGCCCGGGACGCGGCGTTGCCGATGCCGTGGACCTGAAGCGGGTCGGTCAGGATGTCCTGGATGGTCATGCGCGGGTTCAGTGCCGTGGCGGGGTCCTGGAAGACGACGGAGACGGCGCGGCCAAACTCCTTTCGCATGGCGGCGTTGCGTTTGATGGCCGGTTTGCCGTGGAACAGCACCTCGCCGGACGTGGGCGCCTGCAGCCCCACCAGGACCGAGGCCAGGGTGGACTTGCCGCACCCGGATTCGCCAACGATGCCCACCGTTTCGCCGCGGCTGATGGTGAAGTCAACCCCGTTGACGGCCTTGACGATGTTGGGCCGGAAGAGCCCCCCGGTGCGTGCGCGGTGATGGACCTTTACGTCCTTGAGTTCGATGACCGGTTTGCCGGTGGATACGCTCACTTGGCGTCCTCCTTAAGGTGGCTGGCCCAGTAATGGTCCGAGTCCCCGCCCACGGCGGTGAGGACCAGTGCCTGGTTGGGGTCGGCATCGCTGCGCAGCGACCGGGGTGCGAAGCGGTCGCCGCTGGCGAAATCCTGGGGCGAAGGCACGGTGCCGGGGATCTGGTGGAGGCGGGCAGCGTCCGCTTCGATGGAGAGCACGGCACCCAGCAGGCCGCGGGTGTATTCGTGTTTCGGGTTCCGCAGCAGTTCGGAGGCGCGGGCGGATTCAACCACCTGGCCGGCGTACATCACCGTGATCCGGTGGGCCAGCGAGGCCACCAGCGCCAGGTCGTGGCTGACGAACACCATGGCGAAGCCCAGCTGCTCCCGCAGTTCGTTGAGCAGGTCCACCACCTGCTTCTGGACGGTAACGTCCAGCGCGGTGGTTGGTTCGTCTGCCACCACGATCTTGGGCGAGCGGGAGAGCGCCATGGCGATCAGGACGCGCTGGCGCTGGCCGCCCGAGAGCTCGTGGGGGTAGCTGGCCAGGGTGCGGACGGGGTCCAGTTTGACCATCTCCAGCAGTTCGGCCGGTGTCTTCCGGCCGCCGCGGCGGGTCAGCTGCGTCATCTGGTCCTTGATCTTCATGGACGGGTTCAGCGAGCTGAGCGCGTCCTGGTAGACCATGGCGATCTGTTCGCCGCGAAGCCCCTGGTAGGCCTTGACGTTGCTGTGCCCGGTTTTTGGATCCAGCAGTTCCTTGCCGTCGAAGGTGATGGAACCGGTGATCTTCGCTGTCTTGGGCAGCAGGCCCATGATGGCCAGCGACGTGATGGACTTGCCGCAGCCGGATTCACCCACCAGGCCCATGGTTTCGCCTTCGCGGACGGTGAAGGAGACGTTGTCCACGATGGCTGTGTCACCGAAGCGGCCGGGGAACCGGATGGACAGGTTCCTGACTTCCAGGACGGTGCGGGTGTTGGCGGGGACCTGGGGCAGCCGGTCGGTGCGGGTGGCCTCGACGGCGGCGAGGAGTTCCAGCTCGCGGTCCAGCAGGGCGTGCGGGGTGGCGGCCGCCGCGCGGCGGTCGGTCAGCAGGGCGGAATGGGCCAGCTCGCGCTCGCCGGCATTCGCAGTTGTTGCCTCGCGGACGCCGTCGAGCTCGTGTTCCTCTACGACTGAGGGTTGCGCAACCGAGGTGGCCACCTCGGTGTCCACCGCGGCGACAGCCGCGCCGGCCACCGATGCCGCAGCGCCGTCGTCGTCCTTCACCGCAGGTGCCTTGCGGAGCCGCGGGTTCACCATGGCATCGGTGAGTCCTTCGGCCAGGATGTTCAGCGCCAGCACGGTCAGCAGGATGGTGAGGCCGGCGAAAGTGGTGGCCCACCACCCGCCGGAGAGGACCAAGTTGCGGCCGTAGGAGATCACATTGCCCCACGACGGGGCCGGATCCTGCACGCCGGCGCCCAGGAAGGACAGCGAGGCTTCGAGGATGATCGCGTCGGCCACCATCACCGTGGCGAACACCAGGACGGGGGCCGCGGTGTTGCGCACGATGTGCTTGGCCAGGATGTAGAAGCGGCCGGCGCCGATGACCCGTTCCGCCCGGACGTAGTCCTCGCCGTACTGGGCGAGCACGTTGGCGCGGACCACCCGGGCCAGCTGCGGGGTGTAGATGATGGCGATGGCCACGATGATGGTGGGCACCGAGTTGCCGAATGCCGCCAGCAGGACCGCCGCCAGGGCGATGCCCGGGAACGCCATGAGGATGTCCATGAGGCGCATGAGCAGTTCGTTCACGGCTTTGCTGGATGTCGCGGCGAGCGAGCCGAGGAACGCGCCGGCGAGGACCGCCAGGGCCACGGCGCCCAGGCCGATCATCAGCGAGGACTGGGAACCGTAGAGCAGGCGGGAGAAGATGTCGCGGCCCAGCCGGTCGGTGCCGAAGAAGTGCTCGGCGCCGGGAGGCGTGGCCGGCAGGAAGGTCTCCAGCGGGTCGTGCGGTGCCAGGACCGGGGCGAAGAGGGCCGCGAGGGCGATCACCACCAGGAAGGAGAGGGCCAGGCGGGAGCCCCAGGGCAGGGCCTTGAAGCGAAGTCCGGGGGCGCTCAGACGTTCAGCGAGTTTGCTGCGCATGGGTCACACGGTCCTGATTCGGGGGTTGATGAGCAGGTAGAGGAGGTCCACGGCAATGTTCACCAGGACGAAAGTCACGGAAATGGTCAGGACCACGCCCTGCACCAGGTTCACGTCAAGGTTGGTGATGCCGTTGAGGATCAGCTGGCCCATGCCGGGCAGCGCAAAGATCATTTCAATGACGACGGCGCCGCCCAGCAGGTAGCCGATCCGCAGTCCCAGCACGGTGACCGGAGTGACCAGGGCGTTGCGGAGCACGTTCCTGGAGACCACTTCCCGGTACGGGACGCCGTTGCCGATGGCGGTGCGGACATAGTCCCGGTCCAGCTCCTCCACCATGGAGGTGCGGACCACCCTGATGAGGGAAGCCGAGACCGGGATGCCCAGTGCCAGGGCGGGCAGCGCCATCGAGTTGAGCCAGCCGCCGAACCCGGATTCCGGGGTGGCAATGCCGCCGGACGGGAACAGCGGAGCCGGACCAAGGGCGAACCACTGGATCAGCAGGATGCCCAGCCAGAACGACGGCGTTGCCACCGCGGCGATGGAGAAGACCCGCACCAGCTGGTCCTGCCATTTGTCCCGGTACAAGGCGCCGATGATGCCGAAGACCAGCGAGACCACGACCGCGATGATGACGCCCAGGAGCGTCAGCTGCAGCGTCAGGGGGAAGGCTGAGCCGATCATGCTTGCCACGGATTTCGCCGGCGGAGTGGTGACTCCGAGGTCGAGCTGGAGGAGTTTTCCAAGGAAGCGGAAGTACTGCAGCAGCAGCGGATCGTTCAGGCCGTTCGCCTGCCGGTACTGCTCTTTCGCTTCCTCGCTGGCCCCTTCGCCCAGGGCGCTGCTCGCCTGGTCGCCGGGAGCGGCCTGCAGGACGAGGAACACGAGCAAGGTGATGCCCAGGACCATCAGCGGCAGGGCTGCCAGCCTCCGGCCCAGGAGGCGCAATATCGTGGTCAATGTAGTCTCCGGTTGGTGTGGCTAGGCGGTGCGGCCCACACCAACGAAGGAAACTCCGGTGGTGGGAAGGGGCTTGAAGCCGCTGAGCTTCTTTGCATCCCAGGCGCTAGGAAGCTGGCGGTGGAACAGCGGGTAGAGGGGCACCTCTTCGGAGACCAGGTCCACGATCTGCCCGGTGAGCTTCTTGGCGTCATCCTTGGACGACTGGCCGGCCTTGGTCATGAGGTCCACGAGCTGGGCACGCTCAGGCGTCGAGCCCCAGTAGGCGCGGTTCTTCATCCAGGTGTCACCGGCGTAGAACCAGCTCAGCAAGAGGTCTGCGTCGTTGCCGAAGACGGACGGATCGCCTGGCGCCGCAACCACCTTGTAGTCGCCTTTGCCGACGCGGTCCGTATACAAGGCGCCGGACTGCAGGTTCTTGAGGGTCACCTTGACACCGGGGATCTTGTTCCAGGATTCCAGCATCAGGGGAGCAACGTCCTTGACCCACGCGGTGTCCGTGGTGAGGAGCTCGAACTCCAGGCTGGAGACGCCGGCCTGCTTGAGGAGGTCTGCAGCCTTGTTGGGATCGTAGCTGTAGACGTTCTTGGCCTTGACGTAGTCCGGGTGGCCCTCCTGGAAGTAGGAGCTGGCCGGCTTGGCGTTGCCGAACAGGGCTTTCTTGATGATGGAGTCCTTGTCCAGGCCGTGGTGCAGGGCCTGGCGGACCAGCTTGTTGTCGAACGGCGCGGCGGAGCAGTTGAACATCAGGAACAGCAGGCCGAACGACTGTACGGATTCAACGGTGGCTGCGGACTTGAGCCCCTGCATGTCCAGGTAGGGGACGTCCTCGATGGCCTGGACCCGGCCGGACTGCATTGCGGTCACGCGGGCGGCGGCATCGGAGAGCAGCAGCCAGGTCATGCCCTTGGCCAGTGCCGGCATGGGGCCGTTGTAGGCCTGGTTCGCCTCGAAGATGATCTTGTCGTCCTTGACGGCGGAAACCAGCTTGTACGGGCCGGTTCCAACGGGCTTGGCATCGAAGGATTTCAGCTGGTCCGAGCCGGCCGGGAAGTTGGTGAGCGCCTTGGGCACCACCTTTACCACAGAGATCCGGGGTCCGAAGCCGGGGAAGGCGTACTTCAGCGTGAATTCCACGGTCTTGGCGTCGAGGGCCTTGACGTCCTGGATGAACGGGATGAACTGCGAGAACAGGGACTTGTTGGCGGGATCCATGACCCGGGTAAAGGAGAAGACCACGTCCTCGGCGGTGACCGGGGTGCCGTCGTGGAACGTGGCGCCTTCGCGGATGGCCACCTGGTAGGTGGTGGGGTTGACCATCTTGGGATCAGTTGCAGCCAGGGCGTTGTAGGGCTCCCGGGTTGCCGGGTGGAGCTCAACCAGGCCCTCGAAGACGTGCAGGTTGGCGGCCATGGGGGTGGCGCCGGAGGAGGAAATGGGATCGAAGCCGGTGGAGAGGGCGTAGGAGATGCCGGCCTCGATGGTGAGGTCCTTGTTGATCGGCGAGGTGTTGGTGGTTGAGCTGCTGGTGGTGGCGGCCGGTCCACCGCAGGCGGCCAGGGAGCTGGCAAAGGCTGCGGCCAGGCCCATGGCCCCGCCGAGTTTGAGGAAGTTCCGGCGGCTGGCGTCATTGACCAGCGGCAGGTTCTTGATGTTGTTCATTGGCCTCACCGTTCAGGAGATGTTTATCGGATGTAGGATGTCCTAGCTCGTATGGAAAACTGTAAGTCCCATCACAGCCAGCGTCAAGTGGACTAATGTTTCTTGCATTTACGCTTGGCCTGACGCCATACCCTTCGCGAATGGAGCTTCCTTGTCCTTGATTGTCGGCGCCTACCCCGCCCAGCCCGTCGAACTGCAGGAGCAGTTCTACCGGGGCCTCGCTGCCATTTCCCCGATCCGCGGACTTGAGCTTCCCTATGGTCCGCATGGCGGGACCGGCTGGCCCGCCGGGGCGCCGGAGGCCTGGTCCGCGGTGGTCACCGCCATCCCCGGGACCATGCAGCGGCTGGCCGCCAACGCGGCGTTCGGCCTGGCCTCCGCTGACACGGCGGGCCGGCGGGAAGCCCTCGACTTCGCGGCGGGTGTCCGGGAGTATGCCCGCGGGCTGCAGGATGCCGGGCATGAGGTGGAGGCTGTTGAACTCCATTCCGCGCCTACCGGGGGCGCCTCCGCCCGCTGGTTCGAGGAATCGCTCAAGGAAGTCCTGGAGTGGGACTGGGGATCGGCGCGAGTGCTGATCGAACACTGCGACGCCCCACGCCCAGGGGCAAGTCCGGAGAAGGGGTTCTTGTCCTTTGCCGAAGAGGTGGACATCGCCGTTTCGCTCCGGAACCAAGGTTTGGAGCGCGTGGGTGTGACCGTTAACTGGGCGCGCTCAGTCATCGAATCAGGCAGTCCTGAAACGGCAGTTGAACACCTGTCGCTCGGCCGTGAAGCAGGCGTCCTCGAGGGCCTGGTCTTTTCCGGCTGCTCGCCGGAGGAAACCGGCTTCGGCTATGCGTGGATCGACGCGCACCTCCCCGCAGTGGAGATCCAGGGCGCCCCGCCCAGCTCCATGCTGAACCGCCACGAAATTGACCGGTGCCTTGCCGCAGCGGGTCCGCTCCCCATCCTTGGGTTCAAGGTCGGGCTTGGTCCTGACCAGCTGTCGCCGGAAGAACGCGTGGAGCGGCTCCGGCACATGTCGGTCCTGGTGGGGGAATAGCGGCTCAGCGCCCGGTACTCCCGGCCACGGTGATGGCTCCCGACGCGACGTCGCAGCGGAAGGTCCGGGACAGTTGTCGCCTGCCGGCCCCCACCGCTGCTTCCACTGCAAAGGCAACCTCAAACGCATCCTGTTCCACGTCCTCCGCCGTCACGGTGTAGGTGGGCGTGAAGTAGAGAACCTCCTGGCCCGGCGGGAGGTCGGTTGCCGGAAACTCCCCTGCCCCCGGACCGTGCAGGCGCACGTCCCGGGCGGTGTGGCTGCCGTCATTCCGGGCCCTTCCGGTGAATGCCAGAATGTCCCCGGCCTTGTACCCGGGAATGACCGGGCCGTAGTTCAGGTCCTGCGCCTCCCTGGTGCCCAGGACCTGGGCCTGGTCGGGGGAGTAGGCCTGGCCGATCTCTTTCCACGACTCGGCGCCCCAGCCGTCTTTGCCTGGCGCCATCACGTGGAACTCGCCGGCGTTCTGCCACACGTCGGGAAGTCCCGGGGTGATGGACCGCAACTCCATGTCGAAGACCAGGCCCGGCTCCGATGGCGGCAGGCCGGCGTCGGGCCCTGCTGTATCCGGTGACGAAAGCTGGCCGGTGAGCTGGCCCGACGGCACCGAGGCAAAAACGATCTCGCGGTAGCCCTGGCGTTCGTACAGCACACCAATGTTGCCGTCCGGCAGGCGGGTGGCGGTGGAGTACGCCGAGCTGCCCGGGCACAGCACCAGCTTGGCAGGCCAGGTGGCGCCGTCGTCGGGCGACAGGCTCAGCACGGTGTTGCGGCGCAGATTGGGGTCCTGGTTGTTGGTGGCCAATAGCCAGGAATCCGTGGCCGGCGCGGCGAGGCCGGTGACGGGCGGCAATCCGTCGAAGCGGGCCAGTGAACCGTTGTCGCTGGGATCGGGAAGGTCCGCGACCGGAACCGGCGTGCTCCAGCTGTGGCCGCCGTCGTCGGAGACGGCCGCAAGGCGCTGCGGCGTGGCCCGGCTGTGCAGGAGCAGCCTGCCATCGCTGAGCGCGGCCACCTTGTTCTCGTTGGGGGCGCCGCCGTCGGCTGTCCCCTCAATCAGCCGGCCAAGCCGCCAGGTATCGCCATGGTCGTCGCTGTAGGCCGAGGCTGCCATGATCCTGCCCCCGCTCAACACCACATACTGCTGCACCAGCCGCCCCTGGTGCGGGCCGCAGTGGACCTGGATCCCTTGGCCGGCCGCGGCGAAGATGCCCGTGATCTCCCGTCCGCTGCTTGCCTTGAGGTCCGCCGTAATGCGCCGGTGCTGCCAGGTCAGGCCGTCGTCGTCGGACATGCTGAGATCGCAATGCTGGACCTGGTGGTCGTGGTGGTCCATCCCCGCTGTGGCCTCGAAGAAGCCGGCATGCGTCCCGGCGGCGTGGAAGAGGAAGATCCGTCCGGTCTCGGCGTCAACGAGCAGGCTGGGGTCCCCGAATCCTTCCAGCCCGGTTCCGGTCCGCACCACTTCCTGGCCACTCCAGGTGCGCCCGCTGTCCGTACTGCGCCGGATCAGCAGGTCGATGGGACTTGGGAGATCGTCCAGGTTGGGCCGGCCGTCATAGGCCGCGAGCAGTGTCCCCCTGACGGTGACGGCGAGGGCGGGGATCCGGTACTGACGGTAGCCGCCGCGGCCGCGGGCCGCCAGGACATGCTCGACGGCGGGCCGCGCGGCGGGGATGGCGGGGCGTGCGGCGCGGGTGGCGGGAAGGAGATGGGATGTCACATCTACAGCATAGCCACCTCTGGCTTTGTGACTGTCGGCACATTACATTGGTAGGACGTCGTACGTAGTGGGAACAACATTTGAAGGTCCTGAACGGCGACGCCCTGCCGAGAGCCGCATCGCCGCGGCATCCAGAAAGGTCAGTCCCTTTGCCACATTCCCAAAGACACCGCACACCCCTGACACTGTGCAGAACCGCCGGATCAGCCGCCCTGGCCCTGGCACTGCTTGCCGGAGGTGTTGCGGCGCAGGCGGCGCCCATTCCTGGCAACAGCCCCACCAATCCGCCCGGAAACTTCCAGGAAACCAACCTGGGGTCCGACCGCACCGCGGACAACTTCTTCTACCGCATCCCCGCGCTGACCTACCTTGGCAACGGTGTGGTCCTGGCGGCCTGGGACGGGCGGCCGGGCAGCTCCGCGGACGCGCCCAACCCCAACTCGATCGTCCAGCGGCGCAGCACGGACGGCGGGCGCACGTGGGGGCCGGTGCAGGTGATTGCCGCAGGCCACGTGGCCGATGCCGCGGGGCCGAAATACGGCTACAGCGATCCCTCCTACGTCTACGACGCGGAGGCAGGCAAGGTCTTTGCGTTCTTCGTCTACTCAAAGGACCAAGGATTCGGCGGCAGCCAGTTCGGCAATGATGACGCGGACCGCAACGTCATTTCCTCCGCCGTGATCGAATCCTCCGACGGCGGCCTCACGTGGACCGGGCCGCGGCTCATCACCAACGTCACCAAGCCGGGCGCCAGCAGCACCAGCCCGGTTGCGGGCGATGTCCGGTCCAACTTCGCATCCTCCGGCGAAGGCATCCAGCTCAAGTACGGCCCATACAAGGGCCGGCTGATCCAGCAGTATGCCGGTGACGTCCGCCAGGCCGATGGAACGAACAAAATCCAGGCGTACAGCGTCTATTCGGACGACCACGGTGCCACCTGGCACAAGGGCGCCAACGTGGGTGACCGGATGGATGAGAACAAGACCGTTGAGCTCTCCGACGGCAGGGTCCTGCTGAACTCCCGGGACAACGCCAACCAGGGCTACCGGAAGGTTGCTGTTTCCAGCGACGGTGGGGCCACCTACGGTCCCGTCACGCAGGACACGGAGCTGCCGGATCCGGCCAACAACGGTTCCATCGCCCGCATGTTCCCCACCGCTGCCCCGGGCACGGCGGACGCCAGGAAACTGGTCTTCACCAACGCCAATTCCAAGACCGCGCGCGAGAACGTCTCCGCCCGGGTCTCGTGCGACGACGGCGCCACCTGGCCCGGGGTGCGCACCATCCGTCCCGGGTTCTCCGCCTACTCCACCGTGACCCGGCTGGAGGATGGCAGGTTCGGCGTTCTCTACGAGGGGAACTACACGGACAACATGCAGTTCTCCACCTTCGACGACGCCTGGCTCAACTACGCCTGCGCACCGCTGTCCGTCCCCGCCGTCACCACGGCGCCCGGTGCCACCCAGCAGGTGGCGGTCACGGTGACCAACCAGGAAGCCGCCACCCTGTCAGGGGCCACCGCCACCGTCTTTACCCCCACGGGCTGGTCCGCCACCACGGTGCCCGTGCCCGACGTCGCCCCCGGCGCCTCGGTTGCCGTCAACGTCGCCCTGACTGCGGCGGCCACGGCCAGCGGGCCGCAGAACCTCAACGCAGCGCTAACGACGGCGGACGGCCGGGTCTCGCAGTCCACGTTCACCGCCACCGTGCCGGTGGCGCCGCAGGTGGGCCTCAGCATCACGGGAGCTGCACCCGCCCGGGACGTGGCGGCCAACCCCTACAAAGCCGGCGACGTGCTGGGGTACACCTTCGCCGTCAAAAGCACGGCGAACGTGACGGCCAACTCGGTGCCGGTCTCGGGGAACTTCGATGCAGGTTTCCTGCCGCCGTCGGCGCCCAACTGCCGGTACAACAACCTGGCCGCCGGCGCCTCCTACAACTGCACCACTGCCAAGCACACGCTCACCGCGCAGGACATCGACCGCGGCTACTTCGTCCCCGAGGCAACCTTCAGCATCACGGCCAGCGCGACGCCGACGCTCACCAAGACCGTTGCCTTCAGCGGGGCCGCGGTGCCGCTGCGGGACGGGCTGGTGTCCGCCGGCATCGCAGGCAGCCGCAACGACGCCGGCCGCGACCTCGCCACCCAGCCGTACACGGCAGGCGAAGCGTTCCCGTACAAATTTGATGTGACCAACAGCAGTCCGCTGGTGGAAAAGGTGGTCCCCACCGCCGGCAACTTCAGCCCGTTCCTTCCCGAGGGGCCGGGCAACTGCCGTTACAGCGTCCTTCCCGCCGGACAGGGGTACACATGTGCCACGCCCCGCCACACCGTGACGGCCGCGGAAGCGGACCAGGGATTCTTTGTCCCGGACTCCACCTGGGAGGTCAGTGCCGCCGGCCAGACCACCCGGACCTACGCGGTGAACGGCGGCGAAACCGACGTGAAAGTCCGGGACGCCAGGCTTGACGGCACCGTTGCGGCCGAGTGGACGGACCGGGACGGCGACCGCTATGCCTCCGCAGGCGACGCCATCACGTACACCTACACCTTGGGCAACGCCGGAAACGTCTCCCTGGACAATGTGGACGCCCCGGATGCCGGCATCGAGGCACCGCACCTGGCGGCGGGCGGCACCCTGGCGGCCACCCGGTCGTACAGCCTGACCGCCGCGGACGTCGCGGCCGGGAAGCTTGGACCGGTCACGTTCGCTGCCACGGCAAACAACGGTGCCAAAGGCGTGTCCGCCACGGTGACCGGCGGTGCCATCCAGTTGAATGTGCAGCCTGCCCAGCCGGACCTGGTTCCCGCGCTTGCGGTGCAGGACCTGGACGGACAGGTGGCACCGTTCGACCTCGGCACCGCGGACAAATACCGCAACGGCCAAAGAGTGGTCCTCGCGGGGCTCGACTACGGGCAGTGGTATTACGTGTACCTGAACAAGCGCAGCTACCGGATCGGCTGGATCTTCCCCACCACGGACAACACGGTGGAATTCATCCTGCCCGCCGGCGTGCAAAACGGCCGTGATGACGTGGTGGTGCTGGACAAGGACGGTAAGCAGGTCTCGTTCGACCGGCTCCAGGTGACCCCGAAAGGTTAGCCCGGCTGCCCAGCGGGCAGCATCGATGAGGATGGCCCCGGCGGTGATCCCGCCGGGGCCATCCGGGGTGAGGCCCGTGTTCAGGCTCCCGCCAGCACAGGCGCGGTGAGCCTGCCGTCGCGCATGGTGGCCACCAGGTCCGTCAGCGGCACGAACTCGGTGTCGTGGGTGACCATCACAGTGGCAACCCCGAACTCGGTGGTCACCTGGCGCAGCAGCCCGATGATCGAGGCGCTGCGTTCGTGGTCCAGGGCGGCGGTTGGCTCGTCCACCAGCAGCACTTTGGGATTGCCCATGAGTGCCCGGGCAATGTTCACCCGCTGGCGCTGGCCACCGGAGAGCTGGTGCGGCAGTTTTCGGGCGCTGCCACCGAGCCCGACGACGTCCAGCAGTTCCGCAGCCTTCGCCCGGGCCGCCTTGTCGGACCTGCCCCGCAGGTGGTCGCTGATGATGAGTTGCTCGGCGGCCGTGAGCGATGCCAGCAGGTTGGGCTGTTGGAAGATGATGCCCACCTTGTCCCGGCGCAGGGCGGTGAGTTCCTTGTCCTTGAGGCCGGCTGTGTCCGTGCCGTCAATGAGGACCTGCCCGCGGGTGGGGCGGACCAGGGTGGCGGCGGTGGCCAGGAGGCTGGACTTGCCCGAGCCGGACGGGCCCACCAGCGAGACCAGCTGACCGGCCCGGGCCGTGAGGCTGACCCGGTCCAGGGCCGTGGTGGTCCCGCCGCCATCGGGGTATTCGAGGGTGACGTCGACCAGGCTCAGGGGAGCAGGGGTGGGGGAGGACATGATGGCGTTCCTTTCGTAAGGGCGGATCAGTTGCCGCCGAGCGCCAGCAGCGCATCGACCTTGGTGACGCGGCGGACCGCCAGTGCGGCGCCGGCCAGGCCCAGGGCAACAATCCCGACGACGGGAAGCACCGTGGTGCCGGCGTTCAGCAGGAACGGGGCAGCCTGGGCCGCCAGCGCACCGGCGGCGACGCCCACTGCTCCACCGATGGCGGCCCCGGCCACGAGGACGATCGCGGCCTGGGTCATGGCGTCCTTAAGGATGTAGGAGCCGGAGGCGCCCATGGCCTTCAGGACGGCGATGTCGCGGGTGCGCTGGATGGTCCAGACCGTCAGGAAGGCAACGATCACCAATGACGAGATCCCGTACAGGAAGGCCTGCATCAGGGTCAGGGACCCGTTCTCGCTCTTGAAGGAGCCCAGGGCCTGGAATGATCCGGTCCGGGATTCGCTGACCGTGCCTGCGGCCGCATTGGCCTCGGCCCCGTCCACCGCGGTCCCGGGCACGGAAGTGACGGCGATGACCGTGGCCAGCTGGTCGCCGTCGGACACGTGCGCCACCTTTGCCCATGCGGGCAACGCAGTCCACACCACGCTGGTGTGCGCGTACCACTGGTCCGGCACCACGGCGGCTACGCCCAACTCGATGCCGCCAACAGAGATCTTGTCGCCCTGGCCTGCGGACAGCGCTTCCGCCGTCGAGGCGCCCAGCACCGCGGTCCCGGCGGATACCTCCACCGGTGCCAGCGGGCTGCCCGGCGAGACCCCGAACACGGCGACGTTGGCGGTCCCCGCGCCGCCGGCCGCCTGCGCCCGGGTCTGGGTGATGCCCAGCGGTTCGGCGGACTGGACGCCGGGCTGGTTCCTCCACCGGGCCACCTGCCCGGCCGTCACGGAGCTTTCCGTGTAGGACGCCTTGGGCGTGCCGGCCCCGGGGGCGCCGAACGCGATGACGTCCACCGGCCGGGCGGCGGACGCACCGAGCTTGCCGATTGCCGACGTCGACTGCTCGGCGAGTCCCGCCGTCAGGCCGGACAGCATGACCAGCAGGAGGGTAATCAGGGCTACGACGCCGCCCATCATGGCGAACCGGCCTTTGGCGAAGCGGATATCGCGGATTGCCAGGAACACGTTGTTTCTTCTCTCAGCAGGGTGGATTCTCTTGTCCTTCCACTCTCCCGGCGGAAGCCTGCGGCGGCATCGCGGGGACGGTTGATCCGCGGGAATGGAAAGGTTGAGCCCGCAGTCAACCTTTTGGTTGATCCCGTCCCGGCGGGCCCGGCATAAGCTGATGAAATGCCTGCCACGCCCCTGCCGCCGTCACCGCAAAAAACCGGCGGCGCCCCGGCCAAGGGGCCGCTGGCCGCCCTGGAAAATGCGTCATCGGCCGCGATCCTCCGGGTCCTGCGCGTCACCTTGCACGCTGGGTTCGCCGTCCTGTTGGCCGTCGCCCTGGTCCGGTTGTTCCTTGACGGCGGTCCGCTGCGCTGGCTGTGGGCGGCAGCCGCCGTCGTCCTGGCCGTCATCTACCTGGCTGGGACCGTCCTGGAAAAGCGGCACGCCGAAGCCAGGATCGGCTTCAACCCCCGCCGCTACGGCCTCCTGTGGCTGGGCCTGGTCACGGCCCTGTGGGCGGTGCTGCTTGCCGGGAGTGCGGACTTCGCCTGGCTGGCCTTCCCCATCTTCTTCCTGCATCTGCACCTGCTGCCGCGGCGCGCGGCGCTGCTGACGATCGCCCTGATGACCGCGGCGGTGATCGTCTCCCAGTGGGCAGCGAGCGGCGCGCCGGTCCCGCCTGCGGCCGCCGTGGTGGGGCCCGTGCTGGGCGCGGTGTTCTCCGTGATCACCGGCCTCGCCTACGCGGCCCTCTACCGGGAGGCAGAGAACCAGCGGCGTGCGGCGGACGAACTGCGGCGCACGCGCGAGGAATTGTCCCGGTCCCAGCACCAGTCCGGGGTGCTGGCGGAGCGGGAGCGCCTGGCCCGGGAGATCCACGACACTTTGGCGCAGGGGCTGTCCAGCATCGTGCTCCTGGGGAGGGCCGCCGAACAGTCGCTGGCCGACGGTGACGAACCGATGGCGGCCGCCCGGCTGGCGCTGGTGCAGCAGGCCGCAGCGGACAACCTTGCCGAGGCGCGGAGCTTTGTGCGCGGGCTGTCGTCGCCGCACCTTGAGGGGACCACGCTGGTGGAGGCCCTGCGCCGGCTGTGCGGGACCACGGAGACCGGCGCCGCAGCCGCCGGGCTTGCGCTGCGGTGCCGGCTGGAGGTGGACGGTGAGCCGCAGGATCTGCCCCAGCCTGTGCGCGTGGCCCTGCTGCGGGCGGCGCAGGCGAGCCTCGCCAATGTCCGCGACCACGCCCGGGCAGCGAACGCCGTCGTCACCCTTGCCTTCCTTGGCACGGAGGTGACCATGGACATTTACGACGACGGCACGGGCTTTGAGCCGTCCCGTGCGGCCGGTGCCCCGGACGCTGCGGACGGCAGCGGGTTCGGGCTGCGTTCGCTGCGGGAGCGCGTTGACGGCCTGAACGGCTCGCTGGCGGTGGAATCCGCACCCGGGGAGGGAACGGTGGTGGCCATCCGGCTGCCGGTGGACAGTGCCGTTTCGGACGGTGCTGCCCCGCTGGAGGGAGGAAGCGATGGGTGAGGTCCGGGTCCTGCTGGTGGACGACCATCCCGTGGTGCGTGCCGGCCTGCGGGCCATGCTGACGGGGTTCGACGGCATTTCCATTGCCGCTGAAGCCTCCGACGGCAGGGCTGCGCTGCACGAACTGGCGCGGCTGGCAGCGCTGGGCGGTATGCCGGATGTGGTGCTCATGGACCTGCAGATGGGGGAGGGGATGGACGGCGTCACCGCCACTGCCGAGATCCGGAAGCTCCACCCGGCTCCACCGGTGCTCATCCTCACCACCTACGACACCGACGCGGACATCCTTGCCGCTGTCGAGGCCGGTGCCAGCGGGTACATGCTGAAGGACGCACCCCCGGAACAGCTGCGGCAGGCGGTGCTGCAGGCCGCGGCCGGCGGCACGGCCCTGGCGCCGCGGGCGGCAGCACTGCTGATGGACCGGATCAGCAACCCCGGAACCTCACTGACACCGCGGGAAGTCCAGCTGCTGGAACTGTTGGCCACCGGCCTGTCCAACCGGGCCATCGCCAGGCAGGTCTTCATCTCGGAGGCGACGGTCAAGACCCACCTGGTGCACATCTACGGCAAGCTCGGCGTGGACAACCGCACGGCCGCCATCGCCGCAGCCACCCAGCGGCGCATCATCCGGCCGCCGGGCGCCAAGGGCTGAGTTTTGATGGAGCGACGTGTCGGGCCACGGGACCTTGCCGCGTGCCTGCCACACAGTGCCGGGGGACGCCCGGTGGCCCTACTGTGCAGTAGGTTTATTCCACTGCCCCCGTGCCACGCTGTTCAAAGGAGAACGAATGTCCCGTCCGGTTCCCGCCGTTGATGCCCTTCTTGCCACTTACGGCGCGGCCGATGCCTGCGCAGCGGAGCTCCTGTGCGACAGCCACGATCCGGGCGCCGTCGCCTTTACGGTGGTTGCAGCGGACCTCTCTGCGGAGGACATCACCTACGGGGATCTCCGGGAGCGCTCGGAGCGGGGAGCGGCTGCATTGGCGGAAATGGGGATTGGGCCCGGGGATGCCGTGGCCACCCTGATGGGCAAGTCGGCAGACCTGGTGGTCATGCTCCTGGCCATCTGGCGGCGCGGGGCAGTCCATGTCCCGCTGTTCACGGCCTTCGCGTGGCCCGCCATCGAACTTCGCCTCACAGCCTCCGGCGCCAAGGCTGTGATCACCGACCCCGACCAGCGGACGAAGATCCAGGAAACCGGGGCCGCCGTGGTGGTGGCCGGTGCGGAGGCCTCCCTTCCCGACGTGGCGCTCGGCCCGCTCCTGGCCAGGCAACAACCCGGCATCGCGGCCGAAGCCGTGGGCGGTGAAGGTGCTTTGGTGCTGATCTTCACGTCCGGAACCACCGGCGCTCCCAAGGGTGTGCCGGTGCCGCTCCGGGCGTTGGCCGCTTTCCGCCAGTACGTCGAACTGGGCCTGGACGTCAGCGAGGAGGATGTGTTCTGGAATGCCGCAGACCCCGGCTGGGCCTACGGCCTGTACTACGGGATCCTCGGCCCGATGGCGGCGGGGCGGCGGAACCTGCTGCTGCGACCGGGTTTCTCCCCGGAACTCAGCTTCAAGGTGCTGGAGGCTTTTTCCGTCACCAACTTCGCCGCTGCTCCCACGGTGTACCGCACCATGCGCGCGAAAGCCGGCGCCGGAACAGGTCCTTTCCACCTTCGGCGCGCCTCGTCCGCCGGCGAACCGTTGACCCCGGAGGTGATCAGCTGGGCCCGGGAAATGCTTGGGGTTCCGGTGCGGGACCACTATGGACAGACCGAACACGGGATGATGATCATCAACGCCTGGCACGACGACGTCAGGACGGAGCTGCGGCCCGGTTCCATGGGCCGGCCCCTGCCGGGGTGGAGCTGCGCGGTCCTCAAGGACAATGCTGACGAACCGGCCGCGCCGGGTGAGCTGGGCCGCGTTGCCGTAGACGTGGCGGGGAGCCCCATGATGTGGTTCCGGGGGTATCAGGATGCGCCGGAGAAGACGGCCGGGAGGTTCAGCGCGGACGGCAAGTGGTACCTGACCGGTGATGCGGGCATGGTGGACGAGGACGGCTTCTACTTTTTCTCCTCCCGGGATGACGACGTGATCATCATGGCCGGATACCGGATTGGTCCGTTCGAGGTGGAGAGCGTCCTGTCCACGCATCCGGCGGTGGCGGAAAGCGCCGTGGTGGGCGCCCCCGACGAACTGCGCGGAGAAGTCCTGGAAGCCTACGTTGTCCTGGCCGGCGGGACCATAGGAAGCGACGCCCTGGTCGCTGAACTCCAGGCCCTGGTCAAGACGCAATTCGCCGCACACGCATATCCGCGCCGTATCCACTTCGTCGAGGACCTGCCAAAGACGCCGTCCGGAAAGCTGCAGCGCTACATCCTGCGGCAGCAGCGGGCCGCTTCCTCCGGCAGCTAGCGCTCAAGGTTGGATCAAGATTGGCCAAAGAAGTCCGGGACACGGGTTGGTGCCGCACGCCGGCCGGTAATTCTTAAGTGCTTCCAGGCCAGTTCCCCGGCAGGAAGTACTGGAAGCCCCCGCGCTGGAGCGAGACTCGCGCGGGGGCTGTCCCAATATTGCTTAACTCAGTGTCCTGCGGAGGACACCGCCTCGAAGTGTTCCACCACCGGAAACGGCTCGTAGAAGTGGTGCAGCAGCTGGCGCCACTGCTGGTACTCGGGGGATCCGCGGAAGCCGATGGTATGGTCCTCCAGGGTCTCCCACTCGACGAGGAGCAGGTAGGTGCCCGGCGACTCCACCGATCTGGAAAGCGACAACGCTCGGAAACCCGGCATTGAAGCGATGATCGTCCGGGCCTGGTTGAAGGCCGCCTCGAAATCCGTTTCCCGGCCCGGCAGCACCGGGAGCAGGGCGTGTTCGGTAATCACCTGGCAGGCCCCGCAGTTTCCCCGACGCCGATCCAGTAGCGCCGCTTGCCGTTGCGGGTGTCCTCGTAGCGGCCGCCATTCTTTTCGATCGTTGCCCGTGACCCGGAGTTGTCCTCGTCGCAGGTCAGGAGAACCCGTTCGATTCCGAGCGTTCGGGCCACCGGGAGCGCATCTGCCAACGCCTTCGCAGCGTGCCCGCGGCGCCTTGCCGACGGCCGGACGCTGTAGCCAATGTGGCCGCCCTCGTTGAGGAGGAACTCGTTGAGGTGGTGCCGGATGGCCAGCGAGCCGAGGACGGTGGTGCCCTCCACGATCCACAGGTAGGTGCACGGGACGTACCCGGGTCTACGCACTGTTTCCGGTTTGGCGTCGTTGATGAGGGTGCCGACCAGCTGCGCAAAAACGGTGGGGTCCTTGAAGTCCTCCAGCGCCCAGCCGTCAAGGCCGGCGCCATCCATGCGGGCTCCGTCGAATTCCGTGGCGGCCTCCATCCACGAGGCGTGCAGGGTTGCGTCGGGGCTGGTGAGATGGGCCATTCAACGATCGTAGCCGAGCCCCAAGGGCGGGCGCGGTGGGCCCGGAGCAACGGGCCGGGCACGCCTGCATTCGCCATGGACAACGGAACACGGCCGAACTTAAAATCGATCGCTGGGACCCCCGAGAAAGATGACGGAAAGGGTTCGAGATGGGAATTGAAGAAGACGCGGCAGTAGTGCGGCGCGGTTACGAAGCCTTCAATACGGGCGACGTGGAAACCCTCAAGGGGCTGTTCGCCCCTGATGCCGTCTACCGGGCCGGCCGCACAGGCGGCCGGCCCGGAACACGGGCCAATCAGTTCAGGTCGAAGCGGTCCAGCTCCATGACCTTCGCCCAGGCGGCAACGAAATCATTGACGAACTTCTCCCCGGCGTCCTCGCTCGCATAAACCTCGGCCAGGGCGCGCAATTGCGAGTTGGAACCGAAAACCAGGTCCACCGCGGTGGCGGTCCATTTCAGCTCACCGGTTGCGGCATCCGTGATCTCGTAGGCATTTTCCTCCGATTCAGAGGCCTTCCACTTGGTGCCGGGCGAGAGCAGGTTGACGAAGAAGTCATTGGTGAGAACCTGAGGCCTGTCGGTCAGCACGCCGTGGCTGGAGCCGCCCACGTTGGTCCCCAAGGCACGCATGCCGCCCACCAGGACCGTCATCTCCGGCGCGGAGAGGTCCAGCATGTACGCCTTGTCCAGCAGGAGCGTCTCCGGCTGGAGCTTTACGCCGGCACGCAGGTAATTGCGGAAGCCGTCTGCCCTGGGCTGCAGGTATTGGAAGGATTCGACGTCGGTTTGCTCCTGGGTGGCGTCGGTGCGGCCGGGCCGGAACGGCACTTTGACGGGGAACCCGGCGTCGGCGGCTGCTTTTTCCACGGCCGCGGCGCCGCCGAGGACGATCAGGTCCGCGAGCGATACCTTCTTGCCGCCGCTTTGTGCCGCGTTGAACTCCTCCTGCACGCGCTCCAGCACGGGGAGGACGGTGGCCAGCTGCTCCGGTTCGCCGGCTTCCCAACTGCGCTGGGGTTCCAGCCTGATGCGGGCGCCGTTGGCGCCGCCGCGCTTATCGGTCTTCCGGAACGTCGCGGCCGAGGACCATGCCGTCCCGGCCAGCTGCGGAATGGTCAGGCCTGAATCCAGGAGCTTGGCCTTGAGCTGGGCGATGTCCTGTTCGGTGACCAGTTCATGGTCGACGGCGGGAACAGGGTCCTGCCACAGCTGCGCCTCCGGAACCCACGGCCCGAGCATGTGCGGACCCACCGGTCCCATGTCACGGTGCAGCAGCTTGTACCAGGCCTTGGCGAACGCGAGGGCAAACTCGTCCGGGTTCGCCAGGAAGCGCCGGGCGATCTGCTCGTAGGCGGGGTCGAAACGAAGCGACAGGTCCGTGGTCAGCATGGTGGGGCGGTGCTTCTTGTGCGGATCGTGCGCATCCGGGATGATCTCCGGGGCATCTTTGGCAACCCACTGGTGGGCGCCGCCCGGGCTCTTGACCAGCTCCCACTCGTACTCGAACAGGATCTCGAGGAACCGGTTGCTCCACTGCGTGGGCTGGTCCGTCCAGGTCACTTCCAGTCCAGAGGTGATGGTGTCGCCACCCTTGCCGCTGCCGTAGGTGCTGAGCCAGCCCAGGCCCTGTGACTCCAGGTCGGCAGCTTCCGGCTCGGGGCCCACATGGGCGTCGGCGGGACCGGCGCCGTGCGTCTTTCCGAACGTGTGGCCCCCGGCGATCAGCGCGAACGTCTCCTCATCGTTCATCGCCATCCGCTTGAATGTCTCGCGGATGAACGCTGCCGCGGCCACGGGGTCCGGGTTGCCCCTGGGACCTTCGGGGTTGACGTAGATCAACCCCATCTCGGTGGAGCCCACGTCCTCGGCCATCGTCGCGTCACCGGTGTACCGCTCATCGCCCAGCCAGGCGTCCTCGGGGCCCCAGAAGATCTGCTCGGGCTCCCACACGTCCTCCCGGCCGAAGGCGAAGCCGAACGTCGTGAATCCCATGGACTCGAGCGCAACATTGCCGGCCAGGACCAGCAGGTCCGCCCAGGACACTTTCTGGCCGTACTTCTGCTTGACCGGCCACAGCAACCGCCGGGCCTTGTCCAGGTTGGCGTTGTCCGGCCAGCTGTTCAGCGGCGCGAACCGCTGGCCTCCGTCGCCTGCCCCGCCGCGGCCGTCATGGACGCGATAGGTGCCGGCGGCGTGCCAGCTCATCCGGATCATCAGGCCGCCGTAATGGCCGAAGTCCGCCGGCCACCAATCCTGCGAGGTGGTCAGGACCTCCGTGATGTCCCGCTTGAGGGCCTCGACGTCGAGCTTTTCGAATTCCTTGCGGTAGCTGAACGAAGGTCCCAGCGGGTTGCTGGACCGCCCGTGGGCGTGGAGAACGGAAAGGTCCAGCTGGTTGGGCCACCAGTCCTGGTTGGTCCGCGGCCGGTTTCCCTTGGGCTGGGGTGTATCGATGGCCGGGTTTTCACTCTCGCTGCCCTGGGCCGTGGCGCTTCCATGGGCCACCGGGCACCCGTCCCCGGCATTCTGCTCCGGGCTTTGTGCGCTTCCGGGAGCGGGTACCGGGGGATGGTCTGGGCGTTCGGTCATGTGCTTCTTCCTTCCGTTGGGCCGAGGCCGCGGTTGGACTCGGGCAGCCGGTGCAACCCTCCCATTGGAACATAGAGGCACGGGGGGAGGCCCCCAATTTGATGGCCCATGGTCCCGTCCCGGAGTATCTGTAACAGTTGGTCAACCGGCGTAAGCCCGCATTTCGGAGCCGTTGGTCCGTCCTGCGTGGCCGGCTGGCGAGTGCGCTCCACCGGCTTGCGTGGGCGATCGAGCCTGACACGACGGGCACCTTCCAAGCCCTGCACCTCTGCCTGCCCCGGGGACTCGGACAACAACCCGGCCCTGGCGCCGGTCATCGCGCTCGCCGAACGGGTCCGGCCCGATGCGCCTGGAACGGCTGCCGGCTAGGGACGGAATATCTGCCGGAGGCTGCGGCTTGTCGCAAGAGGGCCGTCATCGGCACCAGCAGGCGGCCCAACCTCCCGGCGCGAAGCAGCGCGCGGGCCTTCCGCCACAGCGGAAGGCCGCGTCGGCGCGCGGAGACCCCCGGCACCTAGAGAAGGAGCACCATGACCATCGGATCAGGAACAACAGCAGGCAACGGACGGACCGCTTTGGTGGTGGGTGCCACCGGCATCGCAGGATCCGCCCTGGTGGATACCTTGGTGGGCGGAGGCTGGGCAGTCCTTGCCTTGTCCCGCAGGCCCGGAGCCGAGCGCCCCGGCGTCCGGTGGCTCTCCGCAGACCTGACCTCGGCTTCGTCGCTGGCCGCTGTGCTTGGTCCGGAGAATCCGTCCCACGTCTACTTCACCGCCTGGTCGCGGCGGGCCACCGAGGAAGAGAACATCGCCGTCAACGCGGGCATGGTGCGTGACCTCCTCGCCGCACTCCGGGGAAAGGACGTGGCCCACGTCGCCCTGATGACCGGACTCAAGCACTACCTGGGACCGTTCGAAGCGTATGCCGCAGGGGAAATGCCGGACACGCCCTTCCACGAGGAGGAACCGCGCCTTCCGGTACGGAACTTCTACTACGCCCAGGAGGATGAGCTCTGGGCGGCAGCGGCCCGGCAGGGATTCACCTGGTCCGTGCACCGCGCGCATACGGTGATCGGGCACGCGGTGGGCAACGCCATGAACATGGGCCTCACCCTGGCGGCGCAGGCCACCTTATGCCGGGACAGCGGGGAGCCGTTTGTCTTCCCGGGCTCCGAGACGCAGTGGAACGGCCTGACCGACATGACGGACTCAGGGCTGCTTGCCGAGCACATGCTGTGGGCTTCCACCACGCCGGCGGCGGCCAACGAGGCCTTCAACATCGTGAACGGCGATGTGTTCCGCTGGCGCTGGATGTGGCCGAAACTTTCGGCCTACTTTGGCGTGGAGTGGGAGGGCTACCAGGATGCGCCCCGTCCCCTCGAACAGTCCATGGCGGGGCGGGCGGACCAATGGCGGAAAATTGCCGCGGACCACAACCTCAGCGAACCGGAACTGGACCGGGTGGCGTCCTGGTGGCACACGGACGGCGACCTGGGGCGCGGCATCGAAGTGGTCACGGATATGGGCAAGAGCAGGGACGCCGGCTTCACGGGATACCGTCGGACGCTGGATTCCTTCACGGCATTGTTTGACCGTTACCGCGCCGACAACCTGATTCCCTGAGGGGGACGAAAGGCCTCACAAAACGGCCTGCCGTACGCCGTCAGTGAACCCTGAAAGTTCTGGCGGAAACCCCCGGCCAAGTCCCAGTTTCCGGACGTACACTGACTGTCGCACCACGTTTGTGGACACACCGTCAGGTTGGAGCCGCCCATGCTCTGGAAGCTACTCGTTGAATACCTCCGGCCGCACCGGCCGCTGCTGGCCGCCGTCGTGGTTTTCCAGCTGGCGCAGTCCATCGCATCCCTGTACCTGCCCACGCTGAACGCGGACATCATTGACCAGGGCGTGGCCCGGGGCGATACCGGCTACATCCTGTCCACCGGCAGCTTCATGCTGCTGATCACGCTCGCGCAGATCGTGTGTGCCGTCATCGCCGTGTACTTTGGCGCCAAGGCGGCCATGGGCCTGGGCCGGGACCTGCGCGGCGCCATCTTCGAACGGGTGGGTGAGTTCTCCGAGCAGGAAGTCACCAAGTTCGGGGCTCCCAGCCTTATCACCCGCTCCACCAACGACGTCCAGCAGGTCCAGCAGCTGGTGCTGATGTCCGCCACGCTGATGGTTGCCGCGCCCATGCTCAGCATCGGCGGGGTGATCATGGCCATCCGGCAGGACGCCCAGTTGTCCTGGCTCATTGCGGTGTGCGTCCCGGTGCTGCTGATCGCCGTCGGGCTCATTGTCACCCGGATGGTGCCGCTGTTCCGCAAGATGCAGGCCCGGATCGACACCGTGAACCGGGTGCTGCGCGAGCAGCTCACCGGTATCCGGGTGGTGCGGGCGTTCGTGCGCGAGGACATGGAGACGGAACGGTTTGCCGGTGCCAACAGGGACGTCACGGAGGTCGCATTGCGTGCCGGCCGGCTGATGGCGCTCATGTTCCCCGTGGTAATGCTGGTCCTGAATATTTCCAGCGTGGCGGTGATCTGGTTCGGTTCGTTCCGGATCGAGGACGGGTCCATGCAGGTGGGCACCTTGATCGCGTTCCTGAGCTACCTGATGCAGATCCTGATGTCAGTCATGATGGCCACCTTTATGGCCGTGATGATCCCGCGCGCCTCAGTATCGGCGGACCGGATTGGCGAGGTGCTGGGCACCAGTTCCAGCGTCCTGCCGCCGGAGAACCCGGTCACCAGCGCGGCCTTTGCCGGCAAGCCGCGGCGCGGCGAGCTGGAAATGCGCGACGTCGGGTTCGCTTACCCGGGTGCCGACCAGCCCGTCCTGTCCGGGATCAGCTTCACCGCCCGCGCGGGGGAGACCACGGCAATTATTGGCAGCACGGGCTCGGGCAAGACCACCCTGGTGAACCTGATGCCGCGGCTGTTCGACGTTACTTCCGGGGCGGTCCTGATGGACGGCGTCAACGTCAGGGACCTGGATCCGGACCTGCTCTGGGGGCACATCGGCCTGGTGCCGCAGCGGCCGTATCTGTTCTCCGGGACTGTGCGCAGCAACCTGCTGTACGGCAACCCGGACGCCACCGAGGACGAGCTCTGGACCGCGCTGGAGATCGCGCAGGCGCGCGACTTCGTGGAGCAGATGGAGGAGGGGCTGGACGCGCCCATCTCGCAGGGCGGCACCAACGTCTCCGGCGGGCAGCGGCAGCGGCTGGCCATCGCCCGGGCCCTGGTCAAACGGCCCGAGCTTTACATCTTTGACGATTCGTTCTCGTCCCTGGACACCGGCACGGACGCCCGGCTGCGCCAGGCGCTCAAGCGCAACACCGCGGGGGCCACCATGGTGATCATCGCCCAGCGCGTGTCCAGCATCGTGGAAGCAGACCAGATCCTGGTGCTCGACGACGGCAGGATCGTTGCGCACGGCACGCACCACGAGTTGCTGGAGACGTCGGAGACGTACCGCGAGATTGTCTCGTCCCAGCTGGCAGCGGAGGAGACGGTATGAGCACGCACCGCGCAGGAACCCGCCCCGCCGGAACCGGCCCGGGCGGAGGTACGCCTGCTGGAACCGCAGGTGGCGGCAAAGGCGGCCAGGACGCCGTCGTACGCATCCCGCGCCCGGCCGGCGGACCCGGACGTGGCGGACCGTTTGCCGGGATGAACGTGCCGGCGGAGAAGGCGATGAACTTCAGCGCCTCGGCCAAGCGGCTGCTGGCCACCCTCCGGCCGGAACGGCTGTGGCTGATGCTGGTGCTGGTCATGGCCGTGGCGGGCGTGGTGCTGCAGGTGATTGGTCCGCGGCTGCTGGGTGAGGGCACCAACCTGATCTTTTCTGGCGTGGTGTCCAAGCAGCTGCCGCCGGGCGTGACGCAGGCGCAGCTGATTGCGCAACTGAGGGCGGCGGGGGAGAACCAGAAGGCGGACATGCTCAGCGCCATGACGCTGACGCCGGGTGCCGGGATCGATTTTGCGGCGCTGGGCAGCGTGCTGACCTGGGCGCTGGTGCTGTATGTGCTGGCGTCGGCGTTCATGTGGGGGCAGGCGTATGTGCTCAACGGCGTGGTGCAGCGGACGGTGTTCGGGCTGCGCGAGAAGATCGAGGCGAAGATCAACCGGCTGCCGCTGCGTTATTTCGACTCGATCCAGCGCGGTGAGCTGCTGAGCCGGGTCACCAACGATGTGGACAACATCTCGCAGAGCCTGCAGCAGTCCATCAGCCAGGCGGTGACCTCCGTGCTGTCCGTGGTGGGCGTACTGGTGATGATGTTCATCCTCTCGCCCACGCTGGCGCTGATCGCCCTGGTGACCATTCCTCTGACGTTGGGGATCACCGCGCTGATTGCCAAGCGCTCGCAGAAGCTGTTCGTGCAGCAGTGGAAGAACACGGGCGAGCTGAACGGCCAGATCGAGGAGACCTACACCGGGCATGCGCTGGTGAAGGTGTTCGGCCGGCAGCGTGAGGTGGGGGAGCGGTTCCGGCAGAAGAACGCGGAGCTGTATGAGGCGAGCTTCGGTGCCCAGTTCATTTCCGGGCTGATCATGCCGGCCATGACGTTCATCGGGAACCTGGTGTACGTGGGGATCGCGGTGGTGGGCGGCCTGCAGGTGGCGTCCGGTGCCATGCAGCTGGGCGATGTGCAGGCGTTCATCCAGTACTCGCGTCAGTTCACGCAGCCTCTGGCGCAGCTGGGGTCCATGGCCAACCTTCTCCAGTCCGGTGTGGCCTCTGCCGAGCGGGTGTTCGAGCTGCTGGATACGGACGAGCAGTCTGCTGATCCTTCTGGTTCTTCGCTGCAGAGTCCGGATGGTGCCGGGCGCGGGCGGCTGGTGTTCGAGGACGTGTCCTTCTCCTACTCGCCGGACAAGCCACTGATTTCGGGGTTGTCCTTGGTGGCGGAGCCGGGGCAGACGGTGGCGATTGTGGGGCCGACCGGGGCGGGCAAGACCACGCTGGTGAACCTGATGATGCGCTTCTACGAGCTGGACGCCGGGCGGATCACGCTGGATGGCGTGGACATCACCACCATGACCCGGGACGATCTGCGCTCGCGGATGGGAATGGTTTTGCAGGATACGTGGCTGTTCGGCGGGACCATCCGGGACAACATCGCGTACGGCCGGCCCACCGCTTCCTCGGACGAGATCCTGGAGGCGGCCCGGGCCACTTACGTGGACCGGTTCGTGAGGTCGCTGCCCGAGGGGTACGAAACCGTGCTGGACGACGAGGGCGCGAACGTGTCCGCGGGCGAGAAGCAGCTGTTGACCATTGCCCGGGCGTTCCTGGCCCGGCCGTCGGTGCTGATCCTGGATGAGGCGACGTCCTCGGTGGATACCCGGACCGAGGTGCTGGTGCAGAAGGCCATGAGTGCCCTGCGGTCCGACCGTACGTCCTTCGTGATCGCGCACCGCCTGTCCACCATCCGCGACGCCGACCTCATCCTGGTGATGGAGGCAGGGCAGATCGTGGAGCAGGGTACCCATGCGTCACTGCTGGCCGCCGGCGGGGCATATGCGCGGCTGTACGAGGCACAGTTCGCGGCGCCGGTGGCGGAGGTCTAAGGGATCAGTTGTGATGGTGCTACCTTCGAGCGGTGCCAGAGGGTAGGGATAACTGACCATCATCGAAGTTTCGCCGGACACATTCCCGTACTGGCAGGGCGCCGGGGATGGGCGGTTACCGTCCTCAGTTCCATGGGCAGGGCAGACGCCGATCAACGCCCTCCGGATCATGAACCTCACCGACCCCAATGGGCACCCGGTGACGTTCATGCCGGGGGAGGCGTTGCCCGTCTGGGCTCAGCCGTACCGATAGGAGATTGAGATGCTATCCAACGAACGGCGGGCCACCCCGCTCACGTTCGCTTAATCCCCGTACACGGCCTAGCCCGTGTTCGAGGACTACGTGCACACAGTCCACCCGGAGACGGGCCTAGACGTGGTGTTCCGCCCCGGAGAGGCCAAACCATCGTGGTACGTGGACGCCGAAGCAGCTGCCGTTCCAGCGCCCGAGCCGCCCGCACAGCCGCGCGGGCAATAAGGCGGTCAAGACGCCCGGTAAAACGGATGGGGCGTAAGCGTCCCTAACACGGGACGATGGCGGCGAGGCAACCTAACCTTTCGGGACCGATGACCCGCCAGCGCTTAGTAAACGACAAGGCCCCCACTGTTTGATGAGCCGGTGGGGGCCTAGTCGTTATGCACGAAAGGTTTTCGGCCCCAAAAGGGGCCATTTGTTAGTGAAGCGGTTTTCGTTTCCTAGAGAGTCTCGTTGGGAATGTCGCTTCTAGATTGTTCCTCTAGGGTCAGGTCTGCCCATCCGGCATAGTCCTGCTGCACAGAGCCGGGGTCACCTTGCGCCAAAGAGGCGGCCCCGAATGGTGCTATAGCCGTTAGGACGTAGTTTCTCGTCTCTGCACCGGTCGACAAATTCACGGTCAGAGTCTCTTCAACCCGGGCTTGGACTCGGCGGCGATACAGGGCGGCAAGTTCGTCTTGGAAATCCGAACCAGCCTCCAACAGGACTTTTGAACTGTCGTCAAGGAGCAGTCCCTGTTTGTCCACCTCGCTGACCGTTATCAGCTGACCTATGAGGACGCGCTCTCGCGTGCTCGATGCACTGGCTTTCGCCAACTCCTTCAAGTAGGCGGCAGACCGGCGTCCAACTACGGCTGCGTTCACCTTTCCTTCAGGAGATCTCCACTCCACGTCTAAAGACAAATCCTCAGCGACAAGAAGCTGCGCTAAGTCAAAGAGGTGCTTGGATGTTCGCGGCCCAAAACTCACCAATTGGTCGGTGACGGTCTTCGTAGCTAAGTTGTCATCGGCAAGGCTGCCAAACAGTGCGAGCAAGGCGCTAAGCGAGCGTTCGAATAATGGCTCTTCTTTTTCAACTTTGAAAAGTGCCTGATCGTCCTCTCCTGGGGGGGTATGCACCAGTGCAAACTCGATCGACCCCGGAAGGACGCGCGGGGTGAACTTCAGTTCAGTCGCCGCGATGATTTCTGCGGGCCAACGGCCTGCCTTTCCAATGTGGTCAACGATGCTAGCTCCGACGGAACTAAGCGATTCCTGTATCGCTAAAAGGCCCTTAGTGGCAGTCCGAACTGCAAGGCGGTGATCCACCGTGGACTGGCCCGAAAACCGCAGCTTCATTCGGTCAACTGCCGCCGCGTGGCTTGCCGTTTTCGCAGCTAATCGCATTGCAGACTGTTGATTGATAGACATCGAGGTGATGGGCCGGCTTTCGTCCACCTCGGGCTCGCCATCCATAAGGGCAGCCCAAAGTGCATCTACGTTACGCTCGCGCTTCAATTCCAACTCACCTCCAAGTAACCACGCTTCGGCTCGGCATCTGCAAGTATGGGCTCGGCCGTCTTGTCGGGGTTCGACCTGACCCTCATCCACCAATCGTCCCACGCACCCCTGACGCTGAGGTACTCAACAGCGTCGGGGTTCAAACCGTCTTTGAACCAAGGGTTAGCGATCGGTTCGCGGATCAAGAGGAAAGACTCCACGCGTAGGCCGGTCCTGTCCCGTAGCCACCCATTCTTGTTGAACTTCATGACTTTGTCGCGCTTGCCGTTGCTCGACAGTGCGCGAAACGCTGGGCCATTGATGACGAAAGTACAATCAATATCGTCTGGGTCAAGAGCGCCTGTAACGAAACTTCCGCCTACCCAAACCAACTCGACTAGATCCTGCGATACAGCATCTAACATCTTCCGCGCATCCAGTAGATCCTCGTATATCTCAGTTCGCGTTGTAGACGTGGAAAACTTCGGATCTCTCACGTACTCCTGTTCCAACTCGGCGAGCGTGCATGCATACCTACCAAGCGGCAGGAAGTTGGTGGTCGGGTCCATCGGCGGAATCATGTGTCCATTATGCATATGTAAGCATCGAGAACCCCGTCTTTGTTCCCCGAACCGCCCGGACCCTGGGCTGGCGGTGTGCGCCCGGTTGATCAGGGCCTTTGACCCGTCGGGTCCGTCTATATACCACGTCAAGTCCTTTCAGTTGGGCGGGCGGTGCACGCGTCTCTTTGACTCATCCACTCGTGCCTACGACCCGGCGGCTACGGCAGAGGGTGAAGGTAACAAAACAAGACGAACGTTAGCGGTGCACCAGTGGGGTGCCACTTGTCTTCGGCTTCTTCGATCCGTTCATCGAGCCTCCCCGGGCGCTTTCAGTCCCGGGTCATCTGGGGTTTATCTTCAACCCTCCGGTGCTGGCGTAACTCCAGATGGCGTGATCGAGGGATTTTTCAGTCACTTCCAGTTTTTGAGCAGCTTCCTTGACCAAAGCCCCTGCCTCTTCATTGGACACCAGTTTCTGTAGAGCCTGCTGGACAAACCTGGTGATCCAGGTGTCTGCCTTGACCCCGTCACTGTGAAGAAGCATGGTCAGGTACTCCCAAGTAATCGGTCCGAGCCCCGAGACGCCAATGTACTGCTTCCTGTGTTCAGCATTGTCTGGCTGGAGGTCTCCCGGCTCTGTAACCCCAATACCGACAAGGCGCTGCGCCGCCTCCACAATGGCGCTCGCCTTGGTCTTTCCCGCATGGACTTTTTGGCGGTTCAGAACCCGTTCGAGGGCAACAGGGTCCTGGCCGGCCAAGTAGCTCATCTTCTCGCTGTGGGACACGTGCTCCGAGTGCTTTTGGTAGCGCAGTACCGCTCCCCGGGCTCCAGTCCACGAGCCATCGCTGCGTTCCCGGCCGTAACGGAAACGAATGGACATGACAGCGTCAATCAGTGCTAGGTCCAGCCTAGTGGGGTAGCCGCCCGGCCATTCTTTCCACGGCGTAGGAATCTTGGCGATTGCGACCAAGAGCCGATCGAGGTCGCTGGCTGCCGCAGTCACAGGTAGCTCTTCACCGTCGCTCGAAGTGCTTCGGTGTGTTCGTAAATCTCCTCGAGCGAGTTGATCGGAACTCGAGTCTCTTCTTTGCTCTCGTCAAAGATGCCGATGTACTTCTGGGTTCGGTTGAAGTGCAGCCGTGCAATGGGTTTGCGGTTGTTGTCGTCGAGTAGCACAGCAAAGTAGGACTTGGCATCACGCTGCGCCACGCGAACTGGCTTTACTTCGCTGCAAACGATGGCGCGCACAATTTGGTAGCCCTCAATTTCTTCAAGCGTCGTCTCCAAACCGTCAGCTTCGGCGAGGTCCGCTTCTGCGACTGGAGCACTGGTCACGGCGGTAGCTACCGCGGCGTCCTCGGTTTGCGGGAAACCAGGGTTGCCGAGCGCCTTCTTCAGCCGTTCGTTCACCTGGTCATTGAGGAATTGCTTGGTGGCTTTCCCAACCAGCGTGGTGAACTGCTCCCGCACCTTCTGCGTGTACGGCCCGGAATAGACCCTGGCTGTAAGGAACTTGACCCATTCATCTTCTGGTTCCTTGAACTGCGCAGCCAAGGTGCGCTTCAGTTCACCGATGTATTTCAGTTCGCCCGCGGCGCTAATGATCGAGTCGAGATCGAAAACATCCTTGGACAGCTTCTGCAGTTCCGGGATCAAAGACTGGTCGATGTCGTTCAGATCCAGCACAAGGAAGGGCTTGGCGTCCATGCGGTTCGGCGCGTCGAGGTCCGTGAAGAACTGGTAGACCTCGCCATTGGTAAGGATGGCAATCCGAGCATTGGTGACCGCAAAGTAGCGGAAGAGCTGTGATGCGTGCTCGATCTTCACCGGCTCAGTGGACTTCTTGCATTCGATCAGAATCTGGACTTCGCCGTCCTTCACGATGGCGTAGTCGATCTTCTCGCCCTTTTTGAGCCCCACGTCGGCAATGAACTCGGGAACGACTTCCAGCGGATTGAAGACGTCGTAACCAAGAATTGTCGAGATGAATGGCATCACGAATGCGTTCTTGGTTGCCTCTTCTGTTTGAATGACACCCCGCTGCTGCCGCACCTTTGCCGCCAGAGCCGAAAGTTTTTCCGCGAACTCCATGCCTTACCCCCGATAAGTCCCCAGTAGCTGGACACCACTGCGTGCCCAACAGCAGTTTGATGCTGCTGCAGCAAAACTTACATCCGAGGAGGGACATTTACACGCAATACCCCAACTGCCGCCGTCATGTTGCACTGAGTCCCAGTCGAGTACCAGCCGGGGGATTTGAACCCCCGGTCTACAAAACAAAAGCGGACGACGCCGGGTCCCCACCCGCCGTCGTCCGCTCCGCCCAAGCCGCCACAAGGGAGCTGCAACCTACCTCAGTGCCACAGCCCCAGTGCGAACTCTGCGATCACCGTGGACAGCAGGAACGAGGCCGTGATGGCCAGCAGCCCCACCGGAATGATCTTCCAGCCGATATTCTTCAGCAGCGGGATGTCCTTGCCCAGGGACAGGCCGGCCAGGGTCAGCATCACGGTAGCGATGGAAAGGAAGTCCACGGTCTTGACCGCCGCGTTCAGCGCCTCGGCCCCGAAGAACCACGGGCTGGAGATGTACGCGCCGATGGTCGTGATGAACACGATCGCCGAGATCTTCCTGGTGACCTTGGCCAGCGCAATGCTCACCAGAACCAGCGCCAGTAGGACCACATACCCCAGCACAATCGAGAGCGACAAGCCCTTCGCCGCAACGGAAGCAGTTCCAATACCCAGCACCGTCAGCACGGACAGTGAGAGCCACAACGGCAGCTTGATCACCGCGGAGGATTCGGCCACACGCTCACGGAACAGCCGGTTCTCCTCAGCCTGGGCGGCCTCGCGCTCGGCGTCGGCAGCAGATACAGCGGGAGCACCAGCACCAGCACCAGCACCAGCACCGGCAGCAACCACCTCACGGCTCGCCTGCTTCCGCGTCAGCACCCGGTAGAACTTGTCCGCCAGCGGCAGCGCAATGTAGATGCCCACGTACACACCCAGCACCGTGGTGATCAGGTTGGACACGGCGGCCATCCCAAGGACAGCGTCCTGGTCGCCCGGGTACGCGGCGGTGATGCTCGCAACGGACGCAGCCATCATGGAACCGGACCCCACGCCGGCACCCATGGCCAGCGCCAGCGGATCGAAGATCTTCCAGTTGGCCACCAGCGAGGTCAGCAGCGTGATGAAAACGGCACCGAACAGCGTCCCGAACACATACATGGCCAGCACGCCGCGGTACTGGTCAGAGTCCGGCCCGTACTTCTCGGACACCATGGCGAAGGACGGCTCACGGTCCAGCGAGAACGTGGCACCCACCGTCGCCTTGCCCATCCGCAGCAGCACAGCCAGCGGCAGCGCCAGCACGATGGTGCCCAGCAGGTGGCCCACCTCCTGCAGCAGCAGCGCCGGGCCCGCCTTCAACAGGGTGGGCAGGCTGGGGCCGATGTTGAACGCCAGCCGCGCCACCAGCAGCAGCACGGCCACGCCCACCAGCGCCGCCGCCACCCGCTGCAGGTCGATGCCCAGCGGCTTGAACTTCTGGATGGACACCAGCAGGCCCAGGATCAGGCCCCACACCATGGGGAAAATGATGATGGCGCCGATGCCCAGGTCGATCTTCGCCTGCCCGATGAACTGGACGGCGAGGGCAATCACGAACGCCAAAGCGGCAATGGGGATGGTCAGCCTGGTGCCGGCCTTATCGGTCCGGGCTGTAGTGACAGTGCTCATGATGCGCCTTCCTGGGTGAAAGTACGACGGCGGTACGCCGCTTGGGTGAAGCGTTGACGTTGGGAGGGGGTTGAGGCAGCCGCGGCAACGGTCCAGGCCAGCGCGGTGCCGGCCTCGAACATCACCCCGTACGCCTGCGGAGTGTCCGCCAGGGCGGCGAACGCGTGCGAATGGATGGGAACGTCCGCACCGGGAATGCTCAGCCACGGGTGCAGGGACGGGATGACCTGGGAGATATTGCCCATGTCCGTGGAACCGCCGCTCAGGCCTGCCGCAGGCGAGGTGTCCTTGCCGAACGCGTCCATCGCCGCCGTCCAGTGCGCGGCGAGGTCGTCATCCTGGATCAGCGGTTCGTACAGCGGTTCGGTGTCCTCGAACGCCAGCGTGGTGCCGGTGGCCAGCGCCGCCCCTTCGAAGCAGCGCCGCACCCGCACCAGCAGCGCCTCGAACTCGGGCAGGGTGAAGGCCCGGCACTCGAACTCCACCACGGCTTTCTCCGGAATGATGTTGGTGACGTGGCCGGCCTCCGCCACAAAACAGGCGATCCGGTGGTCGGACGGGATCTGTTGGCGCAGCAGCCCGATCGCCACTTGGCTCAGCACCGCCGCATCGGCGGCGTTCACGCCCAGGTGCGGGGCCGCAGCCGCGTGAGCGGCCTTGCCGGTTAACGTCGCCTTGTAACGGCCCACGGCTTGGGCGCTGGTCCCGGCCGGGTTGTAGGTGACCCCGTCCTGGACCGGGTGGACCATCAAAGCCAGCCCCACGCCGTCGAACGCTCCCTGCTCCAGCATCAGCGCCTTGCCGCCGCCGTGCTCCTCCGCGGGGGTGCCGATGGCCTTGAGCGTGATGCCCAGCTCATCCACGTACGGCTGCAGCGCAAGGGCCGCGGCCACCGACGCGCCGGCGATCAGGTTGTGCCCGCAGGCGTGCCCGATTCCCGGCAGCGCGTCGTATTCCACGCAGAGCGCCACGGTCAGGTCGCCGCTGCCGGCGGTCGCCGTGAAGGCGGTGGGCAGCCCGGCGCTGCCGTGCTCCACCTCGAAGCCGCCCTCAGCCAGCAGCGCGGTGATGGCCTCGGCAGACTTCACTTCCTCGAAGGAGAGTTCCTTGAAGCCGTGGATGTCCTTGGCCAGCGCCTCCACGCGGGGTTTCCAGCGTTCGACGCCGTCCGCCAGGGCAGTGCGCAACGCACCTGCGGCGGGGGTTGTGTCAGTCGTGTGCATGGGTCTCCTAGTAGGACAGTGACGGGAAGGGGGATCCGGCGGCGCGCGTTGGCACCCACACGGCCTTGGTCTGGGTGTACTCGTCCAGCACGCCCGGGCCGGAAGAACGGCCGTGGCCGGAATCCCCGAACCCGCCGAACGGCACCGCCACGTGGATGGTCTTGTAGGAGTTGATCCAGAACGTGCCGGCCTTGACCTCGCGGGCCACGTGGTGGGCGCGGGACACATCCGAGGTCCACACCGCCCCGGCCAGGCCAAAGCTGGTGTTGTTGGCGCGGGCGATTGCCTCGGCCTCGGTATCGAACGCGTCCGCCCCCACCACGGGGCCGAACACCTCGGTGGTTTCCAGCCGGTTCGCCGGGGTGACGCCGTCCAGCAGCGTGGGCATCACCCAGTGGCCGCCTTTCAGCGCCGAGCCGCTCAACGCCTCCGGCAACGCTGACCCGGTGAGGCGACGGCCGCCGTCGTCCATTCCCGCCTCGATCAGGCCGGTGACGGTGGCAAATTGCTGCGCGGTGATGATGGGGCCCACCTCGGTGTCTGCGCTGAGCGGATCACCCACCCGCAGCAGGGCGGCCTTGGCGGCGACCATCTCCACGAACTGGGCGTGCACTCTGCGCTCCACCAGGAGCCGGGACCCGGCCACGCAGGACTGGCCCGCACCCGAGAAGATGGCGGAGATGGCGCCGTCCGCGGCTCGGTCCAGGTCGGCGTCGGCGAAGACGATATTGGCGCTCTTGCCGCCGAGCTCCAGCAGGGCCGGGATACCCGCCTGGGCTGCGGCCACGGCGACACGGCGCCCGGTGGGGACCGAACCGATGAAGCTGACTTTGCCCACCCGCGGGTCGGTGGTGAGTGCCGCGCCCACGGTCTGGCCCAGGCCCGCGGCGACGTTGAAGACGCCCGCCGGCAGGCCCGCTTCATGGGCGATCTGGGCCAGCCGGACCGACGACGCCGGGGTGAATTCGCTGGGCTTGATGATCACCGCGTTGCCAGCGGCCAATGGGGCGGCAGAGTTCCAGCCGGCGGTGAACAGCGGTGCGTTCCAGGGCGTGATGGCGACGACGACGCCCCACGGCACGCGCTCGGTGTACGTGTGCCAGTTGCCCGGAACGGGGATGGTCTGCCCGGTGAGCTTGTCCGCCCACCCGGCGTAGTACCCGAACATTTCGGCCACCTTGGCCGCCTCTGCCCGGGCGTCCCGGATGGGCTTGCCGGTGGTGGCGGACTCGAGGATGGCCAGTTCCTCGGCGTGCTGCTCCACGGCGCGGCTGACGTTCCGGAGGATGGCGGCCCGCTCGAAGCCGTTCAGCGCGCCCCACACCCGGGCGCCCGCCGTCGAACTTTCCAGGATGGCGTTGGCACCTTCGGCGCCGGGGTCCGCGTAGGTGGCGAACGGCTCGCCGGTGGCCGCTGCGGTGAGCGTGATGCTGTCTCCGCTTCCGGTGGCGACGCGGCCGTCAACGAACGCGCCGAGGCCGCCCGGGAAGGCGGCGTCCAGGACCGACCTGGCGGTGGCCGTGGAGGAGGAGGTGGGTGCTGTGGTGATACTCAAGTTCTTGTTTCCTTTGGGGGATGTAGTCGCGTGGGCTCTAGGCGGCGGAGGTGGAGGCCGGGGCGCCGGCCGGGGTGATGGCGGGGGCCACGGTGCGGGCGATCTCGGTGAAGTCAGCCCGCGGGCCAAGGACTGCAAGGGCCTCCTGCCACTGGTTGGCGACGGCGGCCAGAAGCGCGGGCTTCTCGCCGATTTGGGCGGCAACGTCCACGGCAAGGGCGGCGTCCCGGGCCATCAGGCCCATGGAGAAGCCGGAATCGTGCGTGCCGGTGAGGACCCAGTTGGGATACATGGCGGCCGAGACTTTGCTGCCGCCGGAGGCTCCGCTGATGCTGGCCGCTGCCGTAGCGGGATCGATGCCGTAGGCCTTGGCCACGCCCAGCGCCTCGCCCACGGAGGCGAGGTTCGCGGCGGCCAGGACGTTGTTGAGGAGCTTGACCACGTTGCCGCTGCCGGGGCCGCCGATGTGGCTGTAGTTGCCGCCGGTGAGCGCCAGCAGAACCGGCTCGGCAGCTTTCAGCGCGGCGTCCGTGGCACCCACGAAGGCGCTGAGCGTTCCCGTTGCGGCGCCGTCGCGCCCACCGGAAACGGGGGCGTCGATGAACGCCGCGCCGGCGGCCTCCGCGAGTTGGGCCATGTGCTTGCTGGTGGCGGGCTCGGAGGTGGTGGTGTCAATGATGGCGACCGTTCCCGGGCTGGCCAGAAGCTGCGGCACGGTGGTTTCGACGATGCCGGCAGCGGGCAGTGAAAGGACTGCGTAAGGTGTTCCGGCCAGGCTGGACAGGGTGTCCGTGGTGCCGATGCCGGTTTCTGCGGCTGCTTGGCGGGCGGCTTCCGAGGGGTCGAAGCCGGTGACGTCCCAGCCCGCCTTGTGCAGGGTGGCGGCCATGGCTCCGCCCATGGCGCCGAGGCCGATGACGGCGACGCGGTTGTTTTGTGGCTCGTTCATAGAGGTACTCCTGGTGGCTGTTGGTGGTTCTGCGTGCCGCGGTTTTGTATTTGCGGCGCAGCTAGTCGAGGTAGATGTCCAGGTCTTTCCAGAGCTGCTGGGTGCGGCGGATGGTGGCCCGGCTGCGCTCCGGATGTGCTGCCTCCATGCCCGCGAGCAGACCGTAGACCAGTGAGTTTGCGGCGGTGACGGACTGGAAGAAGGAGATGCCTTCGGAAGCGACCACCAGGAGGTGGTCCGCGGCGGTGGCCAGGCGGCCGCGGCGCAGGTCGCTGATGGCAACAACCGTTGCGCCTGCCTCTTTCGCGGCTTCGGCGGCGATGATGATCTGCTTGACGGAGCGCCACATGTTGATCACCACCAGGACATCACCGGGCCCAAGGCTGTTGGTGCTGGACGCCAAGTGGGGGCCGGCACGGTTTTCCAGGCTGATCGGGTAACCCATGGTGGAACCCAGGTGGGCCATGACGCTGGCGGGGCCGGCAAAGGAGCCGATGCCGACGACGGTGATGGACTTCGCTGACGCCAGCGCGGCGATGGCCGCCTCGGCTTCCTCGGGGGTGTTCGAGTCCAGCGTCAGGCGGAGGTTTTCGATGTCGTGGGTGATGGCTTCGTACAGCGGGCTGCGGGTTTCGCCGTGCTCGGTAAGGGTGTCCTCGGTGGAGATCATCACCAGGTAGCGGGACCGGAGTTCCCGCTGCAGGTCAGGCCAGCCGCGGTAGCCCAGGTGTTGTGCCGTGCGGACCACGGAGGAGCTGTTCACGTCCGCGCGCTGGGCAATCTCGGCGATGTCCGCGTAGGAGGACAGCTGCGGGTTGCGGCGGATGACCTCCACCACGCGGCTCTGGGCCTTGGTCAGCGCAACGTCCGGCAGGGCATCACCAAGCCACGCGTGGGAGCTGATGCCGGAGCCGTTGCCGTCAATGTCGGCGGCGCGCCCGGGTGCTGGCTCTGCTGCTGACACTACTGCCGGCTGGGTTGCCTGCCCTGGTGCCTGCTCTTCTGCCTGCTCTGTGGAAGCGCTGGGGTTCACGCTGGTGCCCATCCTGTAACGCAGATCACTCTGCAAGTTCAATTGCATCTAATGTACTCTGCAATTTCGTTTGCGAACAGTGTTTTGCGTTTCGGGGATGTAAAACCTAGCCTGCTGCGGCCCTTTCAACCGACAAGAGCCTCGCGTAGTTCAAGCACATGCTCGCGCCCTCGTTGGCCGGAACCCTGTTCCCGTCCACGCTTACGTGGTCCCCGTGGGTCAAGACCGAGCCGTCCGGCAAAACCGCAGCCTCCCCGTCCAGGCTGGTGCCCGCCGGAAAGATCAAGGTCCAGTCGGTGCCGTCATTCCCAAGTAGGATGACGCACCCGGCGCCATCCCTGGACACCTGTCCCGCCACCGTGGCTTCCACCCGCGGCCCTGACGGTGCATTCTCGACTGTGAGTGCCTTGGTGCCCCCATCCGAGACGAGCAGCTTGGTGGTGAGCTCCCGCTGGACCGCGGGAGCGGGACTCGCGGCAGCCGGTTGCGCGGGATCCTGCGCTGAACAGGCCGCCAGCGCGAAAAGGGCTGCAACGGCCGTGCCGACGGTAATGATGTGCTTCATTTCTGTTCCCCCTACAGAAAGCTGAAATCCCAGCCTACGGCCCGGAACCCGTACCCGCAGGCTCCCTTCAGCACCTTGGCAAGGCGTACGACGGCGGGTGGGCACCCGCCGTCGTACGCCTCCGTGCTGCGCGGCTGCTTTGGTACCTCGCGGGCTGTCTGTTCCAGCCGGGGTGCAGGTTGTTGGCCTCACCCCAAAATGTCAGACCCTGCTGCGAAGATTTTGGTTATGGAAACCGGTGTGGGGGCAGGTGCGGGAGGCAGGGCGGCAATCGACTCTGCGATCGTTTCTGTGGCCGGGCTGGTCCATGAACTGGATCGGCTCGTGGCCGGAGGCAGCCCGGCTGGCGCAGGGCCCGATCCCTTGCGGGAGCTGTCCGAAGCCTCCCTTGAGGGACTGGAAGTGCTGGCCCGGATTGAGGCGGCAACAGCCGCGGCCAAGGTCAGGATGATCGCCGTGCACGCGGAGGCGGCAACCCTGTTGGAGGCACCCCCGGTCGGCGCATACAGGGAATCAGCCCAGGAAATGACAATGGTGGCGGAGATCGCCTGCGTACTCACCATCGGCGAACGCGCCGCATCGGCCCTGCTGGGGCAGGCCCACGCGCTGACCACCACGTTGCCGGCGGCTCTGGATGCGTTGCAGGCAGGCACCATTTCATGGCAGCACGCCCGCGCCGTGGTCGACGAAACCACAGGGCTCGATCCCGCACGTGCTGCGGCTTTGGTGGCCCACTTCTTCGACCCCGAGGATCCGAACCCTGCCCGCGGCGCCGCGCCCGGAGACCTGGTGCCGTCGCGCTTCCGGCGGAAGGTCCGGGCCTGGCGGGAGCGCACCTTTCCGGAGTCGCTGGAAGAGCGGCACGCAATTGGCGTGGCGGACCGGCGAATGGAATACCGGCCGGACGTGGACGGCATGGCGTGGCTTTCCCTGTACCTTCCCGGCGATACGGCCTGCGCGGTGTGGAATAAGGCGTCCGCTGTGGCCCGCGGGTTGCAGGGCCCTGGGGAGGGCCGCACCCTGACCCAGTTGCGTGCCGATGTCGCGGCCGCACTCCTGATGGGTGCCAGGGCTGGTGGCGCGGGTGGTGCCGCCTCGAACCCCGGGGCTGCGGGAGACGCCTCGAACCGCGACGCCTCGAACCCCGGTGCCGCCGGCGACGTCGGCCACGATGCCGGCCGCTCGTTCGATGCCGGCAACGGCCCCCATACCGAGGACGGCAACCCTTACGCCGTTGACCTGGGCAGGATTCCCACACCAAGAGCAGACGTCCTGGTCACAGTGCCCGTCTTTTCCCTTCTGGGTCTCACGGATGAACCAGCCGACCTGGACGGGTTTGGTCCCATTCCGGCGTCCATGGCTCGCAGGCTTGTGGCAGACGGGGCTGGTTCGTTCTACCGGGTGCTGGTGGACCCGCGGGACGGGGCGCCGCTGGAAATCGGACGCACCAGCTACCGGCTGCCGGAAAGCATGAAGCGGTGGATCCGGATGCGTGACGGCAGGTGCACTTTCCCCGGCTGCAGCAACCACACCCAGGACAACGAAACAGACCACCTCACCGCTTGGCAACACGGTGGAACCACTGGAATCAGCAACCTCGGGCAGCTGTGTCCCAAGCACCACCGCCTGAAACACAGCTCCACGTGGACGCCTACTCCGGCTACCATGAACGAGCCACCCGGATGGACTTCCCCTGCCGGCCGTCACTATCCGGCCGAACAACCTGACTGGCAGAAACCGCAATGGCCGCCAGGATTCCCGGCAGGGGAGTGGATCGTGCCGCCGGGCTGCCCACCGTGCGGGGCCAGCCCATTCGAGGAGATCATCGTGGCGTACCTCGCCTCGTGACGCCACGGCACAAAGTTAGAACACTGCTGCGGCGAAACTGCCGCGCCGACGCAGCGGCCGATGCAGCGAAGGGGGGCGACGGCGGATGCGTGCCGCCGTCGTCCGTTCCGTGCCCGGCCCATGACCGTGCCCCAGCAATGTCCCGGCCAGTTCATCCCTACGCAACCACCATGTCCACCTCCGTTCTTTCGGGCGGACAAGCCTTGGCAGGCACCCACTGCCCGGCGGCTCGCGATACAAAGGGCGGAAGGCCCACCGTCCAAGGAGTACCCCGTGTTCGTAAGATCCACCCTGGCCACGCTTGCCGTCCTCGCCACCCTCGCCGGAGCAGCCGCAGCTCCCGCCCAGGCAGCCGACAACACAAGCGACAGCAGCCAGGCCTTCACCTTCGGCGTTATCGGCGACATTCCCTATGGTGCGGCCGAGATCGCAAAGTTCCCGTCGCACATCCGGGACCTCAACGCCGATGAGGACCTGAAGTTTGTAGCACACGTGGGCGACATCAAGAACGGCTCCTCCATCTGCTCCAACGAGTACTTCTCCTACATCCGCTCCCAGTTCGACACCTTCACCCACCCGCTGGTCTACACGCCGGGCGACAACGAATGGGTGGACTGCCACCGAACCAACAACGGCGCCTACAACCCGCTGGAGCGCTTGGACAAGATCAGGGAGGTGTTCTTCAACGAACCTGGCAAGACGCTTGGCGCCACCATGCCCGTCAAGAGCCAGGCGAACCTGGGGCTGCCCGAGGACGTCCGCTTCACCAAGAACCGGGTGGCTTTCTCCGTTCTGAACGTCCAAGGCAGCAACAACTCGCTCCTGCCGTGGACGGGGTTGGGCAAGACCGCTCCCACGCCGGAACAGCTCGCCGAGGTGGAACACCGCACGGACGCCGTCCTGGCCCAGATCCACCAGACCTTCGCCGATGCCAAGCGCAGCAACGACCGGGCCGTGGTACTCATGCAGCAGGCGGACATGTTCGATCCCGCGCTGCTCGCCGACGCCGCCGCCGACCCCAAGACCGTGTCCGGCTTCCGGGAGATCGTGCAGGCGATCGTGGACGAAACGAACCACTTCGACGCCCCGGTCTACCTCGTCAACGGCGACAGCCACGTCTTCGCCCAGAACAAGCCCCTTGCCGCCGGCTCGCCCTGGCTGGATATCTACGGTTCGCCGGCCGCGGACAACCTGCAGCGCATCACCGTGGACGGCGCCAACAACGCCGTCGACTACCTCCGCGTCACCGTTTCAGGCAACAACGCCAAAGGCGCAGACGTCCTGAGCTGGGAAAAGGTCCCGTACAGCGGGTAGCACCACACTGAAGCGGACGACGGCGGGCGCCCACCCGCCGTCGTCCGCTTTCCTGTGTGCCGGAAACCGGCCGTCCTAGAGCCGGAGCTCCATGAACACGCTGTGGGGATCCAGCACATAGCCGGCGAATGGTGCGCACTCGGTGAATCCGTGGCGGGCATAGAGGCGTCGGGCCGGGGCGAAGTAGTCCTCGGTCCCGGTTTCCAGGTAGACGCGCTCCAGGTTCCGGGACCGCGCGTCGGCGAGGATGTGCCGAAGCATGAGGCTGGCGACGCCTCGTCCCCGAGCCGATGTGGTGGTGCGCATGGACTTGATCTCGCCCTTCCCGGCTGCGCCCGGTGTGGAGCCCAGGAGCTTGAGTGCCCCGCAGCCCAGCAGTGCACCCTGCTCGCGGGCGGTCCAGAACGTGATGGATGGGGCGGAGAGCGCAGAGTGGTCCAGCGCGTGGACGCTTTCGGCCGGCGATGTGGCGTACATGTCCGCCAGGTGTTCGCTCAGGAGGCGGTGGACGTCGTCCCGCTCGGGGCTGTCCCGGTCTATGGCAATCATTGCGTCAAATTTACCGGTTGCCAGCCGCGCCGCGGTGTGCGAGTATTCGGGTGATCGTGATCCGAACGCAGGAGGTGAGACCCATGAATGCAGTATCCGCAATGGGTGCTCCCTCGCAGTCCACGATCGCGCGGCTGAACTAGCCGCCGCCGGGAGCGCCAACCAGGCAATTCGCGAAAGGCGACTCCCATGCACACAACACCTTCCTCCCACCCACACCCCTCCCAGGGGTCACTTCCCGGCCGCGCACTGGTCCTCGGCGGCGGCGGATCAACAGGCAATGCCTGGCTGATCGGCGTCCTGGCCGGCCTCGCCGATGCCGGACTGGACGTGACCCGGGCCGACCGGGTCATCGGTACCTCCGCCGGATCCACGGCCGCAGCCCAGATCGCCGGGGCGCCCCCGGCTGAACTGTATGCCGCCATCCTGGACGCGCCGCTGCCGCCACAACGCCCTGCAGCCGGCCATGCCCCTGCCAGGCCGGTGTCCGACCACCTGGAGCGGACCGGCAGGATCATTGCCGCCGCCGAGGATGCGGCCGACATGCGCCGCCGGATGGGTGCGGTTGCCCTGGAAATGGCGGCTGCCCGGAACCCTTCAACGGCGACCGCTCCGGTGCAGGACAGCGCGTCGCCGGCAGGTTCTGCAGGGGAGAGTTCAGCCCAGGGCGGCTCCCTCCGGGAGCAGTGGCGCGCAACAGTTGCAACGCGGCTCCCCACGCTCGAATGGCCGCAGCACGAGCTGCTGATGACCGCGGTTGATGCCCACAGTGGCGAACCGGTGGTGTTCCACCGGCACAGCGGCGTGGACCTGGTGGACGCCGTGGCCGCCAGCTGCGCCAGCGGCTTCGCGTACGGGATCGGGAACAGCAGCTATATCGACGGCGGCTACCGGCGCAACGAGAACGCCGACCTGGCGGCCGGGTGCGGGCGGGTGCTGGTCCTCTCGCCCTTCGGGGGCAGGACACGGATGCCGCTGGAGTGGAACATGCAGCTCGCAGCGCAGGCCGATGAGCTGCGGGCCACCGGCAGCGTGGTGGAAACGGTCTTCCCGGACGCCGGCTCGGAACACCTGTTCGGTGCCAACGCCATGGACCTGCGGGTGCGCCCCGCAGCCGCCCAGGCTGGCTACACCCAAGGTAGGGCCCTTGCCGGGCGGCTTGCCGCCTTCTGGAGCTGACGCCTCCGGGGACGCGTTCGACGGCGGCTGCGCGTTCGACGGCGGGTGGGCGCCCGGCGTCGAACGTGCCCCGCTACAGCGTGGCCAGGAAATCCTCCGCGAACCTCTTCACGCCGTCCCACTCGGTGTAGACGTAGTCCCGGGACGTATCGGTGTCCAGGGAGCCCTTGTCGCCGGCGATCTTCTTGATGATGAGGCGCTTGATGAACCCGTAGTGCGTGTACAGCAGGGCGCCCCCGAACAGCGCCACATGGGCCGGCCGCCAACCGGTTTGCTCCTCGAACTCCCGGACGTAGCTCTCGGCGTTTTCGGCATCCCCGTGCGCGGCCAGGCTGACGGAGAACAGGGCGGATGGGAGCCGCTCCAGGGTTTCCCGGTTCTTCCGGACAAAGTCCTGGACGTATTCCTCGTGCTTGCCCATGTGCACCGATGCCCCCACCAGGACCGCGTCACACCCGGGCGGGATCGAGTCGCCTGCCTGCTTGATGTCCGCAACGCGGGCCTGGTGCCCATGCGCCTGGATGACGTCCCCAATGAACTCGGCGATCCTGGCCGTCTGGCCCTCGGTGGTCCCGTACGGGATGTAGATGCTGCCCATCGTTGGCCTCCTGGTGGTGTCCGGACCGGGTCCTGTATTACCTTGCCGAATTCCCGGTCCGTGGCGTAGGGCCCAACGTCCCGGAAGTTTTTGGCGCATGAGCCTTTGGCACTTCTCAGAGGGGATGACAAAAGGAGCAAAGAATGTCGGAGGCCGTCAAAATTATGAAGTCGCCATAACTGGCCAGGTCACGTCATTGGTCCCGATTCTGCCGCCAATCCAAGCCCCAGGCCGGGCAGGACGGCGGGACTGGCTAAAAAAGCAAAAGAGCGTATGGTGGCCGTTAACGCGAGAGAAGGGCGTGGTTCCGGTGTCTGGAAAATCAAAAGGCGGAGCGGCCAAAAAGGTCGGCAAGTCGATCCTTGAGAAACGTGCTGAAAAAAAGGCGAAAACCGAAAGCAGTGAGCTTCACGTTATAAAGCAGCGCAAGAACCACCGTTGACTGGGCTGCCGGCCAGGACTCCTAGCCCGGCTGGCTGCCTGTAGGCCGCCAGGGACGCTACTCCGGACCCTTGTCGATGACGCAGAACCGGTTGCCGTCCGGATCCTCAAGCACCACGAAGTCCGGGTCCTCCGGGTACATATCCCAGTCCACGCGCTTGGCGCCGAGGGAGACCAGCCGCTCCACCTCCGCGGCCTGATCGTCCGCGTACAGGTCCAGATGGATCCGCGGGTAAGCCTGGACAGATGTTTCGCTGAGCATGAGGGACAGGTGGGCGCCGGGGCCCGACGGCGGTTCGAGGGTCACCCAGGTGTCGTCACCAGGTTCCCGGGGGACATAGCCGAGGGCTTCATGCCAGAAGGTGGTAGCGGCGGCGACGTCGTTGACGCCGAGGACGATGGTGCCGATGGTCAACATCCGCCCAGCCTAAACCGGCCGGGGCAGGTCCGGCTAGACTCGCCTGCATGGGGGAAAACAACACATCCGGGGAAGAACGACCATCCAAACGCGCCAAACTGCCCGCCGTCGTCGTGCCCTGCCTCGGTCTGGCGGCAGTGCTGGTCGGCTGCCTCGTCGCGTACCTTAATCGCGACTTCACGGGCTGGGTTGCCTACGCTCCCTTGAGCAACCAGCCTTTCAGCGCCAACGGGGCTGCGTTCATCACGCAAGGCACGCAGGCGGGCCTGGCTTTTGCCGGCGTGGGACTGCTAGTGCTCTCTTTCTGGGCAGGCATGGTTGCGGGCCGTCGGGCTGGCTCCCTCCGCCGCTAGCGGGGGAAGACCGCCAGGCCCTGCACGCCGCCAGCGGTGGCAACGGGTACATGGATCTCGGGAAGTTGCTCGAACGCCGGTTTGGCGAACCAATAGCCCTGGAGCAGGCGGACACCGGCTGCCTGCAAAACCCGGTATTCCGCCTCCGTTTCGATGCCCTCGGCGAGCACGGTGATGTTGAGGTCCCCGGCGATGGCCACGATGCCGGCGACCACTGCCTGCCGTGCGGGACTGCCGTCGATGCCGCGGATGAGCTTCATGTCGATCTTGATCAGGTCCGGCTGGAAGTCGACCAAGAGTCCCAGGCCTGCATGGCCGGCCCCGAAGTCGTCGATCGCCGTGATGAAGCCGTGCTTGCGGTATTCGGTGATGATGTTGGTCAGGTGGGCGGTGTCAGTGACTTCTTCGTTCTCCGTGAACTCGAACATGATCGAGGACAACGGGAAGTCGGCTTTCGCAGCCGCAAGCAGTGTCGCGCGGAGGCAGGCCGCCGGTTCGTAGACCGCGTTGGGCATGAAGTTGATGGAGAGCATCAGGTTCTCGCCGGCCGGGAAGAGCCGCGCCGCCAGTTCGATGACCTTGACGCGGCAGTCCTGGTCGAAGCGGTACTTCTGCTCCGGGGAAACCCTCCGCAGGACCTCGTACGCGCCTTCGCCCGCCACGCCCCGGACCAGCGCCTCATAGCCCCACACCCTGCCGGCAACAGCGTCATAGATCGGCTGGAAAGCCATGCTGAAGTCGAAATCAAGCCGTGAAGATGTGGTGCAGCCGTCGCATGCCAAAGTTGGGGTCCTCTCGAATGGTTACTCAAGAGTAGGACACGGCCGGGCAGGTGCGCGGGATAATCCTTTCCCCTGTTCAGCCGGCATCCGGTGATACGTCGGATAAGTCCGACATATACTGCCATTGTGCTTCCTGATGTTTTTGCCGCCGTCTCCAACCCGGCGCGGCGCGTCATCCTCGACGAGCTCCGGCAAGGACCCCGAACGGCGGGCGAACTCACGGGGCTGCTGGACCTCAGCCGCCCCGCCGCCTCCGAGCACCTGGCAGTCCTGCGCGAGGCAGGCCTTGTCAGGGAAGAACGCCAGGGCAGGAACAGGGTGTACCACCTGCAGCCTGCCGCCCTCGCCGAGATCGGCGGCTGGGTGAAGCACTTTGAGCACTACTGGAACCAGCGGCTGGATGCGCTGGCCGACCTTCTGGACGAGGAGAAACCGTCATGACAGATAACGCCATTCGGCTCGAACGCCGCTTCCCGCATCCCGCAGCGGCGGTCTGGGCCGCACTGACCACACCCGAACTGCTGGCCCGGTGGTGGGCGCCGGGCAACATCGCACCCGCCGTGGGCCACCGCTTCACCATGGACATGGACTCCTGGGGCCGGCAGCAGTGCGAGGTACTCGCCGTGGACCCGGGCACGTCCATCAGCTTCCTCTTCGCCGAAGGCCAGCTGGACACCACCATCACCTGGCGGCTGGAACCCATTGACGGCGGCACGATCCTCCATTTCGAGCACGCCGGCTTCCGCCTCGATACCCCCATGGGCCGCCATGCGATCGAAGGCATGGGCAACGGCTGGCCGGGCCTGCTGGCAAGGATTGACGGGCTGCTCGCCGAGGTCTCCTGAGATCGGCGCATACCTGCTACGCTCCACGTAGTTGGCCCGTCGATGAGCCTTCAGGCGGCCACCAGCCACCAGCAGATTCACGTGTAAGCGGGGTATCCAGCATGGCCGTCGCGGAAATCCAGGTGGACCAGCGCGTGATCGGAATCGACTCCCGGCGGTTCGCCTCGGTGGAGAAGGCGCTGGTGGAGCTGATCACCAACAGCGACGACAGCTACGCGCGCCTGGAAAAGGCCGGCGGCCAGGTCACCGGCAGGATCGTGGTGGGCTATGAGCGCCACCACGCCGGCGCGGTCCTGACGGTCAGCGACCAGGCGGAAGGAATGTCCTTCGAGCAGGCCGGCCGGATCCTTAGCTACGGCGGCGCACACAGCCCCCTGGCCCGCGGCGAGGGCGCCGGTCGCGGGTACTTCGGGCGCGGACTGAAACAGGCCATCTTCGGACTGGGCCACGGCTGGATCGAAACCATCCAGGGCGGCAGGTTCACCCGCATCGACGTCTTCCGGGGCGAAAACGGCGGCTACCTCTACGACGACGACGGCGCCGACCGCGAGGCCTTCCCTGCGGATTACGCCCGGCTGGGAATAGACGACGGCGGGATCCCTGCCGACGTACGGAACGGCACCAAGGTGACCATCGTCGTCGACAATCCCCGTGCCACGATCACGCAGCAGGCGACCCTGCTGCAGCTGCTCGCGGACAACATCTACCTGCGCGACGTGCTGGGCCGCCGCAACGTGGAACTGGTGCGCGGGACTGCGGGCACCGACGGCTACAGCAGGGACGCCATCCGCTTCGAAGAACCCCCGGCCGCCACGCTCATCGGCCCGGACCGTCCCGGAACCTTCACCGTTGACAGCGTGGATTATGCCTTCACCGTCACGCTCAAGCGGGCCAACGGCGTTGAACTGGCCATGAAGGGCGACGAGCGCACCGCCGGCCTGGTGGTGGAATCCGGTATGGCCGTCCTGGACTGCCAGATGTTCGACTACGAAAACCAGGTAGGCACGGAGTACCTTTTTGGCACTGTCAGGTGCCCGTCGCTGACCGAAATGCTGGGCCGGGGCAAAGCAATCATCAGCGACGAACGCGAGGGGCTGAACCCCAAAGATCCGTTCGTTGCCGCCTTCTCCGCCGCCGTGAGCCGGATGATCGCCGGGGCCGTGCAGGCAGAGAAGGAAAAACTCACCCACCTGGAACGCGCCACCACCTCCGGACGCACTGCCGAAATGATCGAACGCCTGCTGCAGCACATGAGCGCTGCCGCCGTCCTGGACCTGGGCCTGGACACCGGACCAGTCCGCGACGCCGGAACTCCGGGAACCGGGGAGCCGGCGTCCGCGGCGCTGGGGTTCACCACGCCGTTCTACTACCGCCCGCCGGGGCATCCGTTCCATGTGGCCCTGCTGCTGGATCCCGGCCAGCTCCCCGCCGGCGGGACCCTGGAATTCGATGTGGACCTGCCGCAATCGATCCGCCTGGTCCCGGTCCCGGTGTCCCTTCCCGTTTCCGGTGTGCAGGACACAACCCGGCTTGAATGGACGGCTACCGGGGACCGGCCCGGAGACCAAGGGGAAATCACCGTGCGTGCCGGGGACTACTGGGCGCTCAGCGAAATCGTCATCGCCGAACACGCCTCACGTCGAAGCGCGGACCAGCCGCCGCACCCTGCAGTCCCCGGTTACGGCACCCCGCCGGGCGCGCGCCACCAGGCCCACCGTCCCGGCCGGGACCATGGCGTTGACCTCTTCACCGGCTACGACTTCCGCAACCTCCACAACACCACCGACCGGGCCGTTTACAGCGAGGCGGAGCGCAAAGTCATCATCAACACCGCCGCGCCCACCGTGCAGCTGTACGTCGATGGCCGCGGCCGGTTCCGTGACTCCGCCCGGCTGTTGCTGGCCGAGTTGTTCCTCGACGTGATCGCGGAGGAACTGGCGCGGCGCCGGGTGGAGCAGAACGGCCACGCCGGCGACCTTGACGCCTTCCGGAAAGCCAAGCGCAGCATCATCGGCCGCTACGGCAGTGAGGTCCACCGGACGTTCCTGGGGTGACACTACGTTGCTGGGGTGACACCGCGTAGGTCGGGTGGCACCGCGTAGGTCGGGTGGCACCCCCCAGCGGCGCTTCAGGGCTGGAACCGGTAGCCGATGCCCGCCTCGGTCAGCAGGTGGCGGGGGTTTCCGGTGTCCGGCTCGAGTTTGCGGCGCAGCTGGGCCATAAAGACGCGCAGGTAGTTTGAGTCCTTGGCATAGGCCGGGCCCCACACATCGGTCAGGAGCTGCCGGTGGGTGATCAACTTTTCCGGATTCCGCACCAGGATCTCCAGGATCTTCCACTCGATGGGCGTCAGCCGGACATCCGCTCCCTCCCGGCTCACCCGGTGCTTGGCCAGGTCCACCGTGAAGTTCTCCGTGACCACCACCGGTTCCGGTGCCTGCAGGTCCGCGGACCGGCGCAGCAGCGCCCGCAGCCGGGCCAGCAGTTCGTCCGGTCCGAACGGCTTGGTCAGGTAGTCGTCGGCGCCGGCATCCAGGGCTTCAACCTTGTCCTCCGAGGTATGCCGGGCCGAGAGCACCAGGACCGGGACACGGCTCCATTCCCGCAGTTCCTTGATCACGGTGACGCCGTCGATGTCCGGCAGCCCAAGGTCCAGGATCACCAGGGCCAACGGATTCTGGGTGGCGGCCAGCAGCGCTGACCTCCCGTCAACGGCAGTGGTGACCGCATAGCCGCTGGTTTCGAGGGCAAGCTTCAGGATCCGCAGCAGGTGCGGGTCATCATCCACTACCAGGACGCCCGTCACTGCTGATCCGCCGTTGATGCCTGGAAGGGGGCCTGGTGGATCCGCCGGGCCAGGAACGACTGGGGCACCACGGGCGCCTGTCCGCGGGGTCCGTCGTCGGGAAAGCCGGTGGAAAGCGGCAGCCTGATCACCATGGTCAGTCCTCCACCCGGGGTCTCCTCCGCGGTCAGCGTGCCGCCCATCGCCTCGGTAAATCCCTTGGCCACGGCCAGGCCCAGGCCCACGCCGGTGGTCTGCGGAATGTCATCCAGCCGCTGGAACGGACGGAACATCTCCACCACTCTCTCTGCCGGAACGCCTTGGCCGTGGTCGATGATACTGATCTCTCCGGCCGGCTGCCCCTTCAGCGTTGTGTTGCTCAGGCCGCCGGCGCCGCCCACCACGGCAATATCGGAACCCGGCGCATACTTGACCGCGTTCTCCACCACATTGGCGATCACCCGCTCCAGCATCCCGGGGTCCGCCTCGATCTCAGGCATATTCGGCGGCAGTTCCACCCGAACCCTGCCCGCGGGGACGGACCGGAGGGCGCTGGGGATGACCTCGGACCAGCGCACGGGCCGCAGGAGTGGCTCGGCCCCGGGGGAGCTGAGCCGGGACATATCCAGCAGGTTCCCCACCAGCAGGTCCAGCCGGTCCGAACATTCATCAATGGTCTGCAACAGCTCGTGCTCCTGCTCCGGGGCGTAGTGCCGGTCCTTCTGCAACAGCATGCCCACCGAAAGCTTGATGCCGGCCAGGGGAGTGCGGAGGTCGTGGGAAACCGCGCGGAGGATGGACGTGCGCATGGTGTTGCCCTCGGCCAGGCGCAACACTTCACGGCGGCTGTCCGCCAGTTGCTGCCGCTCCAGCTGGGCGGCAAGGTGGACGCCGAACGCCGCCAGCAGGCGCCGGTCTCCCGCGGGAAGCGCACGGCCGAACAACACCAGCCGTGTGGCGGGATCGATGTTCTCCGTCGTTTCGGTGCCAAAATCCGCGGCCCCGGAATTCCCTGCGCCGGAACCTCGGGTGCCAGCATTCCCGCTGCCAAAATCCGGGATTCCGGTCTCGCCCGGTCCTGGCACCTCGCCGGCGCCGGCAACCAGCCGCCAGCCCGCCGTCGTCCGCTCATTGCCGTCCGGGCCGCTGCCGTACAAAGCTGCCCCGCGGACGCTGAAGACGTCGAGGGCCTGCTGGAGCAGGTCCTTCACGCCATCCTCGGACCGGACGGCGCCGCGGGTGAGGTCGGAGAGCGTGGTGGCCTCGGCGCGGGCGCGTGAGGCCTCCTTGGAGCGCCGCGCGGAGAGGTCCACCACCACGGCGACGGCGGCGGAAACCCCGACGAAGACCAGCAGGGAGAAGAAATTGTGGGGATCGCTGATGGTCAGGGTGCCCACGGGAGGCGTCGAGAAGTAGTTGACCAGCAGGCTGCTCCACAGGGCGGCGAGCACCGCCGGCCACAGACCGCCCACCAGGGCCACCGTGACCGATCCGGTCAGCTGCACCAGGATGGCGGTGGACACACCGGGGTCCGGGTCCAATGCCAGCAGGAGCTGCAGGACCACCGGCAGCACCGCGGCGAGGATGAAGCCCACCGTGACGCGGACTCGGCCCAGGTCCCGTTCTCGCCGTGGACCGGCTCCCCGGCCGCCCAGGGGATGGGACACCATGTGCACGTCGATGTCGCCGGAATCGCGGACCACCCGCGTGCCGATGCCCCCGCCCAACAGGCCGCCCACCGTGCCCGCGAACTTGCCCCGCCGTGAAATGCCCACCACGATCTGTGTGGCGTTGACGCTGCGCGCAAAATCGAGCAGGGCCGCGGCCGGATCCTCACCGGCCACAATGTGGTAACTGCCGCCCAGGTCCTCGATTAAGCGGCGCTGGGCTTCCAGGGACTGCGGGGACTCATGGACCACCCCGTCCGCCGCACGGACATGGACCGCCAGCAGATCCCCGCCGTTGACCCGGTTAAGAATCCTGGCCCCGCGCCGGATCAGGATCTCGCCCTCCGGTCCGCCGGTCAGGCCAATCACCACCCGCTCCCGCGCCGGCCAGGTCGCCTGGATGTCGTTGTCCGCCCGGTACCGGGCCAGGCCCTCATCAACCCTGTCCGCCAGCCACAACAGGGCCAGTTCCCGCAACGCGGTCAGGTTTCCCAGCCGGAAATAGTTGGCCAGGGCGGCGTCCACCTTGTCAGGGGCGTAGATCTTTCCTTCACCCAGGCGCTGGCGCAGCAGTTCGGGGGAGATGTCCACCAGGTGGATCTGGTCTGCGCGGCGCACCACCTCGTCGGGCACCGTCTCGGCCTGCCTGACCTCCGTGATGGTGCCCACCACGTCGCCCAGCGAGGCCAGGTGCTGGATGTTGACGGTGGAGAGGACGTTGATGCCCGCGTTGAGGAGCTCGTCAACGTCCTCCCAGCGTTTACCGTGCCGGCTTCCCGGAACATTTGAGTGGGCATATTCGTCCACCACCGCAGTGGCCGGGGCGCGGTGCAGGACCCCGTCCAGGTCCATTTCCTCGAACTCGGTGCCGCGGTAGGGCAGCCGCCGGGGCGGGATGGTTTCCAGGCCTGCCATGAGGGCGCGGGTTTCGGCCCGGCCGTGGTCAAGGGCGAACGCGATAACCACGTCCTCGCCCCGGTTGGCCAGCCGGTGGGCCTCCTCGAGCATCTCGTAGGTCTTGCCGACCCCGGGCGCCGCCCCGAGGAAGATCCGCAGCGTTCCACGTGCCATGCCGTTATTCTTCCACTCCGGCAACGCCGCTCAGGACCGCGGCGATCCGGCCGCCGCCACGTCGAGGTTGAGCGCCGTGACGTTGACGGTGGGCTGGCCCAGGAACGCTGCAAGGCCACTGCTGGTGTTCTTGTCCACCAAGGCCTGGACCGCCTCGGTGCCCAACTGGTGGGCGGCGGCAACCCGCGGTACCTGGAGCCGGGCGTACTCGGGGGAGATGCCGGGATCCAGCCCCGACCCGCTGGCGGTGACGGCGTCCGCGGGGACGTCGGACGGCTGCACGCCCTCGGCCTCCGCCACGGCGGCACGGTTGGCGTTGACGGCATCGGTCAGCTTGGCGTCGTTGGGGCCCAGGTTGGAGGCCGACGACGACGCCGGGTCCCAGCCGACGGCGGAGGGACGGGCGTGGAACCAGGCGGGGTCCTGCGTGCCGTCGTCGTCCTTCACCTGGGCGATCAGCGCCGATGCCGCGGGCGCGCCGGCACCGTCGCGGAGGATGGAGCCATTCGCCTGGTACGGGGCAACCAGCTGCCCGACGCCAAAGACGGCGGCCGGGTAGGCGAGGCCAAGCACCACGGTGGCGAGGAACAGGAAACGGATGGCCGTTCCCGACTGTCGGAGATAACCGGTGAGCGCATTCATGGGGATTCCTAGCCGATGCCGGGGATGAGGGAGATGAGGAGGTCGATGATTTTGATGCCGATGAACGGGGCAATAAGGCCGCCGAGTCCGTACACCAACAGGTTCCGGCCCAGGGCCTGGCCGGCCGAGATAGCGCGGTACTTGACCCCGCGCAACGCGAGCGGTACCAGGGCGATGATGATCAGCGCGTTGAAGATCACGGCCGACAGGATGGCTGAGGACGGCGTTGCCAGGCCCATGATATTCAGCAGCCCAAGCCCGGGGAACGTCGCCGTGAACAGCGCCGGGACGATCGCGAAGTACTTGGCGACGTCGTTGGCCACCGAGAACGTGGTGAGCGCGCCGCGGGTGATCAGCAGTTGCTTTCCGATCCCCACGATGTTGATCAGCTTGGTGGGGTCCGAATCGAGGTCCACCATATTCGCGGCTTCCTTGGCTGCAGGCGTGCCGGAGTTCATGGCCACGCCCACGTCCGCCGCCGCCAGCGCAGGGGCATCGTTGGTGCCATCCCCGGTCATCGCCACCAGGCGGCCCGCGGCCTGTTCCTTCTTGATCACCGCCAGCTTGTCCTCCGGGGTGGCCTCGGCCAGATAGTCGTCCACCCCGGCCTCGGCGGCGATCGCCTTGGCGGTGACCGGATTGTCGCCGGTGACCATCACGGTCCGGATCCCCATTTTGCGCAGCTCCGCGAACCTGGCCTGCATGCCCGGTTTCACCACGTCCGCCAAATGGATGGTCCCCAGGACCCGTGCGCCGGCGGCATCGGCCGTGGCAACCAGCAGGGGAGTGCCACCCTGCGACGAAATATCCTGCACCTGGCGTTCCACCTCCCCGGGCATGCGGGCGCCCAGATCGGCGGCGAAGCTGCCAACGGTGGAGGCCGCGCCCTTCCTGATCATCCGGCCGCCAAGGTCCAGCCCGCTCATGCGCGTCGTGGCCGAAAAAGGGACCACCGCCAACGGCTCTGCGCCCGATTCCAGGGCGGCCAGGTCCGGGCCCAGCACGCCGTGTTCGGCCGCGAGGTCCACAATGGACCGGCCTTCCGGGGTTTCGTCCGCCAGGCTGGAGAGCCGCGCGGCTTCAATCAGTTCGGCCCGGTCCACGCCCGCTGCCGGGTGGAAGTGGACGGCACGGCGGTTGCCGAACGTGATGGTTCCTGTCTTGTCCAGCAGCAAGGACGTGATGTCACCTGCCGTCTCCACGGCACGCCCGGACGTGGCCAGGACGTTGTGCTGGACCAGCCGGTCCATGCCCGCGATGCCGATGGCCGGAACCAGCGCGCCGATGGTGGTGGGGATCAGGCACACCAGCAGTGCCACCAGGACAATGGGCGACGGCGCTGCGCCGGCGAGGGCGGCAAACGGGGCCAGCGTCATGGTGACGACCAGGAAGACGATGGTCAGCGACACCAGCAGCACGTGCAGCGCGATCTCATTGGGTGTCTTCTGCCGGACAGCGCCCTCGACGAGCTGGATCATCCTGTCGATGAAGGTCTGGCCCGGTTCGGCCGTGATCCGGACCACGATCCGGTCGGAGAGCACGCGGGTTCCGCCGGTGACCGAGGAACGGTCCCCGCCTGATTCCCTGATCACCGGCGCGGATTCACCGGTGATGGTGGATTCGTCCACGCTGGCCAGGCCTTCGATGATCTCGCCGTCGGAGGGGATCACATCACCGGCCTCGCACACCACCACGTCGTTCAGGCGCAGTTCCGTGCCCGGTACTTCCTTGGTGGTTCCGTCCGGCAGCCTCAGCCGGGCCTGGACTCCCTTGCGGCCGGCGCGGAGGCTGTCAGCCTGCGCCTTGCCGCGGCCCTCGGCGATGGCTTCGGAGAGGGTTCCGAACAGGACCGTGAGCCAGAGCCATGCGGTGACGGTGATGCCGAAGACGGACGGCCGGAACACGGAGATACCCGTGCAGAGCGCGGCCCCCACCAGCACGGTGAACATGACCGGCGAGTGGATCATCTGCCCCGGGGCCAGCTTGCGGACCGCGAGCGGCAGGGCCGCTGCAACCACGGCCGGCGTGAGTTTGGCGGGTGCCTTGGTGTGGTGCTTGTGCGCGCCGGGGGTGCCGAGCGGATTTCCGTCGGCAAAGGTTTGGGTTTCCGCCCCGGGGGCGGTGTCCATGGTGGACCGGGTCATTTCAGGAGTCCTTCTGCGAGGGGTCCCAGGGCGAGTGCGGGGAAGTAGCTCAGGGCGGTCAGGATGACCGTCACGCCCAGCAGCAGTGTGCCGAACAGCGGGCCGTGGGTGGGGACGGTGCCGGTGGATGCGGGAATCCGGGCCTGCCGGGCCAGGGAACCTGCCAGGGCAAGAACCAGGACGATGGGCAGGAACCGGCCCAGCAGCATGGCCGCGCCAAGCATCGTCGAAAGATAGGGGCCGGAAGTGGTGATGCCGCCGAATGCTGAACCGTTGTTGTTGGCACCGGAGGTGAAGGCGTAGAGGACCTCGCTGAACTGGTGCGGTCCCGTGGCCGGAGCATTGGCCATGGCATCCGGGAGCAGGACGGTGATCCCGGCCAGGGTGAGCACCAGCAGCGGTGTCACCAGGATGTACAGGGCCGCGAGCTTCATCTGGGTGGGGCCGATCTTCTTGCCCAGGTATTCGGGGGTGCGGCCCACCATGAGGCCGCCGATGAACACGGAAATGATGGACAGGATGAGCAACCCGTAGAGCCCTGACCCTGTGCCGCCCGGCGCCACTTCGCCGAGCATCATGTTGACCATTGCCACGCCACCGGCCAAGGGCGGCAAGGAATCGTGGGCTACATTCACCGCGCCCGTGGAGGTGAGGGTGGTGGAGGCGGCGAAGATCGCGCTCGACGCCGGGCCGAAGCGGCTCTCGAACCCTTCGCCGATTCCGCCGGCGGCGGCCGTCGCGGTCCCCTGCGCGGTGGCTACTGCCCAGCCGGTCAGCGCGGTGGATGCCAGCCACAGCGTGGCCATGACGCCGGCTATCGTGTGCCCCTGCTTCTGGTCGCCCACCATCCTGCCGAAGGCATACGGCAGCGCCGAGGGAATCAGCAGGATCAGGAACACCTGGAAGATGCTGACCAGCGCGTTCGGGTTTTCGAACGGGTGGGCCGAGTTGGCGTTGAAGTAGCCGCCGCCGTTGGTACCGAGGACTTTGATGGCTTCCTGGGATGCCACCGGGCCGCCCGGGACAACCTGTGAGACTCCGGTGGCGCTGTTGGTGACGTCCGTGGGTGCGAAGTTCTGCACCACACCGCCGAGAACCATCACCAGGGCGGCGAGGGTGGCCAGTGGCAGCAGGACCCGGAATGACGTCCTGGCCAGGTCCACCCAGAAGTTCCCCAGCCTGTCCGTCCTGGTTCGGGCTATGCCGCGGATGAGGGCGACGGCCACCACGATGCCCACGGCTGCCGAGAGGAAGTTCTGGACGGCGAGCAAGAGCATCTGGACGGCAATGCCGATTGTGGATTCGGGTGCATAGGTTTGCCAGTTGGTGTTGGTGACGAATGAGATGGCGGTATTCATGGCCACCCACGGGTCCACTCCGGGCAGCGCCGGGCTGCCGGGAAACAGGCCTTGTGCCCGTTGGAGGGCGAACACCGCCAGTATGGAGACGGCGGAGAACACCAGGACGCTGCGGAGGTATGTTGGCCACGCCTGTTCGCTGCCGGCGTCCACGCCGGCGAGCCGGTAGAACAGCCGTTCCGGGCGGCTCGAAGCGGTGCCGTCGAAGACGCGCGCGAGGTAGAGGCCCAGTGGTTTGTGGACTGCGGCAAGGGCCAGCACCAGGGCCGCCACCTGGATGAGGAAGGAAGGAGCGTTAAAGGCCACCGGCCGTTCACCACTTCCCGGGCTTGATCAGGGCGGCGAGCAGGTAGCCGAACAGGCCAAGCCCTGCCAGCAGCAGGATCAGCCACATGAGTGCGTCCCCGTTCACTGCCAGTCCTCCGCTTTCTCCTGGCGGGCCGCGGCGGTCAGCAGGTGACCGATCCACATGACGAATCCCATGCAGGCCGCGAAGATTCCAATTACAGCCACGTCGGCCATCAGGTTCCTTTCACTGTTGCCCCGGAAGCGGGGCCTGGTTCCAGTGAATAGCCCGCTGTGGCGATGTAAGGCGGGCCTAACGGATCCTTAACGGCAGGGCCGTGAATCTTAACGCGGATTTAATGCGCGCGGACGCCCCGGAAGGAAGGCGGGGTGGCGTAGGGGCTCAGGGCCAGTCGGCGCGGGTGAACCGGACCTGGCTGTGCAGCGTGAGGAGGAGGTCGGATGACCATTCGGGGACGGTAGTATCTGCGTCTACCTCAGGCACGGACGCCTGCTGCGCATCCTGGTTTGCGGTGCCTTGAGGATCTTCAACTGAGCTTTTCACGCGTCCCCCTCGACAAGCCTGTATGCACACCCTAGGAGCCCTCCAATGGCATGGGAAGAGGGTTAGTCCACAGCCGGGATAAACTGCGCAAATCTTGAGGATCTCCGCTACTGGGAACCCGGAACGGCGGCCCTGCGCCGAGGTTCCACACTTATCGGCGCCCGCGAATCGGCGCCCGCCAGCGGGATGATTTCCATCCTGCCGGCGGGGCCGGCAAGCACCAGGACGTGCCGTGCCGCCACGCTGCCCAGCATTTCCGCCGCCTCCGCCGTGAGCTCCTCCAGGGAGGGCGGAAGTGCGGACGACGGCGTGGGGCCGGGACCGCCGTCGTCCGTCCGCAGCCAGGTGGTCACCTTGGCTCCGCCAACGGCGGCAGCGATGCCGCGGGCCAGGGCCTCGGGGTCTACGGTGCCCGGCGGATAGCCGCAAACCAGGGTGATGTGCTCGATCACCCGCTTGCCCGCCGGGGCCGCGGCGGCGAGCAGTGTCCGGTCATGCCGCCACAATGCAAAGTGGTATCCCGCCACGAGCCCGGCCGCCACCAGGAGGCCCAAGGGGGCGCGGATCCGGTCCAGGACGCTCCCGGCCGTGATGTCACTGAGCAGGAACTCGAAGAGCCGGTAGCCGATCACCAGCAGCGTGACCAGGGCAACGACGGCACTGACTCCGAAGAACGCCACCAGGTAGACGCGCCGCCCGGGCGGGATCTGGTCCGCCGTCCGGGGCTGGTGCCGCGGTTTCCACGCCAGCCACCAGACCGGGCCGCCCACTGCCAGCGAGCTGATGCCGCCAAGGAGCAGGGTGCGGGTGGCGCCGCCCGCCAGCGGCGAGACGGCGGCAGCCAGCAGTGCGTTGACCACCACGCCTACCCCGGAGGCTGCTGCCGCCAGGGCAACGGCGGATGTCACCAGGAGGCTGGCACGCCGGGTCGGGGTGGAACGCCGGACGGAGGCCGTGCGGTGGTAGCGCCAGATCACGGCTCCGATGACGGCAGCCGCGATGGCCGGGGCCAGCGGCTCCAGGAGGACGGTCAGGGGATCGGTCCGGTCAAAGGCCAGCCGCAGCACGACGAACACGGCCACGCCCAGGCCACCCAGGGCGGTGATGCCGGCAACGAAGATGCCGACGGCGATGATGGCAACGTCCACCAGGCCGGTCCGGAAACGCCGGCCGCCCTCGTGGAACCAGTGCCACCACCACACCAGTGCTCCGCCGGCCGCCCACAGCAGTGAACGCAGGACATCGAACCACCAGGGTTCAAAGGACGCTGCTGCCGTGAAACCGCGGATGGCAATGTCCAGCAGCGCGCTCAACGCCGCAATCGCCGCGCCGGCGCCCAGCACCAAGCCAAAAACGGAGCCGACGACGGCCCGCACGTCCTCGAGGTGGGACGAGGGCTTGCGGGGGTGCTTCCACATCCACCGGTGCCACACCCAGATGGCCGCCCAGACCAGTCCGTTGGCCAGCGGGGACGGCCACTGGCTGTCCCTCGCACCGATGAAGGAGGAGGCGAGGTCCAGCAGGGAGGTGGTGGCGATGATGAGCGAGACGGCGTACATCCCGGTCAGGTAGAAGCCCCAGCCCGCGGCGGTGCGCTCGGCTTCGTCGTCGAGGCGCCGCCACACGAGCCACCACAGCAGCAGGGCCAGCGGCCCGCCGATCAGGGTGAAGGCGAGGGAGAGGGCAAGCCCGGCCACATCACCGGAAACCAGAGTGGTTGCCGTCCGGAAGAGCCGCTCGAGGAGTCCGCCCAGGCCCGAGGCGGCAATGACCACCACGGCAAAAAGCAGGCCGTACATGATCAGCCGGCGGAGGGTTGCCAAGCCTCCGGCCGGGACGGGGGCAACGATTCCTGCCGGGGTGCTCACGGCTTCGCCGGAACTGCCGTGCAGGCCATCAGGGGATACGGCGCCTGGTCGATCATCCATTGTCCATTCACCTTCAGGAGCGAGAAGGCGTCCTCCATTTCATACTCGGACGGACCGAACGGGCCGCCCCGGGGGGACTGGACGATCGAAACCCGTACGGTGGCCGAATCGGTCCGCTCCGTCGTCGAAATCAACACGATGCGGGCCGGACGGGGTTCGCCGGAATAGGAGCCGTAGCACCTGCTCCGGGCACCCGGCGTGAGGAAGGTTTCCGCGGTGGGTATGTCGCCGTCGATCACGGCCCTGCTGTACCGCTGGACCACTCCGGCGGGGCTGGCCTGGTCAAGTGGGGCCGGCTCACCGCGGGTGAACACCACTGCCAGCGCAACCACCACCAGCACGGCCACCACACCCACCAGCGCGAGGAGGATCCGGTCCGGTCTTCGTGCTGCGTCGTCCATGGCACGAGTATGGATCCGTGCAGCCGCTTTCACCTGTGCCTTTAGGCCCGTTCCCTTGAGGGTTCAGGGCCAATATTCAACATAATTAAGAAAGAGCGTTGACTGGGCAGAAATCTTCACTATAGTTGTGTGAGTTAGCTCACCGAGTGAAAGACAATCGATGACCACCGAGAGTAGCACCACCGCACCTCCAGCCACCAGCGAACTGCTGGCCACGGTTGGAAACAAGGTGCGGGCCATGCGCAAGGAGAAGGGCATGACCCTCGCCAAGCTCTCGGACATCACCGGACTCAGCCAGGCGATCGTCAGCCAGATCGAACGCGGCATGGCCAACCCGTCCTTCACGACCCTTGCCCAGCTGGCCCATGGACTCGACATTCCCGTGGGAAGGTTCTTCATTGGCCAGGAACAATCAAAATCCCCCGTCGTGCGCAGGTCGGCACGGCGCAACCTGAAAAACGTCACCCGCGAATCCGTGGGCGAAGCAGTCCATGAACTGCTCACCCCGGACCGCGACGGCACCATCGAAGCGCAATGGATCAGTACGCCCCCAGGGCACGACACCAGCGCGACACCTTTTACCCACAGCGGGGAAGAGTTCTGCTACATCATTTCGGGCCGCAAGGACGTCTACTTGGACGGCGTCTGCTACAGCCTGGAAGAGGGCGACTCCATCACCTACCCGGCAGAGACCCCGCACTGGTACAAGAACAGCTACGAAGAGGTATGCGTAGCCATCTGGGTGAACGCACCACACAAGTGGTAGGCATACCGGTCCCCGCCGGCGCCGACGTCCACCCTTAACTGCCCGGACCCCCACGTGGCCCCGGACAATCCTTGCCACCTTCGCAGCATGCGCCTCCTCCAACAGGCGCCGCTGCGTCATACCCTCCTGCGCCGTTCCCGGCGCAAGCGTAAGGACACTTCCATGCTCGACATCCAAGCTACGGACAACGCAGTCCCGTCACCCCGTTCCACCATCTCATCCCCCCGCAACCGCGAAAAGTTCACGCCCGAAGTCCGCAAGGGACTCCTGGGCCTTGGCCTGGGCAACGCCCTGGAATGGTACGACTGGATGGTCTTCGGCCTCCTGTCCGCCTTCATCGGCCCCAACTTCTTTCCCAATGACGAGCCGCTCTCGGCCACCCTGAACGCACTGGCCGTGTTCGCCGTCGGATTCGCCTTCCGGCCGCTGGGCGGCATCCTGCTCGGTACGCTGGCAGACCGCATCGGCCGCCGCCGCGTGATGCTGCTGTCCATCATGCTGATGGCCGGCACCACCCTGGTCATCGCCATCACGCCCAGCTACGCCACCATCGGCGCCTGGTCCGGCATCATCCTGGTTGCCTGTCGCATCCTGCAGGGCATCTCCACCGGCATCGAGGCGCCGCTCTCCACCTCCCACGCGGTGGAACTCGCCCCGGAAGGCCGCGAAGGCTACGTGGCCGGCATCATGTCCTTCTACGTCAACATCGGCATCCTGCTCGCGTCCCTGGTCAGCTTCGTCTGCAGCCTGGTGATCGGCGGCGCGGCCATGGGGGAGTGGGGCTGGCGTGTCCCGTTCATCATCGGCGCCGTGTTCGGCTTCGTGGTGCTCTACCTCCGCCGTTCCCTGCCTGAAACCCTGAAGGCCGAGGAAATGGCCGCCACCACGGCAAAGTCCGTCTGGTCCGGAGTCGGCAAGCACTGGCTCTCCGTCCTGGCAATCGTGTTCGTGGTGGGCGCTGCCCAGGCCTACAACTACGCCTGGAACGTGGGCCTGCCCAGCGCAGCACGCAGCGGTTTCAAGGAAGATCCCACCGCGGTCTTCGCCCTCACCACCATCCTGGGCGCCATCCTGGTGGTGGGCAGCTGGATCATCGGCAAGCTCGCCGACGGCCGGTCCATGTCCCGGTGGTTCCTGGTGACGCGGGTCCTGGCCATTCCCTCCGTCTTCCTGATGCTCCTGTACGTCCAGCCCGGCATCGGCGGTTTCGCGGCCGTGCTGCTCGGCGGCTCGATCGTGCTGGTCCTCAACATGACCCTCTACAACGTGGTCAGCTCGTCCCTGATGCCCAAGAACATCCGCGGCACCGGCGTGGCCCTGGGCTATGGCATCGGTGTGGCCGTCTTCGGCGGCACCGCCTCCTACCTCCTGGTGTGGTTGCAGTCCCTGAACCTCACCTGGGTGTTCCCGGTCTACGTGGCCGCCCTCTCCGTCCTCAGCATCGTTTTCTACCTCGCCGCCCGCCGCTCCAACGGCATCTTCGTCGGAAAGTAAGGATTTCCCCCATGAACAACCCACCTACCTTTGCCGCGCCCAAAACCGGGTCCCTGGAACTGTCCACCACCACCGCGGACCTCACCGCCCCGGTGATCTCCCGCTCCGACGTCCTGGTGGTAGGCGGTGGTCCCGCCGGCGTCGCCGCCGCCGTCACCGCGGCCCGCTCCGGGGCCAAGGTCACCCTCCTGGAGCGCTACTCCTCACTGGGCGGCCTCGCCTCCGGCGGCATGGTGCTGGTGCTGGACGACATGATCAACGGCCAGGACATCACGGTCACCGGGATCGTCTCCGAGTACGTGGAGCGGCTCCAGAAACTGGGCCTGGCCATCGTCCCGCCGGCCGAAGACCGCCGCACCTCAGAGGAACTCTGGAACAAGTGGGGCCGCTACGGCACCTTCGACTTCCACTCCCACACCACCCCCAAGCCCATCTGCTATGCCGCCGCATTCGACCCCGACGGCTGGAAGCGCGTCTCCAACGACCTGGTCCGCGAAGCCGGTGTGGACCTGCGGCTGCACTCCTGGTTCTCCCGCCCCATCGTGGACAACGGCGTGATCAAGGGCGTGGTCTGCGAAACCAAGCTTGGCCCGCAGGCCTTCACGGCGGACGTGGTCATCGACACCACCGGAGACATTGACGTCGCCTCCCGCGCCGGCGCCGCCTACGCCAAGGACAACTACCTCACCACCCTGGTGTTCCGGCTGGGCAACGTGGACACCGCGGCCGCGGAGGCCTTCGAACAGGCCAACCCCAAGGAAGCCCGCGCCATCAACCGCAAGATCAAGCGCCTCCTCGGCGGCGCCTGGGAACTGTGGTGGCTCAAGACCCCCATCGAAGGCGTGGTCTGGTGCAACGCCCCGCACATGACCGGCTACGACGGCGTGGACCCGGCGGACATGACCGCCGCCGAATTCGCCGCCCGCGACAAGATCTCCGAAGCCGTGGACTACGTCCGTGCCAACCTCCCCGGATTCGAAAAGTGCTACATGCTGGACGTCGCCTCCCAGATGGGCGTCCGCCAGACCCGCCTGCTGCAAGGCGAATACGTCATGACCAAGGAGGACGTCACCTCCCGCCGGCATTTCCAGGACAGCGTGGCCCGCGGCCGGGACTACTACTACCCGTACCGCTCGCTGCTGCCCAAGGAAGTGGACCAGCTGCTGGTGGCCGGCCGCCACTACTCCGCCACCCCCGAGGCGCAGAAGATGTCGCGCGAGATTCCGCCGTGCATGGCCATGGGCCAGGCCGTCGGCGTCGCAGCAGCGCTCGCCGTCCAGTCCGGCGTACTGGTCCGCGACGTCGCGGCAACGGACATCCAGCAGGGCATGCGCCGGCACGGCGCGGACCCCGGCGACGTCCCGTCGTCGAACGCCACCATCGATGCCGACGCGGCGGTGCCGGCATGAGCATGGCAACGGCAGAACGCCCGACGACGGCACCCGCCGCTGCCTCGCCCCTCACCGGGGGCGCGCGGCCGGCCACCCCGCTTCCGCTGGACGGCATCAAGATCGTGGACTTCACCCAGGTGTTCATGGGCCCTTCCTGCACCCAGTTGCTGGGCGACTACGGCGCCGACATCATCAAGGTGGAACGCCCCGGCGCCGGTGACATCTCCCGCAACTCGTTCCCGGACAAGGACGGCCAGGACAACCCGATCTTCCTGTCCATCAACCGGAACAAGCGGAGCGTCTCCATCGACACCCGCACCGAGGAGGGCCGCAATGTCCTGCACGCCATCATGGCGGACGCGGACGTGGTGGTCAGCAACTTCCGCTCCGGGGTCATGGAACGGATGGGCTTCGGCTACGAGGAGCTCAAGGCGGACAACCCCGGCATCATCTGGGCCTCCGGAACCGGGTTCGGCCCCGTAGGACCGTATTCGCACAAGGGTGGCCAGGACGCGATCGCGCAAGCGTACTCCGGCGTGATGTGGCGGCGGGAATCGGAGGACCAGAAACCGGCCATCTACCCCACCACCCTGTGCGACTACATCACCGGCATGCACTTGATGCAGGGCATCCTGCTGGCGCTGCGGACCCGGGAAACCACCGGAACCGGGCAAAAAGTGGAGGTGACCATGTACGACTCCATGCTGCACCTGCAGATGCAGGAGGCGTGCATGCAGCTCAACCGCGGTTACGAGGTCAACTGGGGCGCCATGCCCCTGAGCGGCGTCTTTGAAACCACCGACGGCGCCGTGTGCATGGTGGGCGGCTTCACCCCGGACCCGCTGGCACGGATCTCCGATGCCCTGGGCCTGGACGAGGACCTCACCGAACGCCCTGGATTCGCAACGCTGGAACAGCAGTTCAAGAACAAGCCCGCGCTGCAGGCGATCTTCCGCGAACACTTCGCCGCCAACACCACCGAGTACTGGACCGGCAAGCTGGAGGAACAGGGGCTGCTCAACGCTCCCGTCCACACTCTGGAACAGGCGCTCGCCGACGCCCAGACCGAGGCCAACGGCATGATCGTGGAGGCCGAACACCCCGGAGTGGGGACGGTGAAGATGCTGAACGCTCCCATCCGGCTCTCCGCCACCCCGCCGAGCGTCCGCCGGGCGGCGCCCCGCCTGGGCGAACACAATGTGGAAGTGCTGCTGGAGAACGGCTTCGACGAAGCCACCATCAAGCGGCTGCAGGAACTCGGGGTGCTCCGGTGACGGCGGTTGCAGCGGAGCCCCAGGCACCGGCGGAGGCCTCCGCTCCGGTGGACCAGGTCACCCTGGCCATCGAGGACCAGGTGGCCACCGTGGTGATCGACCGGCAGCACGTCCTCAACGCCGTGGACGGCACGGCCCAGGCCAGGCTCAACGCCATCTGGGAGCAGCTTGAGGCTGATCCGGACGTCCGCGCAGTGGTCATCACGGGCGCCGGCCCCCGGGCGTTCTGCGTGGGTGCGGACATGTCCGCGTCCGCCGTGGACAAGACGGGCCTGGAATACTGGGCCGGCTTGGACCCCAACGGTTTCGGCGGCCTGAGCCTGCGGACCACGCTGGATATCCCCGTGATTGCCAAGGTGAACGGCTACGCACTGGGCGGCGGCATGGAAATTGTCCTGGGCGCGGACATCGTGGTGGCATCGGACAGCGCAAAGTTCGGCTTGACGGAGCCGCGAGTCGGGCGGTTGGCGCTCGACGGCGGCATCCACCAGCTGGTGCGCCGCGTTCCCTACACCCAGGCGATGGGCCTGCTGCTCACCGGCCGGAAGGCTGACGCGGCAGAAATGCAGGCCATGGGCCTGGTCAACGAGGTGGTCCCGGCGGACGAGCTCGACGCCGCCGTGCAGCGCTGGGTGGACCAGGTCCTGGCCTGCGCTCCCACCTCGGTCCGGGCCGTGAAGCAGATGGTCACGCAGACCGGGCACCTCACCGCCAAGGAAGCCCGCGGCCTGCGGCTGCCGGCCCTGATGGCAGCCCTGGACAGCGAAGACTCCGCCGAAGGCGTCCGCGCCTTCCAGGAAAAGCGGAAACCGGCGTGGCCCGGCAGATAGGGAAAGCCGCCAGATGAACAACAAACCAAGGGAGAACCCGATGCGGGAGTCATTGACGCCGGGCGTGTGGGGCGTCGTTGCCACACCGTTCCAGGGCAGCACGCTGGACCTGGACCTGGACAGCCTCTCGGACCTCGTGGAGCGCTACGAAACCATCGGCGCCACGGGCCTGACCGTCCTGGGCGTCTTCGGGGAGGCCGCCGCGCTGACCCCGGAGGAACGCCGCCAGGTCCTCGAAATCGCCGTCGAATGCACGGAACTGCCCCTGGTGGTGGGCGTAACAGCGTTGGCCACCAGGCCGGCCATCGAGGAAATCCGCGCCGCCCAGGAGATAGCCGGGCAGCGGCTGGCCGCTGTGATGGTGCAGGCCAACTCGGCAAAGCCCGAGGTGGTCAGCGCCCACCTGGACGCCATCCACCGCGCCACCGGAGCCAAGGTGGTGCTGCAGGATTATCCGCTGGCCAGCGGCGTCGCCATCTCCACCGCCGCCCTGGTTGATGTGGTCGCGGCAAGCCCCTGCGTCATCGCCATCAAGGCTGAGGCGCCGCCCACCAGTGTGGCCATCGCCGAGCTCCACGCCGGTACCGGGGTTTCGGTATTCGGCGGACTCGGCGGCCAGGGGCTGCTGGACGAGCTCCTGGCAGGCGCCGCCGGTGCCATGACCGGGTTCTCCTACCCCGAGGCCTTGATTGCCTGCGTCCGCGCCTGGCGGGAGCAGGGGTATGCGGCGGCCGCCGGGCAACTGGTGCCCTACCTGCCGCTGATCAACTTCGAGCAGCAGGCCAAGGTGGCCCTGGCCATCCGCAAGGAATGCCTGCGCGAGCGGGGCTGGATCAAGGACCCGGGCGTCCGTGCCCCGGCGGCCGGCTTTCCCGAGAACCTGCGGCATGCCATGGAGGTCCATCTCCGCGAAGCCGCCATGGCCCTGGACCTGAACCGGGCGCTCGCCCCGGCGGGGAGGAACTGATGGACCTGGGAATTGCCGGCAAGACGGCGCTGGTGGCCGCCTCCACGGGCGGCCTGGGACTCGCCGTGGCCCGCGCCCTCGCCGCGGAAGGCGCCAAGGTGGCCATCGTGGGCCGCCGCGGCGTCCGTGCCAAGGAGATCGTGGACGAGCTGCAGGAGGCGTTCGGTGGCCTGCCGGGCTTTGCGGCCATCGCCGTCGAGGCTGACCTCACCGGTGCCGAGGGCGTTGACGCCGCGGTGACGCAGGCCGAGGCCGGCCTGGGGCCGATCGACATCCTGGTCCTGAACGGCCCCGGCCCCCGGCCCGGAGCCGCCGCAACACTGGGCAGTGAGGACGTCGCCGCGGCGTTCGACCTCCTGGTCAAGCCGCACCATGCCCTGGTCTCCCGCACCCTTCCGGCCATGCGGGAACGGCGGTGGGGGCGGATCCTTGCCATTGGCTCCAGCGGTGTCGCAGCACCGCTGCCCAACCTGGCCGTCTCCAATACCGGCCGCGCAGCCCTTGCCGGCTACCTCAAAACGCTCGCCGCCGAGGTAGCCCTGGACGGGGTCACCGTGAACCTGCTCCTGCCCGGCAGGATCGCCACGGACCGCGTCACCGAGCTGGACCAGGCAGCAGCAAAGCGCCGCGGCACCACGCTGGAGGACATCCGGCTGGAATCCCGCAAAACCATCCCCGCCCGCCGTTACGGCGAGCCCGCCGAATTCGGTGCGGCCGCCGCCTTCCTCTGCAGCGCCCCGGCGTCGTACATCACCGGTGTGGCGCTGCGGTGCGACGGCGGCCTCATCCGCAGCCTCTAGCCCCAACTTCCAAAGGAATGCCATGACCTCCACCGCCCTGGACCCCAACACCACCGCACTGGATCGCAGCAAAACCGCCCAGCACCTCATCAACGGGCAATGGCTGGGAACCGCGGAAACCCGCCGCACCAACCCCGCACGCCCGGACGAACTGGCAGCACTCTCGCCCAGCGGCACCGCGGAGGATGTTGACGCCGCCATCACCGCCGCCGCGGCAGCGCAGCCTGCCTGGGCCGCCCTGCCGGCACCCTCCCGCGGGGCCATCCTGATCACTGCAGGCAACCTGCTGATCGAACGGCAGTCCGCGATCGCCGAGGACCTGGTCCGGGAGGAGGGCAAGACCCTGGCCGAGGCCAAGGGTGAGGTGAAGCGTGCCTCGGACGTGCTGCGTTTCTTTGGCTCGCTGGGCTGGGCCGCCACCGGAGAGGTGCTGCCCAGCGGACTGCCGGACACCACCATCACCACCCGGCGTGAACCGCTGGGCGTGGTTGGGTTGATCACCCCCTGGAACTTTCCCATCGCCATTCCGGCCTGGAAGACGGCGCCTGCCCTGATCAGCGGCAACGCAGTGGTGCTCAAGCCCGCCGAGCTCACCCCGCTGTCCGCCACCCACCTGGCCCGTGCCCTGCAGGACGCAGGACTGCCGGCGGGCGTGTTCAACCTGGTGCACGGCAAAGGTCGGGTGGTGGGTGATGCGCTGGCCCGCGACCCGCGCATCGCCGGGATGTCCTTCACCGGGTCAACCAGCGTGGGCCTGGGACTGCAGGAGATCCTGAACGGCCGGCGTGCCCGCGTCCAGCTGGAGATGGGCGGCAAGAACGGCGTCCTGGTCCTGGATGACGCGGACCCTGCCAAGGCCGCACAGGTCGTGGCGGCGGGCGCGTTCGGCCTCACCGGCCAGGCCTGCACCGCCACGTCGAGGGTGTACGTCACCCCCGGCATCCGGGCGGCATTCCTCGACGCCCTGGTGGCGGAGGCGGCAAAGTACACCCCCGGAGACGGCCTGGAATCCGCCATGGGGGCCGTGGTGAGCGCCCAGCAGTTCGAGCAGGACCAGGCGGCGGTGCGCGGCGCCGTTGAGCGTGGCGCCACGCTCCTGCACGGAAAGTACGACGGCGATTCCTCCGAGGCGCTGTTCTTCCCTGCCGCCGTGCTCACCGGCCTTGACTTCGACGATCCTGCGGTGACGGAGGAGATCTTCGGCCCGGTGGTTGCGGTCCTTGAGGTCCCCGATTATGAGGCCGGCCTCGCAGGGATCAACGATTCCCGCTACGGCCTGACCGCCGGCATCTGCACGGACTCCCTGGCCGTGGCCACCGACTTCGCCGCCAGGGCCCAGGCAGGGGTCATCAAGGTCAACCGACCCACCGCCGGGCTGGACCTGAACGTGCCGTTCGGCGGGGTCAAGGATTCTTCCACCAACACGTTCCGCGAGCAGGGCAGGTCCGCCCTGGAGTTCTTTACCTGGGGTAAAACCGTCTACACGGGCGTGTAGTCCCATGACATACGTGATCGCCCAGCCGTGCGTGGATGTGAAGGACAAAGCGTGCATCCAGGAGTGCCCCGTGGACTGCATCTACGAGGGCGACCGGTCACTCTATATCCATCCGTCCGAATGCGTGGACTGCGGTGCGTGCGATCCGGTCTGCCCGGTGGAGGCCATCTACTATGCGGAGGACGTGCCGGACGAATGGGCAGACTACGTCCGCGCAAACGTGGAGTTCTTCCATGAACTGGGCTCGCCGCAGGGCGCCTCCGCACTGGGAAACTTGCATCGGGACCATCCCGTCGTTGCTGCCGAGCCCGTCCCGGCACGCTAGGGACCCAACCCTTTCAATGGCCGCCAAGCCTTCGCTTGGCGGCCATTGCTGCGTTAATGCCCACATTTCGCGCTTGTTACAACTATGTTGCTCTGTATGCAACCGCAGTCGGAGCGGGCGAAGCGAAGGCGTGATTGCCCGCCAGGCGTTATGGGCCGGACTTAATCATGAAGAAAGCTACAAAACCTCTTGACTGTGTCGCTCGTCACCACCTATGTTGAAACAACCACGTTGCAAGCAGTGCAACTCATACTTTCTGATGGTGGTTCCATGAGTACCAATTCCAACTCCTCCGGAGCAGGAGCCGTTGCCGCTGACGCCAACGGCCCCGCCGTGGCAGGCCAGGGTGCCGGCAGCCCCGTGGCAAGCAAGGACGTTCGACGCCGGGTGGTCACGGCCAGTTTCATCGGCAACTTCGTCGAATGGTTCGACTACGCCGTCTACGGCTACCTCGCGGCCGTCATTTCGTCCGTCTTCTTCCCTGAGGCCGACCGCCAGACTGCGCTGCTGGCCACGTTCGCGGTGTTCGCGATTTCCTTCTTCGTCCGGCCCCTGGGCGGCTTCTTCTGGGGCCACATCGGCGACAAGCTGGGCAGGCGCAAGGCACTGTCCCTCTCGATCGTCATCATGTCCGTCTCCACCTTCTGCATCGCCCTCATTCCCGGCTACGGAACCATCGGCATGCTGGCCCCGGTCCTGCTCCTGCTGGTGAGGGTCGTCCAGGGCTTCTCGGCAGCGGGCGAATACGCCGGGGCGTCGGCCTTCCTGGTGGAATACGCGCCGGCCAACCGCCGCGGCCTGTACGCTGCGGTCGTGCCCGCCAGCACGGCTGCGGGCCTGCTCCTGGGCTCGCTGATCGCGGCCCTCCTCAGCTCGGTACTCAGCACCGGGCAGCTGCACGACTGGGGCTGGCGGTTGCCGTTCCTCCTGGCCGCCCCCATGGGGCTGATCGGGCGCTACATCCGCACCAAGCTCGAGGACACTCCCGCCTTCCGCGCCCTGGCAGAGCAGGAAGAGTCCGCCCCCAAGGCGCCGGCGCTGGACATGTTCCGGACCTACCGGAAGCAGCTGCTCATCGCCTGCGGAGCGGTGCTGCTCAACGCCGTCGGCTTCTACGTCATCCTCAGCTACATGCCCACCTACCTGTCCGAGGAACTGGGCTTCGGCCCCACCGAATCGTTCCTGGCCACCACCATCGCCCTGGCCAGCTACATCGGCTTCATCTTCCTCACCGGCATGGCCTCGGACCGGTTCGGCCGCAAGCGGATGCTGATCACCGCCTCGGTGCTGTTCATGCTCCTCACCGTCCCGGCGTTCATGCTGCTGGATACCGGCAACTTCCTGGTGATCGTCCTGGTCCAGATCCTGCTGGGCGGCATGCTCACCCTCAACGACGGCACCCTGCCCAGCTTCCTGGCCGAACTGTTCCCCACCAAGGTCCGGTACAGCGGCTTCGCCGTCAGCTTCAACCTGTCCAACGCGATCTTCGGCGGGACCGCGCCGTTCATGGCCACCCTGCTGATCGGCCTGACCCAGAGCAAGCTGGCCCCCGGCTGGTACCTCGTGGCCGCGTCCGCCGTGTCCCTCGCCGCAGTCCTGTTCGCCGCCGAAACCTCGCGCAAGCCGCTCAAGCACCTCTGATCCTGCAGGGCCCCGGAACTTTCTTCCTTCCTACCCACCCATGTGCGGCCAAATACCTGCCCGCAATATCGAAAGGCACACCCGTGACCATCACCACCGACAACGCCTCATCCATCGCCGAACTCGAGCGCCTCAAGGTCCTGCACAACGGCACCAAGGGCAAGCTCACGTTCTCCGACGCAGAGTTCGAGCGCCGCCTCGGCGGCCTGCGCCAGATCATGGCCGCCAAGGAGCTGGACGCGGTCATCCTCACCAGCTACCACGGCATCAAGTACTACTCCGACTTCCTCTACACCACGTTCGGCCGCAACTACGCCTTGGTTGTCACCGCGGACGACTCGGTCACCGTCACCGCAAACATCGACGCTGGCATGCCATGGCGCACCTCCTACGGCGAGAACATCGTCTACACCGACTGGCGACGCGACAACTTCTACTTCGGCCTCCAGGAGGCACTGCGCCAGCGCGGCGTCAAGGCCACCCGGCTGGGCGTCGAGGACGACTTCCTCGCGGGCCTGACCCGCGAAAAGATCGCCGCAGCGTTCCCCGGCGCCACGCTCCTGGATGTCTCCCAGGACGCCATGCGCCAGCGCATGATCAAGTCCGCGGAGGAAATCGAGGTCATCAAGCACGGTGCCCGCATCGGCGACCTCGGCGGCGAGGCCATCCGCAACGCCATCCGCGAAGGCATCACCGAGTACGAGGTGGCCCTGATCGGCACCGAAGCCATGGTCCACGAGATCGCCCGGACCTTCCCCGACCGCGAAGTCCGCGACACCTGGGTGTGGTTCCAGTCCGGCATCAACACCGACGGCGCCCACAACTGGGCCACCACCCGCAAGCTGCAGCAGGGCGACATCCTCTCCCTGAACTGCTTCCCCATGACCTCCGGCTACTACACGGCCCTGGAGCGCACGCTCTTCCTGGGCCAGCCGGACGAGCGGTCCCTGGAGCTGTGGAACATCAACGTGGAGGTGCACAGCCGCGGCCTGGAACTCATCAAGCCCGGCGCCGTCTGCAAGGACATCGCCGCCGAACTCAACGAGATCTACATGAGCCACGGCCTGCTGGCCAACCGCACCTTCGGCTACGGACACTCCTTCGGCGTCCTCAGCCACTACTACGGCCGGGAGGCCGGCCTGGAGCTGCGCGAGGACATCGACACCGTCCTGGAACCCGGAATGGTGGTCTCCATGGAACCCATGATCACGGTGGCGGACGGCCAGCCGGGCGCGGGCGGCTACCGCGAGCACGACATCCTGGTCATCGGCGAGGACAACACGGTGGAGAACATCACCAAGTTCCCCTTCGGCCCGGAACACAACATCGTCCAGGCCTAACCATCACCACAGCGAAGCGGCGCCATGCACGTGGCGCCGCTTCTGCCGTCCATGAGGAAAGATGGTGTCCACCATGACTCCTGCAACGACTTCCGACAGCAACGGCACAGGCACCAGCACCAACGGCGGGACGGACGCCAAGGGCGCTTCCGTCGTCGTCAATGCCATCGCCGTCCTGCGCACCTTTACCGCGGACGAACCCTTGCTGGGGGTTACGGAAATCGCCAACCGGGTGGGCATGCACAAAAGCAGTGTCTCCCGGATCCTGGCCACCTTCGAGCAGGAGAACCTGGTGGAACGGGACCCGGAAACCAAGCGGTTCCGGCTGGGCCTGGGGCTGATCGCCGTCGCCGGGCCGCTGCTGGCCGAGATGGAGGAACGGCGCGTTGCGTACCCCGTGCTGCGGCAACTGGCGGAGCAGACCGGCGAAACCAGTGCGCTCATGCTCTGGAACGGGGACGAAGCCATTTGCGTGGAGCAGATCGCCAGCCACCACCAGATCAAGCACACCACGCCGCTGGGCGCCCGGTACCGGGACGCCATGAGCGCTTCCGTCCAGGTGTTCCTGTCCACGCTGCCGGCCGAGCGGGTGCGTGAATTGCTGCGGAGCGGAGCCATCACCTTTCCCGGAATGGACGACGCCGGCCTGGCGGCTTACGAGGCCCGGCTCCAGGACGTGGCGCGGCGGGGCTGGGCGGGCAACTACGGTGAATCGTCCATGGATGAAGTGGGCGTGGCGGCCCCGGTCCGCGACCATCGTGGCGACGTGGTAGCGGCCGTCCTGATTCCGGCCCCGCGCTTCCGGGTATCTAGAGAGCAATTCGAGAGGCTGGCTGAAGCCTGCGTTGCTGCCGCCGCCAAGGTGACCACCCGTCTGGGCGGCCGGCCAAGCTAAGCCGCGGCAGGCTGAGGCGGGCCACCTCCTGCCCGACGGCGGTTGGCCACGCGCACGGGCTACGCCGCCTATCAGCCCAGCTCGGCTCTACGGCTTGGGGCGGCTGCATATTCCGACCATCCGCCGGCGTAGAGGCGGCCCTGGCCGAGTCCGGCATGTTCAAGGGCCAGGAGGTTGTGGCACGCCGTGACGCCTGAGCCGCAGTAGGAGATGACCGCGGCGGCATGGTCGATCCCAACCCCCGCGAATGCGGCCCGTACCTCTGTGATCGGACGCAGGCGTCCATCGGGGGAGAGGTTCGCCCGGCAGGGGACGTTCACGGCGCCAGGAATGTGGCCTGCCTGGGGATCGGTGGGCAACTGGAGCGTTCCGTCGAAGCGGTCGGCATTGCGGGCATCGACCAGGATCCCGGCGGCTGCTCCTGCCGTGATGTCCTCCAGCCGGGCCAGGCGGGACTCGGGCCACGGAACCGGCGTGAACGTCGCGGGGGTCGGCTTCACTGACGTGGTCTCCAACGGTCCCGTCCATGCCGCCATCCCGCCGTCGAGGAGAGCTGCAGGGTGTCCGATCGCGCGCAGCATCCAGACGAGCCGCGCAGCGATCACCCCTCCCGCGTCGTCATAGGCGACCACGGCTGCGCCGTCACCGATTCCCAGGGAGGACATCCCGCGGGCAAACACGTCAGGCTCGGGCAGCGGGTTCAGTCCGCCGGGTCCAGGATCGCCGGACAACCAGGCGTCTATGTCCACAAACACTGCATCCGGAAGATGGCCGCTGTCGTACGCCGAACGGCCTGACGAGCCGTCGAGGTACCAGCGCGCATCGGCGGTGACAACGGTTCCTTGATGCGCCGCGAGCCACGAGCTATCAACGAACGGCGGCAGCTCCGCCCGGGTGGTTGGGGTGGGGTCCATACAGTGCAGGCTAGACGATGCGTCCATAATGTGAGCAAAAATGTCCCATTATGTGGATACTCAAGCGTGGCAGTCCCCGGCTTCGACGTGGCCGGGCCGAGCGCTCGTCGGAGCCGTGCCGGTCTGTACAACCGGCACCGGCCCGCGGGAGACTGGCGCCATGGGCAAACTAACCTTCGCCATGAACGTCAGCCTGGACGGCTATACCGCAGCTCGCGGGGACGACCTCGGCTGGAGCATGCCGGACGATGAACTGTTCCAATGGTGGTCCGACCGCGTGTCGGCGACGGGCCTGGCCCTGTACGGACGCAGGCTGTGGGAGGCGATGAGCTCCCACTGGCCCACCGCGGACCAGGAGCCTGGTGCCACGCCGGCGGAGATTGAGTTCGCGCAACGCTGGCGGGACATGCCGAAGGTGGTGTTCTCCTCCAAGCCCCGCCCGGTCAACTGGAATACCCGCCTTGTCACCGGCGATGCAGTTCCGGAGATCGCGCGGCTCAAGGCAGGGGAGGGCGGTCCGATTGATATCGTCGGTGCCACGCTCGCCGCGGCGGCCATGCGGGCCGGACTGATCGACGAGTACGTGATGGTCACCCATCCGGTCCTGGTGGGCGGCGGGACGCCCTTCTTTACCTCCCTGGACCATTGGGTGCAGCTGAAGCTTGTGGAGACCAGGGCCTTTCCCGGTGGCGCGGTCCTGGCCCGGTACGACGTTCGTCGCTGAGCAGGCCAAGACTCAAAGCGGCCTGCCTCCGCGCTTGGGGATAGGGCGGCAAATTTACCGGGACGGGCCTCTCAGGGGAGCCCCGCCATCCGGGCGGCGAGATGCAATGCCGCCAGCCGCCCCGTCCCGCGAGGATCGCCACCGCACAGCTCAAAGATCCGCTGAAGCCGGTGGTGCATGGACTGCCGTTCCAAGTGCAGTTCGCGCGCCGATTGCGCGGTGTTGCAGCCCGAGTCCAGCCATACCCGCAAAGTCTCCAGCAACTGGGACTGCCGCTGCGCGTCATGCTCCAGGACCGCCCGCAGCTGCCGGTTCACGAACGCCTCCCGCGCCGAGGCATCCAGGCAGGTCAGGGACAGGCTTTCAACCGCGGAATCCTCCGCGTCCACCACCACCAGGCCGCGGGCCGGATACTGCCGGCGTGCCGAGGCGTTCCGCCGCCGGATCTGGCGCACCTCCAAGGCCCGCCGCGCCTCTGCCAGCGACCAGGAAGCCCCAGCCACCCCGCCGGCCAGGGGCCCCACGGCAATCACCGCGTCAGGGTCCCCCGCCAGGCCCTGCAACGATACCAACAGCCGCCGCCGCTCACCGGCGGCATCGGTGCAGGGGAGGCCGATCATCACCACCAGCTCGGCGTCGTCCAGGTACGCGGCACAGGGAATCCGGCGTGAGCTCAGGAAGGTTTCGACGGCGCAGCGCACCTCCTGCGGTGACGCCGCATGGATTGCCGCCACCACTGCCGGGGAATCCGTGGGAAAGCCGGCCCCGGGGGCAAGCTGCTCAAGCCGCCACTCCGGGGCGGAATTGAGCACTGCCCGCATCAGTTCTGCTCCGGCCAGGGCGTGCAGTCCGGGTGGAGTGTGCTGCAGCAGCGCCAGCCCGAGGATGTCCACGGAGCGTTCCCCGGCCACCTGCGCCAGCGCCACGTCTGCGGCCTCCGGTACCCGCACCTCAAGCCGCCCCATCAGGACGCCGCGCACGGGAATGTCCACGCTGACCACCGTTCCGCCGGGCAGCCCGGCCCCGCCGGCAAGGCTGCCGTGAGCGCCCGGTCCGGAGCCGTCGTCGTCCGCCGGCCCCTCCCCGGCGTCCGCGGCCACCCCGCTGCTCCACCCCTCGGGGACGGCGCTGCCCATGGTCACTCCCCACGGGGAGGTGAGGTGCACGGCGGAACCCGTGATGCCCGCCAGTACGGCCAGGATCTTGTCCAGCGAGGCCCCGTGGGCCAGCTCCGCCGCCATGGCGCGGGTGGCGGCGTCGGCCTGCTGCAGGTGCCCCACCGACTCGCTGACCAGCATGGAATTGATGGCCTGCATGACGCCCACAAAGGGCACCACCTTCCGCAGCTCGACCACCGGAAGGCCGTATGCCTCGGCCGTCCGCAGCATGTCCGCAGGGATTTCCGGGAGGGCGCCCCCCGTCTCGATGGCGAGCGCCGCGATACCCCGCTGGGCCAGTTCGCGGACATAGTCCTCGCGTTTGGCGGGGGTGGCCGTGGCCAGGGTGATCCCGCCGCAGAGCAGCAGCTCGCCGCCACGGAGCAGGGGAGCGATGTCCAGGACTTCGCTGGAATGGACCCAGCGCACCGGCTGCGCATCGGCCACCACGCCCAGGGGATGGAGTACGGGATCGGCGGCGGCAAGGGCGGGGTGGGCGAGTATTTCGCCAAGAAACACTGACACGACATTCCGTAACGTAGTAGGGGAATCTGTTCGACAGATTGTATCTTGTTCCTTGTGATGGGGGCCACATAGCCTTTGAGTACTTATCCACCTCACGGAGGCCCCCATGCAAGAAAAGCTTTCACCAGCAACGCACGGGCACGCGGCCCCTGCCGGCCAGGACCACAACGTCGTGGACCACGAAGCCTGGCTGCAGCCCATCCCCGAATCAGCGCGCACACGCAAGGTATCCGGCCAGTTCTGGATCTGGGCGGGCGCCAACCTGGCTCCCATCAACTGGGTGCTGGGGGCACTCGGTATCCAGCTGGGACTCGGCCTGGCGGACACCGTCACCGTCCTGGTCCTGGGCAACCTGATCGGCATGCTCCTCTTTGGCTGCTTCGTCCTCCTGGGCCAAAAGACCGGAGCCACCGGCATGGTCCTGGCCCGGGCCGCTTTCGGCCGCCGCGGCAATTACCTGCCGGCCGCCATCCAGGCCCTGCTGGTCATCGGCTGGTGCGCGGTGAACACCTGGATCATCCTCGACCTGGTCATGGCACTCTTCGGAACCCTCGGCTGGGTTGACCCTGAAGCCCCCAACTACGCCTGGAAGATCGGCGTCGCCACCTTCATCATGGCCCTGCAGGTCGCTATCGCCTGGTTCGGCTACAAAGCCATCGCGGCCTTCGAAAAATGGACGGTACCGCCAACCATCCTCATCCTGGCCGTCATGTCCGCCGTCGCCTGGTTCGGCATGGACATCGACTGGGGCTACGCCGGACCGGCCGGCGCCATCCTGGAAGGCTCGGAACGGATCGCCGCCATGAGCGCCGTCATGACTGCCATCGGCATTGGCTGGGGTATCACCTGGTTCACCTACGCCGCGGACTACTCCCGGTTCGTCAGCACCAGCGTCCCCAAGAAGAAGGTCTACCTGGCCTCGGTCCTGGGCCAGTTCATTCCTGTGGTCTGGCTGGGTGTCCTGGGCGCCAGCCTGGCCACCAACTCCGGGGAGATCGACCCCGGCAAGCTGATCGTCCTCAACTTCGGCGCCATGGCTCTGCCCGTGCTGCTCATGGTGCTCCACGGCCCCATCGCCACCAATATCCTCAACATCTACACGTTCTCGGTCGCGACCCAGGCACTGGATATCTCCATCAGCCGCCGCAAGCTCAACCTGTTCGTCGGCGTCTTCTCGCTCGCCGCCGTCGTCTTCTTCATCTTCCAGGAGGACTTCGCCGCGGTGCTCGACGCCTGGCTGATCGGCCTGGTGGCCTGGGTGGCCGCCTGGGGCGGCATCATGCTGGTGCACTACTTCTGGCTGGACAAGCGCTGGCCGGGCGAGCCGGAGCGCCTGTTCGACGCCGTGGGCACCAAGCGGCTGCCCGGCGTCAACTGGGCCGGTGTCATCTCCCTCGTGGCCGGGATCTTCGCAACCTGGCTCTTCATGTACGGCCTGATCCCCATCATGCAGGGCCCCATCGCAGTGGCCCTGGGCGGCTGGGACCTGTCCTGGCTGGCCGGCGGACTGACCAGCGCCGGGGTGTACGCCATCCTCGGGCCGCGGCAGCACATCCGGTACCTCGCAGTGAAGCCCCGGACGGTCACCGCCGTGAACCCCGCCCCCGGAGCAGGCGGCAAGGAAACGGACGCCGCCCCTGTCCTGCCCGCCCGCTAGGCCGCACAGCTTCCCATCCCCCAACACCTGGCGGGCGCCCTGCGCCCGCCGAAAGGATTTCCCGTGAACCAGCCCGCCATCGCGGACGCCCTGCATCCGGTCACCTGGCCCGACGGCGCCAAAGCCGCAGCCTCCTTCACCTTCGACGTGGACGCGGAGTCCTGCACGATCGCCCACGACCCCAGCTCCACCCGGCGCATGTCGCTGATGACCCACCAGTCGTACGGTCCCAAAGTCGCCGTACCGCGGCTCCTGAAAATCCTCGAGCGCCAGGACATCAAAGCCACCTTCTTCATCCCGGGCTTCACCGCCGAGTCCTACCCGGACGTGGTCCGGCGGATCGTCGACGGCGGGCATGAGGTGGGCCACCACGGCTACCTGCACGAACCGATGCAGGGCATCGACGCCGCCACCGAGGCCGGCTACCTTGACCGCGGCCTCGAAGCCCTGGCGAAGGTGGCCGGGGTCCGGCCGGTGGGGTACCGGGCACCGTGGTGGGAACTGAACTGGCACTCCCCGGGCCTCCTCGCGGACCGCGGCTTCCTCTACGATTCCAGCCTGCTCGACGGCGATGCCCCCTACCGCTTCGCCGTCGCCGCCGATGATCCCAGGGACATCGTGGAGATCCCCGTGGACTGGACCCTTGATGACTGGGAGCAGTACGCCTTCTACCCCGGTGTGACCGGCAGCGGCGTCATCGAAAGCCCGGCGAAGGTCCTGGAAATGTGGACCCTCGAGGCGCAGGCCCACCACTCCCAGGGCAGCTGCTTCGTCCTGACCAACCATCCGTTCATTTCCGGCCGGCCGTCCAAGGCCGTGGCCCTTGAACAGCTGATCGAGCGGGTGAAGGCGATGGACGGCATGTGGGTCGCCACCATGGAACAGATTGCCCGGCACACCAAGGCCTCGGTCACGGAGGTCCACACGCACGCGCGGATTGACGTACCGGTCTTCCCGGGCGCGGGTGCGCAATTCCAGCCGGCCGTGGTGCGGCAGGGGGTCCTGGCCTAGAGTGGCCGAAAAAGGGCCGGCGCCGCCGGCCGGAAGGAGTGCCGGAATGGACCTCATGGCCAGCCTTCAGGACAGCATCGGGCAGGAACTTGCCTGGCAGATTCCGCTGTACGAGCAGTTCCACCGGCATCCGGAGCTGGGCCTCGCCGAACACGAAACGTCCGCCGCCGCAGCGGACAACCTGGTCCGCTCGGGCTTCGACGTCCGGCGCTTCGGGGGGACCGGCGTCGTGGGCGTCCTCGCCAACGGCGCCGGTCCATGCGTGCTGTCGCTGGCGGACATGGATGCCCTGCCGGTTGCTGAGGCCACCGGGGCGCCCTTCGCCTCCACCGTCCCGGGCGTCATGCACGCCTGCGGCCACGACCTGCATGTGGTGGCCCTGCTGGGCGCGGCACGGTACCTTGCCGGCCACCGGGACGGATGGCGTGGCACCTACGTTGTCCTGTTCCAGCCGGCGGAGGAGACAGCGGCGGGGTCCCGGGCAATGCTCGACGACGGCCTGGCCGCCGGAATCCCGCGGCCGGACGTTGCGCTTGCCCAGCACGTCATGCCCACCGAGGCGGGAACCATCGGTACCACGCCGGGTCCCATCCTCTCGGCCGGAGATTCGGTGCGGATCATCGTGCACGGCCGGGGCGCCCACGGATCCATGCCGCACAAGTCGGTCGATCCGGTGGTGCTGGCTGCCTCGATCGTCCTCCGCCTGCAGACCGTGGTGTCCCGTGAAACGCGCCCGGGGGAGTTCGCGGTGCTGACCATCGGCTCGGTGAACGCCGGTGCCACGGCCAACATCATCCCGGACCGGGCGGAACTGCTGCTCAACCTCCGTACCTACAACATGGCGGTCCGGAGCCAGATGCTCGCCGCCATCGAGCGGATCGTCCGCGGCGAGTGCGCGGCTGCAGGCTCGCCGCGGCAACCTGAGTTCGAGTACTACGACCAATACCCGCTGACCAGCAACGATCCGGAGGCCAACGCCAGGGGCACGGCGGCCTTCACCACGACGTTCGGTGCCGACGCCGTCTACCGCACCGCGCCGCAGACGGCGTCGGAGGATTTCAGCCGCATCCCCGACGCTTTCGGGGCCCCGTACGTGTACTGGGTTGTCGGGTCGGTGCCTCGGGAAACCTACCGGCAGGCGGTGGCAGCGGGCACCGTGGACACCGATATTCCAGCCAACCACTCACCGTTCTTCCTGCCCGCCGTGGATCCCACCCTGCGCGTGGCTACGCAGGCGCAGGCTGCCGCGGCCCTCGCGTACTTGGGCGCCGGGGCTTCCTAACCGTTTCGAGCCAGCAGGGACTTCATCTGCGCGGCCGCGTGGCTGCCCGGTGCGGGGGTGTACACCACGATGTGGAGGTCCGGCCGGTCGGACGGGGACACCTGGTGGTGTTCCAACTGGAGCACACCCACGGCCGGGTGGTGGAAAAGGCGCTCGCGGGATTCGAAGCCCAGGATGTCGTACAGGTCCCAGCCCTGCCGGAATTCCGGGCTGGCTTCCTTCAGCCGTTCCACCTGGTACTGGATGTCCGGATCACCGAGCCGCTGCCCGGCTTCGGCGCGGAATTCGGCAAGGAACCGCTTGCTGGTGGTTTCCCAGTCCGGCAGGAGGTTGCGGACGTAGGGATCGGTGAACACCAGCCAGAGGAGGTTGCGGTCCGCCGGGGCCACCGTGGCGATGTTCGGAAACAGGGCGGCATAGGCCGTGTTCCAGCCGGCCACGCCCCAGTCCGGAAACAGCGCGAAGCTCGGATTGGGGTCCAGTGCATCGAGCAGGCGCTGGATATGGGGCGGGGCGGAATCGGCTGCGGGGCCGGCAGGGGCCGCTGCTGCGTAACCGCCCAAGGACAGGACGTAGCCCACGCCGGTTGCCGAGAGATGCAGGGCCCGGCTGACCGCCTCCAGCACCTGCCGGGACGGGCTGATGTCCCTGCCCTGCTCCAGCCAGGTGTACCAGGTGACGCTGACGCCGGAAAGGAACGCCACCTCTTCGCGGCGCAGTCCCCGGTCGCGCGCCCGGCCGATCGGCGGCAGGCCGTAATCCGCCCGGAGCGCCTGGTCCCGGCGGGCGCGGAGGAAGAGGCCGAGTTCTTTGCGGCGCCCTGGTTCAGTCACCAGAAAATACTATTACTCTGGTACTCCTGCTACTAGTAGTAAGAGCGTCTTCCGCATGGAGGGCCATGCCCGCAGGATGGTAAGCATGCCTGCACTTCGCTCTAAAACTGTCACCCACGGCCGCAACATGGCCGGAGCCCGCGCACTGCTGCGCGCTTCCGGCGTCGCCAACGCGGACATCGGCAAGCCGATCATCGCCGTGGCCAACTCCTTCACCGAATTCGTCCCCGGCCACACCCACCTTGCCCCCGTGGGCAGGATCGTCTCCGATGCGATCCTCGCCGCCGGCGCCGTGCCGCGCGAGTTCAACACCATTGCCGTCGATGACGGCATCGCCATGGGCCACAGCGGCATGCTGTACTCGCTGCCGTCCCGCGACCTGATCGCCGATTCCGTGGAGTACATGGTCAACGCGCACTGCGCCGACGCCCTGGTCTGCATCTCCAACTGCGACAAGATCACCCCGGGGATGCTCATGGCGGCCCTGCGCCTGAACATCCCCGTGGTCTTCGTCTCGGGCGGCCCGATGGAAGCCGGCCGCGTGACCCTCACCGACGGGTCCGTCCGGTCACTGGACCTGGTGAACGCGATTGCCGACGCCGTGGACGAGTCCATCTCGGATGCCGACATCAACCTCATCGAAGAGAATGCCTGCCCCACCTGCGGTTCCTGCTCGGGCATGTTCACCGCCAACTCGATGAACTGCCTCACCGAGGCCATCGGCCTGTCCCTGCCGGGCAACGGCTCCGTACTGGCCACCCATACCGCCCGCAAGGCGCTGTACGAGAAGGCCGGCGCCACCGTCGTCGAGCTGGTCAAGCGCTACTACGACGGCGACGACGAGTCCGTGCTGCCGCGCTCCATCGCCACCGCCAAGGCCTTCGACAACGCCATGGCCCTGGACATCTCCATGGGCGGCTCCACCAACACCATCCTGCACCTGCTGGCCGCCGCCCAGGAGGCAGGCGTGGACTACGGCCTGGCCGAGATGGACGCCAAATCCCGCCAGGTGCCCTGCCTGGCCAAGGTGGCACCCAACGTCGCCAAGGACAAGACCTACTACATGGAGGACGTGCACCGTGCCGGCGGCATCCCGGCCCTGCTGGGCGAGCTGAACCGCGGCGGACTCCTGCACAAGGACGTCCACTCCGTCCACTCCAATGACCTGGACGGCTGGCTGGATGACTGGGACATCCGCGGCGGCAAGGCCACCGAAGAAGCGAAGGCACTCTGGCACGCGGCCCCCGGCGGCGTCCGCTCCTCCACCGCGTTCTCGCAGTCGAACGAGTGGACTTCCCTGGACACGGACGCGGCGGAAGGCTGCATCCGCTCCGTGGAGCACGCGTACTCCAAGGACGGCGGCCTGGCCGTGCTCCACGGCAATGTGGCCGTCGACGGCGCCGTGGTGAAGACCGCAGGCGTTGACGAGTCCATCTGGGTCTTCTCCGGGCCGGCCGTGGTGTGCGAATCCCAGGATGAAGCCGTGGAGAAGATCCTGAACAAGACCGTCAAGGAAGGCGACGTGGTGGTCATCCGCTACGAAGGCCCCCGCGGCGGTCCCGGCATGCAGGAAATGCTCTACCCAACGTCGTTCCTCAAGGGCCGCGGCCTGGGCAAGAAGTGCGCCCTCATCACCGACGGCCGTTTCTCCGGCGGCACGTCCGGCCTGTCGATCGGCCACATTTCGCCGGAGGCTGCCTCCGGCGGCGCCATCGCCCTGGTGGAGGACGGCGACATCATCAGCATCGACATCACGCAGCGCTCCATGCAGCTGGAGGTCTCTGACGAGGTCCTGGCCGAGCGCCGCGAGAAGCTGGAGGTCAACGGCGGCTACAAGCCCAAGGACCGGGACCGCCAGGTTTCCGCTGCCCTGCGCGCCTACGCCGCCATGGCCCTCTCGGCGGACAAGGGCGCCGTCCGGGACGTGTCGCTGCTGGAGCGGTAACGCTGGTTCCTGGCGGGGGAAGGGCAGGTCCATTGGCCCTCCTCCGCCAGGGAATACGGCGCCACACTTGAAGGGTCATCGTCGGGCCCGGGGAGGTGTGGTGCGCAGGTTTGAACCGTCCCTCGCGGCAGCCGCCCTCGTGATGGTGCTGCTGGCGGGCTGCTCTCCGCAGCCGGCAAGTCCACAGCCATCGCGGTCCTCCGCTGCTGCCTCCGCACCGGCGACCGGAGCGCCCGCCCCGCCGACGCCGTCGGACGTTCCGTCCTCACCGCCCGCAGAAACAGCGCCCGGCGCTCCCGGGGTCAGTTCCGCCGCGGCGGCCTGGACCACGTTTACGACGGCGGATGGCAGCATGGCGTTCGACCTTCCCGCCGGCTGGCGCGTCAAGGACCCTGCGGGTGAACTGGCCGAGGGTGGCGGGGCATTCGCCGAGGTCCGGAACCAGGCCGGAAAGATAATGGCCACGCTGAGGACCAACATGGCCACCGGATCCACCTGCACCGAAAGGTACCCCTACGAAATCCTGGACACGGTGGACGTCCCGGCGCTTGTCCAGGGCGGAGAGGTGCCGCAGTTCGTGTTCGAATCCCGTGCGAATGCCCCGACCCCCGGCCTGTACAGCACCCCGGCTGCCGGTTACGGCATCACCTCGGGCCCAGCGGCCAGCGGACCGGACGCGTGCCCCATCTTCCAGTTCTTCAGGTGGCCCCCAAACGCTGCCATGTTCGGGGCGTCCTACGACCCCAACAACAACGCGACGCCAGGGGACCCGTCGCTCCCGTACCTGGACCTCGCCCGGAAGTACCGGGGCACGTCCGAGTATTCGGACATCAGGAAGATGATCACCTCGCTGCGGCCGGTGCAGCACTAGCCGGACGCTGTTGGCAGGGGGGCGCCCGGCCAATGGGGGGACCAACGCCCCGCCTGCCGTCCTGCCTCTCCGGTACCCTTTTCACATGGTGCAGGAAGTGGCCGATTACCGGGCGGAAGGCATCCTGCTCGCCGGGGCGGGACGGGCCATCCTGCTGCAGCTTGCCAATCCCGCCATCGGCCGCGGGGTGGCGGCACACAGCACCTTCACCGAGCGTCCCGTCAACCGGCTCAAGGGCACGCTCACCTATGTTTACGCCGTCGTGTACGGAACCGATGAGCAGGTGCATGAGGTGCGCCGCAGGGTGAACCGGGCCCATGCCCCCGTGCGGCGCATTCCCGACGAATCGTCCGCCGGGTACAGCGCCTTCGATCCCGCGCTGCAGCTCTGGGTGGCGGCCACGCTCTACGACACAGCGCTCACCGTCATCGAGAAGATCTACGGCCCGCTCGATGAAGCCGCCGCGGACGCCATGTATCGGGACTATGCACGGCTCGGTACGGCGCTGCAGGTTCCGGCGGCCATGTGGCCTGCGGACCGGGACGCGTTCGGCCGCTACTGGAAGGAGCAGCTCGCCGCACTGCGGGTGGAAGCCGAAGGCGCCCAGGTTGGCCGTGGCCTGCTGTACCCGGAAAACACCGCCTTCTGGTACCGGGCCATGATGCCCTCGGCCCGCTTCCTGACCGCCGGGCTGCTGCCGGGCCAGCTGCGGAAGGACTTCGGCCTCGCCTGGAGCGACCGTCACGAGCGGCGCTTCAACCTGACCATGCGCGTCCTGGCGGTGGCCTACCCCAAACTTCCACGGGGAACCCGGCACTGGTTCAAGGACTACTGCCTGGGCGAGCTCGACAAGGACCTGCACGGGAACGGCCGGCTGCAGCAGCGCCAGGGGAGCCGTGCGTAGTTCCACCCCCGTCGAGCAGAGGATCGACGACTACGCCCGCCGCTTCCTGGCCACGGCCCCGGCCCGCGGCGCCAAGGCACGGCTCACCGAGTTCGCCGTTTTCGGCCTCAAGCAGGGCTGGGCCTGCATCTTCGGAGCCGCGCTCCTGGCCGTGCTCATGGCCGCCCGGCTGTGGTACCCGGACGATGCGGTGCTGGCGCGGAACGACTTCCTGACGCTCGCCGCCGTCGTCATCCAGGTCCTCATGGTCGCGTTCAAACTGGAAACCCTGAGGGAGCTGCGCGTCATCGTCCTGTTCCACCTGGTGGGGACCGTGATGGAACTGTTCAAGACGGACGTCGGCTCCTGGTCCTACGAGGCCGAGGGCGTCCTCCGGATCGGGGCTGTACCGCTCTTCAGCGGCTTCATGTATGCCGCCGTGGGCTCGTACATGGTGCGTGTCTACCGGCTCTTCGACCTCAGGTTCGCTGCCTACCCGAGGCGCTGGATCACTGCCATCCTCGCCGGCGCCATCTACGCCAACTTCTTCACCCACCACTACATCTGGGACCTGCGCTGGGTGCTGCTGGCCGCCGTCGTGGTTGTCTATGGCCGCTGCGTGATGCACTTCCGTGTCTTCCGCAAGGAGTTCCGCATGCCGCTGGTGGTTTCCTTCCTGCTGGTGGCACTGTTCATCTGGATCGCCGAGAACATTGCCACCTGGTCCGGGGCCTGGCTCTACCCCAGCCAGGCCGCAGGCTGGCATCCGGTGGGCCTGGAGAAACTCGTGGCCTGGTTCCTGCTGATGCTCATCTCCGTGGTGCTGGTGGCCTGGGTCTACAAGCCCCGGCCGCCGGAACCACGAGGCATACGACGCAGGGACATTCCGTCGGCTGCACTGCCGCGCTAAAGGGGGTCTGCCAAGACCCGTTTCAGCAGGGCCCTCGCTAGGGCTTCGGGACCACGCTTTGATGGACTGTATGCCTCCCGAAACCACAACCAGCAGTACCAGCGCGCCGCAACAAACCTCTGGCAGCGAGCATCGCCAGGCCCACTGGGGAGGCGTCTTTGCGATGTCGCTGTGCGTCTTCGCCCTGATCGCCTCGGAGTTCATGCCGGTCAGCCTGCTCACACCCATGGCAGCGGACCTCCAGGTATCCGAAGGGATGGTGGGGCAGGGCATCGCGGTCTCCGGCCTGTTCGCGGTCCTCACCAGCCTGTCCGTCTCCCGCCTGGCCGGCAGCCTTAACCGCAAGGCCCTGCTGCTGGGCCTCACGGCGTTGATGGCGGTCTCCGGGGCACTGGTGGCCCTGGCGCCGGGATACCTGCTCTTCATGATCGGCCGCGCCCTCATCGGCGTGGTGATCGGGGGATTCTGGTCCCTCTCCGCGGCCACCGCCATGCGGCTGGTCCCGCCCCACCAGGTGCCGCGCGCCCTGGCGATCTTCAATGGCGGCAATGCCCTCGCCACCGTCCTGGCCGCCCCGCTGGGCAGCTGGCTGGGGGCCGTCATGGGCTGGCGGGCGGCCTTCTTCTGCCTGGTTCCACTGGCCGCCGTTGCCTTGGCCTGGCAGTGGTTCAGCCTTCCGTCCATGACGGTGGACAAGCCGCGGGAAGCCGGCAGCGTCCTGGCGATCTTCGCCGCGTTCCAGAACCGCCCGGTGGCCTGGGGCATGGCCGCATGCGGTTCCTTCTTCATGGGACAGTTCGTCCTGTTCACCTACATCCGCCCGTTCCTGGAACGGGTGACGCGGGTTGATGCGGCTACGGTGTCCCTGGTCCTGCTGGTGCTGGGCGTGGCAGGCTTTGCCGGCACCATGCTGATCGGCCGGTTCCTGGGGCAACGCCTGTACCGGACGCTCGCCACCATTCCCGCGCTCATGGCCGTCATTGCGGCGCTGCTCGTGCCGGCGGGCGGCTGGTTCGCCGCCGTCGTGGTTCTTTTGGGTTTGTGGGGCTTGCTGTCAACGGCCGCGCCGGTGGGCTGGTGGAGCTGGGTCGCCGAGGCCATGCCGCACGACGCCGAGGCAGGCGGCGGCTTGATGGTGGCCGTAGTCCAGACCTCGATCGCCATTGGCTCAACCCTGGGCGGCCTCCTGTTCGACTCCGCCGGTTACGGCGGCACCTTCGTTGCCAGCGCAACGGTCCTGTCCGCCGCCGGCGTCCTGGCCTTCGTGACTGCCAAGGCCACGCACCGGGTGGCGTGACCAACAGATTTCCAGCCAACCGAATCAACAGGAGGAGACCATGAAGTTCACCAAGAGCGGCGGCCAGACCGGCGCCGGGCCAAAGGAATGGTTCACGGGGACGGTGCAGATCGACGGGATCCGCAATCCCGATGAACAGTCGGCCATCGGCTGCGCCCATGTCCGTTTCGCCCCGGGTGCCCGCACCGCGTGGCACCACCACCCGAAGGGCCAGACCCTCTACGTCACCGACGGCATCGGGCTGGTGGCCCGCCGCGGCGGCGAGGTCCAGGAAATCCGTCCGGGCGACGTCGTCTACATCGAGCCCGGCGAGGAACACTGGCACGGGGCCACCCCCGAGCGGTTCATGGCGCACGTGGCCATGCAGGAAGCTGATGCGGACGGCCAGGTGGTCACCTGGCTCGACCACGTCACTGACGAGGAATACGGGGCCTAGCTCCCGTCCCGGACAGGAAAAAGAGCGGACGACGCCGGAAGAATCCGGCGCCGTCCGCTCTCCTCGTCGCGGGGAAGGGTCAGTCGTCGTAGGTGTTGGCGATGTAGACATCGCACGGGGCGTTGTGCGCCACGCTGTTGGCGACACTGCCCAGGAGCCGGCCGATGCCGCGCATCCTGCGGTTACCCACCACGATCAACCGGGCGTCCAGGCGGATCGCTTCCTTGATCAGGGAATCGGCGGGCTTGCCCCGGGCAGCGAAGTGGGTTACCTCCACCCCGGGCCGGGAGTTGGCCAGGTCCTTCGCCACGATCTCCGAGCTGTCCGCATTGGAAATCCTGACCTTGTCCGAACCCACGCCGAAAGTTTCGGCGGTTTCGCTTTCAAACCCGGTCACCACATGCAGTGATGCTCCCAGCGATTCCGCCAGGCCCAAGGCCACTTCCGCTGCCTTCCGTGCCGACGGGCTCGCGTCCACGCCTACAACCACTACTCCACTCATCCTGCACTCCTTCGTTAGTCCTGGCGCAATGTCCACCTGCCAGTCTAGGGAGTACCCCCGTCATGCTTCGGTATCACACAGTTGCTGCCGCAAACGCCGCCGCTGCCTGCCTGGCGAACTGGCTGTCCGGCCGGTCAAGGCCGAAGTGCTCACGCAGCGTCCGGCCGGAGTACCCGGTGCGGAACAGGCCGCGGGACTGCAGGATGGGGACCACCTCGTCGGCGAAAGCCTCGAAGCCTCCGGGCAGCCACGGCGGCATGAAGTTGAACCCGTCCGCGGCGCCGCCTTCAAACCAGCGCTGGATTTCGTCCGCCACCTGCACCGGGGTCCCGGCGAACACGTAGTGTCCGCGGGCGCCGGCAAACCGGTGCAGAACCTGCCGGACGGTGAGGTTTTCGCGGCGGATAATGTCCAGCACCAGCTGGCTGCGGCTGCCCGCCTTGCCCGCGGTGGCCAGCAGTTCCGGCGGGAACGGCCCGTCCAGCGGCACCCCGTCCAGGTCGATCCCCAGCAGCTTCCGCAGGATCCCCAGCCCGTACTCCGGCTGCGTGAGTTCGTCGAACTCCTGCTTCAAGGCTTTCGCCTCTGCTTCAGTGGAGCCCAGGTACGGGCTGATCCCGGGCAGCACCAGGAGCTGGCCGGGGTCCCGGCCGAACCCCGCCGCACGGGCTTTGATGTCCGCGTAGAACGCCTGCGCGCTGTCCAGGGACTGGCGGGCCGTGAACACCGCCTCCGCGTGTTCGGCGGCGAACGCCTTGCCGTCCTCGGAGGAACCTGCCTGCACGTACACCGGGCGGCCTTGCGGGGAACGCGGCGTGTTCAGGGGCCCCGCCACGCGGAAATACCTGCCCTCATGCTCCACCGGGTGGATCCGGGACGTGTCGGCGAAGACCCCCGTGCCGGCGTCGGCCACCACAGCGTCGTCCTCCCAGCTGTCCCAGAGCTTGCCCACCACGCGGACAAAGTCGTCAGCCCGGTCGTAGCGTTCAGCGTGCGGCGGGTGCTCGTCCAGCCCGAAGTTCTGGGCCGCCCGCTCCGCGCCGGTGGTCACGATGTTCCAGCCTGCGCGGCCGTTGGAGAGGTGGTCCAGCGAGGCGAACAGGCGGGCCGCGTTGTAGGGCTCCAGATAGGTGGTGCTGGCGGTGCCGATCAGGCCGATCCGCTCCGTGGCGACGGCGATCGCTGACAACCAGGTGAACGGCTCAATGCGGAACCGGGTGGCGAACTGGACATTGCTTTCCAGCGCCGGCCCGTCCGCGTAGAACACCGCGTCGAACTTGGCCGCTTCGGCCCGCTGCGCCAGTTCCTGGTAGAAACGGATGTCCAGCAGCCTGTCCGTGCGGGACCGTGGATGCCGCCACGCCGCCTCGTGGTGCCCGCCGGGGTAGATGAACAGGTTGAGTTTCAGTTGCCTGCTCATCAAAACGCCGAAGCGATCGAGGCCAGTTCAGGGGCGGCAGCTCCGGCGTACCGGTTCTCCGGACGCGCCAACCCATAGTGCTCCCGCAGGGTCCGTCCGGTGTACTCGGTGCGGAACAGTCCGCGCTCCTGGAGGATGGGCACCACCTGGTCCACAAAGGTTTCCAGCCCGGAGGGGAGCACCGGCGGCATGATGTTGAAGCCGTCCGCCGCGCCGCCGTCGAACCATTCCTGGATGGCGTCTGCCACCGGCTCGGGCGTGCCGGTGAAGGTGCGGTGTCCGCGGCCGCCGCCCAGCCGGCCGATCAGCTGCCTCACCGTGAGCTGCTCGCGGCGGGCCAGTTGCACGATCAAGGTGTAGCGGCTCTTGGCGCCCTCGATCTCATCCTCGCTGGGCAGGTTGGCCGGCAGTTGGCGGTCCAGGGGCAGGTCCTCCGGGTCCACGCGGAGGGTTCTGGCCAGCTGGATCCGGGCGTACTCCGGCTTGATCAGCCGGTCCAGTTCGCGCTCCAGCTCCAGGGCCTGCTCCTCGGTGGCACCGATGACCGGGACAATGCCCGGCAGGATCTTGATGGTTTCCGGGTCGCGGCCGGCGGCTGCGGTGCGGGCCTTGAGGTCGCGGTAGAAGTCCTGCGCGTCGGCCAGGGTCTGGTGTGCGGTGAAGACGGCATCCGCATAACGGGCGGCGAGGTCCTTGCCGTCCTCGGACGATCCGGCCTGGACAATCAGGGGATGGCCCTGCGGTGAGCGGGGGACATTGAGGGGGCCGCGGACTTTGAAGTGCTTGCTCTGGTGGTCGATGGTGCGGATCTTGTCCGCGTCGCCCCATACGCCGGCGGCTTTGTCTGCGAGCACGGCGTCGTCCTGCCAGCTGTCCCAGAGTTTCTGCGCCACCTCGATGAATTCGGCGGCACGCTCGTACCGGACGGCGTGGGCGGGCTGATCGTCCACGCCGAAGTTCCGGGCGGCGTCGGGGCCGGCTGTGGTTACCACGTTCCAGCCGGCGCGGCCGCCGCTGGCCCAGTCCACCGAGGCGAAACGGCGGGCCAGGTTGAACGGCTCGTTGTAGGTGGTGGAGGCGGTGGCGATCAGCCCGATGCGTTCGGTGGCGCCCGCGATGGCGGTCAGCAACACGGTGGGCTCCAGCTTGCCGCCCGGGCGGCGGCCCACCTCGCCGAACAGGACGGGGGAGTCGGCAAAGAAGATCGAATCGAGCTTGCCGCGCTCGGCTGTTTGGGCGAGCTTTTGGTAGTGCCCAATGTTCGTGCCCGCGTGCGGGTCGCTTTCCGGCAACCGCCAGGATGCTTCGTGGTGGCCAGTGCTCATCAGGAAGGCGTTGAGGTGAAGCTGGCGGTCGGTGGGCTGGTTGTTGGCAGTCATGGCTGTTTCCTTGCTGGATGGAGGGAAGGGGCGTGGGTTTCGGCAGGCGCAGCCACCGGGGTCAGTGGCCCGCCGTTGCTTCGACGCCGAGTGCGGCCAGGAGATCGCGGCGGAGGGCCTCGTGTCCGGCGGCGTCTGCGGAGGTGCGGATGGGTTCCGGCACGGGCCGGACCGTGGCGATCCGGCCCTGGTCCAGGACCACGATCCGGTCAGCAAGCGCAATGGCCTCGTCCACGTCGTGCGTGACCAGCAGGACGGCGGGACGATGTGCTGCCACCAGGTCCTGGAGCAGTCCGTGCATCCTGATCCGGGTCAGCGCGTCCAGGGCGCCGAACGGCTCGTCGGCCAGCAGCAGCTGGGGTTCGCGGACCAGTGAACGGGCCAGCGCCACACGCTGCTGTTCGCCGCCGGAGAGTTGGTGCGGCCATGCTTTTTCACGTCCGGCGAGCCCCACTTCCGCGAGGGCCTTGCGGGCCCGGGCCCCGGCGTCGTGCTCCCGGACGCCCAGGGTGACATTGCCCAGCACGCTGTCCCACGGCAGCAGCCGGGAGTCCTGGAAGACCACGGAGACGCGGTCCGGGACGCTGATCACGCCGCTGCCGCGAACGTCGTGGTCCAGCCCGGCGAGGGCGCGCAGCAGCGTGCTCTTGCCGCAGCCGCTGGGTCCGAGCAGGGCCACGAACTCGCCGGGCGCGATGTCCAGGTCCACACCGTCCAGGACACTCTTGGTACCGAAGCTGCGGATGAGCCCGCGGACTGAAACAGCGGCGCCGGACTTAGTGCCGGCGGGGGAGGGGGCGAGGGCGGTCAGCCCGCCAGGGTGCGCTGCCATGAGAGGGCCTTTCGTTCGATGAAACGGACAATGCCGTCGGAGAGGAGGCCAAGGATGCCGTAGACGGCAAGGCCCAGGATGATGATGTTGGTCTGGCCGTAGGTGCGGGCGAGCTCCATCATGTAGCCGATCCCGCTGGTGGCGTTGATCTGTTCCACCACCACCAGGGACACCCAGGCGCCGGTCACCGCGAAGCGCAGGCCCAGGAAGAAACCGGGCAGGGCTCCGGGGAGGACCACCTTGCGGATGAAGCCGGCCCGGCCCAGGCCCACCGTCTGGGCAAGTTCGACGAACCGCAGGTCGATGCCGCGCAGCCCGGCATGGGTCTGCAGGTAGACGGGGACAAAGACGCCCAGGGTGATGGTGAGGACCTTCATGGTCTCGTCGATGCCGAACCACAGGATGAGCAGTGGGATCAGGGCCAGGCCGGGGATGGCGCGCTTGATCTGCACCGGCCCGTCGATGAGTGCTTCACCGATCCGGCTCAGCCCGGACAGCAGGGCCAGCACCGCTCCCACCAGGATGCCGAAGAACAGTCCCAGGCCGGCGCGCTGGGCGGAGATCGCCAGGTTCTCCTGGAGCCGGCCGTCGGCGATGAGCTCACCGGCGGTGGCCACGACGGTCCAGGGTTCGGAGAGGATGCGCGGTTCCAGCGCCCCGGTGGCGGAAGCAGCTGTCCACAGCAGCAGCAAAGCGGACGGGCCCACCCAGGCGAGCCGCCGTCGTCGTCCGGGCCCGAGCCTCCTGCCTGTGGGCCGCACGTCCGGCCGGCCAGCCTGCGCCGGGTCCTGGTGCGGTGCGACGACGGGACGGTCCAGGACCGCGCTCATGCCGCGCCAGCCTTGGCGGCGGAGGCGAACGCCGTGCCGGCGATGGCCTCGAAGCGGGTGTCGTAAAGATCTGCCGCCGTCAACTGCGGCTTCTTCTGCTCGCGCGCCAGCAGGTCGATGGTTTCCTGGTGCCGGGCGATCGCGTCGGTCCACGTGGTGGGCAGGTCGCGTTTGCCGGTGGCGTCGATCAGGTACTGGCCATCCTCACGGGACAGGCCCTGGTCCTTGACGTAGTAGCCCTCCAGCCACTCGGCCGGGTGGTCCTCGATCCAGCGCTGCGCCTTGCCCCAGACCTTCGCGTAGCCGGCAAGGGCGGCAGCCTTGGCGGGATCGGCCAGGACTTTGGCGGGGGAGTAGAGGAGGCTGGGATCATCGCGCAGCCCGTGGCGGAGGGTGCTGGCGCCGTCGGCCTTGTACTTGGCCAGGTAGCGCTTGATCTGGACGCCGCCCAGCGGAGCCGCGTCCACCTGCTTGCTGGCCAGCGCCGTGGCGTAGGCGTCCCCGGTGCTGGGGAGCTCCACGAGCTTGACGTCTTCCTGCTTGAGGCCGGCTTTGTCCAGGATGCGCAGCACCAGGGCGCCCTGTGCCTGGCCCGGGGAGTAGGCCACTTTCTTCCCGCGCAGCTCCTCGAGCTTGCGGATGCCGGCTCCCGGCGCCACACCGAGCTCGTAGATGGGGTGGTTCACCGCGTCCTGCCGGTAGCCGGCGGCGATGATGCGGACGTCCAGCCCGGTCCAGGTGGCGTGGATGGGCGGAATGTCCGCCACTGACCCGACGTCCAGGGCGTTGGCGCGGAAGGCCTCGGTGGTCTGCGGGCCGCCGGAGATGTTGGCGAATTCCACCGTAAAGCCGTCCAGGTCCTTGATCAGGCCGGACAGTTCCAAGGCCACTTTGATGCTGGGATCTCCCACCGTGATGGTGGTCCCGGCCGGGACGGAGGCGGCCAGCGGTCCAAGGGATGACTGGCTGATGCGTTCGCCGCCCGCGGTGGCGGCACCGCCGCAGGCTGAGAGCAGCCCCGCGGCAGGCAGGGCCAGGAGGGCGCCCAGGGCGCGGCGGCGGGTAAACGTCCGAGCGGGGCCGGGGCGGGGCGGGGATGCTGGGAAGGACATGGTGTTCCTTTCGGGAAGATTCCGGGTACGACGACGGCACCCGGGATGGGTGCCCGGGTGGGCGTGGGAGGTTGGTGGCGCCTGAACGGCGCTGGGTGCGTGGTTTTGCGCTGATGCCTCAGGTGGTGCGTACGGCTTGGCCGGTGCCGTGGAAACACCTAAACACGGCCTGTGGGATCTTGGCCAGCACCACGCAACGGACGCTCAACGCGGCGAAATGGCGCTACTTATGGCGCCATCCTGGAGACAAAGCAGGCAACCCGGCGCCATGAACCGCAACGGACGTTAATGTGACTGGACGTCCGCGAAGGCCCGTCGTCAGGCGCGGAAAAGCCTCCTGCCGAGGCCCTGGAAGAACCCCGGTTCCAGCGCAGGGTCGATGACGGCCGGCCGTGCACCGGGATCCGTCCCCCAACGTTCCACCGGCCGGCGCCTGTTGTTCCAGTCGACCGCCCCGAACTCCGGATTGTAGAGCGGCGGGTCTACCCCTTCCGCAGTGAAGATGGCCCACATCCAGTCAGGGATGCAGTCCGCCGTCCGGGGGTAGGCCAGGAGTTGGCGTGCCCAGATGGACGCACCAGCCGGTTCCGCGCCGGGGTGCCACCGGCCGTCGTCCGTCTTCTTGAGAAGTTCCTCATCAAAGAGCTCCACCACTCCGGGGCGGTCAGGGTAAACATGGACCTCCGCCGAGGTCCAGGTTCCGATACCCGGTTCGTAGGCCCGGCTGCGGTATTCGTCCAGCCATACGATCAGCGCCTCGTAGGAGAACTCTTCCTTGCCATCCACAAGGTCACGAAGTTTGCCGCCGGTACGGGCACAGCCGTGGCCCAGGGTACTGGAGCCCCGGTGGACCAGCACTTGCACCACTTCCTCAGTCCCGCGGGCAAACCCGGCGGGACCAAAGGCCTCACGGCTGAGCCGTTCAAGCCCTTCAATGACGAACGGATCCGCTCTTAGGTCACGCACGGACAGGTCACCGGCTTTCTGTTGACTGAGGATGGAACGGTAACCCGGTGTCAGGCCCGATGTCAGGCCCGCACGCGGCCCTGGGCCAAGCCGGCAATATTCTCGGTGACCGCCCAGGACGCAAGGAGCTTGAGGGCTTCCTCGGAGGGGCTGCCGGGGGTGGCCGGATAAACGGTGAGGGTATGTCCGGGGTCCTCCTCCAGCCCGAGGACCTGGTAGTTCAGCTCAAGGAGCCCCACCACCGGGTGCTGGAAGAACTTGGTGCCCGCGTAGTGGCGCCGGACGTTGTGCGCGGCCCACAGGCTGCGGAATTCGTCGCTGCGCATGGACAGTTCGCCGATGAGTTCCGCGATCCCCTTGTCATGCGGATTGCGGCCGGCCTCGCGGCGGAGGATGGCCACGTTGGTGTTCGCTGCCCGCTCCCAGTCCGTGTAGAAGTTGTGGGCTCGGGGGTCCAGGAAGATGAACCGCGAGTGGTTGGCCGGCCGCGACGGAGTGCGGTACATGTCCGAATAGAGCGCATAGCCCAGGGTGTTGGCAGCCACGATGTCCAAACGGTTGTTGCCAATAAAGGCCGGTGCCCCCGTGATGGTGTCCAGGAGGTACTGCAGCTCCGGCCGCACCGCCGTGGACGCGGAACCGCCGGCGCCCGCAGCCCGCTTGCGTCCCGAGGTGTTGGCTGTCCGTGCCAGGTCATAGAGGTGGTCGTGTTCGGCCCGGTCCAGTTCCAGGGCGCCGGCAATGGCATCCAGGACGCTGTCCGAGACGCCATTGAGGTTGCCCCGTTCCAGGCGCGTGTAGTAGTCCACGCTGACGCCCGCCAGCCGGGCTACCTCCTCGCGCCGCAGCCCCGGGACCCGGCGCCGGCCGCCGTACGGTTCAATGCCTGCCTGCTCGGGGGTGATGCGTCCACGGCGGGAGGAGAGGAACTGCCGTACCTCGGCTCGGTTATCCATAGGGACCACGTTACGACGATTCCGCGAACCGTAAGGAGGGTCTGCCAAAACCAGTTTCGGCAAGACCCTCGCCAACTGCCGGCGCTGCGGGTTTGATGTACTTGTCCGCTTTCAGCCGTTCAGCATTTGGAGGACCCAGCATGCGCGCAACCATCATGCACGCCCCCGGAGACGTCCGCGTCGAGGACCGTGACAAACCAGCCGTCCAGCGGCCCACGGACGCGGTCATCAAGCTCGTTGCCGCCTGCGTGTGCGGGTCCGATTTGTGGCCCTACCGAGGCGCCGACAAGCTGGCCCGGCCGCAGCCCATGGGCCACGAGTACGTGGGCATAGTCGAAGAAATCGGCGCCGACGTGAAGAACGTCCAACCGGGCCAATTCGTCGTGGGGTCCTTCTTCGCCTCGGACAACACCTGTGAGATCTGCCGTTCCGGCTACCAAAGCGGCTGCGTCCACCGCCAGGGCGTGGGCGGCGCCCAGGCCGAATACCTGCGCGTCCCGCTGGCGGACGGCACCTTGGTGGCTACCCCGGAAATGCCCGACGACGCACACATTCCATCCTTGCTTGCCGCCTCCGATGTGCTGGGCACCGGATGGTTCGCCGCCAAGGCAGCCGAGGTGGGCCCTGGCAAGACTGTAGCGGTCGTGGGCGACGGCGCGGTGGGGCTCTTGGGGATCCTGGCAGCCAAGCAGATGGGCGCCGGGAAGATCATCGCCATGTCCAGGCATGCGGACCGGCAGGCACTGGCCCGCGAGTTCGGTGCCACCGACATTGTCGAAGAACGTGGTGACGCAGGCGTGAAAAAGATCAAGGAACTCACCGGCGGCCTTGGCGCGCATTCGGTGCTGGAGGCCGTGGGCACCCAGGAATCGATGCTGCAGGCCATCCACGCCACCCGCGCCGGAGGCCACGTAGGGTTCGTGGGCGTCTCCCATGATGTGGCGCTGCCCGGCCGGGACCTCTTCTACTCGCACGTCCACCTGCACGGCGGCCCTGCCCCGGTCAGGCAGTACCTGCCCGAGCTGATCGACCTGATCCTCCGCGGCGAGATCAATCCCGGCAAGGTGTTTGACCTTGAACTTCCCCTGGAACAGGCAGCGGAGGCGTACAAGGCCATGGACGAACGCCGGGCCATCAAGGTGCTCCTGCGCCCGTGACCACGGTCCTGCCCCCGACTGGAGGCCGTCGAGGGTAGGACTCCCAAGACCAGTTACAACAGGGCCACCCTGGCCGCCTCAACACACAGGGTTTCACCAGGGAAGCCCTTGTAGCATCGAGTTATCCCCCAACAGATCAGAGGAGAACCATGACTACCGTCAAGGCTTATGCATCCCCGTCCGCAACGGAGGACCTGGTGGCCACCACCATTGAACGCCGCGAGGTGGGTCCGCACGATGTCATGATCGAAATCAAGTTCGCCGGCATCTGCCACTCGGACATCCACACCGTCCGCGGCGACTGGGGCCCGCAGCAGTACCCGCTGGTCCCCGGCCACGAAATCGCCGGCATCGTCACCGAGGTTGGCTCGGCCGTCACCAAGCATGCAGTCGGCGACCGTGTGGGTGTTGGCTGCATGGTCAACTCCTGCAAGGAGTGCGTCAACTGCCAGAAGGGCGAGGAGCAGTACTGCCTCAAGGGCAACGTGGGCACCTACGGCGCCGTTGACCGCGATGGCACCATCACCCAGGGCGGCTACTCCACCCACGTCGTGGTCACCGAGGACTTCGTGGTGACCATCCCTGAGGGCATCGACCTCGACGTTGCCGCGCCGCTGCTGTGCGCAGGCATCACCACCTACTCGCCCCTGCGCCACTGGGGTGCCGGCCCCGGCAAGAACGTTGCCGTCGTCGGCCTCGGCGGGCTGGGCCACATGGCCGTCAAGCTCGCCCACGCCATGGGCGCCGAAGTGACCGTCCTGTCGCAGTCGCTGAAGAAGCAGGAAGACGGCCTGAAGCTGGGCGCCGACCACTACTACGCGACCAGCGACGAGAACACCTTCTCCGAGCTCGCCGGATCCTTCGACCTGATCATCAACACGGTCAGTGCCTCGATCGACATCAGCTCCTACCTGGGCCTCCTGAAGCTGGACGGCGCGCTGGTGAACGTCGGTGCCCCGGCCGAGCCGCTTCCTGTCAACGCCTTCGCACTGATCGGCGGGCGCCGCTCCTTCGCCGGTTCCATGATCGGCGGGATCCGTGAAACCCAGGAGATGCTCAACTTCTGCGCCGAGCACCACCTGGGCGCCGAGATCGAGGTCATCCCGGCCGAGAAGATCAACGAGGCCTACGAGCGCGTCCTCGCCTCGGATGTCCGGTACCGGTTCGTGATCGATACCGCCACCCTCTAAAGCACCACCACGTGCGGCGGGCCGGCTCCGAAAGGGGCCGGCCCGCCGTCGTGCTTAACCCGTGGGTGAAGGACGACGCCGGACCGGCCTCACGGCGCGAGGCTTCGCAGGATCGACGCGGCCGGGCCCGCCGTGGTGGTCCGGTAGTTGATGCCTGCCCAGAGGTTCAGCCCTTCCGGATCCCCTGCGGCTGAAGCCGCGGCACGCAGGGGAGTGGTGAGGTGGTGGATTTCCGGGTACCCGTAGGGGGCATCGGCGTCGTGGCGGCGCATGAACGCGTTGTACAGCCCGCGGGCATTGCGGCCGGAAAACGCACGGGTAACGGCGGTGGTGGTGAAATGCTCCGGGGACGCCAGTGCCGCCCGGTGCGCCGGTTTGGTTCCGGCTTCGTCGGCGCGGAGGAAAGCCGTGCCGGCCTGGACGGCTGCTGCACCGATGCTGAGGGCGGCCCGCGTTTCGTCCGCAGTGGTGATCCCGCCGGCCGCGACCAGGGGCACGTCGAGGTCGAACAGCTCCTCGAGGATCCCGTGCAGGGGCACGTCCGGCGGGGCGCCGGCGGCGTCGAAGGTGCCGCGGTGGCCGCCGGCCTCGGGCCCTTGGACGCAGAGGGCATCCGCACCCCGGGTAAGTGCCTGGAGTGCCTCGTCCCGGCCGGTCACCGTGGCCATGACGTACACGCCGCGTTCCTTCAGGGAATCCACAACGTCTGCACCGGGAAAATCGAAGGTAAAGGACACCACCGCCGGTGCCAGGTCCAGCAGGACCTGGAGCTTCCTGTCCCAGCCGTCATCGTCGTGCCGTGGATCCCCCAGTTCGACGCCGAAGCGTTCGGCGTCGGGGGCGAGCGAGGCGGCATAGCGCTGCAGGGCGTCGGGAGTGATGACGGAGGGCTGGGGGACAAAGAGGTTGACACCGAAGGGTGCGCCCGTGTGTCCCCTGACGGCTTCAATGTCGGCGCGCATCGCGTCCGCCGTCTTATACCCGGCGGCCAGGAAACCCAGGCCGCCGCCGGCGCTGACCGCAACCGCCAGCTCCGGAGTGGACGGCCCGCCCGCCATGGGCGCCTGGATGACGGGCAGTTCCAGGGACCTGGGACTGAACCGACGTGGTTTCCGCTCGCTGTTCAACTCATGCCTCCCGGGCCGGCTGCGCCTACCTGACGAATGCTACGCCGGTCCTGCTCCGGCACGAAGCGGCGGGGATGGAGCCGCCGGTAAGGACCCGCCGGTATGGGCCCGTCGTGACAGGGCCGGGGCGTGCGGGGGAACGTCCCTAGGCGTCGTGGCTTCCTGCCGTCACCGGGCCTGCGGGCGCAATCCGCGCCACCGTGACCTTCACGGAAACGTCCGCCGGGGCAAAGTGCTTCCGGACCGCGGCGGCAACACCACGGACCACATCCGGGGTACGGGCCTCCGCGCTGACGCCTACCCGCACCGTCACCTCGGTGCGGCCGTCCTGGTCACGGACGTCCACCAGGGCGTCGTTTTCCGGCTCCGCGGCCCGCGGGTTCAGTACGGACGCGGCCCGGGCCGGAAGGCGCTGCCACAGGCTCCGTGCGGGAAAAACTTCCGTGACGCCGTCGACCGCCATGACGACGTTCTTCAATGGTGTGGTCACTGTTCCTCCCGGGGGGCGTCGATGACGTCGGTGATGGTGATGTCGATGGCCGCAATGGTCAATTCCGTGTGCCTCGCCAACGCCTCGGCCAGATCCTGCCGCAGCGATGCCGCACTGTCCATGAGGTGCTGGCCGAACAGCACGGCGAGGTCCACGCGGACCGTCACCGGCTCTCCGGGGAGGGTGACGTCGCCGTCGAGCTTTACGCGTCCGGCTACTGTCCCTGGCAGGCTGTCAGCCACGGACCGGACCAGCGCAAGCACGGCCCCTTCCGTTTCGGACAGCGTGTCGGCGGGGTCGTCGGACCGCAGCGGGATGGTCCTGCCGGGCCGCAGTTCCAAGGCCAGGTTCGCCAGGATGTCCTTCATCCACTCGTCCGTGCCACTGCCGGCCGCGGCAACGTCGCTGGCAAAGAGCTCGTTGCCGGCGGCGGAAAGCCGGCGGAGGGAGTCGAGCCCGTTGCGGCATTCCGGGCAGGATTCCAGGTGGTGCGGGTCGGCGAATTCACCCGTGTCCAGGTAGATGCTGAGTTCCTCAAGTGTGTGGCCGCACTCGAATGTGTCGTGGGGCATGCTCATCGCCAATCCTCCATTTCGCGGACCAAGGCAGTCCTGGCACGGGCAAGCCGCCCCCGGACACTGGCTGGGCTGATGTTCAGGGTTTGCGCAATTTCTTCGTAGCTCTGTCCGTTGATCTCTTTCAGGATCCAGCAGCGCCGCTGCTCTTCGGGCAGGGTGGCCAGGGCCGCCTTCAGCGATTCGATGCCGGCGCCGGCCACCGCTGTCGTCTCGGGCCCGGCTCCGGGCGAGACAGTGTCCGGCGGCGCGTCGTCCTCCCCGCCGGCCAGGCTGGTGTGGTTCCTGCGGCGGCGCAGCAAATCGATGCTCCGGCTGCCGGTCAGCCGCAGCAGCCACCCTTTGACGGCCGCCGGGTCGCGCAGGGTGTCCAGTTGCTTCCACGCTTGGACCAGCGCTTCCTGCACGGCGTCGTCGGCGTCCGCGTAGGAACCTGTCAGCCTGCGCGCGGAGGCCCGCATGTGTGGGCCGTAGCGCCGGGCGAGGGCTTCAAAGGCCGCCGTGTCGCCGTCGGCCGCCCTGCCCACCAAAATGGCATCGGGGACCAGATCCAACTGGTCCCGCATCAAGGGTGAACCTGTCACCGAACCCTGCTTTCACTATCGGCGCGAACGCCTGACGCGCGGCAGGCAGGTCCGCGGACCGCCGTGGCGGTGCCGCGGGCCTGCCGCCGGGATTGGCTAGTCTTTGCGGAAACCTTCTTTGACCTTGGCGGCAGCGTCCTTGAGGTTGCTGCCGATGCCCTTGGCTGCGTCCTTGACCTTCTCGCCCGCTTCCTGGAGTTTCGCCTGCGCCTGGTCCCGCTGGCCTTCACGTTCCAGCTCCTCGTTGCCGGTCAGCTTGCCGGCACCCTCCTTGGCGGCGCCGAGGTGGTTGGTTGCCGCGTTGTTGAGCTTGTCGTCGAGTCCCATGATGGTGTGCCTTTCTGTCGTGTTCGGTTTCGTGCTAGCCCGCGCGCAGTGCCCGGGCCAGTTTGGTCCTGGTTCCAGTTCCTATTCGGACCAGGACGTCGGTGTGATGGCCCAGCAGTGCATCAATGCTGCGGACCAGTTCCTCGGCCACGTCCGCCACCTCCCGCGGCGAGGCGCCGCGGCGTGCCTGGAGGGTCAGGCGCAGGGAGGTGCGCGCGGCGTTTTTGGAGCCGCGCCGGCGCCACGCGGTCAGGGAACTGCCGACGACGGACCGGTTGCCTTCCAGCGCCGCCTCCACGGCGGCTGCCAGGTAGGAGACCTCCACTGCGGTAGCCCCCAGTTCCGGGTCGTCTTCCCGCGCCGCCGTCCTGGTCCGGCCGCCGCCTTGGCGGGCCAGCCAGAGAATCGTGGTGAGCGCCGCCAGCAGCAGAACCGCTGGCACGGCCAAGGACCACCAGCTGCCCAGCGGTTCCGGCGACGGCGCGGTGTCCCGGAGGGCCTGCCACGCCGTCAAGGCGCTGCCGGCGACGGCGGTCCAGCCCGTGCGTACGTCCGCGCTCAGCCCGGCGGCCGCCACCAGGATTCCAGCGCCGATCAGGATCACTCCGGCAAGGGCCAGAAAGGTCCTGTTCATTGCCCTGTTCGTGTTGTTCATCGTCCTACTGCCCCTTCCGCGGCAATGGCCACATCCGCTGCCAGGTTCCTGGCCAGCCGGCAGGAAGCCACTTCCCGGGCTGCCGCTTCGGTGAGCGCTTCCCGGTCAAGGGGCTGGCCCGACGTCGGCCGGACCGACACGTGCGCGCGGCGCCGTCCTACCGTTGTGCTCACCTGCTCCGGCGCCAGGTTGGCGGCCAGGCGCACTTGGCGTGAAACGGCGGCGGCAATGGCTTCGTCATCCACCACCAACGCCACGCGCTCGCTGTGCATGGTCCGCCGGCCCCGGCGGCCGCCCTTGAGCGCAGCCACGAGAAGCACTGCCCCAAGTACCGCCGCCGCGGTACCGGCTGCTGTCAGCCCGGCCGGTTGCACCGCCTGTGGCAGGTCCCTTATGGCATTCGCCATGGCATCGGGGCCGGCCACGAGCGGACCGCGGCCCAGGAGTGCGAGGACGCACTCGGCCCCCAGCCACACGAAGCCGGCGAGCAGCAGCACGGCCGTGGCCAAGGACAGTCCGGTGCGCGATGAGTGCGTCTCCCTCCGGAGCATCCGCTTTTGCATGCGGCCCTGGTTCATGGCTGCCTCCCGTCCTGTTTCCGTGCCCGGTCCGTGCGGGCTGCTTTGGCCGCCCGTGGGGCCGCGGTGAGCTGGATGTTGATCCGGCCAATGTCCATCCCGGTGATCCGCCGCCCGGCGAAGGCGATCCTCAGCCGGGCAATGTTTGCCTGCTCGAATGTGGAGTGTTGCTCCCTTCCCGCCGGGGCCGCGGCCAGGAGCGGGGGAACAGGGAGCCGCATCTGGAGATCGACCCCGAGTTTTCCGGCATCGTCCCGGAGGGCGGCGGAAACGTCATCCCGGGGCACGCCGTACGCGCCGGCGGCCACGGCTTCCAAGGTGTGCCGCAGGGCAGCCGGGGCGATCCGGGTATGGCCCCGGCGGGTCACGACGACGAGCGCCGGCCGCGCAGGGCGTCCAGCACGGCGCCGAGGTCCAGTTGCCCCTCGGCCGCCCGGCCCAGGACCGCGCCGATGGCCATGAAGATGGCCGTCAGCAGGAAGCCCCAGAAACCGAAGGCGAGGGCGGCCACAGCCAGCACGGCCCCTGCGGCCGTGCCGGCGACGACGGGGGTCATGCGACCCTCGGTTCGCGCTCGGCGTCGTCCGCGTCATCGCCCTCGGACGGGACATGGATATCGGTGATGGTGATGTTGACCTCGGTGACTTCCATGCCCACCAGGTCTTCCACTGCCGTGTAGACGGCATCGCGGGCCCGGTCCGCCACCTGCTGCAGGGGGTGCGGGTATTCGACCACCAAGGTGACATCCACGGCCACCTGGGTCTGGCCGACCTCCACGCTGACACCCTGGGTGAGGTCCTTCTGGCCCACCTTCTCGCGGAGGGTGCCAATGGCGCGGGCTGCCCCACCGCCCAGCGCGTACACGCCGTCAATCTCCTGGATGGCGATGCCGGCGATTTTTGCCACCACGCCGTCGGCCACCGTGGTGCGTCCGCGGCCGTCCGCGCCATTGGCGGGGGACAGTTCATGGCCGGGTGCGGTGGCTGCCTTCTTCTGCTGGACTGCTGCGGGGTTCTGCGCCTGGGTAGTCATTGCGTCACTCCTTGTTTGCTCTGGAAAGGGTTCCAAGGGCGCGTTGTGCGCCTTCACAAGTAAGGACGGGGCCAGGGCGGAAAACGTCACGCAGTTTTTTGCGTGACCCCTGTCACACCTGACTGGGGGCGTGAAAAAGGGGAGTGGACCACGACGGGAGGTCCCGTCGTCGTCCACTCCCCATGGGGCGCCGCTTAGACGGCCGCCAGGGCCGCTTCGTCGCCTCGAACGCTCAGCGTGAAGGTGTTGGGGCCGCTGCACGTGACGGCGATGCGGCAGGTGGTGGTGTTGTGCCGGGCGGAAAGGTCCGTTACCGCGGAGTCGAGGGTCTCGTGGAAAGACGCCCGGTCCCAGATCTTCAGCGTCACGGATTTGGCAGCGTTAAACGTCATTGTTCAGTACTTTCCTTCGTCAGTGCGGCCCCCTTCGGGCCGCTGGAGTGGCCTGTCCACGCTTCGGGGATCGGTGGCCTGCGCTCACCGGTGGGCCTCGTTGCGTCACCAGGATTTCGGAGCGGGAGCTTGCCCGCCCTCCATATCCATAGTGCCCAAGCCGGAACGGCGCTCGAAACCAAAAAGCGCTTTAGCGCGGGTGTTTCTCGTCACGTTTAAGCGGGGCGCGGCGTCTATTCGTCGAAGTGCGCCGGGATCGTTTGCTCGCCGGAAATGGATGCAATGACGGCGGCGGCCACCTGCCGGAGCTTGATGTTCCGGGTATTCGAGGCGCGGGTGAGGATGCCGAACGCCGTGTCCCGGGTGCAGCGGTTTTGGGCCATGACCGCCCCCACCGCCATATCGATGACTGTCCGGGACTGCATGGCCGCGGAGAGGTCGTTCCTGGTTTCACGCAAGCGGGCAATCCGCAAGACCAGGCGCAGCGAGTTTGCCGCGTGCCCGGCGAAAGTCTCCACGGTTGCGATGTCCTCGACCGAGAAGCCGTTGGTGCGGCCGGAATAGAGGTTCAGCACTGCCTCGCCATCTCCACCGAGATCCAACGGGACGGCGAGGATGGAGGAGACCCCTTGATGCAAGGCGGTCCGGACGTAATCCTGCCAGCGGGTTTCGGCGGCAAGGTCGGGAACCAGGAGGGTGCGCTCCTCCCGCAGCGCTGTCAGGCAGGGGCCTTCGCCAAAGCCGTTCTGCAATTCATCCAACGCGCTCGCGGCGGCGTCACTGGCGGCAACGGCTTCGGGTTTCTTTTGCCGGATAACCGTGACGCCGCTGTGGATGGTGTTGCCGGGGACGCTCAGCCGGGAAGACACCAGGACGGCCAATTCCGTCATGAATGCCCTGATGTCGCTGCTCTCAAGGACGAGTTCCTGCAGCGACAAATCGGCATCCCATCCACTCCTGAATCCGGTGGGAAGGGAACCTTCGTTGTCGGTCATGCGCCGTCGCCTCCAATGAATTCGTTCATAGCCAGCGTGACGAGTCCCACCTGTGCTGCGGGCAGGTGCAGGGCTTCATTGAGGTAGGCATCCAGAGCCAGTTCGTCAACGTCCCCGCCGATGCCGTAGTAGTACGTCCAGAGTTCAACCAGCGTCACCTTGGAGGCCCGGAACCGCTTCGCTGCAATCCGGCGGTGCGCATCTGCCTCGTTCAGTTGGTCCGGGCCACCCATCCAGTCCGCGTTCATCATTGCCGTCCATCCGGCGATCCCGGGATGTAGCCCCCATCAACGATCTCGGCAGCAATTTCCCGGATCCGCTTGTTGTTTGATGCGGCAGCGGCCTGCAGCACCGTGAGGGCGCTGTTCCTGCCGCCGCGGGTCTGGAGCATGACCAGGGCGACGGCCGCGTCCACAACGGCGCGGGATTTGAGCGCAGATCGGAAATCGTCTCCAGGGGCCTCCGGCGCATGCACCCGCAGCGCCAGGCGGAGGATGCGGGACATCGAGGCCGCGTGGTCCTCCACGAAGGCAATGGCGGCCGGATTGAAGGCGTGTGTGGTGTAAGCGTAGGAGTTCAGCGCTGCACGTGCGGAGGAGTCTGTGTGGATGGGGACCGCCAGTACGGAGCGGACATTGTCTTCAGCGATGCTGTCCAAGTACCGGCTCCAGCGCAGATCACTGGCCAGGTCGCCAATCAGTACCGTTCTTTGCTGCCGGAGGGCCGTAAGGCAGGGTCCAATGTCGAAACCATACTGCGTCTCGTCGAGCCGGTACCCTTCCTGGCTGCTCGCGGCCACGGTGGCGAGTCCGCCGTTCCGCTCCACCGTGATGGTGCACTCCATGGTGCGGCCGTCCGCGCCCAGCTGCGCAGCGGAGATAGTGGCCAGGCCAAGGAGGAAGTCCGGGAAGCCGGGGCTGTCCAGGAGCAGGTCCTGCAGCCTGTCTGACGGGGAGATGATATTTTCCTTGGCCATCGGGCCTCGATCCTCAGTACGCCAGGGTTGCTGCTCCCGGCTTGCGACCCCCGCTCTCTGCGCGGCTGGCCCGTGTGGCAACCCCTGGATCTGCTGGCTATCCGGAAATCTCCTATATCCGACACTACGCCTCCGCACCTGCATTTGGTACGCGGGCGCCGGCACGCGCTACCCGTCGGAACCTGCACGGTGGCCACCGTCCTGGTCGCCGCCGTCCTTTTCGCCGCTGTCTTCCGTTTCGGAGCGGTGGGATCCGTTGAAATCGTCGGAGTAGGGCGCCCGGGGCCGGGGAAGGTCGTCGATCAGCTCGTTCGCCGCCAAGGCAAGCAGGTCCCGTTGGATCGGTGGGAGGGAAAGAAGCCCTTGCAGGTAGGCCTCCACTTCGTACTCGCCGGCGTCTCCGGAGAGGCCAAAGTACTTCAGCCAGAGGTCGGGGACCGAGATGTCGGCAGCCTTCATCGCGGCTCTGAGTTGGCGTCGCTGTTCCGGTTCGTTGGGGTCGAAGCCCATGGCGAACCTAGGTTCCGGAGGCCGGCGTCCCGGCCACGACGCGTTCGCTGACCTGCTGCAGCGATGTTTTTTCCTCCCGGGCCTGCCTGATGAGGAACCGCACGGCGTCTTCCTGCCGCAAACCCATCCGTTCCATGACGACCCCGGTGGCACGGTTGACCAGGTCGCGGGTATACAGCGACGCCTGGAGTTCCGCCGTCATCCGATGCGGAGCCTCATTGGCCTGAATATGGGAGATCAGCGTGGCGGCCGGCGCTGCGAAGAGCTGGAGCAGTGCAGCGCTCCTGTGGTCGTAGGTGTCGGGGGCTGCGGCGTACAACTTCAGGGCACCCAGCGATTCCTTCCCCGCCAACAGCGGCGCGCTGACTACTGCGAGTATGGGCAGCCCGGCGATGCCGTTGCGCCACTGGGGCCACCGCTGTTCCACGTTGAGGTCGGTGACCAGCACGGGCCGCTCTGACGCCCACGCCGTAAGGCAAGGTCCTTCGCCATATTCATACTGAACCGTGTCCGCCTGGGAAACGATCGTGTCGGTGTATCCACTGCTGGTACGGCGTCCCCGGCCGTCGATGAGTGAGACGCCTGCCCCGATGGTGCCGGGGACTGATTCCTTGGCGGCCCGGGCCAGCAAACGGATGGCGGTTGTGACCTTTTCTTCCGTTAGCAGTAATCCCTGGATGCGAGCGATCACTGCGGTTAGCTCGTCAAGGGGAAGTTGCGCCATGGTCCCAGCATAGATCCATACCCGCACCGGGGCTCCGCGCGGCCCGGACCGTCCGAAACCCGCCTAGGCAGCGAGGGCTTGACTGGATGGGTGGGTGGCGGTTCGCTGGAGGACATGTTGAGTTCATCCGACCCTGAATCTGCCCAAGACCTCCAGAGCATCCTGGTGGGCTCAGAGAATGGCATCGAGTTCCTTTCCGGGTTGTCACGCCTTGCCGCCGCCGCCGTTTCAGAGGCAGGCGGGGGTGTGGTGGAGTGTGCCGTCACCCTGAAGATGAAGCGACGGCCCACCACGGCTGCGGCCAGCAGTGCACGTGCCCTGGAGCTGGACCAGCTGGAACAGGCGTTGGGTGATGGTCCCTGCGTGAAGGCGTTGCGTGAGATGTCATTGGTGTTGATCGACGACGTCGAGTCCGATTCGCGATGGCCTGAATACAACCGGGCGCTCCTGGCGGCCAACGTCCACAGCTCGCTCGGTGTTCCCTTGGAGATCACGGGCGAGACCGCCGCGGCATTGAATTTTTTCGCCTCGCGGCCCGGCGTATTCACAGCGGACGTCCTCGAAAAGGCACTCGGCTTTGCGGCCGCCGCCCAGAACACACTGCATTTGTCGGTGCGCATCGATACCGCCCGGAACCGTGCTGACAACTTGGAGGCTGCCCTGGAGAGCAGGACCGCCATCAACCTTGCCTGTGGGGTGATCATGGCGCAGAACCGCTGCTCACAGCAGGAGGCGATGGATATCCTCGCCCGGGTCTCCAGCAACCGCAACCGGAAACTCCGGGATGTCGCCAACGAACTCATCGAGCAGTTGACCGGGAATGGCGTCAGGACCCATTTCGAAGCGTAACTGTTTGCCGGCCGTTCCGGCGTCCAAGGCTGTTCAGGAGCCCCGTTGACACCTCCATACTGGCGGACTAACGTACAACCAAATGGTTGTAGATCAGTTCCGTGAGTCCGAACGTGACCGCCTCTTCCAGGCGTTCGCCGATCCCACCCGGCGTGACATCGTCCGCCGGGTCACGGTGGGCGAGTACACCGTGTCCGGGCTCGCGGCCTTCTATTCCATGAGTTTCGCCGCTGTCCAGAAGCATGTGGCGGTGCTGGAACGCGCATCGCTGGTCACGAAGGAAAAACGCGGAAGGGAGCAGGTTGTCCGGGGCAACCACGAAGGGCTCCAGGAAGCCCGGCGGCTGCTCGACGAATACGAACAGATCTGGCGGCAGCGGGCCGCCAGGATGGCAGACATTCTTGCTGAAGGTTAGGAAGGCACGGCCATGGCAGTCATCAGTATGGACAAGAACCCCGAGGCGCTCTCCCTCACGTTGGTCGCCGAGTTCGACGCCGGCGTCGAACGCGTCTGGCAGCTCTGGGAAGATCCCCGCCAGCTCGAGCGTTGGTGGGGACCACCCACCTGGCCGGCTACGTTCCACCGGCACGACTTCGTCCCCGGCGGGCGCGCAAACTACTACATGACCGGCCCGGAGGGCGAGAAGGCCCATGGCTGGTGGGAGTTTACGGCCATCGAGGCACCCCGGGAGCTTCAGTTCGACGACGGGTTCGCGGACAGCGACGGAAACCCCACGGGCGACCTGGGCGTCACCCATGCGACGGTCACGCTCGAGCCGCTGGGGGAGCGGACGCGCATGACCATCCATTCCGCGTTCGAGTCCGAAGAGCAGCTGGAGAAGATGGTTGCCATGGGGATGGAGGAAGGGATGACGCTGGCCGCCGGCCAGATCGACGGCATCCTCGCAGAGCCCGCCAACATCTGAACCTGCATCTGAACCCGGCAACCGGCAGGAACCTTGCGGCGGCGCCAAGTGGGCGTTGAACGCGCAGGCCGGCGCCGCAATACTGGAAGGCGGACCAACCTGAGGTGAGGCGGTGGCGGCAATGAGTGGCGGGTCGGCGGGGTTCCGGAGGCGGCTGGAGCGGGCGGCCGAAGTGCGTTCATACCGCGGTGCGGGCATCAGCGCCGAGGAAGAAGCCACGTTGGATGCCCTGGACGCTCAGGAGCGCGACAAGCGCCGGAAGGTCAGCGACGCCGCCCGCGCGGAATACCTGGTCCGCGATGCCATGGCGCAGGGCAAGTTCGACAACCCCAAGTACGCCGGCAAACCGATTCCCGGCCTTGGCGATTCCTATGATCCGGACTGGTGGGTCAAGGGGCTGATCCAGCGGGAGAATATCAGCGGCCTGGGGCCGGCAGCCATCCTGCTCCGCGCTGAGGATGCCCACCTTGATGCGACTCTCGACGCCCTGTCCACGGAGCAGCAGGTGCAGGACCTCCTGCAGGACTTCAACAAGCGGGTTGTCGATGCACGCCGGCAATTGCAGGGCGGTCCGCCGGTCATCACGAAGACGCGGGACGTAGAAGTGGAACTGGACCGCTGGCGGAACCGCCGGGCAGCGCGCGTTGTGGAAGTACCCGCGGAGCCGGAGCCTGTGCGTTCCTGGTGGCAGCGGCTGTGGAAAGGGCCCGGCCGGGGCTAGCGCAATTTGCGGCGCAGGCCGATCCCGCGCTGGTATCAGGGCTTCGGGTACCAGGGACTCGGGTATTAGGGCTTCGGTGTCGGATTTGGGCCAATCATCGATGCTGGCGGCGGAGCGAACGGTGCTGCGGGATACAGGGCCGCCACCTTGAGCATGTAGTTGGCCCACTGCGGCCCGGCAATCATGTAACCGTCCAGGCTGGGATAGAACGTGCCGTTGATGGTGACGTTCTGGCCGGCACGCGTCTGGCCTCCCAAGGCATCCCCAAAGAAGGACGCGGTGACCAGGCCGGTGGTGTAGCCCACCACCCAGGTGGAGCCATTATTGTTCGACGTTCCGGTCTTGGCTGCGGTGGGGAACTTGTCCTGCACCTTCGGGTTGATCCACACGCCTGATCCCCGCTTCAAAACGTCCTGCAGCACCGAGTTCACGCCACGGGCCACCTCAGGCTTGACGGCGTCACGGCAGTCCGGGGCCGGTACGGGAAGTTTCGCGCCTGCGCCATCAGTGACCTCCACAAGGGCGATGGGCGTGCAATAGCGGCCCTCGGTGGCGAAGGTGGCAAAAGCGTTCGCAAGGGTCAGGGGTGCGACTCCTGTGCCGCCCAGCAAGTTGCCCAGCTGGTGCATGTTGACCGGGGTGCTGTCCAGTCCGCTATGCAGGCCCACCGAGTCCACCATCTTCTGGATGCCACAGAAGTCGAGCTGTGCTGCCGAGGCGAACGTGGCGGTGTTGATCGAGTTGTAGAGGCCGAAATTGACAGGCATTGGCCGGTAGAAGCCGTCCTCTGCGTTCTGCAGGTCGTCCGCCGCGCCGAGCGTGGGATTGTTCTGCGCTGTGTCATAGGCGCCCAGTACTTTGCCGCAGCTGTCCTTCCACGGGAAGTCGAGGGGATAGACCCGGCGTGACGCGTCCACCACCGCGGTAAGGGCCTTCCCCTCGTTCAGCCACTCGGCAAACGTGAACGGCTTCATGGTCGATCCCGGCTGGAACCCGCCTGCCCCGTTGAGGTCGTTCCCCTGCGCGTCCTTGGCGTCCACGTTGAAATTCAGGTTCGTGTCGAACTTGCCCGGTTGTGGAAGGAACACCGTGTTCTGGGCCATCGCCAGGATCTTGCCGGTGCCCGGCTGGATGCTCACCAGGGATGCGGCCCAGCGGTCCGGGTTGGCGCCTGCCGTCCCGTCCACCTGTGCTTGGGCCGCAGCTTGGAGCCTGCTGTCCAGGGTGGTCACGATCGTGAGTCCGCCCCGGTACAACCGCCGCTCCCGCTCGGCCTCGCTTTGCCCGAACGCGGGATTGTCCAGGATCAAGTGGGAAATGTAATCGCAGAAGTACGGCGCCATGGCGGCATTGGCGCACCCCTGTTCCGGGGGCGTGATCTTCAATTCGATGGGAGCGGCCACCGCCTCGTCATGCTGGGCCCGGGTGATCTTGCCCAGGCGCAGCATTTCGGACAGGACCTGGTTCCGGCGTACTGCCGAGTTGTCCGGATGGATGGCCGGATTGTAGAACGTGGGGCTGTTCACCAGCCCGGCCAGCAGGGCCGCCTGCGGCAGGGTTAGGTCCTTTGCCGTGGTGCTGAAGAAGTAGCGGGCCGCCGCCTCAATCCCGTACGCGTTGCTGCTGAAGAAGACGATGTTCAGGTAGCCCTCGAGGATCTGGTTCTTGGTGTACTTCTTCTCGAGGGCGATGGCCAGCTTCATCTCCCGCAGCTTGTCGCCCAGGTTCTTCTGCCCGCTCAGGACCACCGCATCCGGCCTGTCCTGTGAAAGCTGGGACTCATTGAGGACATTCGTGACGTACTGCTGGGTGATGGTTGACGCCCCTTGCTCGCCGCCTTTGGTCAGGTTGGAAAACAGTGCGCGGAGGATGCCCTGCGGATCCACCCCGGCATGCTCGTAGAACCTGCTGTCCTCGATCGAAACAATGGCGTCCTTGATGAACGGTGACATCTGGTCCAGTGGCACCCGAACGCGGTTCTCCGCATAGAGGGTCGCGATCGGCTGGCCGTCGGCGCTCAGGACCCTGGTGGCTTGTGACGGCGGCTGCACCGTCAGTTCCGCAGGCAGGTTGTCAAAGAATCCAATGGAGGAGCTGACGCCGAGGCCCGCGGCTGCCACTGCCGGGACCACCAGGCTGGCAGCCAATACGCCACACAGGATGCTGGCTGCAATGAACCCCACGAGCCGTCCCACGGCTGCGCCAAATCCATGCCTGCGCTTCCGCTTCTTCGCCATTCCTCAGCCCTCGTGCTCCAGGGTGTGATCAGGATACGCCGCCGGCCACCGGCGTAACAGAGGCCTGACGGTCAGGATTTGGTCACGTCAAAAGTCTTGACCAGCGATAGTTACCGACATATCGTTAACTATCGCTGAAGTAATCAGCGAGATACCTGAAGTGAAAGGACGATGCCGCTATGAAAGGCATATTCGACGACAAGCACCCCGGCCCGGAGTTCGCCAAAGGCCGCTTCGAGCGGGGGAGGGCCCACAAGGGGCCGCACGGGCACCGTGGGCCGGGGTTTGGGCCCGGCTTCGGACCCGGTTTTGGACCCGGTTTTGGCCCGGGCTTTGGTCCCGGGTTCGGTCCCGGTTTTGGCCGCGGCGGCCGGCGGGCCAGCCGGGGGGACGTCCGCGCGGCCATCCTCTCCCTCCTGGCCGAGGCGCCATCCAACGGGTACGGACTGATCAAGACCATTGCCACGAAGACCGGTGGCATGTGGCGGCCCAGCCCCGGATCGATCTACCCCACCCTCCAGCAACTCGTGGACGAAGGCCTGATCGAGGCGCTCAGCGAAGGCCGGGGAACAGAGTTCGCGCTCACCGATGCGGGCAGGGCCTATGTGGCAGAGCATGCAGAGGAGATGGAAAACGCCTGGAATGCAGAGCCCGACAGTGCAGACCGGGACTTCCACGAGAGCATTGGAAAGCTAATGGGTGCCATCCATCAATTCCGCGCGGGTGTGACCGGGGAACAGCGCGCTGCAGCTGTCGCAAAGATGGATGAAACGCGCCGGGCCCTCTACAAGATCCTTGCTGACTAGCAGCTCCAGGCGGTCCGGGCCGGCAGGCGCCGGGCAGCGCCCGGCCGCGGGTCCCGGAAACAGAGTTCCCGGGCGGAGAAGCTACGCGAACGCGTCTTCCTTGGCGGGCACCCCGGCCTCGGCTGGTGCAGCGGCTTTGGCCGGTCCCGCGGCGGCGTGGGCAGCGTGGTGGTTCAGCATGTGGCCCAGGGCGCTGAAGCCCGAGCCCATTTCTCCGAAGGCGTAGGCCGTTTCCGCATGCTCGGACAGGTCCACGCCGGCGGTCTCAGCTTCATGGCTGACACGGAACCCCACCGTCTTGTTGATGACCAGGCCAATGATTGCCGTCCCGATTCCGGACAGCAGCAGGGTAATGACGACGGCGGCCGCCTGGGCCACCAGCTGCTGGATGCCGCCGCCGTAGAAGAGTCCGCCTCCTTGGCCGTTTACGGGCAGGGCAATGAATCCCAGCGCCAAGGTGCCGATGAGCCCCGCGCCCAGGTGGACTCCCACGACGTCCAGCGAATCATCGAGGCCGAAGCGGTACTTGAGGTCCACGAACACGCAGCAGGCAACCCCGGCAACCAGGCCCAGTCCTACGGCCGCGAGCGGGCTGATGTTTGCGCAGGACGGCGTGATGGCGACCAGTCCGGCAACCACGCCGGAGGCGGCGCCCAAGGAGGTCGGGTGCCCGTGGCGGACCTTCTCGGTCACCAGCCAGCTCAGCATCGCCGCGGCGGGGGCTATCAGGGTGTTGACCCAGATCAGCCCGGCCTGCTCCACGCTGGTTGCGGCGCCGCCATTGAAGCCAAACCAGCCGAACCACAGGATTGCTGCGCCCAGCATGATGAACGGGATGTTGTGCGGTCGGTGGTTGGGGTCCTTCGCGAAGCCGTGCCGCTGGCCAACGATGATGGCGAGCACCAGGGCGGCCGTGCCGGAGCTGATTTCCACCACCGCGCCGCCGGCGAAGTCGATGACCTGGCCGAAGATTGCCGTGACGGCGCCGCCTGCACTCATCAGGCCGCCGCCCCAGATCATGTAGGCGAGGGGGCAGTAGATCACCGTGATCCAGACGGGCACGAAGAGGGCCCAGGCACTGAATTTGGCGCGGTCGGCGATGGCACCGCTGATCAAAGCCACGGTGATGATGGCAAAAGTGGCGCTGTACCCGGCCTTGAGCAGGTCCGGGGACCCAATGAGGTTCTGCAGGCCGAAGCTGGTGAAGGGATTGCCGAAAACTCCCAGCACACCGTCGCCGGTGGTCATGGAGTAACCCCACAGGACCCAGACCACGCCGACGATGCCGGCAGAGATGAAGCTCATCATGATCATGTTCAGGGCGGCCTTGGCGCGGGTCATGCCGCCGTAGAAGAGGCCAAGGCCAGGAGTCATCAGCAGTACCATCGCGGCTGAAATCATCAGCCAGACGTGTTGGGCAGTGATTTCCACTGGTGGGTCCCTTCGCAGCGTGAACGTTGTGCGGGCCTTGTTGGCCCCGTGGCATTTCCCCCGCGGTCCATTTTTCGTGCCGCGTGTTTCAGCCAGTGCCGCTTAAAGTTGCGGCCGCGTTACACAAATCGCTCCTGCGTGAAGTTCACGTATCAGCCATGTTTCAGGAATGTAAACGCGCCCCCACCGTGAGGGGCCGTCCTGGCCGCCGGGCCCCGCGACGCTGCGGCATTCGCGGGGTTTCCGGCTGCTCCCCGGGTGAGGATCCGCCGTCGTGCGTCTTTTCGCCTTATGTTTCGGCGCCGTGAACGGCGATTCGCCCGGTCAGAAGCTGCGGGCGTTGGCCAGGACCGGCAGCGTGGCGCGCACGGAGTCCACGGACGCCGGATCGATGTCGACGACGGCGAGTTCGGGATTTCCGCCTAGTGACACCACGGCGGTACCCAGGGGAGTGACGACGGCGCTGTGCCCGATTCCGGTGGGCGCCGCACCTGCGGGGCCTGCGCCGATGGTTTCGGGATCGCCCTGGCCGCACGCAACCACGAACGTGGTGCTGTCCAGTGCCCGGGCACGCACCAGCAGGTCCCACTGCTCGGCCTTGCCCTCGCCGGCTCCCCAGGAAGCGCACACAATGTTGACGTGTGCTCCCGCGTTGGCGTTGGCCGTGAACAGGGCCGGGAAACGGACGTCGTAGCAGGTGGCCAGGCCGAACACGGTGCCGTCGAGCTCGAACGTTACCGGCGCCTGCCCGGCGTCCACCGTCTTGGATTCGGTGAAGCCGAATGCGTCAAAAAGGTGGACCTTGTCGTAGGACGCCTCCACGGAGGGGCCGGTGACCAGCAGCGTGTTGCGGACGCGCCCTTCCGCGCCGGGGGTGAACATGCCTGCCACGATGGTGATGTCCAGGTCTTTGGCGACGCGGCGCACTTCGCCCGCCCAAGGGCCGTCAAGCGGTTCGGCAATGTCTTTCAACGAGTTCCCAAAGGCCCGCATGGCCGCCTCCGGGAAGACCACCAACTGTGCGCCGGCGTTTTTCGCCTGGGCTGCGTAGTCCCTGATGATGCCGAGGTTGGCCGCGGTGTCGGCACTGCTGATGATTTGGGCGATGGCGATACGCATGGAAGATCTCCGATCTGTTGTATACATAATGTATGGTAAAAATTTCGGGTTCGGCCGCCTCGGGCCGCGAAAAGGCGTACGCCTACCTGCGCGAGAACGTCCTGACGGACCCGGAACTGCAAGGCCGCTTCCTCAACGAACAGGAGCTTGCGGCGGACATCGGGGTGTCCCGCACTCCGGTGCGCGAGGCGCTGTTGCTTCTGGTTTCCGACGGGCTGGTGGAGCTTATTCCGCAACGGGGCGCCTACGTTCCGGTGGTCACCGGCCGGGAGATTTCCGAGCTGATGGAACTTCGCGGCGTGCTGGAAAGCCATGCGGCCAAGCTTGTCATTGACGAACACCGGGTGCCCGCCAAGCAAATGCAGGACACCCTGCGGCAGCAGGCGCAGATTCCGAACAACGATGAACCGGACGATGCCCGCGAATTCATCCGCCTGGACACGCTCTTCCATCAGCAGCTCATCGACGCCGCCGGAAACGAACTCATTTCCCGAACGTACAGCAAGCTGCATGTCCGCCAGGTCCTGGTGGGCGTTGCCGCACTGTTCCGCACCGGAGGCAGGCGCGAGGCGGTGTGCGCCGAACACCAGGACATCCTCGATGCCCTGGTGGCCGGCGATTCCGCACGTGCCAAAGAGGCTATCGACCATCACCTCGCGGTGACGCGGGACATCCTCCTGCGGAGCTGATCACCGGGCTTCGCCTGCGCCGGACACGCGAGCCGCTTCGCCGGCCGCCCTGGATTCAGCACTGCCTTCCAGTAGCAGGCGGTAGTCCTGGTCCTCCACGGTGTTGCTGTCGCGGCCCAGGGCAAGCCCCACGAGGGTTACGGCCGCTGCGACCGCAACGTAGATGGCCACCGGAATCCAGGTGCCAAACTGCGACAGCAGCACGGTGAACAACAAGGGTGCGATGGCGCCGCCGATGACGCCTGCGAAGGTGTAGGCCAGTGAACTGCCCGTGGACCGGAGCCGGGGTGAGAACTGCTCCACGATGAAGGCGGCCTGCGGCCCGTACATGAAGGAGTGCGCCGCCAGGCCCAGGACAATGCCCACGATCAGCATCGGCTCATTGTTGCCGCCAAGGACGCCAAAGAAGACAAAGGTCCACACGGCGCCGGCCACTGCGCCCACGCCGTAGACCAGACGCCGGTTGAAACGGTCCGAGACTGCGCCGGCCAGGGGAATCATGAACAGCTGGAAGGCCGAGCCCACCAGGACGGCGGTGAGCACCTGGTTGCGTTCGTAGCCGAGCGCCTGGATGCCGTAGGTGAGGGTGAAGACGGTGAACAGGGCGTACAGCACGTCCGGGCCCACCCGGCACAGGATGGCGGCAACGAGTGGCCGCAGTTCCGTACTGAACACTTCCCGGATGGGCGCGGCGGGCTGTTCTCCATGGGCTTCGATCGCCTTGAAGATGGGGGTGTCCTCCAGCTTGAGCCGGATCCACAGGCCGAAACCGACCAGCAGTGCGGAGACCAGGAACGCGATGCGCCACCCGAAGCTGATGAACTGCTGTTCGGTGAGCATCAGGGTCAGGACCGCCAGCGCACCGTTGGCCAGCAGGTTCCCGGCGGGCGGACCCACCTGCGCGGCCGAGGCCCAGAAACCCCGCCGCTGCGGGTCGCCGTATTCGCTGGAGAGCAGCACTGCGCCGCCCCATTCACCGCCCACGCCCACGCCCTGGGCGAAGCGCAGGAGCACCAGGATGATCGGGGCGGCAATGCCAATGCTGTCGTAGCCCGGAAGGACGCCGATCAGCACCGTTGCCACGCCGATGATCATCAAAGTGGTGACCAGGACCTTCTTGCGTCCGATCCGGTCACCGAGCCGTCCGAAGACCACACCGCCCACGGGCCGTGACACATAGCCGACCGCGTAGGTGGAGAAGGCGAGGATGGTGCCGGTCAGGGGATCGGAGGACGGAAAGAAAACGATGGGGAAAACGACAGCGGCCGCCGCGGAATAGACGGCAAAGTCATACCACTCCAGTGCCGTGCCGGTCAGGCTTGCCGCAAATGCCTTGACCAGGCCCTTTGGGCGGATTGGCGGGCCTGACTGGGTCGCTGCGCCCGCACCAGAAACCGGAGAATTGCTCATTGTGTCCTCCACAGTGGATTTTGAGGTGACGCCTGTCACGCTGGCGTTAAATGTATACATTACGCATACTGGATGTACATTGGCGACTGTTTCCGGTTTCCGGTTTGTTAATTTTCCCGCGGTGCACCGGCTCCGCGGCCTTCGAAAAGGACGGCACCATGACGGCTCTCAGCTTTGAACTTCCCGACGGCAGCATCAAGAACGTGCAGGTCCGGCACCTCCTCAACGCCGGCTACGCGGGGCGTGAGCAGGATGAGGTGCAGGCCCACATCGCAGAACTTGCCGAGCTCGGGGTCCCCGGCCCCACCACCACTCCGGCCATGTACCCCGTCTCGCCCTACCTCGCGCAGCAGGTATCCGAGGTCCGGGTCCAGCATGGACGCACGTCCGGTGAGGCGGAATGGGCGCTGGTCATCACCGACGAGGGCGTCCTGCTCACCGTCGCCTGCGATCACACGGACCGTGAGCTCGAAGTGCATGGTGTGGCGTGGAGCAAGAATGCCAGCCCTGACGTCCTTGGCCGCAGGGCGTGGCGGCTTGACGATGTGCGGGACCACCTGGACCGCATCACGCTGCGCGGCTGGGTAGGGGAGGGGGAGACCCCGGACACCCTCATCCAGGACAGTTCCCTCGAGGCCCTGCTGACCCCGGACTACTGGCTGGAGGTGCTGGCCGCGCGCGGGCTCAACCAGCCGGGCACCGTGCTGATTTCCGGCACCGTGGCGATGACGGGCGGCGTCAACCAGTTCGCCCGCAGCTGGAAGGTGGAGATGGCGGATCCGGAGACGGGAGAATCGCTGGACGTCCAGTACGTCGTGGAGCAAATGCCGCAGCCCATCGGCTAAGCGCTGCACCGGGGCAATAGCGGCATAAAAAAGGTTCCGCCGCCCCACCAGGGGCGGCGGAACACTTCCGTGCCGCGAAGCTACTGCCTGTAGCCCTCCACTTCACTGACGGGACGGGCCTGGGCCTCGTTGGGGTTTTCCCCGGATTCCTTCTTGGCCCGCCTTTGTCGCAACAGGTCCCAGTATTGGTCCAGGCTTTCCTCCACGTACTTCAGGCGCGCCTGGTCCGGAGCCTGGCCTCCGGCGGACCCCTCGCGCAGCGCATGCTCCTCTTCCACGAGGGCCTGGATGTGCGTCAAAATATCCTGATCATTCATTGGGCTTCCCCTCACTCCGGTCCGGTCACCTTCAGCCTACGTAGCTGGTGCTGAAGCCACCAGCCCCGCGCTGTACCATCGATTTCATGTCCACTGCGCTCGATATGGCAGGTCCCATCCTGGAAGTACTGACCTGGTTGTGCCTGCCCGCCGGGCTGGGACTGCTGTTCTACACCGGGTTCCTCCGCCGCTTCATCCACCCGTGGGACGTGGCAGAAGCCGTGGTGTATTCGGACTCCACCGGCGTCGGGTTCCGCTGGTACGACCGGAAGCACCAGGTGCACAACGCCCCCATGTCCCCGTACGACATCAGGGACATGGCCGTGGGGGACACGTTGCCGATCTACTACCACCCCAAACGCCCAACCCAGTGGCAGTCCACCGTACCGGAAGAGGCGGGCAGGACGGCGTCAGTCCTGGGCCGCTGCCTGACGGCCATCGGCACCGTGGCCCTGTTGGGCGGCTTCGTCCTGCCGATGTTCTAGCTTCGGCTGCTAACCCGTCACCACCACCACAACGCCGAGGGCGCCCAGGACGACGCCCGCGAAGGCGGTCCAGAGCACAGCCGAAAGGTCCGCTTCGATGCTCTCCCCGGCCAGGCCGTGGGACCTCGCCCGGTAGCGGCGGCGCTGGGTGAGGTAAATGGCCAAGGCGGCGCCTCCGGACACCGCCGGGAGCATCAGGATGGGCGGCCCGTACGTGGGAAGCCAGCGAAGGAAGAAGGCGCTCGCCGTCACCAGCGCCAACATGGTCCGGCCCCAGGCCAGCGCCGTCCGTTCGGGTTGGAGACCCGGATCACCGTGCGGACGGGGTGCGCCGGATGCCATCAGCGCAGAAGGATAAAAACGAGGACGACGGCGGCCGCCAGCGCGCCTGCCCCGGCCAGCAGGGGGACGAAGAAAGGCAGCGGAAGCGGTGCTTTGTTACGCATGCTGCGCTCCACGCGAAGCCACCGCATGGCAGCGCCGCCGCTGAGCATCATGCCCATGAGAAGGAGGATGATGGCCAGGCCTTTGCGGACCGGTTCGATGAAAAGGCCTGAGGTAAAGGCTTCGAGGGCAATGCCACCGGCGAGCAGCGCAAGGGAGGTGCGGATCCATGCGAGGAAGGTGCGTTCGTTCGCGAGGGTGAACCGCGGATCCGGTTCCTCGCCGCCCGGCAACAGGCGTTCGGCGAGCCGTCCGCGCGGCGGCGGGGCTGCGGTCCCGGGCGGATGCTCACTGTTGGTCACGGGCCCAGTGTAGCCGCGCCGTCAAAGCACGGACTCCGGTCAGGGCGCCCGGCGGAGTGCCGCCTTGCCGGCCAGATGCTCACCGATGGGGAGCGCGGCAGTGGCTGCGGGGGACGGGGCATTCAATACGTGGAGCATCCGGTCGGTCCCTGACAGCAGGAAATCGTGGAGGAGCGTGCCATCCCGGCGGACCGCCTGCGCCCTGATGCCTGCCTCGCGGGGCAGCAGGTCGCCTTTGGCCAGGCCAGGCGCGTATTTTCGGCATTCCTGCAGGTAGCTTCCCTTGAACAGGGAGTTCCGGACCTCCCGCACGGCGGTGGCGGCATTGGACCTCGCCACGTGCCACAACCCCGGAAAGCGCAGGTAGCGGGCCACGTCCTTCGGATGGACCGAGAACTTGGCGTACCCCTCCCGGGACAGGCCCAGCACCGCGTTGGGTCCTACGGTGATGCCGCCGTCGATGGTGGGCGTCAGGTGCACGCCCAGGAAGGGCAAGTCCGGGTCGGGCACCGGGTAGATCAAGTGTTTGACGTAGTCCGATTTTGCGGCCGGCAGCTCAAAATACTCGCCCCGGAAGGGAACGATTTGGACGTCGATTTTCATACCCGCCAATTCGGCGAGCCGGTCCGACTGCAGCCCGGCGCAGGCCACCAGGCGGCGGCAGGCGTAGGTGTCCCGGTCGGTCCCAACCTCCACGTGGCCGGCGTGCTCCACAATGGAGGTGACCCGGGCTCCGGTGTAGACGCGTCCGCCGGCGGCCGTGATGAGTTCGGCCAGCTTGCGCGCCACCTCCGGGTAGTCAACGATGCCGGTGCTTGGGATGAACAGGGCCCCCAGCCCAGCAACATTGGGTTCGCGCCGGTTGAGCTCGGCCCCGTCGATCCGCTCGCAGTCCAGGCCGTGGATGGCGGCACGCTCCTCAAGCCGGTCCAGCCGTTCCCGTTCCACCGCCGAGGTTGCCACCAGAAGTTTGCCCGGCTCGGCATACCTGATGCCGTGGTCGCGGCAGAAATCCTTGGTCTGGCGGGCTCCGGCCTTGCAGAATTGGGCCTTGAGGCTGTCCGGGGCGTAGTAGATGCCGGAGTGGATGACGCCGCTGTTGTGCCCCGTCTGGTGCGAAGCCAGCACAGGGGCCGCCTCCAGCAGGACCAATGATGCGTCGGGCTCTTTCCGCAGGAGCTGGTAGGCGGTGGCAAGGCCCACGATTCCGCCACCAATGATGCAGTAGTCCGTCCGTTCCACGGCTCTCCGCCTTTCGTCGTGGCTAGAGTCTAGCTACCCGTCACGCTCCGCTCCGCGGCGCGAACATGATCAGTGCTACGCCCAGCAGGCACACCACGGACCCCGCAATGTCCCACCGGTCTGGACGGAAACCGTCGAACGCCATGCCCCAGGCCAGGGAACCGGCCACGAACACTCCGCCGTACGCCGCCAGGATCCGGCCGAAGTGCGCGTCGGGCTGGAGGGTGGCCACAAAGCCGTAGGCGCCCAGGGCGATCACGCCCAGTCCGGCCCACCACCAGTCCCTGCCCTCGCGGACGGACTGCCAGACCAGCCATGCGCCCCCGATTTCGGCTGCGGCGGCGAGGACGAACAGCACAATCGTCTTGAAGACACTGACGGTTCCTTCAGGAATATCCACGCAGCCATCATGCCAGCCGGGAATTCGGCAGGCTGCCGCGCGGTTGGAGGAAAGTATGGAGCGCATCGGATTTCTTTCCTTCGGCCACTGGGGTCCCGGACAGGGTTCCCGTACCCGGACAGCGGCCGACGCCCTGCTCCAGGGGATTGATCTTGCGGTAGCCGCCGAAGAACTCGGAGTTGACGGCGCATTTTTCCGTGTCCATCACTTCGCCCGCCAGCAGGCCTCCCCGTTCCCACTTCTTTCTGCCATTGCCGCGCGCACCAGCAAGCTGGAAATCGGCACAGGCGTTATTGACATGCGCTACGAGAATCCGCTGTACATGGCGGAGGAAGCGGCTGCGGCAGACCTGATCAGTGGCGGCAGGCTGCAGCTGGGAATCAGCCGCGGCTCACCCGAACCTGCCCGGAACGGCGCTTCGGCTTTCGGATACCGGCCGGAGCCCGGGGAGACCGACGCGGACATGGCCCGGCGCCATACGGCGGCTTTCCGCCAGGCCATCACGGGTGCGGGCGTGGCCCAGGCAGACCCCCGGTACGCCGGCGGTGCCACCGGACTCCTGCCCGTCCAGCCCCAGTCGCCCGGTTTGGCGGACCGGATCTGGTGGGGTGCAGGCAGCCGGAAGACCGCGGTGTGGGCTGCTGAACTCGGCATGAACCTGATGAGCTCCACCCTGCTCACGGAGGACACCGGCGTTCCGTTCCATGAACTCCAGGCTGAACAGATCCAGCTGTTCAGGGAGGCGTGGGCCGCGGCAGGACACACACGCCCTCCACGGGTGTCGGTCAGCCGCAGCGTCCTTCCCATCGTGGATGACGAGGACAGCTACTACTTTGCGGGCAGCGCGCTCCGCGACGGCCGCGACCAGGTGGGCGTGATTGACGGCTTCACCGCAAGGTTCGGCAAGAGCTATGTTGGCGCACCTGACCTCTTGGCGGAGCAGCTGGCGGCAGACACGGCAGTGCAGGCGGCCGATACGCTGCTGCTGACCGTCCCCAACCAGCTGGGCGTGGAGTACAACTCCAAGCTCCTGGGCACCATCGTGGAACACGTTGCGCCGGCCCTGGGATGGCGCCGCCGCTGACGCCGGGGAACTTTCCGTGAGACCTAACCGTTACTCTTGAAGAGCGTGGTGGGGGCTTCGCGCCCCTACTACTGTGTGACTGCGGAACGGTCATATGACGGAGAGAGAGAAATATGGCTCACACCGCCTTAGGCTTGATCGCATGATCCGGCTACGACAGCTGGCCCAAGCGGCTTCTGTGCTGACCACGCCTCTGGCGCCAGAGGACATTCTGTCCCTGTTCAACCCTGTCTACTCGGCCCGGCAGCTTCGGGGCGTCGTGACCCGCGTGGTCCAGGAGACGGCCCAGTCGGCCACGATCTTCTTCCGTCCCGGGCGCGGCTGGAAGGCGCACCTTGCCGGGCAGTGGGCGCGCATCGGCGTCGAACTCGACGGCGTACGCCACTGGCGCTCCTACTCCCTCAGCGCCCCGGCGGGCAAGGACCCCGCCATCACCGTTACCGATGTCGGAGCTGTTTCCGGCACATTGGTGCGCACCACCAAGCCGGGCGACGTCTTGTTCCTTGCCCCGCCGCAGGGTGATTTTGTTCTTCCTGAGCATCCCAGGCCCCTGCTCATGGTCACGGCCGGCAGTGGCATCACCCCGGTGATGTCCATGATCCGCACCCTTGTCCCGCGGCGGCCTGATGCCGACGTCGTCCTGGTCCATTCCGCCCGCACCCCGGGTGACAGCCTCTTCCGCGAGGAACTGGCCGAGTTGGCGGACCAGTTCCCGAATTTCCGGCTGGCGCACTGGTACACGGGCGAACAGGGGCGGATGGACTTCTCCAGCACCCGGGAGCTGGACGAGATCTGTCCCGACTGGAAGGAACGGTCAGCCTACGCCTGCGGCCCGGACAGCTTCCTGGACGACGCCGAAGCGCTGTGGAAGCGGGCAGCCCTGACCACCGGCGCGCCCGGGACCGACGTCGCAGTGGCCGGAGACGCCGGCAACCTGATGATCGAACGCTTCAACACCACCTTCAACGCCGGTGTAGGCCACGACGGCGGCCTGGTCACCTTTGAGGCCTCCGACCGGGAGGTGGAGGCCGACGGCGACACCCCCATCCTGGACATCGGCGAGGACGCCGGGGTCCTGATGCCCAGCGGCTGCCGGATGGGTATCTGCCACAGCTGCCTCACTCCGCTCCTGGCCGGCCAGGTCCGCGACCTCCGCACCGGGGAAGTCCATGGCGAACCCGGCGAACTTATCCAAACGTGTGTCTCGGCAGCCGCCGGACCCGTCAACCTCGAAATCTGAGGAGCACCACGGTATGTCAGTAATCTCACCCGCCAAGGCCACGGCCACGGGAAGCTCAAGAACGCGCCCCGGCAAGCTCGCAGAATCCGGCAGCCCCACGGTCCGGCCCCCGGCGGCAGCGCACCTCAGCGACGAACAAGTGGCGGAGCTCGGCCGTGAGCTCGACGCCATCCGGGACGAAATCCTGGGAAAGCGCGGTGCGGAAGACGCCGCTTACATCCGCCGCATGATCAAGATCCAGCGGGGGCTTGAAATCTCCGGCCGGGCCGCCCTGCTGGTCAGCAAGAACAAAGCAGCCTGGGTTACCGGCACCACGCTCCTGAGCCTGGCCAAGATCCTGGAAAACATGGAGCTCGGCCACAACATCCTGCACGGACAGTGGGACTGGATGCGGGATCCGGATATCCACTCCACCACGTGGGAGTGGGACTTCGTTACCCCGTCGCGCTCCTGGCAGCACACGCACAATGACCTCCACCACCGCTGGACCAACGTGGTGGGCAAGGACAACGACGTCGGATACAACCTCCTCCGGATGGATGAGAACCAGCCGTGGAAGCCCATCAACCTGGCCAACCCGCTGTTCAATGCGATCCTTGCGCCGGTGTTCGAGTGGGGGATCGCCGTCTACGATCTCGAGCTGACCGAATACAAGGAAGGCACCAAGTCCAAGGAGGCCCTGCTCAAGGACCTCAAGGCCCTCGGCCGCAAGGTGATCACCCAGTTCACCAAGGACTACGCTGCCACCCCTGCGCTCGCGATGCTCACCGGCTCCGCCAAGCAGGCCCTGTTCGGCACGATCGCCGCGAACGCCATCCGCAACGTGTGGGCCCACGCCGTCATCTTCTGCGGCCACTTCCCGGAAGGCACCGACACCTTCACCGAAGAAATGGTGGAGGGTGAAACCCGGGGCGACTGGTACGTTCGCCAGATGATCGGCTCCGCCAACATTTCGGGCTCCCGGTTCATGCACCTCATGACCGGCAACCTGTCGCACCAGATCGAGCACCACCTCTTTCCGGACCTGCCCTCCAACCGGTACGCGGAGGTGGCCCCCAGGGTCCGCGAGATCTGCCAGCGCTATGGCCTGAAATACACCACCGGTCCGCTGCTCAAGCAGGTGGGTTCGTCTTGGGCGAAGGTGTTCAAGCTGGCGCTGCCCGGCAAGGCTGCCCGGGCCTAGGAACCACACACACGACGCAAAAAGTGACCCTGCCGGCGAAATCCGGCGGGGTCACTTCCTGCGTTTGGGCCCTAGCGCCGGGCTTCAGGCGCCAGGAGCATGTGGTCCAGTTTCGGCAGGGCGTGCCGGAGCCGGTGCTCGGCGCGGTCCAGGGTCTCTGCCGCCTGCGACAACCCGGTTTCGGCCAGTTCCAGTCGGGCAGACCCCTGCAGCCGGTGGCCGGACCACCGCAGCTGCAGCTGCCGGACCGCGAGGACCCCGGGAGTCCCTCCGAGTGCGGCTTGGGCGAGTTCCACCAGTTCCGGCTCGATGCCGTCCATGAGCCGCCGCCCGATGCTGCGGACCGTTCCCCACAGGAGCACCATGATCGCGGCGGAAATGGCCAATCCCACGATCGGGTCCGCCAAGGGGAAACCAAGCATGACGCCAACGGCGCCGATCACCACGGCCAGCGACGTGAAGCCGTCCGTCCTGGCGTGCACACCGTCCGCCACGAGCGCCGCAGAACCGATCCTGCGGCCCACCCGGATGCGGTAGATTGCCACCGCCTCGTTCCCGGCGAAGCCAATCAGGCCCGCCGCCATGACCCACCCCAGGTTTTGCAGGGGCTGCGGATGGATGAGCCGGTCAACGGACTGCCAACCCGCCACAATAGCGGAAAGGGCCACCACAGCCACGATGAACAGGCCGGCGAGGTCTTCTGCCCGGCCGTACCCGTACGTGTACCGGCGGGTCGCGGCCCTGCGCCCCAGGATGAAGGCGATCCACAGTGGCACTGCGGTCAGGGCGTCGGAGAAGTTGTGGATGGTGTCCGCGAGCAGGGCCACGGAACTGCTGAACAGGACCACCAGGAACTGCAGCAGCGTGGTGGCCAGCAGGACAAACATGCTGATCTTCAGCGCCCGGATGCCCTCCGTGCTGGCCTCCATGGCGTCATCGATGGAATCCGCGGCATCGTGGGTGTGCGGCACGAACAGCTCGAAAAGCCATCCTTTGAAACCGGAATGGTGATGGTGCCCGTGGTCGTGCCCGTGCCCGTGCTGGTGGTCGTGATCGTGCGCATCGTCATCGTGGTGGTGATGGTGGCCCGCGTGGACGTCGTCGTGATGGGTGTGCGCATGCGTTGATTCCTGGTGCGGCCCGGTCATGAGGCGCTCCCTTGTGCGTGGTGGGCGGGTGCGCGGTGGTGCGCCGGTTCGCCGCCGAGTGCGTGTTCGGCCTGGAAAATGGCGTCAGCCACCAATTGCCGGGCGTGTTCGTTCTCCAGCCGGTACAGCACCCGCGTCCCGTCCTGCCGGGTGGATACCATCCTGGCCAGCCGCATTTTGGCCAGGTGCTGGGACACGGCAGCGGGGGATTTGCCTACCGTGTCGGCCAAGGCGCCCACTGCCATTTCGCCGTCGCGAAGGGCAAGGATGATCCGCACCCTCGTGGCGTCAGCCAGCATCGAGAAGACCTCCACGGCCAACTCCACGTACTGGCTGTCCGTCCCCAGCGAGCAAGCATTCTTATCTGCATTCATGCGCATATAGTGTCACAACGCGGACCGGGACGCACTGCACGCCTGTCTGTCGGACGGCCATCGCGGGCGAGCCAGCGCGGCCACCTACAGTAGGAGGGGTACGGGCACGGCGTGACGCCGGCCGCTTCGGCCAGTCTCGAAAGGAATTTACCCCGATGGCTTTCATTACCGTTGGTACGGAGAACAGCACCGACATCGAGCTCTACTACGAGGATCACGGTTCGGGCCAGCCCGTGGTGCTTATCCACGGCTATCCGCTGGACGGATCGTCCTGGGAAAAACAGACTGCCGCGCTCCTTGGCGCGGGCTACCGGGTCATCACCTACGACCGCCGCGGCTTTGGCAAGTCCAGCAAGCCTGCCGACGGCTACGACTACGATACCTTCGCGGCAGACCTCAACACCCTGCTGACCACCTTGAACCTGGACAACGTGGTGCTGGTCGGCTTCTCCATGGGCACCGGCGAGGTGGGCCGCTACCTTGGCACCTATGGCTCGGCGCGGGTGGCCCGCGCCGCATTCCTCGGATCCCTGGAGCCCTACCTGCTCAAGACCGACGACAATCCTGACGGCGTTCCGCAGGACGTTTTTGACGGCCTCAAGGCCGCGGTTACTGCCGACCGGTATGCGTTCTTCACCGAATTCTTCAAGAATTTCTACAACTCGGACACCTTCCTGGGCACTCCGCGCCTCAGCCAGGAAGCCGTCGACGCCAGCTGGAACCTCGCCGCCGGTGCCGGTGCCACCGCGTCCGTTGCCGCCCAGCCCACCTGGCTGACGGACTTCCGGCAGGACGTCCCCAAGATCGATGTTCCCGCCCTGATCGTCCACGGCACTGCCGACAACATCCTGCCCATCGACTCGACCGGGCGGCAGTTCGCCAAGGCGTTGCCCACGGCGGAATACGTCGAGATCGAAGGAGCGCCGCACGGCCTGCTCTGGACGCACGCCGCAGAGGTCAACGAGGCATTGCTCGGGTTCCTTTCCAAGTAAGGAAACCTCGGGGCGGCGGCGGGAGTCCCGTCGTCGCCCTATGCCGCTCCGCTCAGCAGAGGGAGGTGCCGGTGGTGCTGGGCTCCTCTGCCAATGGTGTGGGGCACAACCGCCGTGCCAGCGCTTCAAGTTCCCTGGGGTGGAAAGGCTTGGTGAGGTAGGCGGCGGCCCCGGACGCCATGCCTGCCAGGACGTCATCCCCCTCCGAGCGGGCCGTGAGGAAGAGTAACGGGGCAGAGCTCCTGGCGCGGATGGCACGGGCAACCACGTGCCCGTCCATGTCCGGGAGTCCCAGGTCCAAGGTGACCAGGGCGATGCCTGGGTCGGACGCCGCGGCGATGGCTTCCGACCCGGTGCCAACGGCTTTCACTACGAAGCCCGCACGTGAAAGGACTATTGAAATCAGTCCGCGGATGTCGTCGTTGTCTTCAACGACAAGACAGGTGCGCTGCTGTTCCATCCAAGCCCCCCGGCGAAAAAGTTGGCAACAGTCTATCGCCCCTGTGCCGGGTTTCCGGGGCCCTGGCCCTATCCGTCGTAATGTGTCCGCGCGGGTCCCTGGCCCAGGGAGTGGACCACGGCGGCGGCCACATCGTGAAGCTTGGAATTGCGGGTGCTTGACGCCGTCTTCAGGATGTCGAAGGCGTCCTGCTGGCTGCACCGGTTCTGGGCCATGATGATCCCGACGGCCATGTCAATGACGGTCCGGCTTTCCAGGGTGGCGCGGAGGTTCGCCGCCGTTTCGCTGAAGTGCGCAAAGCGGATCGCCAGCCGCAGGGCCAGCGAGGTCTGGCTGACAAAATCCTCGGCGCATTTCATGATGCGGCCCTCGAAACGGTGCGCACGGCCGGAGTAGAGCAGCAAGGCTGCCTTGGTGTCGCCCTCCAGCCGGAACGGGAGCGCCGCGACGGACCGGATCCCCTCTGCCTGCACAGCTGAGGAGTAGTCGGGCCAGCGGCCATCAGCGTTGAGATCCGGGACGTGGACAGTTTCCTGGGCAGTTGCTGCAGTCATGCCCGGTGTCTCGGTGAACCGGTGCTCAAACCGTCCAATGACCCGTGCCTCAGCGCTGCTGCTGGCTACCGTGGTGCCCTTCCGCTGCCTGAGCAGGGTGACGGCGCACAGCATCTCATCGCCGGGTTCGGAGAGGTTGCGCGCGGAGACCTGCGCCAACTCATTGAGGAAGTCCTCGACGTCGGAGCTGTCCAGGACAATTTCATGCAGGTACTCGGTTATGGATGTATCGGGTTTAGCTGTTGACTCGCTGGCCACTGTTTCTTGGTGCCATTCGCTCAGGTCAAAACGAGCCGGCAACACACAAACGCCCCGCAATGTGGGCGGGGAGTCGGTGATGGTCGCTGGATCGAAGAACTTTCCAACGGCCCGCTGCTAAACCGATAACCAGAGTATATACATCCGCAAGGAAGGCGAAACGTCATGCCCGCTGCGCCGTCACAGCCCGGACGCTGGCGCCATGCAGGGGGTAACCGGCACAATGAAGCGGGAGCCGGCCACCGGATGCGGCGCCAACCCAAAGGCAGCCCGCCGGGGAGGACAGGAACATGACCAGGCTTCTTATCATCGGCCCGCCGGGCTCCGGCAAGGGAACCCAGGCTGAACACCTGGCCAGGCACTTCGGGGTCCCGGCGGTGTCCACAGGGGATATCTTCCGCAGCAACGTCAGCCGGAAGACGGAGCTGGGGAACCAGGCTGCCGAATACCTCGACGGCGGCCATTTCGTTCCCGACCACCTCACCAATGCCCTCGTGAAGGACCGCCTCCTTGATGGCGACGTCAGCCACGGTTTCCTGCTCGATGGTTACCCGCGCACGGCACCGCAGGCAACGGAACTGGACAGTATGCTCGCCGCCCAGGGGCACGGGCTGGACGCTGTCATCGAGTTGCGCGCTCCCGACGCCGAACTGGAAGAGCGCATGCACCGGCGGGCGCAGGAACAAGGCCGCACCGACGACACCATCGACGTCTTCCGACGCAGGTTGGACCTCTACCACCGCCAGACGCATGAAGTAGTCTCGGTGTACGCGGGCCGGGGAATCCTGGTATCCGTCAACGGCAGCGGGGATCCGGGGGAGATTACCGCATTGGCGATTGCCGCCGTCGAACAATTCCTGGCAGCACCGCGACGGCCATCCTGACCGGAGCAAAGCATGGTGGACTCGAACAGAAGGAAACACTGATGAGAATTGCGGTTACAGGCGGAAGCGGAAAACTTGGCCGGCACGTGGTGCGCCGGCTTACCGACGACGGCCACCAGGTCCTCAACCTGGACCGCGCGGGTAGCCGGAGCCCGGGCCTGCTGGTGGTGGACCTGCGCAACTACGGCCAGGTGGTGGATGCGCTCCTGGGCGTGGATGACCGCCACGACGGATTCGACGCCGTGGTGCACCTTGGTGCCATCCCCGCCCCTGGCATCCTTCCGGACGCCGCGACGTTCGAGAACAACATGCTCTCCACCTACAACGTCTTCCAAGCAGCGCGACGGGCCGGCATCAAGAAGTTGGTGTACGCCTCCAGCGAGACCGTGCTCGGCCTGCCGTTCGACGTCGACCCGCCCTACATTCCGGTGGACGAGGAATACCCTCCCCGGCCGGAGAGCACCTATTCCCTGGTGAAGACGCTGGAGGAACGGATGGCCGTGGAACTGACCCGCTGGGACCCGGAGCTGAGCATCACCGGGCTGCGTTTCTCCAACGTCATGGACGAGTCTGACTACGAGCGGTTCCCCTCGTTCGATGAGGACGCAACGCTGCGCAAGTGGAACCTATGGGGCTACATCGACGGCAGGGACGGTGCGCAGGCAGTGGCCCGGGCACTGGAGAACGCAAAGCCCGGCTTTGAAGCCTTCATCATTGCCAACGCAGACACCGTTATGAGCCGCTCGAGCGCCAGCCTGGCCGCGGAGGTCTTCCCCGGCGTCAAGGTCACCAAGGAACTGGGCGAACACGAAACCATGCTCTCCATCGACAAAGCCCGGCGCATGCTTGGCTTCGAACCCGAGCACAGTTGGCGGAACCACGCAGCCGCTCCTGCCGGCACGGCGGGCGGCATCGGGTAGCGCCTGCGTTTTTCCCGCGGCCGCCGCGATTGCCGGGCGCATGATGGAGTGAATGGGCCTTCACCGGGATAGTGTTCAGCCCTAAGCATTTATCACGGCGCAGGGACAAGGCAGCACATTGGTACAGAGATCATCAGGGTCCGGGGTTGCGGAGCACAAGGCCGGCAAGTGGCATACCTTCAACGAGAAGTTCGTCGTGGAGGAGCGCTACGTGGACGTGGCGGACCGGCGCGGGCTGTACCGGGCGTCGGTCATCCTCTCCGTAGTGGGGCTGGCGCTCTTTACCGCCATCCTTGTCAGCGTGGTGCAGTCCACTGGATTGACGGTGGCCGACGAACCCGTGCATGACTGGCTGCTGACCACGCGTTCGGGCACCGTCACCGCCATCATGATTTTCCTGGCGGTGTTCTTTGGACCCATCGCCCTGCCCATCATTGTGCTGGTGGTGATCCTCGTCTGGGGCTTCGCGGCCAAACATGCCTGGCGGCCCATCCTGCTGGCGTCCGCGATGCTGGCGGGGGTGATCGTTTCGCAGATCATCCTCCACATCGTGCAGCGCTCTCGGCCGCCGGTGGACCAGATGTTGTTCGGTGCGGACCAAACGTTCTCGTTCCCATCCGGGCATGTCCTGGGTGCCTGCGACTTCCTGCTGGTGGGCGCGTACCTGATCGTGTCCCGGCGCCGCAGCCGGCGGGCAGCCCTTTTCGGATTTATTGGAGCCGGCATCGGAATTGTCCTGGCAATCGCCAGCCGCCTTTACCTGGGCTACCACTGGCCCACTGACACCTTGGCGTCGTTCTCCCTCTCGCTGATGATCCTCGGCGGAGTCATCGCCCTCGACACCTGGCGGACGGCCAGGATCGAAGGTGAACCGATCACCGGGGAGCTCTCCAAGGCGGAATCGCCGCAGGAGTGAGCCGGCGCGACGAGCCGGTTGGCTTCCTGCCCCGCTAAGGCCTTGACCGCGCCCGTTTCAGCGCCCGGTGCAGTTTCAGGTTTGCTGCCTCCAGCTCCAGGACCTTGGCGACACCGGCGAGGTTCAATCCTTCCTGGAGGAGTTCGCCAATCCGAAGCAGCACGGCGATGTCCTCCTCGCTGTATTGCCGCGTGCCGCCTGCGGTCCGGGCAGGCGTCAGCAAACCTTTCGCCTCGTACAGCCTGATGTTCTGCTGTCCGGTGCCTGCCAGTTCCGCCGCTACCGAGATCGCGTACAGGGCGCGTGGGCCGGGGGAGCGGCCGGGCCGGCCGCCTGCAGGTTCCGTCATGGGTTCTCCCAAAAAATCCGCGCAACAGGGTCTTGCCCGATTTTCCCACTGGTGCTATAAAAAATCTACATTCACCGCCATAGATAAGTAGGTGGTGGGTGGCCGGATATCCGACACCTTGAAGCTGAAGGAGTGGGAAATGATGTTGATGCGTACGGACCCGTTCCGTGAGCTGGACCGGCTCGCGCAGCAGGTTTTGGGAACCGCCGCCCGCCCGGCAGCCATGCCGATGGACGCCTGGCAGGAAGACGGCGAATTCGTGGTGGCGTTCGACCTTCCCGGCGTGGACGTGGACTCCGTGGACCTGAACGTGGAACGGAACGTCCTGACGGTGCGGGCCGAACGCAAGGACCCCACGCAGCCCAACGTGGAACTGGTGGCGTCCGAGCGTCCACGCGGCGTGTTCAGCCGCCAACTGATCCTGGGCGACACCCTGGATACCGACAGGATCAAGGCCGCCTACGACCAAGGCGTGCTCACCCTGCGGATCCCGGTTGCCCAGCAAGCCAAGCCGCGAAAGATCGAGATCCAGACCCAACAAGGCGGCATGCAGCAGATCGACGCCTAGGATCCGTGGCGCTGCGCCGGCGTCCCTGCCTCCGGGCGGGGACGCCGGCAGCCATTGGCGGGCACAGAGGACTTCATCCAAGGAGGCGGAAACCCCATGAGTGAGTGGCGGCGCTACGATTCACCGCTGATTCCTGCATTCCATGAGCGCTTCGAGCAGCGGTGGGGCCCGGGAACTGCGCCGTTTTTGGACCCGGAAGCACATGAGCAGCCCATGCCGCGGGCACAATGGATCAACCCGGCCACCGGTGCTGCCTTGGCAGTGGTCCCCATCTGGACGGCCGATGAGGCGCAGCAACGGTCCTTCGGCGTGTTCTACCTTCCACCTGCCGGCGATATCTGGGTCCTGCGGCCCGGCTACACCGGGTACCTGGAACCGTCCGACGGCGACGCAGAGCATCTGGTGACCCTGCGCAATGACGCCTTCCGCAAGGCAGTGGCGCACGCCAAGGAGTTCCTCTTCGGCTCGCAGTAGCCAACGTGCCGGCCAAGGGAGTTGCTGTTCGTCAGCCTGTCCCTGCTGTGTAATCCTGAGACGTACCCGAACCACTGCAACAAAGGCTGGCCTCCATGCACAAAACCGCCAAGGACCTCGCAGCGCTTATCCCCCCGGGGTTCACGCTTGGCGTCGCCACCGCAGCATTCCAGATTGAAGGGGCGCTGGACGAAGACGGCCGCGGCAAGTCCGGCTGGGAAGTGTTTGCCGCCAAGCCCGGGGCTATCGTGGGGGACCACAGCCCGGCCATAGCCACCGACCACTACCACCGCATGCCGCAGGACGTGGCCCTGCTGAAGCAGCTGGGCGTGGACTCGTACCGCTTCTCGTTCTCCTGGCCCCGCATCCAGCCCGGCGGAACCGGGCCGGTAAACCGTGCGGGCCTGGCGTTCTACGACCGGCTCCTGGATGAACTCCTGGCCAACGGGATCTCACCCATGGCCACCATCTACCACTGGGACACGCCGCTGGAGCTGGACGAGGCGGGCGGCTGGATGAACCGGGACATGGCCTACCGGCTGGGGGAGTACGCGGGCCTCGTAGCCGATGCGTTCGGCGACCGGGTGGCCCGCTGGGTCACCATCAACGAACCGGCAACGGTGAGCGCCAACGGCTACTCGCTGGGAGTGCATTCACCCGGCAAGGAGCTGGCCCTGGGTGCATTCCCCACCGTCCACCACCAGCTGCTCGGCCACGGCCTGGCGGTCCAGGCACTCCGTGCCGCTGGGGTGCCGGGAGAGATCGGCATGACCAACGTCTATTCCCCCATGGTGCCGAACTCCATCAACCCGCTGGACAAGCTCAGCGCCGGCCTGATGGACCTGGGCCAGAACCGGCTGTACGCGGACCCGGTCCTGACCGGCAAGTACCCGGACGTGATCCGGGCGGCCAAGTTCTTCAGCTCCTTCGAGCATCCCGAGGAGGACATGCAGATCATTTCGCAGCCCCTGGATTTCTACGGGTTGAACTATTACATGCCCACCAAGGTCGCCGTGGGGCCCGGCAGCGGCGCGGTGCCGCCGAGCATGGCGGAGGCGATGGGGAGCGACCTCAACGCAGCAGGCGGCGGTGCCACACCGTTCCACGTCGAGGCGTGGCCTGAAGCGGACATCACCGCCTACGGGTGGCCGGTCAAGCCCGAGTACATGGCGGTCGCGCTGAAGGAGATGGCGGAGCGGTACCCCAACCTGCCTCCGGTGATCATTACCGAGGGTGGAGCGAGCTTTGAGGACATCATTGTCCGGGACAAGTCCACCAATACCAGGTTCATTCCCGACGAGCGCCGGCTGAAGTACATTTCCGACCACCTTGAGGCCGCCTTGAAGGCTACGGCCCCAGGCGGCGAAGCGGAATCGGTTGACCTCCGCGGCTACTACGTATGGTCCTTCCTGGACAACTTCGAATGGTCCGCCGGATACAAGCAGCCGTTCGGCCTCCTGCACGTGGATTTCGAGACCCTGGAGCGGACGCCCAAGGCCTCCTACTTCTGGTTCCAGGAGCTCATCGAGGAACGCGACCTCGCCTTGGCCGCGGATGCCGCCATCGCCCAGGCCGTTGTTCCGGAGGCTTTGGACGGCAGTGAAGCGCCCGACGACGGCGCGGCGCTGGGTGCCAGCGCCTAGACCGTGCGGGGCCGGGCCGGTTCGGGGTCAGCCCCGGAGCAGGTCCAGCATGGCCAGTTGCTTGGCGATGCCTGCCCCGTCCGGGGAGTAGATCCACGGAACTTTTGATGAGGTGTGGTCACCGTCTTCGGAGTGGCCGCCGGCGAACACCGATTCGCTGACGGACAGCTGCCGGATGGCGATGGCCGCCACCTTGTCGGCGTTTTCCGCGGCGAACGCCGAATAGATGGCTTCATCGTGCTGGCCGTTGTCACCGATCAGGAGCCACCGCATGTCCGGGAATTCCTGCGCCAGGCGATCCAGGTTCCGCCGCTTGTGTTCCTGGCCGCTCCGGAACCATCGGTCCTGGGTCAAGCCCCAGTCCGTCAGGAGCAGCGCGCCCTTGGGGTACATGTTGCGGGTCAGGAAGCGTCCCAGGGTGGGGGCCGCATTCCAAGGGCCCGTCGACAGGTAAATGACGGGGGCATCGGGATGCTCGATGGTCAGCCGGTCCAGCAGCACCGCCATGCCCGGAGTGGCCATCCGTGCCCGTTCGCTGAGCACGAAGGTGTTCCACAGCGCCAGGAAGGGCCGGGGCAGCGCGGTCACCATGACGGTGTCGTCGATGTCCGAGACGATTCCGAACTTCACCTCCGGTGCGATCACCTGGATCAGCGCCTCGGCCGGTTCGGTTCCCTCAGCGCGCAGGACCGCCGTGTGCCAGCCGGGGGGAAGCTGGACGTCCACTTCGGTGTCGATCAGTCCGCCCCGGTCCGCGGTCATGTGGGTGACGACGTCGCCGATGGTGATCTCGACGTCGGAAAACTGCAGCGGCACGCCAGTGAAGGCACGCCAGCCGCGGATGTTCTGGTTGCCGATTTTCGCTTCCCGCTCCGCCCGGCTTCCCGGCAGCGGCTTCTGCGTGAGCAGCACGCGGCCCAGCACACGTACCCGGGTCGTGGAACCGTACCCCTGGTAGGCGATGGTCTGCGGCACGAAATTCCAGCGCTTCGCCAGCCGGATCCGCAGGCTGTTGACCGCGTCCGAGACCCGGTGGGCCAGCCGGAAGGCCTGGTTCCCGGAGAGGGCGTACTGGGCCAGCACCGCCTGAGTGGGCTTGCGTGCCGTCTTCCGGGCCGGATGCTGGGGAGCCGTGTCCATGCCACCACTCTGCCACAGCGTGGAGTTCGGATCAGCCGGCGCCGAGGATCCCACGCAGTGTTTCGGCGTTTCGCACGGCGTTCCCGCCGCCGTCGTTGTTGAAGTACGCGTAGACGTCCAGGCCGCCGCTGTCCCATTCGCGGATCCGGTCCGCCCACCAGTGCAGGTCGGCCTCCGAGTAGGAGCCGCCGTACAAGTGCTCGTGGTCGGGACCATGCAGGCGGACATAGGTAAATGGCGCGGTGGCGCGCAGGATGCACGGCAGGTTGGCACCGCTCATGATGCAATAGGCCGCCTGGTGCCGCTCCAACAGGGAAAACACCTCCGGGCAGTCCCAGCTGGGGTGCCTGAACTCAATGGCAACCCGGATCCATTCCGGAACCGCTGCCAGGAAGTACTCCAGCCGGGCGTCGTCGCGGCCCAACTGCGGCGGCAGCTGGACCAGGAGCACAGCACGTTTGTCCCCCAGTTCATGCCAGCACCGGGCGATGCGTTCCACCCAGACTTCGGGTGCGTACAGCTTGCGGGCGTGGGTAAGGCCGCGGGGAGCCTTGACGGACATGCTGAAACCGGGTGGCAGCCGCCTGTTCCAGCCGGCGAAGGTGGTGTCGCGGGGCCAGCGGTAGAAGCTGGCATTCAGCTCAACTGTGCTGAACCTGGCGGCATAGCGTTGGAGCCGGTCCCGGACCGGCAGGCCGGGCGGGTACAGGACGTTCTCCCAATGGTCGTAGCTCCAGCCGGAGGTACCGATGTGGACTGCCATTCTTCGATGTTCCTACAGTGTTGTGTGGCAGGGTAATGCCATGGCGCGAATTGAGGATTATGCGGTCGTTGGCGACCTTCACACAGGTGCCCTCATCAGCAAGGAGGGTTCGATCGACTGGCTCTGCCTGCCGCGGTTCGATTCCCCTGCGTGTTTCAACGCCTTGCTGGACTCACCGGACGCCGGGCGCTGGCTGCTGGCTCCGGAAGGCGGTGGTACCTGCACCCGCCGGAGCTACCGCGACGGAAGCCTGATCCTGGATACCGAGTGGGAAACGCCGGACGGAACGGTTCGCGTCACAGACTTCATGCCGCCCCGCGACTCCGTGGCCGACATCGTCCGGATCGTCGAGGGTGTCAGCGGCAGCGTAAAGATGCACGGCGAGTTGGTGCTTCGCTTCGACTATGGGCATATCGTGCCCTGGGTGCGCAAGGACAAGCGCGGCCTGCACGCCATCGCCGGCCCGGACGCCGTCTACCTGGTGACCCCCGCACCCTTGCACGGCGAGAACATGCATACCGTCAGCGACTTCACGGTCAATGCGGGCGAGAAAGTGCCGTTCGTGCTGACGTGGGCTCCCAGCCATGTGGGCCGGCCGGTTTCGGTCGAGGCGGAAAAAGTCCTGCACAGCACGTTCGAGTTCTGGCAGGGCTGGTCCTCGCAATGCACGGTCCAAGGGAAGTACCAGGATGCCGTGGTGCGCTCCCTGGTAACCCTCAAGGCCCTTACCTACGCGCCCACCGGGGGGATCGTCGCCGCTGTCACAACATCGCTGCCGGAACAGCCGGGCGGCCAACGCAACTGGGACTACCGCTATTGCTGGCTGCGGGATGCCACCATGACCCTCCAGGCGCTGCTGGCTGCCGGGTACAAGGCCGAAGCGGCCGCCTGGCGGGACTGGTTGCTCCGTGCTGTGGCAGGAGACCCCGCGGACCTGCAGATCATGTATGGGATCCACGGCGAGCGGCGGCTGCCGGAGATGGAACTGCCCTGGTTGAAGGGCTACGAGAATTCCGCTCCGGTGCGGATCGGAAATGCGGCGGCCGAGCAATTCCAGCTGGACGTATGGGGTGAGGTCCTTGACTGCCTGGCGCTGACCCGGAACTCGCTGCTCAAGCACACGGACGAGGCCTGGGACGTCCAGATTGCCCTCATGGAGCACCTGGAGACCATCTGGGACCAGCCGGACAACGGGCTCTGGGAAATGCGGGGGCCGCGCCGGCACTTTACGCATTCCAAGGTCATGGCATGGGTGGCCGCGGACCGGATGGTGAAGGGAGTGCGGGACTCCGGGCTGCCTGGCCCGGTGGAGCGCTGGGAGGCGTTGCGGGACCGGATCCGGCAGGACATCCTGGCCAACGGCTACGACGCGGAGCGCAACACATTCGTCCAGTCCTATGGCCGGCCTGAGCTGGACGCCAGCCTGCTGTTGATTCCCAGGGTGGGTTTCCTGCCCCCGGACGATCCCAAAGTGGTGGGGACCATCGAGGCCATCCAACGGGAGCTGACCCAGGACGGGTTCGTGCTCCGGTACCGGCCGGAACAAAGCGACGACGGCTTGCCCGGGGATGAGGGCGTCTTCCTGGCCTGCTCATTCTGGTTGGTGGAGGCGCTCCTCGGCGCCGGACGACACGAAGAGTCACGGGAACTGTTCGAACGGTTGCTGGAACTGCGCAATGATGTGGGGCTGTTGAGCGAAGAATGGGCGGTCAAAGCCGGCCGCCAGTTGGGTAACACGCCACAGGCGTTCAGCCACTTCGCCCTTGTGACTAGCGCCCTGGAGCTGCATCAGGATACGGTTCGGCGCAGTGACGCTCCCATTCCGCCGGAAGGGGCGGACTCGCGCTGAGGCGGCGCGGGCCGGGGCCGCAACTTCTCCTTCGCGGGATAGATAAGTATACTTACTAACACCTCATGGAGTGCTCCCCAGCACAATGCCGTGATTGACGGAGGAGTGATAGTTGTGGCCGGATTTTTTGAACTCGTGGATGCCCCTGACGGCGGATACCGGATCAGGATGATGGACGGAAGCGGGAACCTGATGGCCATTTCAGTGACTTTCCCGACTAAACGGGCGGCCGTCGCAGGCATTGCCATGGCCAGGGAAATCGCGGGCACGGGACTCATTCGGGACAAGAGCCTGGACGGCGCGGGTTCGGTGATACGGGAGCGGGTGCGGCCCGTCAGCTCCCCGAAGGAAGACGCGGCGAAACGGAAAAAAGCGCCGGATGTGCGGCGGACGGCCGTCGGCTGATGCCCGGAGCCTCCTCGCCGCCTGACAATGGACGCTACGGAGTCCTTTTTGACGTTGACGGGACGCTGATCGACTCGTCCTATATCCATACGCTCGCCTGGTGGGGCGCGTTCCGCCAGTACGGACACGATGTTCCGATGGCGGCCATCCACCACTTTGTCGGCATGGGCGGCGCCCGCCTGGTGGACAACCTCCTGCCGCCGGACCGGGACCGCTCCGAAGACGACGACGTCATGGCCAGCCACGGCGCCCTGTATGCCTCGCACTGGCCCTCGCTGCGTGCTTTCGCAGGGGCAAAGGAGCTCCTGGAGCAATGCCACTCGGACGGCTTGGCGGTGGCACTGGCGTCCTCGGCCCGGGAAAGGGACTTGCAGGTGATGCGCTCCGTGCTGGACGCGGACGCCTTTATCGATGCCGCCACGAGTTCCAAGGACGCTGAGGAAAGCAAGCCTGCGCCGGACATCCTCGCGGCGGCCATAAAAGCGCTCGGAATCGACGCCGCGAACGCCGTGTATGTCGGTGACGCCGTGTGGGACATGAAGGCTGCTGCTGCGCTGGATATTCCCGCCATCGGCGTCACCTGCGGCGGAATCAGCGCGACTGAACTCAGGGCCGCGGGCGCCGTCGAGGTCTATGAAAGCCCCCGTCACCTGCTGGAAAACCTTGGCTCAAGCGCCATTGGCCGGCTGCTGGCGCGCGGGAGCAACTGATCCACCCGAACTGCACCAGGGAAAGCAGCGCGAAAGGGAAACTGTGAAAGCACTGACGTGGCAAGGCAAGCGTTCTGTAAGCGTGGAGGAAGTTCCTGATCCGGTGATCCAGGAACCGACGGACGCGATCGTCCGCATCACGTCCACGGCCATTTGCGGCAGCGACCTGCACCTTTACGAGGTACTGGGCCCCTACATGCACAAGGGCGATGTCATTGGACATGAGCCGATGGGCATCGTGGAGGAGGTGGGCAGCGGGGTCACCAACCTCCGCAAAGGCGACCGCGTCGTGGTCCCTTTCAATATCTCGTGCGGCACGTGCTTCATGTGCAGGCAGGGCTTGCAGTCTCAATGCGAAACCACACAGGTCACGGAGCAGGGCTCCGGCGCGGCGCTGTTTGGGTATTCCGAGCTTTACGGCTCCGTTCCGGGTGGCCAGGCCGAATACCTGCGTGTGCCGCACGCGGATTACGGTCCTGTGAAGGTTGGCAAGGAGCTTCCGGATGAGCGGTACCTGTTCCTCTCCGACATCCTGCCCACCGCCTGGCAGGCCGTGGAGTACGCGGATGTCCCGGCCGGCGGCACCCTTGCCGTGTTCGGGCTGGGACCCGTGGGCCAGTTCGCCGGCCGCATTGGCGTACATCGTGGTTTCCGGGTGATCGGTATTGATCCCGTCCCCGAACGGCGCGCAATGGCGGCGCGGCACGGCGTGGAAACGCTCGACTACGGCAAGACCATTGGGGACGAACTCCGGGAGATGACCGCTGGGCGCGGCCCGGACGCGGTGGTGGACGCCGTCGGCATGGAAGCCCACGGTTCCCCCCTGGCAGGATTTGCACACCAGGCGCTTGGGCTGCTGCCGGACAAACTGGCGCAGAAAGCCATGGAGACAGGCGGCGTGGACCGTTTGGCCGCCCTGCATGCGTCCATCGACGCGGTCCGCCGCGGCGGCACCCTGTCGCTGAGCGGCGTCTACGGCGGCCAGGCCAGCCCGCTGCCCATGCTGACCATGTTCGATAAGCAACTTCAGGTCCGGATGGGGCAGTGCAACGTGCGTAACTGGACGGACCGCTTGCTCCCCCTGGTGGAGGACGACGACGATCCTCTGGGCGTAATGGACCTGGTCACCCACCGTGCGGGCTTGGATGGCGCGCCCGCCCTGTATGAAAAGTTCCAGAAAAAAGAAGACGGCTGTATCAAAGTGGTCCTTAACCCGGGCGCCTGAGCCCGGGTACCTGGATACCAAAGCAGGGGCTGTTACGGATCTTCCGTAACAGCCCCTGCTTTGTCTTTGCAGGCCCGGAGTGCGCGCCTAGGTGAGCTTCACCTGTCGGTTCATGTCCTTGTACAGCAGGTACCGGAACTCGCCGGGCCCGCCGGCGTAGCAGGCCTGCGGGCAGAAGGCGCGCAGCCACATGAAGTCACCCGCTTCCACCTCCACCCAGTCGTTGTTCAGCAGGTACATGGCCTTGCCCTCCAGGACGTACAGGCCGTGCTCCATGACATGGGTTTCCGGGAACGGGATCACGCCGCCGGGCTGGAACGTCACGATGTTCACCTGCATATCGTGGGCGAGGTCGTTGGAGTCCGTGAACCGGGTGGTCTTCCAGACGTCGTCCGTGTCCGGCATGGACGTGGGCTCCACGTCCTTCTCGTTGGTGACGAAGGACTTCGCCTCGTATCCTTCAAGCCGTTCGTAGGCCTTGCGGATCCAGTGGAAGGACACGACGTCGTCCGAAACGTTCTCCAGGCCCCACTCCGAACCAGCGGCCAGGTAGGCATAGCCGCCTTCCTCCAGCGGGTGCAGTTCGCCGTCCAGGGTGAGGTTGACCTTGCCGCGGGTTACGAAGATGACGCCTTCGACGCCGGCCTCGAACTCGGCCTTGGGAGCCCCGCCGCCCGGGCCGATTTCCACGATCAGCTGGGAGAACGTGGTGGCAAAGCCGGAGATGGGACGGGCGATGATCCAGGACCGGGTGTTCGAAAAGCCGGGCAGGTTGGACGTGACGATGTCCGTCATGACGCCCTTGGGGATCACCGTATACGCCTCGGTCACGATGGCACGCTCGGTGGTCAGGTGGGTCTGCGGCGGGAGTCCGCCGGTGGGGGAGTAGTACTTGCCCATGAGAGGGATCCTTTGCCTAGGAGTTGGAAGTGGTGGCGAGCCGAGGATGCGCCAGGCCGGTCAGCTGCGGAATTCCGACGCCGGCAAGCGCCTGGACTTCCTCGGCACCGACGGCGCCGCACTGGACTCCGCGGAGTACGAATGCGGCCAGGGCCCGGGCGGTGGCGGGCTCGTCCATGACCCCGCCTTCGGTCCGTTCCACGTAGTTGCGCAGCCTGCCCGCCGCGGCAGGCAGGCCCTCACGGTAGAAGGCATAGGTGGCTGCGAAGCGGCTGGCCAGCTGGGCGGGGTGCAGGTCCCAGCCCTGGTAGTAGCCGCGCTCCAGCGACCGCCGGACCAGCCGGCCGTGCAGCTGCCAGGCGTTCTCCACGTTGTCGCCCACCGGAATGATGTTGGTGGAACCGTCGGAGAGCCTGATGCCGGTGCCGGCGACGGCCAGCTGCATGACTTCCTTGGCGAAGTCGGCCACCGGGTGCTCCATGGACTGGTACTCGGCAGAGATCTGCAGCGATGCCGAGTAGTCGTAGGTGCCGTAGTGCAGCCCGCTGATCCTGCCGGGCACGGCATGCGGCAGCTGCGCTACCGGGGAGGTACCGTCAGGGCCGAGGATCAGCTGCGGCGTCTCCACCTGGACCTCGAAGCGGAGCCGTCCGGCGGGCAGGGAGTGGATATTCTCCAGCCTGGACACCGCGTAGTCCATCGCCTGGACCTGGGCCACGGTGGTGACCTTGGGCAGGGTCAGGACCAGGCCTTCCGGGAGTTCGCCGGCCGCGGCGAGGCCGGAGACAAACAGGTCCAGGGTGCGGAGGCCGCGGGCACGGGTGGGCGCCTCGAAGCACTTGAAGCGGATGCCGATGAACGGGGGAGCGGACCCGGCCTGGACGGCGGCGGCCACCGCGGCCGCTGCGGCAACCGCGGCGGCGTCCTCGGCGTCATCGCCCCGGTCCCCGAAGCCGTCTTCGAAGTCCAGCCGCAAGTCCTCGATCGGCTCGGCAGCCAGTTTGGCCGCCACCCGGGTGGCTACCGCCCCCGCAAGGCCTTCGTTGTGGCCCAGGAGCCGCCCCAGCTTTTCGAAGCCGCCGTGCGCATCCGCCGTCGCAGTTGCCTGGGCGCCCCAGTCCGCGGCGAGCGACGGCGTGAAACGGTCAGCGGGCACGTACACCGTGTGCACGGGCTGGCGTGAGCCGTCGTCACCGGGGTAGTTCTGCTCCAGCAGCCGGTCCGTGGCGGCCAGCTGTCCGTCGATGTGGGCCAGGTCCGCAGCCGAAAGGGAGGGTTTGGGTGCTGCCATCTCAGCCCACCAGTTCGTACGCGGGGGTGGTGAGGAAGTCCGTGTAGCCGTCCGAGAGGCAGATGTCCGCGATCAGGTCGCTGGCAGGCTGGTAGTAGCGGCGGAAGGCCTCGTCACCGAACTCGGTCCGGAGCCGCTCGGTCTCCTCGCCCAGGATCCGTTCCACCAGCTCCTTGGTCACCGTGTTGCCCGTGTCCGCCAGGATGGACTTGTTGCGGATTTGCTGCCACACCTGCGAGCGGGAGATCTCCGCGGTGGCGGCATCCTCCATCAGGTTGTGGATGGCCACGGCGCCGTTTCCGGACAGCCACACTGCCGTGTAGGCCACGGCCACATAGAGGTTCAGGCGCAGCCCGGCCTCGGTGACCTGGCCGTCGGCGGAGGAGACGTCGAGCAGCTGCTCCGCCGTGACCGACACTTCCGGGCGCTGCTTGTCCACCTGGTTCGGCTTGTCCCCCAGCACGGAGTCGAAGACCTCCCGGCAGGTGGAGACCAGGTCCGGGTGCGCAACCCAGGAGCCGTCGAAGCCGTCGTTGGCCTCGCGGGTCTTGTCCGCCCGCACCTTCTCGAACGCGGCTTCGGTTACTTCCGGGTGGCGCCGGTTGGGGATGACCGCGGCCATGCCGCCCATGGCGAAGGCGCCGCGCCGGTGGCAGGTCTTGACCAGGAGTTCGGTGTAGGCGCGCATGAACGGGGCGGTCATCGCCACGGAGGCGCGGTCCGGGAGGACGAATTCCTCGCCGGCATCGCGGAAGTACTTGATAATGCTGAACAGGTAGTCCCAGCGTCCTGCGTTCAGGCCAGAGGCGTGGTCCCGCAGTTCGTAGAGGATTTCGTCCATCTCGAAGGCTGCCGGGATGGTCTCGATCAGGACCGTTGCCCGGATGGTGCCCTGGTGGAGGCCAAGGTAGTCCTGGGCGAACACGAAGACGTCATTCCACAGCCTGGCCTCAAGGTGGCTCTCCATCTTGGGCAGGTAGTAGTAGGGGCCCTGGCCGTTGAGCACCAGCTGCTTGGCGATGTGGAAGAAGTGCAGCCCGAAGTCCACCAGGGCACCCACTGCGGGTTCGCCGTTGAGCAGCAGGTGTTTTTCCTGCATGTGCCAGCCGCGGGGCCGGGCCACCACCACGGCCAGCGGCGCGTCGGTGCGGAGCCGGTACTCCTTGCCTTCCTCCGACGTGTAGCTCAGTGTGCCTTGCGCGGCGTCCCGGAGATTGAGGATGGCGTCAATGACGTTGGCCCAGGTGGGGGTGCTGGCGTCCTCGAGGTCCGCCAGCCACACCTTGGCTCCGGAGTTCAGGGCGTTGATGGCCATCTTCGCCGGTGAGGCAGGCCCGGTCATTTCCACCCGGCGGTCCTGCAGGGCGGCGGGTGCGGGCGCAACTTTCCAGTCGCCGTCGCGCACCTCCTGCGTCTCCGGCAGGAAGTCCAGCTTGCCGGTCTCTGCCACCCGCTGCCGCTTGGCGGCACGGGCCGCCAGGAGCTCGTTGCGGGTGCCGGCGAACCGGTTGTGGAGCTCCTCCACGAAGGCCAGTGCCTTGGGGGTGAGGATCTCCTCAGCGCGGTTGATCGGCCGGGGATCTGTGACGGTGATGGCCATTTCTGGTCCTTTCCTTGTGCGGGAAGTCGGGCGGTCAGGCGGAGGCCAGTGCTGCCACCGGCTCCTTGGCGGAATCGGCGGGAACGGCAGCCGTTGCCACATGTGAGGCGTGGGCCGCGGCCGCGACGGCCGCCGCGACGTTGGCGGTCACGTGCGGGTCGAAGATGCTCGGGATGATGTAGCTGGCATTGAGCTCATTATCATTCACCCGGTTGGCGATTGCCTCCGCGGCGGCCACCAGCATTTCCGGGGTGATGTCGCTCGCTCCGACGTCCAGGAGCCCACGGAAGAGGCCCGGGAAGGCGAGGACGTTGTTGATTTGGTTGGGGAAGTCGCTGCGGCCGGTGGCCACGACGGCGGCGTGCCGGGAGGCGATGGCAGGGTCCACTTCGGGGGTGGGGTTGGCCATGGCGAAAACGATGGAGTCCTTTGCCATGGAGGCCACGTGCTCTTCGTCGAGGATGTTCGGGGCGGACACGCCGATGAAGACGTCCGCGCCTGCCAGGGCCTGGTGCAGGCTGCCGGAGAAACCCTCCTGGTTGGTGTTCTCAGCGATCCAGGTGCGGTGCGGATCGTTGTAGGTCTCGCCCTGGTGGATGGCGCCCGAGCGTCCTGCCGCCACGATGTGGCGGGCACCCTGGGCCTTGAGCAGCTGGATAATCGCTGAGCCTGCGGCGCCGACGCCGGAAACCACGATTTTCACGTCCTCGATCTTCTTGTCCACCACGCGCAGCGCGTTGACCAGTGCCGCGAGGGTCACGATGGCGGTGCCGTGCTGGTCGTCGTGGAACACCGGGATGTCCAGTTCCTCGCGCAGGCGGGCTTCGATTTCGAAGCAGCGCGGCGCGGCGATGTCCTCCAGGTTCACGCCGCCGAAGACGGGGGCCAGGAGCTTGACGGTGCGGATGATTTCCTCGGTGTCCTGGGTATCGAGGCAGACCGGCCACGCGTCCACGTTGGCGAACTGCTTGAAGAGGGCGGCCTTGCCTTCCATGACCGGGAGGGCGGCGGCGGGGCCGATGTTGCCCAGGCCCAGCACTGCGGAGCCATCGGTGACGACGGCGACGGTGTTGCGCTTGACGGTCAGGTTGCGGGCGGCGGCGGGGTCTTCGGCGATGGCCAGGCAGACGCGGGCCACGCCGGGGGTGTAGGCGCGCGACAGGTCGTCGCGGTTGCGCAGCGGGACCTTGGGGACCACTTCAAGCTTGCCGCCGAGGTGCATCAGGAAAGTGCGGTCCGAGACGTGCTGGACGGTGACCCCGTCGAGGGCGTTGAGGGCGTCCTTGACCCGCGCGGCGTGGGCGTCGTCGGTGGTGTTGCAGGTGACGTCGACGACGAGGGTTTCGTGGTGGGACTCGGTGACGTCCAGTGCGGTGATTGCGGCGCCGGCTGCTCCGACGGCTGCCGCGAGTTCGCTGGTGGCGCTGAAGCTCGACGGTGCTTCCACGCGCAGGGTGATCGAATTTCCGGGGCTGGGGTTCGCCATTGAATGTCCTCCTGTTAGGCCTTGTCCGGCTTCTGCTCTAATCCGAATATTTTCGTATTATGGATATTATTATCTACTTTATGGAAACACAACCCCTTCGCGATGTGACTGCCGAGGGACATCGCCGCGCGTCCTGCCGTGCTGTATGTTGGGTGGTCTAAGCAACTCTTTTCACGATGCGGATAAGAGTTGTCGGATTCCGAGCCATAGGAGACAACGGAATGGCAGAAAAAGCCTCCGGCGGAGTGCAGTCGGTGGAGCGCGTCTTCGAGCTGCTGGAGCTCATCACGGATGCCGGCGGCGACGTCACGCTCAGTGAACTGTCCTCGTCGACCGATTTGCCGCTTCCCACCATCCACCGCCTGCTCCGCACGCTGGTATCGCTCGGCTACATCCGCCAGCTGCCCAACCGGCGCTATGCCCTGGGTCCCCGGCTGATCCGGTTGGGCGAGGGCGCCAACAAGCAGCTCGGCGCCCTGGCCCGCCCCCAGCTCAAAACCCTGGTGGACCGCCTGGGGGAGACCTCCAATATGGCCGTGCTTGATTCGGACATGGTGATCTACGTGGCCCAGGTCCCTTCGCTGCACTCCATGCGCATGTTCACGGAGGTGGGCCGGCGCGCCCACACCCACGCCACCGGCGTCGGCAAGGCCATCCTGGCCCAGCTTGACGACGACACCGTCCGCGGCATCGTGGCCCGCGCCGGAATGCCCACCCCCACCGCCAAGAGCATTGGCGACGTCGAAGAACTCCTGGCCGACCTCAAGCTCATCCGCGAACGGGGCTACTCCATCGACGAGGAGGAGCAGGAGCTCGGTGTCCGCTGCTTTGCGATGGCGGTGCCCAACGCCCCAACGCCCACCGCGATCTCGGTGTCCGGCCCGGTGTCCCGGGTGGACGAAAACTTCGCCGACAAGGCCGTTCCCGTCCTCCGCGAGGCCGCCGAGGCCATCTCCCGCGAGCTCAACCGCACTTGATACTGCGGAACTGCTGACGACGACGGCCCGCACCTTCGCTGGAAGGTGCGGGCCGTCGTCGTTCGCTGTGTCCTTGCTAATGCTCCGATGCCTTTTCGGCTGAGTCGATCCGGACTTCCTTCCCGTCGCAGTCGATGAGCTTGCCGTTCTCGAACCTGTCGCCGTCCGCCAGGGAACGGAGGGCCTCCGCCTTGACCAGCCGCTCGGTGCCAGCGACGAAGACGGACTGGTTGTCCGAATTTCCAGCCCGGAAGTGGTTGAAGAGAAGGTTCAGCAGGATGGCCATGACGGCCGCGGAGCTGATGCCGGAGTGGAAGATGGTGCCGAACCAGGACGGGAACTGGTCGTAGAACGTGGGTGCGGCTATGGGGATCATCCCGAAGCCGATGGATGCGGCCACCACGATCAGGTTCATGTTGTTCTTGTAGTCCACTTTGGACAGGGTCCGGATGCCGCTGGCTGCAACCGTGCCGAAGAGCACCACGCCGGCACCGCCCAGGACGGGCGTCGGCACCGCGGCCACCACCCGGCCAAGGACGGGAAGCAGCCCGAGGACCACCAGGATTACGCCGCCGGCGCTGACCACGAACCTGCTCTTGACGCCGGTGATGGCCACCAGGCCCACGTTTTGGGCGAAGGCGCTCTGGGTGAAGGAGTTGAAGAGGGGCGAGACGGCGCTGGACAGCATATCCGCGCGCAGGCCGTTGCCGATCCTCTTGGAGTCCACCTTGGTGCCCACGATCTCGCCCACCGCGATGATGTCCGCGGACGTCTCCGTGAGGGTCACCAGGATGACGATCAGCATGGAGACGATGGCTGCGATCTCGAATGTGGGGGGTCCGAAGGCGAAGGGGGTGGGAAAGGCGACAATCTCGCCCTGGCCCACCTTGGAGAAGTCGGCCATGCCGAAAACCAGGGCGATGAGGGTGCCCAGGACCATGGCAAGGAGGATGGAGAGCCGGGAGATGGCCGCACTGCCCACCTTGCTCAGGAGCAGGACGATGCCCATGGTGCCGGCGGCGAGGCCGATGTTGGCCACGCTGCCGTAGTTCGGAGCCTTGTTGTTGCCGCCCATGGCCCAGTTGGCAGCCACCGGCATCAGCGTCAGGCCGATGGTGGTGATCACGGTTCCGGTCACCACCGGCGGGAAGAATCGGATGATCTTCGAGAACAGCGGGGTGATCAGCAGGCCGATCAGGGAGGCTGCGATGACGGATCCGAACACCGCCTGGATCCCGCCGCCGCCGTGCACGATGGCCACCATGGTGGAGACACCGGCGAAAGACACGCCCTGCACCAGCGGCAGCTGCGAGCCGAAGAACGGAATGCCGACGGTTTGCAGGATGGTGGCGAGGCCGCCGACGAACAGGCAGGCGGCGATGAGCAGGCCGATGTCCTGGGAGTTCATTCCCGCGGCGGCACCGATGATCAGGGGAGGGGCAATGATGCCGCCATACATGGTCAGGACGTGCTGGAAGCCGTAGGCAAACATGCTTCCAACGGGGAGCCGCTGGTCCTCGGGGCGGCCAGGCCGTGCGCCTTTTCCAGCGGCTGCGGCGGCAAGTTTCTTCTTGGTGTTCATGGCAGACTTTCTTGGTTCATGGCAGACGTCATCGTCTGGCTAACTGGTGTCTGGCTAACAGGTGTTGTGAAGATGTGGGAGTGGTGCCGGGTGTGGCGTCGACAGGCTCAACCACCGATGGCTGAGCCTGTCGAAACCATGGGCGTGGCCCTTTAGCAGAAGCCGGCGATGCCCGACCACGCCGCCGGTGCGGCAGCTGCGTCATCACGCTGGACGGTGGCCTCGATCAGGCCGTACGGCCGGTCGGCGGCGAAGAAAACCTCGTTGGGGTTGTCCAGGCCGAACGGCGAGAGATCCACCAGGAAGTGGTGTTTGTTGGGCATGGAGAACTTGATCTCGTCGATTTCGCTGTGCGCCTCCAGCACCTTTGCGCCCATGTCGAACAGGGTCTGCTGCAGTGCGTGGGAGTACTTCTCAGTGAAGCCTTCGAGCAGGAGGCCCTTGACGTCGTCGTAGCTCTTGTTGAAGTCCAGGCTGCTGAAGTCGGTGCCGGCCTTGAAGCGCCAGCGGGCTGAAACGTCCGTGGCGAGGATGCGGTCGGTGGTCTCCGGAAGCGTCGTGTAGCGGTCGCGGGGGTAGCCCACGAAGCCGGACTCCGTGGACTTGAGGACGGTCAGGTCCTTCAGTCCGGAGATCAGGTGGGTGGCGGCGCCGTCGCGGACCAGGACCGCGGTTCGCACTTCCCGGCCGTTGCGGACGAATGAGTGGTCGTGTTCGCTGCCGTGCGCCTGGATGCGGCTCCAGGCGTAGGATTCCGCTTCCCAGCGGCCGCCGGTGACCCAGTCGAAGCTGGAGGTGAAGTGCTCGCCGAGGCGCAGCAGGAACGCCTCGGGCGAACCGATGCCGTCCCGGGCGAAGGCGTAGATGGTGTTCTTCTGGGTGTCCGTGGCCACCACGTGGGCGTTGTCGCCTTCAAGGTGGGCCGCGGCGAAGTCGCCCCGCAGCTGCGAGGTGACGTTCAGGTCTTCGATCTCGTGGCGGTTGGTGTCCCTGGTGATCTTGACGACGCGGACTTCGGCCTTGCCGTACTGGTTTTCGCCGAGAATGATCTTGCTGCTCATGGTCTTTTCCCAATCTCCGGTAAGTGGAACCAAGGTTCCATCACTGAAATTAAGCGCGCGTTTCAAGCGCGTTTCCGGTGGAGCCGACCCAACAAAAAAGAGCCGGCATCCATTGATGCCAGCTCATTACGACCCTGCCTGCTGCTCCCAGGTTACGTGACGTGCGCCACGAGTTGCCTACCAGCGTACCCCCGCCGGCCGGTGGTGTACATCACAACCCCAAAAATCAGTTTGTGACCGGATCGCCCGGGAAGGGCCAGGCGGCCGACTGTTGACGCCCCGCAGTGTTGCTTCTAAACTTTCACAAAGCAGAATTTGCTTTCCGCAATATGAAATTAGGAGGTTTCGATGTACCAGCAGGACACCCCTTCCGTGCCGGCCGCCCCGGCCGCGGGAACCGGCGCACAGGAGTTCTACCTCCCCATCGGCGGCGGGATTGACCCGGACTTGTTCGTTCCGGAAGAACGGCACCACGAACGCGGGCTGTTCTCGCGCTGGGTCCACGCGTTGCCGGTATTCGGCCGGCGGATGTGAGTACCGCCCCTGCCTACCTGCGGAACCACGCCGGCCAAACACAAGTAGTCGCTACTGGCGACCCCGGCAGCGAACTCCCATAGCCTGAGGCGGTAAGTCGTTGCCCGGAGTTGGGCTTGCGTGCCTGCCCGGGCCGGATTTCCGTTGAGCGCCGGGGAGGCGAGGATGCAGGAACGTGTGAAGCAGCCCGATTCCCGACGTGGGACGTGCGGGGCATGTCCATGAAGACCCGCGTCCTGCAATGCGTATGCTGCCTCCTGGTGGTTGGCGGCCTTTCGGCCAGTGCGGTCCTCGCCCCGGCGGAGTCCGGACTGCCCGCGGATCCCGCGGAGGCGGCTTCCGGGTCGTCCGGAGTCATTATCCCTGCACCCTCTGGAAGTCCCGGGCCTACCGGCTCCGCCGCACCGGCAGCACCGCCGGAGGCCCCGGAAGTACCCGGATTGGATGCCTCAACCGGGGCTGCAGCGCCGGCCGACGCCGCCCCCTCGGAGGCCGTTCCTCCCGCTGCGCCACCCGCCGATGACACAGCCCAGGGCGACCCGCTGGAAGGCAAACCCGTCGTTTCCAGCCAGGGACTGGGCCCCGCCGGGGTTCCCGGCGCCTGGCACTTGGTGTTCGATGAGGAATTCAACACCCTGAACCCCGGTGTCTGGACCCCTTACTGGTTCAACGACTGTGATCCCAAGTCCAAGATGAACGGTGTCAAAACCTGCTCCAGCAACATCACGGTTGCCAACGGCGAGGCCGTCCTCCAGCTCTCCGACTCCGATTCCGGGGCGCTGCTGTCCACCAATCCCAAGGATGGGGTCTCCGGCCACGTGGGCTTCCAATACACCACGGGATACGTCGAAGCCCGCATCTATTTTCCGGGTACCTGCTCGGGCGGCATCTACAACTGGCCAGCCTGGTGGACCACCGGACAGTCCTATCCGAAAACCGGTGAGATTGACATAGCGGAGCCCTTGGCGGGGAACATGAGCACCGTGTATCACTCTGCGAGTGGCGGCGAGTTGGGAAGTGCCATCGTGGGGTGCTGGGCCGGTGGGTACCATACCTACGGCGTGCATCGGATGGCGGGTGTCAACGACATCTATTTCGACGGCCGCAAGGTCTATTCATATTCGTCCCAGGACGGCAACGCGCCGCACTACTTGCTCCTGAACGTGGGACTCAACCCCAACCAGAGGACGTTCGGACCGGCCGGAGCCATCAAAGTCGACTGGGTGCGGGTCTGGCAGTAGCGGCAAGGCTCAGGAACCGGGGCGTCCCGGCCACTGCTTGCCTGCCCAGGGGTCGTAGTCCGCGATGAGGTCCTCCTGCGGCGGGCGTTTGTCCTCGGGGACATGCTGGAGGTTGACGCGGACCCGGTACCAGAGCGAGCTGGACCCGCGCATCCCGTCGACAAGGACGTCGGCCGGCTGGAGGCCGCCAACGGCTGCGGGATGCCGGGCCTTCCACTGGTCAAGGGCTGCCAGCGCCTCGGGCTTTGTCTTGGTCCGGGCAACTTCGATAAGCGGCATCAGCGACTGCCGGCGGCCGCTTCCATTGCCGCTGCGGGGCGCTTTCTCTGCCGGGCCGAGTTTTTCGGCCAAGGCAAGGAGCCCGTCGAGTGTGCCCACCGCGTCATCAATGCCGGCGTGCGGGTCGCCGATGTCCGCAAAGCGCTGCGGTACCGTCTGCACTGTGAACTGCTCCGGCCGTGCGGTGCGGACTTCCTCCCACGTGAGCGGCGCAGACACCCGGGCGTCAGGCAGGGGCCTGACCGAGTAGGCGGAGGCCACGGTGCGGTCCTTGGCGTTCTGGTTGAAGTCCACAAACACGCTTTCACCGCGCTCCTCCTTCCACCACCGTGCCGTGGCGAGGCCGGGCGCGCGGTTTTCCACCTCCCGCGCAAGGGTTTCGGCGGCGAGCCGGACATCGCGGTACGACCACTGCGGGGCGATGCGTACCAGGATATGCAGCCCCCGCGACCCGCTCGTCTTCGGCCAGCCCACCAGCCCCGCGTCGGCCAGGACCTCCCGGGCCACGTAGGCGACGTCCACGATCTGCGACCAGTCCACGCCAGGCATCGGATCGAGGTCCACCCGCAGTTCGTCCGGGTGCTCCAGGTCTTCGGCCCTGACGGGATGCGGATTCAGGTCCAGGCAGCCAAGGTTGATGACCCAGGCCAGGCCCGCCGCATCCCGGATGACAGCTTCTTCTGCCGACGTTCCGGACGCGTAATGGAGTGTGGTGGTGTCGACGAAGGGTGGATGGTTCTCCGGCACGCGCTTCTGGAAGAAGGGCTCGGCGTTGATGCCCTTGGGAAACCGCTTGAGCACCATCGGCCTTCCACCCGCGCCGCGCAGCGCCCCGTCCGCCACGGCCAGGTAGTACCGCACCAGGTCCAGCTTGGTCAGCCCGGGGTCCGGGAACACCACCTTGTCCGGGCTCGAGATCCGGACCTCAACACCTTCGATATCCAGGACTTCGGCCGGCGTCTTTGACGGAGTCATGCCGCCACGGTAGCAGTGGCCCGGTTCCGTGTCAGCCGTTCACCGGACCCCGTTTACCAGGCGCTTGGCCGCCGCTGAGTGCTCAGCGATGAGCCCGGCGATGTCCAGGCCGGGGATTTGTCCATCCACGACGCGCCACTGGCCGCCCACCATCACCCGGTCGGCGCGGTCGGCGGCGCACAACAACAAGGCGGCGACGGGGTCATGGCTGCCTGAGAAGCGCAGGTCTTCGAGCGTGAACAGGGCAAGGTCGGCCTGCATCCCTGGCGCCAGCTGGCCCAGCCCGGGCCGTCCCAGCACTGCGGCCGAACCACGGGTGGCCCAGCCGAGTGCCCGCTCCACGGGGACATCAGCGCCATAGCGGAGGCGCTGGAGGTACAGCGCCTGCCGCGCCTCCAGGATCATGTTGGAAGCATCGTTCGACGCCGAGCCGTCCACTCCCAGCCCCACCGGAACGCCCGCATCCTCAAGTTCCAGGACCCGGGCCGTGCCCGAGGCGAGCCGCATGTTGGAGGTGGCGCAGTGGGCGACGGCGGTCCCCGCCGAACCGAGGCGGCCGATTTCTTCGTCGCTGAAGTGGATGCCGTGCCCCAGCCAGGTGCGGTCCGTCAGCCAGCCCACGCTCTCCAGGTAGTCCACGGTCCGCAGCCCAAACATCTCGCGACAGAAGTCCTCCTCGTCAAGGGTTTCGGCCAGGTGGGTGTGCAGCCGGACGTCCAGCCGTTCGGCGAGCGCGGCACTCTCGGCCATGATGTCCTTCGTGACGGAGAACGGCGAGCACGGCGCCAGGGCGATCTGGATGACGGCGTCCTCCCCGCGCTCGTGGTACGCGCCGATCAGCCGCTCGCTGTCCGCCAGCACCACCTCCGGTGCCTGGACCGTTGACTGCGGCGGCAGGCCGCCGTCGTCCGTTCCCAGCGTCATGGAGCCGCGGGTGAGTGTTGCCCGCATGCCCAGCCGGCGCACGGCCGCCACCTCGATGTCGATGGCGTTTTCCAGGCCGGCGGGGAAGAGGTAGTGGTGGTCGGCGGCGGTGGTGCAGCCGCTGAGCAGCAGCTCAGCGAGGGCGGCGGTGGCGGCGAGCTCCACATCCTTGGGCGTGAGCCGGGCCCAGACCGGATAGAGGTTCTGCAGCCAGGGGAACAGCGGGGCGTTGGCCACCGGACCCCAGGCGCGGGTGAGCGTTTGGTAGAAGTGGTGGTGGGTGTTGATCAGTCCCGGCAGCAGCACGTGGCTGCCGGCGTCGAACGTCTCGGCGCAGGGTTCGGACGGTATCTGTCCGGCCGCCAGGACCTCGGTGATGACGCCGCCGCTGATGACAACCCCGCCCGAGGCGTCAAGGTTGTTGGCGGTGAATGCGGCCTGCGGATTCCGGATCCAGAGCCGGGGTGCGGGTGCGGGAAGGGGCTGGTGCATGGGATGTTCCTGTCCTGAGCGCGGTGGCAATTTTCCAGCTCAGTGAGGCCCTGTCTGCTGATCCAGGTGGCCGCGGCGGACCGCGGATCCGATGAGATTAGCCAGCCCGGGCGCGGGGCGTCAACACCGGCGGGATGTGACTGGAGGGGGTTAGCGGACCGAAACATGGATTTCACATAGCGAAAATAAATTTCCAGAAAACTATGGCGCGGGCCACAAAGCGGTGCTAATCTCGATTCTGCCAAAGGCGGGCACCCGAACCCGGGAAGCTATCTACCAGGCGCAACTTAACCTTCACAGCACATGCTGAAGCCTGGTAACCGTCGCACCTGGTTCTACTGGTCCTTGCACGGCAACAGGCTTCCCGGCAAAAGGAAGTCGCATCATGAGTACCACCGTCACGGCCGAGCAGTTCCTGGCCAGATCCATTCGGCTGGCAACAGCCAACGTCCTGAACAGCGGCGGCCCGTTCGGCGCCATGATCGTCACCGCGGACGGCAAAACGTTCGACGGCGTCAACCGCGTCACTGCGGACAACGATCCCACGGCCCACGCCGAAGTCACCGCCATCCGCACCGCCTGCCGCGAACTCGGCACCTTCGACCTCAGCGGTGCGGTCCTCTACACCAGCTGCGAGCCATGCCCCATGTGCCTGGCCTCCGCCCTCTGGGCCCGTGTTGACCGCGTGGTCTACGCCGCCGACCGGCACGATGCCGCCTCCGTGGGCTTCGACGACGCCGTCTTTTACGAATACTTCGAAAACCAGGACAGGGACTCCCTGATGCCGGTATCCAAGCTGGAACTGGGCGATCCCCAGGCACCTGCACCGCTGGAACCGTTCAATACCTGGAACACGCTCGAATCCAGGATCGACTACTAGGCCGGGCGGCTGAGATGACCATCCTGGACCATTCCCACGAGGAGCATCCGGCTCCAACCACCAGCACCTCGCGGCGGTCGCCGCGTACCCCATCCGTACCCGGCCCGCCGGCGTCGGGATCCTACCTGGACCGCTTCTTCCAGATCACCCGCCGTGGCTCAACCGTTGCCCGGGAATTCCGGGGCGGCCTGGTCACCTTCTTCACCATGGCGTACATCGTCATCCTGAACCCCCTCATCCTCGGCGGGTTCAGCGCCGACAACGCCCCCACCGACGTTGCCGGGGGCTGGTTGTCCGCATCCCAGGTGGGTGCCGTCACCGGCCTCACCGCCGGCGTCATGACCATCCTGTTCGGCCTCATCGCCAACCTGCCGTTCGGGCTCGCCGCCGGACTGGGCATCAACTCCTTCCTGGCCGTCTCGGTGATCCACGAAGTCACCTGGCCCGAGGCCATGGGGCTGGTGGTCATCAACGGCATCCTGATCGTCCTGTTCGGCGTCACCGGCGCCCGGACCGCCATCTTCAGGGCCGTTCCCAAGGAACTCAAGGCCGCTATCACCGTGGGCATCGGCCTGTTCATCGCCTTCATCGGCTTCGTCGACTCCGGCTTCGTCCGTCCCACCACCGGCGGCCCGCCCGTCCAGCTGGGCGACGGCGGCTCCATCACCTCCGTGCCAACGCTGGTGTTCGTCGTCGGCCTCCTGGCCATGGGGATCCTCGTGGCGCGCAAGGTACAGGGCGGGCTGCTCATCGGCATCGTCGGCACCACCGTGCTGGCCGCCGTCGTGGAAGCCATCATGAAACTGGGTCCTGCCGGCACCACCAACCCCGGCGGCTGGCACCTGAACACCCCTGTCCTGTCCGGCCAGCTGGTCTCCGCACCCGACCTGGGCCTGGTGGGCCACTTTGACCTCTTTGGTTCGTTCAGCCGGATCGGCGGACTTGCGGCCACCATGCTGGTGTTCACGCTCGTGTTCACCAACTTCTTCGACGCCATGGGGACCATGACCGGTTTGGCCAAGAGCGCAGGCGTCGCACACAAGGACGGCACGTTCCCGCGGCTGAAATCCGCCTTCATCGTCGAAGGCTTCGGCGCCGTGGCCGGCGGGGCAACCTCAGGTTCCTCCAACACGGTGTACATCGACTCCGCGGCAGGGATCGGCGAAGGCGCCCGGACCGGCCTGGCATCAGTGGTCACCGGGCTGCTGTTCCTCGGCTCAATGTTCCTCACCCCGCTCACCAGCGTGGTCCCGCTGGAAGTCGCCGCCGCCGCCCTGGTGGTGGTGGGTGCCATGATGATGGCGCAGATCCGCGAGATCAAGTTCACCAAGTTCACCGTGGCGCTGCCTGCCTTCCTCACCATCGTGACCATGCCGCTGAGCTATTCGATCGCCAACGGCATTGGCGTCGGCTTCGTGAGCTGGGCGGTCATCGGGGCGGCATCAGGCAAGGCGAAAAAGATCCACCCGCTGATGTGGGTGGTGAGCGCCGGGTTCCTGGTGTACTTCGCCCGCGGGCCGATCAACCTCCTGCTGGGCGGCTGATCGTTGCCCCAGCCGCACAGGGGGCCGGGCCAACCCTTGGCCCGGCCCCTGACAGGACAGACAATGGACACCACCGCCGCGCGGAAGAAGGAGTGCCGCCATGCTTGACCTGATCCCTTCGCTCGGCCCCTGGCTGCCCCGACTCGCGGACAAGCGGTTCGCAGTGGCCACCATCGTTGCCGCCTCGGGTTCGGTGCCCCGCCCTGTGGGGACCTCCATGCTCGTCACGGAGTCCGGTGAGGTGCTTGGCAGCCTCTCCGGCGGTTGCGTGGAAGGCGCCGTGGTGGCGCTCGCCCGGGAGGCAATGGACGACGGCGGCCCGCGCCACCAGGTCTTCGGCTTCAGTTCCGCCGATGCCTTCGCCGCCGGGCTCACCTGCGGGGGACAGCTGGAGATCCACATCCAGCCGGTTCCTGCAGCCGTTACCGGTGAACCGGAGCAACCGCTCCGGGCCGCCGTCCGGCAACTCGCCGGCCTCCGCCACGACGAACCCGTGGCGCTGGTACGGCTGCTGGGAGCATCGGGCGGTGCCGCCGTCGTACTCCCGGACCCGGCCAAGCACCACGGACCGGCATCCCCGGAACTGGCCCCGCTGCTGCACGGAGAGTCAGAGCTTCGGGTGGAATCCATCCTGCGCAGCGGCGGCGCCGGTCTGGTCCCGCTGGTCCAGGCAGGGGACTGCCTGCCGGACCGCGACGGCCACAGCAGGCATCCCGGGGGGCCCGCCGTCCTGGTGGAGTCCCGGCTCGCCCCGCCACGCATGCTGGTGTTCGGTGCCAACGACTTCGGGGCGGCCCTGGTGCCGGCGGCCAAGCTGCTCGGCTACCACGTGACCCTGGTGGATGCCCGGCCCGCTTTTGCCGGCCAGCCACGGTTCGCCGCCGCAGACCAGGTGGTGACGGACTGGCCGCACCGTTACCTCGCGGCGGAAGCAGCCGCCGGCCGCCTGGACAGCCGCGCCGTGGCGGCCGTCTTGACCCATGACCCCAAGTTCGATCTTCCGCTGCTGGAGGCCGCGCTGGCCCTGGACCTCGCCTACGTGGGCGCCATGGGATCGCGCCGCAGCCACCTCCAGCGGGTCGAGGAACTCCTCAGCGCCGGGGTCCTGCCGGAACGGATTGCCCGGCTGCACTCACCCATCGGACTGGACCTCGGCGCCACTACCCCCGCCGAGGTGGCGGTCTCCGTCACCGCCGAGCTCATCGCCGCGCGCAGCCGCGACGCCACGTGCGCGCCGCTGCGCGACACCGCCGGCACCATCCACCACCGCGCGCCGGCACCGGCGCCCACAGACCTTACCCCGCAGGAGATCGCATGGACATGAACACCATCGAGGCGGTGGTCCGCACCACCGACCCCGCAGATTGGCGAGACGGCGACGCCTGGCTGGCCGGCGGAACGGTCCTCTTCTCCTACGGCAGTTACGCCTTTGGGCCTCAACCCCTCAAGCGGCTGCTGGACCTCGGCTCAGCCGGCTGGACTCCCATAACCGTCAGTGACGACGGCATCGACCTCGCCGCCACCTGCACCATTGCCGAGCTGTACACCCTGCCGGCCGGCGCCGGCGCGGACGGCCGCGTCTGGCCCGGGCTGGACCTGGTCCGGGCCTGCTGCGATTCCTTCGTGGCTTCGTTCAAGGTGTGGAACATGTCCACCGTGGGCGGCAACCTGTGCACGTCCCTGCCCGCCGGGCCCGTCATCTCGCTCTGCGCCGGACTGGACGGCGTTGCCACGGTCCTCGCACCAGGCGGCGGCAGCCGCACCGTTCCCGTGGCGGACTTCGTAACCGGTGACGCCACCAACTGCCTGGCACCGGGCGAGCTGCTTCGCAGCGTCCACCTCCCGGCGTCGGCCCTTTCTTCCCGGGTGGCGTTCCGCCGGCTGTCGCTGAGCAACCTGGGCCGGTCCGGGGTGCTCCTGATCGGACGGCTCGACGCCGCTACCTCCCTGGTCCTGACCGTCACCGCGGCCACCAAGCGGCCCGTTCAGCTCCGGTTCGACGGCCTGCCCGATGCCGACCGGCTGGCAGCTGCCTTGGACGACGCCATTCCCGCGGACCATTACCACGACGACATCCATGGCCTGCCCGCCTGGCGCCGGGACATGACCTACCGATTGGCCGAGGAAATCCGCGCCGAGCTCGCTGCGCCGGCGGGAACGCCCGGGCTGCCCGTGTCCGGCGACTTCTGGCCGCCCCGGAGCGATTCCGCTCCCGTTTCCACAGCACTTCCGAAAGGGGCCTGAGCATGGGCATCGAGATCAACGGCACCGCGTCCGGGGCGGCTCCGCGCCCCGGCCAATGCCTGCGGACGTTCCTGCGGGAGCAGGGCAACACCGGCGTCAAGAAGGGCTGCGACGGCGGCGACTGCGGCGCATGCACGGTACATGTGGACGGCACGCCCGTTCACAGCTGCATCTATCCCGCCGTCCGGGCCGAGGGGCGCTCGGTGACCACCATTGAGGGGCTGGCCGGTACCGCCGGCGGCCCCCTGCATCCGGTGCAGCAGCAGTTCATGGAGCGGCAGGGGTTTCAGTGCGGCTTCTGCACGGCCGGCATGGTGATGACGGCGGCCTCGTTCGACGACGCCCAAAAGGACAACCTGCCCCGGAACCTCAAAGGCAACCTCTGCCGGTGCACGGGCTACCGCGCCATCGCCGACGCCGTCTGCGGGCACCCCGGGCACCCTGATCCCGAGGGGCCGGGCTCCGGCATCGCAGGGGAGGGGCAACCGGATCCTGCGCCGGGCCGGCTGGGTGACGACGTCCCGGCTCCAGCCAGCCGCGCCGTAGTCACGGGCGCTGCCCGCTACACCCTGGACCTGCCCAAAGAGGAGCAGCAAGGGCTGCTGCACCTGAAGATCCTCCGTTCCCCGCACCCGCACGCCCGGGTGCTTTCCATCGCCAAGGACGCAGCGCTGAACGTGCCAGGCGTGGTGGCGGTCTTCACCTCCGAGGACGCCCCGGAGCAGCTGTTCTCCACCGCCCAGCACGAACTCTTCACTGACGACCCGGACGATACCAGGGTGCTCGATGACGTGGTGCGGTTCATCGGGCAGCGGGTGGCCGCCGTCGTGGCTGAATCGGTGGCCGCCGCGGAAGCCGGTGTCCGCGCACTCCAGGTGGAATATGAGGAACTTCCCGCCGTCTTCTCGCCGCAGGAAGCGCTGCTGCCTGGTGCCCCCCTGGTCCACGGAGACAAGGATGCCGTGAAAGCGCGCATCTCCCGCCCGGAGCGGAACGTGGTGGCTGAACTGCACTCGGAACTGGGCGACGTCGCCGGCGGCTTCGCGGGCGCCGACTTCATCCACGAACAGACCTATCAGACCCAGAGGGTCCAGCACGTCGCCCTGGAAACCCATGCGGCCATCGCCACCGTAGACGACGACGGGCGGCTGCAGGTCCGCACCTCCAGCCAGGTCCCGTTCCTGGTCCGCCGCACGCTGTGCCGGGTGTTCGGGCTCGAAGAGGACCGCGTGCACGTGGTGGCCGGACGCGTGGGTGGCGGATTCGGCGGCAAGCAGGAAGTCCTCACCGAGGACCTCGTGGCGCTCGCGGCCCTGAAACTGAAGCGGCCAGTCCAGCTGGAACTGACCCGCACGGAACAGTTCACCGCCACCACAACCCGGCACCCCTTCACCATCAAGCTGAAAGCCGGTGCCGCCAAGGACGGCCGGCTGACAGCCCTGCAACTGGACGTGGTGACCAACACCGGCGCCTATGGCAACCACGGCCCAGGCGTCATGTTCCATGGTTGCGGTGAATCGCTGGCGGTCTACAAGTGCGCCAACAAGAAGGTGGACGCCCAGTCGGTCTACACCAACACCGTCCCGGCCGGCGCGTTCCGCGGCTACGGCCTCAGCCAGATGATTTTTGCGATCGAGTCCGCGATGGATGAGCTGGCCGCCGGGATCGGGATGGATCCGCTCGAGTTCCGCCGCCGGAACATGGTCCGGGAAGGGGACCACATGCTGTCCACCCAGCCCCAGCCGGAGGAGGACGTCCTCTACGGAAGCTACGGTTTGGACCAGTGCCTGGACTTGGTCCGGGACGCCCTGGGCCGGGGCAGCGAACGCTACCGGCAGGCTGGGCTTGAGGACCTCGGGCCGGACTGGATGGTGGGCGAAGGCGCGGCGCTCTCCATGATCGATACCGTCCCGCCGCGTGGCCACTTTGCCCATGCCCGGCTCCGGCTCCTGCCGGACGGAACGTACCAGGCCGACGTCGGGACCGCCGAGTTCGGAAACGGGACCACCACGGTGCATGCCCAGCTTGCCGCCACGGCGTTGTCCACGGAGGCATCCAGGGTGGCGGTGCGGCAATCGGACACGGACCTGGTGGAGCACGACACGGGCGCGTTCGGTTCGGCCGGAACCGTGGTGGCCGGCAAGGCCACCCTTGAAGCTGCCGAAGAGCTGGCCGTCCGGATCCGGGCGTTCGCGGCCGGCATCCGCCAAACGCAGGCCTCCGCGTGCGTCCTCGACGGCGACGCCGTGGTGGTCGACGGAACCCGCGTGGCACTTGCTGAGCTGGCGCAGGCCGCCGAGGAAGCCGGCGTCGACCTCGCCGCCGAGGGACGCTGGGGCGGCACGCCGCGTTCGGTTGCCTTCAACGTGCACGGGTTCCGGGTGGCGGTGAACCGCGGCACCGGCGAGCTGAAAATCCTGCAGAGCGTCCAGGCGGCCGATGCCGGCGTGGTGGTCAACCCGCGACAGTGCCGTGGACAGATCGAAGGCGGGATCGCCCAGGCCATTGGTGCCACGCTTTACGAGGAAGTGGTGGTGAACGACGACGGCAAGGTCACCACGGACATCCTGCGTCAGTACCACATTCCGACCTTTGCGGACGTGCCGCGCAGCGAGGTGTACTTCGCGGACACCAATGACACGCTGGGCCCGCTGGGCGCCAAATCGATGAGCGAGAGTCCCTTCAACCCCGTGGCCCCGGCGCTCGCCAACGCCATCAGGAACGCCACCGGAGTCCGCTTCGCGCAGCTTCCCATCGCCCGGGACCGGATCTACCTGGGGCTGAAGGAAGCAGGCCTCGTTCCGGCTGAGGCGGGCGCGGTGCGGTAATCCAGGTGTAGCCTGTGGCCATGACGGGCGAGACAGCCATGGATGCGGGCCGGGACGGAGGCATGCCGGGCCCCGCGCCCGCCGCCACGGCCGCGGCGGACACCGTGGTCGACCGGCTGTTCTTTACGTTCAGCGGCCTCAGCTCGATCTGGTTTGCCGTGCTGCTCCTGCAGTCGAGCCTGGAATGGCCGCACATCTGGGTCCTGGTGGTCTTCTGGGCAGCGCTTGCCTACCTGGTGCTTCCCCGCCTGCACCGCATCCTCACCAGGATCTACCTGCCCGACTACTTCATTGGCCGTTCGCGCACCAGCGACGGATTGCTTGGGGACCCGGTCAACGTGGCCCTGCGTGGCCGGGAGGCCCAAATCCATGCAGCCATGCGGCAGGCCCGATGGACCCTCGCCGATCCGGTGACCTTCGCCTCAAGCCGCCGCATCATCACTTCCACGCTGACCAGGCGCAGCTACGACGAGGCGCCGGTGAGTCCACTGTTCCTTTTTGGCCGCCAGCAGGATTTCGCCTACCAGCAGGAGGTGGACGGCAACCCAGGCAAACGCCACCACATCCGCTTTTGGAAGGTACCCCCGGGCTGGCTGCTTCCCGGGGGCATCCCGGTGGACTGGCTCGCCGCCGGGACCTACGACAGGGCCGTGGGACTTTCCCTGTTCACGCTGCAGGTAACGCACAAAATCGCCCCAGGCATCGACGAGGAACGGGACTACGTGGTGGGGTCCATCCAAGCGGCTGCGCCGGAAGCGGCCGTGACGATCATCAAGGACTTCTCCACCGGCTACCACTCCAGGAACGGGGGAGGGGACAACATCATGACCGACGGCGACCTGCCCATTGTGGACCTCACCCGGATACCGGCGGCTGGTCCTGGACCGGCCCGGGTGCAGGCTGCGAAGGAGCGGCGGCCACTGCCCACTCTCTTCGGGGCAGTTCTGGTCACATGCAGGGGATTCGCCGCCCTCTTCCTGGCTTTCCTGCTCCTGGCCGCCGCATCCGACGAAACCCTGGCGCCTCCGCTCCTGGGCGGTTCCGCCGGCGACCTGGACGTGTCCGGGGCACTGCTTCCGGGGGCCATCGTCATGGGGGTCTTCGCCCTCGCTGAGTTCCTCCTTGCATGGTTCATCGCCCGGGGCGGAAACCGCGCCCGGGTAACTGCCATGACACTGGGGAGCCTTTCCATCATCACCCAATTCGCCACCACTGCCTCGGGCGGACCGCCCATCACGCTGGGCACCACGCTGGTCAGCTTGTCGCTGGACATCCTGCTGATCCTCGCACTCTCCAGCGAACGGTCCAGGACCTTCGCCCGGCGGCGGACGGGCGCCCTGGGGCACCCCGGGTCTTTGGGCGGCGTACCGGTGCCGGGCAGCTAAATTCCTTCGGAGGATTCACCCAGCTTTACGCCAAACCCATATAGTCAGGGGATGGAACAGCGGATTTTAGGTAAGACCGGACGGAACGTCTCCATCGTGGGGCTGGGCACCTGGCAGCTCGGCGCGGACTGGGGCACCGTGGACCCGGCACAGGCCCAGGCCATCCTCGCCGCCTCCGTGGAGGCAGGCGTCACCTTCTTTGACACGGCCGATGTCTATGGCGACGGAAAGAGCGAGCAGGCCATCGGGAAGTTCCTCGCGGACAACCCGGGGCACGGCGTCACCGTTGCCACCAAGATGGGCCGCCGGATGGAGCAGCGGCCGGAAAACTATTCACTGGCCAATTTCCGCCAGTGGGTGGACCGCTCACGGAAGAACCTAGGCACCGAAACCCTCGACCTGGTCCAGCTGCACTGCCCGCCAAGTGCCGTCTACAGCAACAACGAGGTGTATGACGCGCTGGACACGCTGGTCGCCGAAGGCGCCATCCGCAACTACGGTGTCAGCGTGGAACGAACGGACGAGGCGCTGGAGGCGATCCGCCACGAAGGGACCGCATCGGTACAGATCATCCTGAACGCCTTCCGGCTCAAGCCGCTGGATGAAGTCCTCCCCGCGGCCAAGGCTGCCGGCGTGGGCATCATCGCCCGGGTGCCGCTCGCTTCCGGCCTGCTGTCCGGAAAGTACTCGAAGGACACCACCTTCGCGGAGAACGACCACCGGAACTACAACCGCCACGGCGAAGCGTTCGACGTGGGAGAGACCTTCTCCGGCGTCGACTTTGAGCTGGGCCTGAAGGCCGTGGCGGAGTTCGAGCAACTGGTGCCCGCCGGGGCCACCACGGCACAGGCCGCCATCGCCTGGATTGCGGCGCAGGACGGCGTCAGCTCCGTCATTCCCGGCGCGCGCAACGTGGAGCAGGCCCAGGGCAACGCCGCCGCTGCCGGTGTAAGTGTTGGCAAGGAGTTCGACGACGGGGTCCGCTGGATCTACGACCACTACTTCCGCGAGGCCATCCACCCCCGCTGGTAATACCTGTCCGCAGGTATCGGCGTGCGTTCCGGCAGCGGCATCAAGGAGTTCGTGGCGCGGCTGGCAGCCGCGGAAACCGGACCGGCCTGCACCAACTTCTTCTCCGACGCGGCGCCGGAGAATGCGCTGCGCCGCCGGAACCTGGAGATTTATTTGCAGGAAATGCGGGACCGGCAGCCCGGCGTGCTGTTGCTGGGGGAGGCGCCGGGTTTCAGGGGCATGCGTATTACCGGCGTGCCGTTTACCAACCGGACCATCCTGGAGGGCCCGCTTAACAGCTTTGGGCTCTTTGGCCCGGGCAAGGGGTACGTTGTGCCGCCCGAAGCTGCTGGGGTAGCTGCCGAGCCAACGGCAACGGTGCTGTGGCAGGTCCTGGAAGAAGTAAATTTCCTCCCACTGCTGTGGAGTGCCTTCCCCTGGCACCCGCACCAACCCGGAAAGCCGTGGTCCAACCGCACGCCCAAGCCGTCCGAAACCAAACTCGGCACGCCCTTCTGGCAGGAACTGGCCGGATTGTTTGGGATCAGCTCCATCGTTGCGGTGGGCAACGTGGCCCAGCACAGCCTGCAACGCAGCGGGGTGGCTGCGCCCAAGATCAGGCATCCGGCCCACGGCGGCCGCTCGGGCTTCAAACAAGGGCTGGAGGAACTGCTCGCCGCTGGTGGTTGAGGGCACCGGTGGTTGAGCTTGCCGAAACCGGGAGCCGGTGGTTTGGTTTGTCGAAACTTAATCTGCCTTCTTTGGGTGACCGGTTGTCGTGGCCGGCCCCTAAATCTCTGCCCCTTGAATGTCGTACCCCCTTGTGATGATGGGTTTATGGGGAAAGCGGCGGTGGTGGGGGCGTTGGCGGATATTCGTGCTGCCCTTGCGGTGTTGGTTGCCGAGGTGGACGGAGCGGGAGCCGAGCCGTTCTCTGCTGCTGATCCGTTGGCTGGGTTGGCGGATGGTTGCCTTGATGTTCTGGCCGGTGTCCGTGAGGTGGAGGCCCGGGTCGCTGGTTTGAAGGCGCGGGCTGCGGTGGCGTTTGCGGATGCTGCGGGTGTTGTGGCGGGGCCGGGGGTGCCGGTGGTGGCGCAGGAGATGGCGGTCGCGGCGGAGGTTGGGTGTGTGCTGGCGCTTGGTCCGCGGGCTGCGTCTTCGTTCCTGGCCACCTCGCAGGCTGTGGTCAAGGGGTTGCCGTTGACCTTGTCGGCGTTGCAGGCGGGGGTGATCTCCTGGCAGCACGCCACGGTGTTGGCCGATGAAACGGCCGGGCTGGATGCTGCGGGGGCGGCGGGGTTGGAGACCCATTTCCTGGACCCCGGTGCACCGGATCCGGTGCGGGGGTGTGCGGTGGGGGAGTTGCCGGCGCACCGGTTCCGTGCCAAGGCCAGGGTTTGGCGGGAGCGCCGCCATGCCGGGAGCATCGAGCAGCGCCACGCCAAGGGGGTGGTGGACCGGCGGGTGGAGTTCCGGCCGGACCGGGACGGGATGGCTTGGCTGGGTGCGTATCTGCCCGCGGACCAGGCGGCAGCGGGCTGGAACCGGCTGACCGCTGTGGCCCGGGGCGTGCAGGGACCCGGCGAGGCCAGGACCCTCACCCAGCTCCGGGCCGATGTGTTTGCCACGTCCCTTCTGACCGCCGGTCTGAGCACGGGACAGGCTGCCGGGAGGAACGCGGGGCCAGGCGAAGGTTGCACCAGCCCCGATGACCTCGAGAGGCCTGCCGATGTCCCGCCTGATGCGGTCCGGGCGCAGGTGTTGGTGACCGTGCCGGTGTTTTCGTTGCTGGGGTTGACGGATGAGGCGGCGGTGCTGGATGGGTATGGGCCGATTCCGGCTTCGATGGCGCGCCGGTTGGTCGCTGAGGGGGCGGGCTCGTTTTACCGGGTGCTTGTGGACCCGCGGGACGGGGCACCGTTGGAGATAGGCAGGAAGAGTTACCGGGTGGGCAAGGCGATGCGGTATTGGCTCCGGCTCCGGGATGGTAAGTGCCCGTTCCCGGGGTGCAGCAACAGCTCACTGGACACGGAGGCCGATCACATCCTGGCCTGGGCCAACGGCGGGACCACCGGAGTCAGCAACCTGGGACAGCCCTGCCCGAAACACCACCGGCTCCGGCATACCACCGGTTGGAAACCCACCCCGGCCAGCAAAACCGAACCACCGGGCTGGACCTCACCGGCCGGCCGCCAGTACCCTAGCGAACACCAGGACTGGGAACCCACAAAGTGGCCCCATGGATGCCTTGGGGGTGCCGCAGACATTGTCCGCCACCGCGGATCTCCTTGGGAGGATGCCTTGGAGGGGTTCCTGAGCGCCCATTCCTGAGTACCTGGGTGTTTACCGGAGAAGGCGGAGCTGGTCCGGGGTGTCGATATCCTCGCCGCTGGACTGGTCACTGCAATCCACTTCATCTACGAGTTCCGGATGGGTACGGAGGAAGATGCGCGCGCCGGCGTCACCGGTCACCGTTGCGGCCACCGAGGCCCGCAGCGACCCGTCGATGAGCAGTGGATGCCCGCGGCGGAGTTCCCATGACTGCCCTCTGTTGCCGTCGTGGCCGGCACTGCCATCCGGGCTGTGGGTATCCGGCGAGCCGCCGAGCGGGCTGCCGGCGTCCGGAAGGCCACCGAGCTGGCCGCCGTCGGACTCAGGACCGCGGTAGGCTGCAGCCGTGATCCGACCCGGATGGTGGGCGGCCAACAGCCGCCGTACGATCTCAGGGGTCAGCCCTGGCTGGTCCACGAGGGCAATGAGCAGGTGGTCTTCAGGATCCGCGGTGTTGTTACCCAGCAAGAACGAGCTGCCCATGCCGGACTGCCATTCCGGATTGACCACCACGCGGCAGCAAGCGAGGGCGGCGGCAGCCTGCACCTCGGATGCTCCTGCGCCAACGACAACTACCACCTCCCGGCAGCCGCCCTTCAGCAGCTTGCCGGCGAGCACCTCCACCAGGGGCCGCCCCCGGTATGGAAGCAGGGCCTTTGGGCCCAGCCCCAGGCGGGTGCCCGCCCCCGCGGCAAGCAACACCCCCGTCACCCGGACGCCCGGCCCTCCGGATTCCTCAATGTTCTCCATAGCTGCACCCTAGCCAACGCCAAAGCAGTCGGGGCAGCTTTCCCCGGAAACTGCCCCGACTGCCGCCGACGTGGACTTAGGCGTCCCCGCCAGCCCCGCCGGTAGTGCCGGCGTTGACGTCCAGGAGCTTGTACCGGTCCATGGCGTATGACGGTGCGCTCTCCTCAACCTCCCCACGTGCCGCGAGCATCTGCAGCGCTTTGACCACGATGGAGTGGGTGTCGTTTTTGAAGTAGCGGCGGGCTGCTGCGCGGGTGTCGGAGAAGCCGAAGCCGTCGGCGCCGAGGGTGGCGAATTCGTTGGGGACGAATTGCCGGATTTGGTCGGGGATGGCTTTCATGTAGTCGGTGACGGCGACGATGGGGCCGGTGGCGCCTTCGAGTTGCTGGGTGACGAACGGGGTGCGGGCGGGTTGGCCGGGGTTGAGGAAGGCTTCTTCTTCGGCGGCGAGGCCGTCGCGGCGCAGTTCGTTCCAGGAGGTGACGGACCAGACGTCGGCGGAGACGTTCCAGTCGTCGGCGAGGATGCGTTGGGCGTCGATGGCCCAGGGCACGGAGACGCCGGAGGCGAGGATCTGGGTGCGGGGACTGCTTTCGTTCAGTCCTGCGGCCTTCGCTGGGTTGAGCAGGTAGATGCCCTTGATGAGGCCTTCGATGTCGAGGTTTTCGGGTTCGGCGGGTTGGACGATGGGTTCGTTGTACACGGTGAGGTAGTACATGAGGTTTTTGTCCGTGGAGTCCGGCCCGTACATGCGTTCGAGGCCGGAGCGGATGATGTGTCCGATTTCGTAGCCGTAGGCGGGGTCGTAGGTGAGGACGGCGGGGTTGGTGGAGGCCAGGAGGGGGGAGTGGCCGTCGGCGTGTTGGAGGCCTTCGCCGGTGAGGGTGGTCCGTCCTGCGGTGGCGCCGATGATGAAGCCGCGGGTCATTTGGTCCGCGGCGGCCCAGAAGGCGTCGCCGGTGCGCTGGAAGCCGAACATGGAGTAGAACACGTAGACCGGGACCAGGGGTACGCCGTGGGTGGCGTAGGCGGTTCCGGCGGCCGTGAAGGCTGCCACGGCGCCGGCTTCGTTGATGCCGGGGTGGATCAGCTGGCCGGCGGGGGACTCTTTGTAGGCCAGGACGAGGTCGCGGTCCACGGAGAGGTAGTTCTGGCCCTTGGGGTTGTAGATCTTCGCGGTCGGGAAGAACGCGTCCATCCCAAACGTCCGGGATTCATCCGGCACGATGGGCACAATCCGGTCCCCGAACTTCTTGTCGCGGAGCAAATCCTTCAGCAGGCGCACGAATGCCATGGTGGTGGCAGCCTGCTGCTTGCCCGAACCGCGCATGGCAACCTCGTAGGACTTCGGCTCAGGCAGTTCAACCGCCTCATGACGGGAACGGCGCTCCGGAACGGACCCTCCCAGCGCCCTGCGCCGCTCCATCAGGTAGGCAATCTCCGGGGCATCGGGGCCAGGGTGGAAGTAGGGAGGGCGGTAGGGGTCGGCATCCAGTTGTTCATCCGAAATGGGAATGCGCAGGTAATCCCTGAAGTCCTTGAGGTCCTCGACCGTCAGTTTCTTCATCTGGTGCGTGGCATTCCGCCCCTCAAACCGTGGTCCGAGTCCGTAGCCTTTGACGGTGTGGGCGAGGATGACGGTGGGTTTGCC
>NZ_JARVSH010000002.1:0-223278 GCF_030209295.1 Pseudarthrobacter sp. lyk4-40-TYG-27
AGGCCCCAACCAACACGGTTGGGGCCTCCCACATTTAAAAACACCACCACCCACCACACGACCACGCCCGCTCACACCCGACACGTAACCCCGCAACCCCCGCTCACACCTTGCAGAAAATCGATCAGCGTCCGCCCACCCCGGCCATCCAAAGATGCAGCCCGCGCTAATACCGATCGATAACGATCGGGTGCCCGCGGGTAGAGTTGTTGCCCATGAGCAGCATCTTCAGCCATGCCCAGGACCCCTTCGAGGCGGATGGAAAGCCCGGTGCCGATTCCCTGGACCCGGTGGTCAATGCGGTGGTGGTGCCCGGACCCGTCGCCCGGGCATTCGCCGGTTTCACAGACCACACCCACCTCTGGTGGCCGCTGGAGCCGTACGGAGTCTACGGGGCAGGGTCCTATGTCGAATTCGAAGAGAACCTGATTCTCGAGACGTCAGACGACGGACGGACCAGCATCTGGGGAACCCTTGATGACTGGCAGTCGCCGCTCTCCTTCCACGCCACATGGCACCCCGGTACCACTGCAATGTGGTCCACCGAGCTTCTGGTGGCCTTCCGCGCGGTTGACGGGGGCACGGAGGTCCGGGTCGTCCATGACGGCTGGGAGGGCGCTGAGGACCCTGCTGCCGTCAGGGGACATTACCTGCAGGCCTGGCCCGTAATCCTCGACAAGTACGCCCGCTTCATGGGCGCCGCAGACCCAGCAAACTAGTTCAGGGCTGGCGGTACCGCCGTGCTGGTTCGGATCAGGAACTCGGTCGGGTACTCCTGGTCCTGGACCGGTGAAGGCGGCTGGCCGCCGTCGGAATCCTTGCCTGCGTTCAGCAACGCCAGGGCGGTTGTGGCCGCCAGGTTACCTTGCCCGCGCGGATCCTGCTTGATGGTGGTGAGTCCAAACGTCTCGCTGAGTTCGTGACCGTCCATACCCACGACCGAGAGATCTTGCGGGATCTGCAGGCCGAAGTCGCGCGCCGCAAGCATAATCCCGATGGCCATCTCGTCGGACGCGGCGAACACAGCGGTGGGTCGTTCCGCCGCTGTCCCCAGGAGCCGGCGTCCCACGGCGTACGCGCCCTGGATGGTGAAGTCCGCATTGACCACCCACTCGTCCCGGACAGGCAGGCGTGCCCCGGCCATGGCTGCGGCAAAGCCTTTCTGCCGGAGTTTGGGAAGCTTGAAGTCCCGGTTCAGCCCCGCGTCCCCGGTGATGTGCGCAATCCGGGTATGGCCAAGCCGGATCAGGTGGCCGGCCGCGTCCCTGGCAAGGCCTTCGTCGTCGATGCGGATGGTGGAGGCGCCCCGCAAGACGCCGCCGATGCCCACAATGGGACGATGCACCGCCAGCAGCTGGCCTATTTCATCCTCGCGAAGGACCAACGCCACTGCGATGACGGCGTCCAGGCGCTTGCGGAGCAGGAAGTCGTTCAGGATGCTGCTGCGTCGCTCAGGTTGCTCCCCCACGTTGTACAGGGTGAGGTCGTACCCGGCGTCCAGCAGGGTCTCCGAAACCCCTTCCAGCACGGAAGAGAAATACCAGCGCTGTACGTTGGGCACCACCAGGCCAATATTGCGGTTGCGGCCCGACGCCAGGCTTGATGCGTGGTACGACGGAACGAACCCCAGCTCCTTGGCCGCCTCCTGCGCCAGCCGGCGGCTCCTTGAGGACACATTGGACTTGCCACTCAGCGCCCTCGAAACGGTGGCCACGGACAGGCCGGCACGGCTGGCAACTTCTTTGATGCCTGCCAACGTCAGTCTGCCGTGGTGGCAGGTCCAAGCTGCAACCAGGCAGTCTCGCCGGATGCGAGGGCATGGCCCGTGGACCCCGGCAGGCTGCGAAGGAGGACGTGGCCGGACGGCATCTCCAGCGGCTCATGGTTCAGGTTCATAAGCACCAGCGTAGTGCCGTTCACATAGCCGAGGGAGGATCCGGTGCACCAGTCTTCCGCCCAGGACAGGGATCCCCGGCCCATGTCGAGCTCCCGGCGCCGCGCCAGGGCTTCACGGTACAGGGCCAGGTGCGACGACGGTGACTCCGCCTGCACGTCACGGGCAAGTTCCGCGAAGGACGACGGAATCGGCAGCCAGGGATCGCTCCCGGAGCCGAATCCCAGGTGCCGGTCTTCGGCCCGCCAGGGCAGCGGAACGCGGCAGCCGTCGCGGCCAAGGCGCTGGCCGTTGGTCCGGGCGAAGGTCGGATCCTGCCGCAGATGGCCGGGGATGTCGATGCCGTCAGGCAGCCCCAACTCTTCTCCCTGGTAGAGGTAGGCGGCCCCGGGAAGCCCCAGCATGAAGAGTGAAGCGGCCGCTGCTCGACGCCGTCCGAGGTCCTCGTCCGGCTGGGGATCGCCGGTACCGATGCCGTCGCCGTCGCGCGGGCCGTGGCCGTTGTAGCCAAACCGGCTGGCATGCCGGACTACGTCGTGGTTTGAGAGGACCCACGTGCTCGGGGCGCCGACGCCGTCCAGGACGGTCAGTGAGTCCGTGATAACCGACCGCAGCCGGTAGACATCCAGTCCGGCGTGGAGGTAGGGAAAGTTGAACGCCTGGTGCATCTCGTCCGGCCGGACCCAGTGGGCCAGCCGGTGGAGGTCAACACTCGCCTCGGCGCACAGAATCCGGTCCGGGCCGTATTGGTCCAGGATCTGCCGCCATCTCCGGTAGATGTCGTGGACGGCGGGTTGACCGAACATGGGTGCCTCATGGCCCGGGTAGCCGTCGCTGCTGCCGCCGTCGGCACGTCCGCCCCATGCCGGCAGGCCCGGTGCTTTGACCAGCGCGTGGGCCACGTCCACCCGGAAGCCGGAGACGCCGCGGTCCAGCCAGAACCGGAGCACCCGTTCGAATTCTGCATGGACCGCCGGGTTGTCCCAGTTGAAGTCCGGCTGGGAGGAGTCGAAGAGGTGCAGGTACCACTGGCCGGGCTCGCCGTCAGGTTCCACCACGCGCGTCCAGGCCGAACCGCCGAAGTGGGACTGCCAGTTGTTCGGAGGCTCCTGGCCTTCCGGGCCGGTCCCGTCCCGGAAGATGAACATGTCCCGCTCGGGGCTTCCGGCCGGCGCTGCAAGGGCTGCCTGGAAAGCCGGGTGCTGGTCCGAGCAGTGGTTGGGTACCAGGTCAACGATGACCCGCAGCCCGAGCCGGTGCGATTCTGCCATCATGACGTCGAAGTCGCCCAGGGTGCCGAAGATCGGGTCCACGTCGCAGTAGTCGCTGACGTCGTAGCCAGCATCGCGCTGCGGTGACCGGTAGAAGGGCGAGAGCCAGACGGCGTCCACGCCCAGGCTTGCCAGATGCGGCAGTTCCTCGGTGATCCCGGCCAGGTCGCCCACGCCGTCGCCGTTCAAGTCACGGAACGAACGGGGATAGACCTGGTAGATCACGGCGGACCGCCACCAGCCGGGAATGGCGTCAGCGGCGTGGATAAGCGTCAATGGACCGGCAACGCTTGCAGTGTCCTGGGTCACAGTTTCGACAGACATGACAGTCAGCATAACGGCTGGAAGCGATTTAAATGAAAACGCTTCCATAACGTCCAGGCGCGCAGTTTAGGGGCTGAAGAGCGCGTAACACGCCATAGTCTGGAAGCGATTTCAAAGCCCGGAATACCGGACCGGTCCGGCGGACGGCGCCTAGACTTGGTGGATGTGTCCGACGACGGGTGGAGGGTTTGTGGGAAGCATTGTTGAGGATCTGGAAGCCGTCTTGGCGCCCGGGCAGCTGGATCGCGGCGAGGCTGCGCTCCACCGCTACGCCATTGACCAGGCACCGGTCTTGGACTTCCAGCTACCCCTGGCCGTCGTGTTCCCCGAGTCAGTGGCCGATGTCCAGGCGGTAGTGCGGGCGTGCGCGGCCGGGGGAGTGGCGATCGTACCGCGCGGTGCCGGTACAGGAGTGTCCGGCGGGGCGCACGCCACCAGGAACTGCATTGTCCTCTCGCTGGAGCGGATGAACCGGATCCTTGCCCTGAGCCCGGACGACGAAACGGCCGTGGTGGAGCCCGGCGTCGTAAATGCCGTCCTCAACGAGGCCGCCGCGGTGCACGGCCTCATGTACGCCCCGGACCCCGCAAGTTTCCGCAGCTCCACCATTGGCGGCAACGTAGCCACCAATGCCGGCGGCCTTCGCTGCGCCAAGTACGGGGTCACCAGGGACTCGGTCCTGGCCTTGGACGTCGTGCTGGCTGACGGCTCCCTGATCCACACCGGCCACCAGACCTTCAAGGGCGTGGCGGGCTACGACCTCACAGGCCTCTTCGTGGGGTCCGAAGGAACACTTGGCATCGTCGTCGGTGTCACGGTGCGATTGAAGTACCTGCCCCGGGAAGTCCACACCGTTGCTGCGTTCTACCCGGACTTCCGGCTTGCCGCCGCAGGGGTCCTGGCCGTGGGCAAGGCGCGCGTCCAGCCCGCCATCATGGAATTGCTCGACGGCGGCACCCTGGCCCAGCTCGATGACATCCACGGATCGGACCTCACGGCACGCGGAAAGTCCCTGCTCCTGGTTCAGACAGACGGGTTTGGAGCTGCCGCCGAAGCAGACGTTGTGCGCCAGGTCCTTAAGGCAGGCGGTGCCACGGTCACCACCGAGGCCAGCGCCGAAGCGGAACGGCTGGTGGAGCTCCGGCGTCACAGCCGGGGCACCGAGGTGGACGATGAATTCCGGGTGGGTGAAGACGTTGCCGTGCCGCGGTCCCGGCTGGTGGACTACGTGGCGGCGCTCGAGGCCCTCGCAGCCACCCAGCGGGTGCACCTCAAAGTGGTGGCGCATGCCGGTGACGGCAACCTGCACCCCACCTTCTGGATCGACCGGCAGGGGGACACTGTTGACGCCGATGCGATGAAACGCCTCCAGGCTGCCTTGGATGAGTCGATCACGGCGGCGTTGGCCATGGGCGGCACCATCACCGGGGAGCATGGCATAGGCCAGTACAAGCTGCGCTGGCTGGGCCAGGAGCAGCCCGAGCCGGTCCGGGAACTGCAGCGCCGGATCAAGGACTTGTTCGATCCTGCGGGAATCCTCAATCCGGGGAAGGCGATCTAGGGTCAGTCGTCCGAGTCCGGGTATTCCTCGTCGGACTCATCGGCGCCGTACCGGGATTCCTCGCTTTCCACCTCAAGGATCTTCAACATCTCGGTGTCGGGGTTCAGCATGATGGCGGCCTCGTCCCGCCGGTGCCGGAGGATCGAGTCGATGTAGGACTGTACGGCCTCGGCCAGCGGGATGTGGCGTTCCTGCTTTTCCGACATGTACCAGCGGTGTTCCAGTACTTCGTGGACCACCTCGGCGTGCTCCAGCTTGCCGGAAAGATCGCGCGGGATGGAGCGGACAATGGGCTCGAAGATCTGGCTCACCCACAGGTGGGCGCTGTATTCCTCGTCCATCTCCGGATTGTTGTCCGCCCGGAAGGAATCCATGTCGTTGAGGAGCCGGCGGGCCTGGTTTTCCTGCGCGTCCAGGCCGGTAAGCCGCAACAGCCGGCGCTGGTGATGCCCGGCATCAACCACCTTGGGCTGCAGTTGGATGGTCGAGCCGTTCTGCGTGGTCTTGATGGCGTATTCCTCGACGTCGAAGCCGAGTTCGTTCAGGCGCCGGATCCGGGCTCCCACCCGCCAGCGTTCGCCGAGTTCGAAGGATTCCTTCTCCGTCAGTTCCGCCCACAGCCGCCGGTAGCTGTCCATGATCAGCTCACTGGTGGCGACCGGGTCCACTTTCTCCTCGATCAACCCGCCATCGAGCAGGTCCATGAGCTCACCAGCGATGTTCACCCGGGCAATCTCAAGGTCGTATTCGCGCTGGCCCGTGGACAGGTCCGGGTAGAGCTCGCCCGTTTCAGCGTCCACCAGGTAGGCGGCGAAAGCGCCGGCGTCACGGCGGAACAGGGTATTGGAAAGGGAGACATCGCCCCAATAGAAGCCGATGAGGTGCAGCCGGACCAGCAGGAGGGCCTGGGCGTCGATGAGGCGGGTCAGTGTGTCCTTGCGCAGCATCTGGGAAAACAGTGCCCGGTAGGGCATGGAGAACTTCAAGTGACGGGTCACCAGCACCGGATTGAGCGGGCGCCCGTCCGGGGTGGTGCGACCGGTGATCACGGCCACGGGCTCCACGCAGGGGACATCCAGCCGGGCCAGCTTGCGGAGCATGTGGTACTCGTGGCGGGCCACGTGCTCGGATGTTTCCTTAATGGCGATGACCGAGCCGCCCAGGTGGGCGAACCGCACGATATGCCTGGAAATACCGCGGGGGAGTGCAGCCAGGTACTGCGCGGGCCACTCCTCCAGGGCAATGTGCCACGGCAGGTCCAGCAGTTCCGGATCGGCCGCTGCGGCCGTGATGTTCAGCGACGACGCTACCGAGGACACTTTGTTGTCGTCGGCACTGGCCGCCACGAACCGCGGCAGCTTGCCGATCTGCGCGTAGTCGGTGGGTTCGTCGTGCCACTGGGCGCTGTTTTCCTCGGTCATGGGTCAATTCTTCCGTACGCAGGGCAGGGACGATAAATCTTCGTTAAAGGCCGACGGCGGCCCGCACCTTGATGAAAGGGTGCGGGCCGCCGTCGGTTCCGTGGCTAAGGCCGCTGAGTGCCGGTGGGTGGGCCCACGCCGGCAGGGTTCCCTGGCCGAAGCGAAGCTAAGGCCGGTGGGTGGGCCCACGCCGGCAGGGTTCCCTGGCCGAAGCGAAGCGAGGCTAGGGTGCCGGTGGGGACTAGTCGCCCAGGCGCAGGCCGGTCTTGGTGTCGAACAGGTGCACGTGGCCGGACTGCGGACGGACGTAGATGACCTCGCCCTTCATCGGAGGACGGCGGCCGTCGACGCGTGCCACGATGTCGTGGTCCTTGCCGTCGAGCGTGGTGTGTCCGTAGACGTAGGCGTCGGCGCCGAGTTCTTCGACGACGTCGACCTCAACCTTCAGGCCCTCACCCTGCGGAGCGGTTTCAAGGTCTTCGGGACGGGAGCCCAAGGTGACCGTGGAGCCGTGCGCCTCTTCGAGGACGTCGCGCGGCACGGGGTACACGGTGCCGCCGAACTGCACGCCGCCGTCGACGACCGGGAGTTCCAGCAGGTTCATGGCGGGGGAGCCGATGAAGCCGGCAACGAAGACGTTCTTGGGACGGTCGTAGAGGTTGCGCGGGGTGTCAACCTGCTGCAGCAGGCCGTCCTTCAGCACTGCCACGCGGTCGCCCATGGTCATGGCCTCGACCTGGTCGTGGGTCACGTAGACGGTGGTGACGCCCAGGCGGCGGGTCAGCGATGCGATCTGGGTACGGGTCTGGACGCGGAGCTTCGCATCCAGGTTGGACAGCGGCTCATCCATGAGGAAGACCTGCGGGTTACGGACGATTGCGCGGCCCATGGCAACGCGCTGGCGCTGGCCACCGGAGAGGGCCTTCGGCTTGCGGTCCAGGTACTGCTCAAGGTCGAGGAGCTTGGCGGCTTCACGGACTCGCTCAGCGCGCTCTTCCTTGGAGACGCCGGCGATCTTGAGGGCGAAGCCCATGTTGTCCGCAACAGTCATGTGCGGGTACAGGGCGTAGTTCTGGAAGACCATGGCGATGTCGCGGTCCTTCGGCGGCACATCGGTGACGTCGCGGTCACCAATGAGAATGCGGCCTGCGTTGACGTCCTCAAGGCCTGCGAGCATGCGCAGCGAGGTGGACTTACCGCAACCGGAGGGTCCAACGAGGACCAGGAATTCGCCATCGGCGATGTCGATGTTGAGCTTGTCGACGGCGGGCTTATCTGTGCCCGGGTACAGACGCGTAGCGTTATCAAAAGTAACTGTAGCCACAGTTATCAATCCCTTCACCGGCAGGTACGTGCCGGACGATCCGTTGTGAATGGTTCATGTTTATTCAGTTGTGTTCCAGCAAAGTGCTCCGGGTCATTGCCCGGAGCACCCAATGACGCCGCACGGTGTTTGTGCGCCACATCACATCAAAGAGTATGCCAGAGTGGGCCGTCTTTTGCGTAAATGTTACGAACGTCACATGCGGCGTTGGTCACTGCCCTAGCCGGAGGCGGCTTCGGGGTCTTCTTCAGCCACGGCGATGCTCCGCTCCTGCAGCAGCACCTCCAGCAGTTCGGCGATGTGCACAGGTGCTTCCACCCGGTACTGGGCCTGGGTGAAATCAAGGCCCACCTTGACCCCCACGTCGCCCGGCTCCAACCGGCCGAAAGCGTCCTCGTCCGTCACGTCGTCGCCGGCGAACAGGACGGCTGTGGCCCCGGTGGCCTGCCGAAGGAAGGCGACGCCTTCGCCCTTGGATGCGTTCACCACCGAGGTTTCCAGGACACGCTTGCCCTCCTTCAGGAACACCCCCTTGCGGTCCTGCAGCGACGCCCGGGCGGCCGCAACGGCGTCCTCGGCGACGTCGTCGTCAGCCTGGCGGGTGTGCAGGACGACGCCGGCGGGCTTGTCCTCCAGGGACGTTCCGGGAGCCTCTGCCACGATCTCGGCCAGCACCGAGCGGACGTCGGCGAGAAGCGCTTTCTGGTCCTCCTCCAGCGCCAGCTCGGTGGAACCGGGTCCCAGCCACGCTTCGGCGCCGTGGCTTCCGATGAGGAGGGTGTCCACCGGCGGCGACGCAACCTGCCGCAGGCTGGCGAGGGCACGGCCCGAGATGAGTGCCGTCGTCGTCCGTGGAAGCACCGCAAGGCCGGCGAAGGCTGCTGCCGAGCGTGGCAGCGGCCGCGCGTCCTGAGCGCTGTCCACGATGGGCGCCATGGTGCCGTCGAAATCCATGGCCACCAGCAGGTGCGCGGTTCCGGCGATCCGACGCAACGCGTCCCTCAACTCGGGGGTCAATGCCAGCTGCCGTTTGGTGGGGCGGCCTTCAGGAGTCATCGCGAACCACCTTTTCGTTCAGCGCGCGCAGGAAGTCCGCGGACCAGTGGTCGACGTCGTGGTCCAGGATCTGGCGGCGCATGGACCGCATGCGGCGCGAGGCTTCCCGGGGCGTCAGTTCCACCGCGTTCATGATCGTGTTCTTGAGCCCTGCGATATCGTGCGGGTTGACCAGGAGTGCCTGCTTGAGCTGGTCCGCTGCACCCGCGAATTCGCTGAGGACCAGGGCGCCGTCGTTATTGTTCCGGGCGGTGACGTACTCCTTGGCCACCAAGTTCATCCCGTCCCGGAGGGCGGTGACGAGCATGACGTCCGCGGCCAGGTAGAGGGCCACCATTTCCTCCACCGGGTAGCTGTGGTGCAGGTAGCGGACCGCGGTGTTCTCAAGGGTGTCGTAGGTGCCGTTGATGTGGCCCACGGTCCCTTCCACCTCCTCGCGGAGCAGCCGGTACTGTTCCACCCGCTCCCGGCTGGGCGATGCCACCTGGATCAGTGTGGCCTCGCCAACGGTGAGCCGGCCGTCCGCCAGGAGCTCTTCGAAGGCCTTAAGCCGGTGGCGGATGCCCTTGGTGTAGTCCAACCGGTCCACACCCAGCAGGATCGTTTTCGGGTTGCCCAGGTCCTGCCGGATCTGCCGGGCCCGTTCGATGATTTCTGGCCTGGCGGCGAGCTCGGTGATCTGCTTGACGTCGATGGAGATCGGGAAGGCCTGCGCCCGCGCAATGTGCGTGATCAGGCCATCCTGGCCCTTGACGTGCACCTGCTGCTGCTTGACGCTGGCACCGAGGAACCGGCGGGCGGACCGCATGAAGTTTCCGGCGTCGCTGACGCGCTGGAAGCCCACCAGGTCGGCACCGAGCAGGCCGTCGATGATGGCCTGCCGCCACGGGAGCTGGGCAAAGATTTCCGGCGGCGGGAACGGGATGTGGTTGAAGAACCCGATCCGGAGATCGGGCCGCGCTTCGCGGAGCATCCGCGGAACCAGCTGCAACTGGTAGTCCTGGACCCAGACGGTGGCGCCGTGGTCCGCGTACCGCACCACGGCGTCGGCGAACCGGCGGTTGACCTTGCGGTAGGCATCCCACCAGGCCCGGTGGAATTCCGGCGGAGCGATGACGTCGTGGTAGAGCGGCCAGAGGGTGGCGTTGGAGAAGCCTTCGTAATACAGCTCCACGTCGTCCGTGCTGAGCTGTACCGGGACGAGGTCCATACCGCCATGGCTGAACGGCTTGACGGTTTCGTCAGGTGCTCCGTGCCAGCCAACCCATGCGCCGTCCGTCTTGGTCATCATCGGTGCGAGGGCAGTCACCAGTCCGCCGGGGGACCGCCGCCAGCCGGATCCGTCGTCACCCCCGTCGGCGGGCGCCACTCGGTCAACCGGCAGCCGGTTCGAGACCACCATGAAGTCGTACTTCGTGTGCGCGGCATGGCTGGAATCCGTACCTGCGGCCTGTGCCGTGCCGGCGGGTTTTTCCTGGACGGGTGTTTGCATTGCGGCCCCCTGGGGTTGCTTGTGCCTCTAAGCCACACTAGCCGGACGGAATCATCGGGGCTATTCGTCCGTTGGTCAACCCGGAGGAATGGTTGAAACCGCAAGCTCCCAGATTTCTCCCCTAAAATGTGGGGGTGCCACCTAGTGGTCCCCCTTCGTCGACCGACCCAAGGAATTCATGAGCCCCGCAAACGAAGTACGTAAGTCCAAGGCTGAGCGAACCGCGGAGGCGCGGGAAAAGGCGCGCCTGATCCGTGAAGCACAGGCAAAAAAGGACAAGCGCAACAAGCTGCTGATCGGCTGGGGCATTGTCGCGGCTGTGGTGGCCATCCTGGTAGTGGTGGCCCTGGTGGTCACCAGCAGTTTGAAGCAGAATGCCCCGATTGCGGATCAGGGGCCCACACCGGCCAACGCCAACATCCATGGCGGCGTGACCCTGCTTGCCAACTCGGATGTGGCCAAGAGCGACCCGGCAACGGTGGACGCCAATTCCGTGGGGGATGCACCGAAGACTCCGCCGGCGGAAGTAGTTGCACCCGGCGCGGAAGCGGAGGCCGGCAAGCCGGTCAAGGTGGTCCTCTACGTCGACTTCATCTGCCCCATCTGCAAGAACTTCGAAACGCAGTACAACGACCAGCTCACGTCCTTGCGCAACGACGGCAAGATCACCGTGGAGTACCGGCCGCTCGGCTTCCTGGACAGCCGGTCCACCACCAACTACTCATCACGTGCGGCGAATGCGGCGGCCTGCGTTGCCAACACGGCTCCGCAGAAGTACGCCGACTACTTCAGTGCCTTGTACGCCCAGCAACCGGCTGAAGGCAGTGCCGGCCTCTCGGACAACGACCTCAAGAAGATGGCCTCAGACATGGGCGTGGACATCGGTTCCTGCGTAGATGACAAGACCTACCGCCCTTACGTGAAGTACGCGACGAAGGAGGCCTCGGCCATCGGTGTCACGGGGACGCCGACCGTCTTCGTTGACGGCAAGCAGTGGGGCAAGGGAGACAGCGCCCAGACGCCGTTCCCGGACTTCCTGCAGGCAGCCATCGCCGCCAAGGGCTAAACGCCGGGAATCCTCGCAAGGGCCCGCTTCGGAACGCATCCGGGGCGGGCCCTTTCGCTGTCCGCTGCCGGTGTGGCGGCGTTTTTACCCCCGGCGGGAGTTGGGCTAACCTTATCTAGCGCCTTGACGGCGCAGGCCCCCAGGGCCACGCCTCCTTAGCTCAGTTGGCCAGAGCACCGCTCTTGTAAAGCGGGGGTCGTCGGTTCGAATCCGACAGGGGGCTCCGGTGCGACGGCCCCGGTTCGAGGTTCCAGGAACTTCGGCCGGGGCCTTGTCTTTCCCGGGGATTATGCTGGACCCATCCCAATAATCAGCCTGCTGACTAAAGGAGGATGGGTGCCATGCCCAAGACCGGAAAGAATGACCACGCCCGCAAGGAAGAACTCCCTTCGACCCTGCAGCGGTCCGGGCGAAAAGCCCAGGACACGTTCGCCAAGACCTACGATTCGGCCCTCGAGTCCTACGACCATGACGAGGAACGGGCAGCCCGCACGGCGTACGCGGCAGTGAAACACAGTTACGAAAAGGTGGGCGACCACTGGGAGCCCAAGGAAAAACGCGGTCCGTCGGACAAGCACGCCGAGGAGGGCCTGCGCTCAACCGAACCCACAGCCGGAGGCGTTGATGCCAACGCGTCCAAGGAACACCTCTACAAACTGGCCAGGGAGCTGAACGTCAAGGGCCGCTCGACGATGGACAAGGCCCAACTGGTGGAGGCACTCCAAAAGGCGAACACCAAGGCAACCCGCAAAGCCCGCAGCAAATAGTCTCTGCTCTTGCCGTCCCGCCGCCCAAGGTGTCGAATCAGAGGATACGTCCAGTCCGGCCGGCAATGATGCCAGGAGGTTCCCATGTCGGTGAAGAGCACCAAGGAGTCAGTGCGGGCGGCCGGCGGCAAAAGCGGCCCCGATGCACGCCGGGCAGATCAAAACGCCGGCATTGCCGCCTCGGACCCCGGCCGGATCCGCAACGTGGCCCTGGTGGGGCACTCCGGCGCCGGAAAGACGATGCTTATCGAGGCCTTGCTCGCCGCAAACGGCATGATCACCCGCAAGGGCTCCATCGTGGACGGAACAACCGTCAGCGACTCCGACCCGGCGGCTGTGCACCAGCAGCGCTCGGTCACGCTGTCCTTGGTGCCGCTGATGGTGGAGGACGTCAAAGTGAACCTGATGGATACCCCGGGCTACCCGGATTTCATCGGGGAGCTGCGGGCCGGGTTGCGTGCCTCCGATGCTGCACTGTTCGTGGTCTCCGCGGTGGACGGAATTGATGCCACCACCACCGCGCTGTGGGGCGAGTGCGAACACGTGAGGCTCCCGCGCGCCGTCGTCATCACCCGGATGGACCATCCGCGCGCAGACTACGGGCGGACCCTGGCCGCCTGCCAACAAGCCTTCGGCGACGGCGTTTTGCCGCTGTGCGTGCCAGTGCAGGGGGAGGGGGCGGATGCCGGTTTGCTGGGCCTGCTGTCCCGCGAGGTCACCGATTACTCGTCGGGTGACGCATCGCCCGCAACCCGCCCGGCTGACCCTGCCGAGCTCGAGGCAGCAGGGCCGGCCCGCGGAACCCTGATCGAGGGAATCATCGCCGAAAGTGAAGACGAGACTCTCATGGACCGCTACCTGGACGGTGAGGACGTCGACCAGGCAGCGCTCGCAAACGACCTGGAAACCGCCGTCGCCCGCGGCTCATTCTTCCCGGTGCTGCCTACCTCCGCCGTCACCGGGCTGGGCACCGCCGAACTGCTGGAACTGCTGGTCCGTGCTTTCCCGCCGCCGGGGGAGCGCAGCCTGCCTGACCTGACCGACCTCGCGGGAGAGCCGGCCGGAACCCTGTCCTGTGACCCGTCCGGTCCTCTGGCCGCGGAGGTGGTACGGACATCCAATGATCCCTTCCTGGGCCGCATCTGCCTGGTGCGGGTCTTCTCCGGGACCCTGCGTGAAGATTCGCCCGTGCACGTGGGCGGCCACGGACTGGCCGACCGGGGCCACCAGGACCACGACACCGACGAACGCGTAACCCACATCTACTCGCCGTTGGGGGCCAGCCTGCGGCCTGTGCCCTACTGCGTGGCGGGGGACCTGTGCGCCCTTGCCAAGCTGGGGAGCGCCGAAACAGGGGACACCATTTCGGCGCGGGACACGCCGCTGCTGCTGGCCACCTGGGAAATGCCCGAGCCGCTGCTGCCGGTTGCCGTGGAAGCGGACTCCCGGAGTGACGAGGACGCGCTGGCCCGCAGCCTGGGCAGGATTGCGGCGGGCGATCCCACCCTGAGGGTGGACCGGAACGCCGAAACGCACCAGCTGGTGCTGTGGTGCATGGGTGAGGCGCATGCGGAGGTAGTGCTCGACAGGTTGCGCGAGCAAGGCGTGAAACTCCACACCGTTGACGTGGTGACGCCGCTGCGGGAAACCTTCGCCGCGCCCGCCACAGGCCATGGCCGCCACGTCAAACAATCCGGCGGCCACGGCCAGTACGCCGTCTGCGACATCGAAGTGGAACCCCTGGACCGGGGTGCTGGGTTCGAATTCGTGGATAAGACCGTGGGTGGCGTCATCCCGGGAACGTTCATCCCGTCGATCGAGAAGGGCGTCCGGGCGCAGATGGAGCGGGGTGTCTCCGCAGGCTTCCCCGTGGTGGACCTGCGCGTGACCGTAGTTGGCGGCAAGGCCCACAGCGTGGATTCATCCGACGCCGCCTTCCAGTCGGCGGGGGCCCTGGCGCTCCGCGAGGCTGCGGCCGCGGGAAAGATCCAGCTCCTCGAACCGGTGTCCGCGGTGGCCATCACGGTGTCGGATGAGCACGTGGGGACGGTCATGAGCGACTTGTCCGGCCGGCGCGGCCGCCTGACCGGCACCACTTCCTCCGGCCAGGGCCTCACCGAAATCAGTGCCGAAGTTCCGGACCAGGAACTCCTGAGGTACGCGGTGGAACTGCGTGCCTTGACCGCCGGCACCGGCAGGTTCCGCCGGCACTACCTGCGCCACGAACCGGTGCCATCGAATTTCAGCCCCTCCTGATCCCGCCCGGGCAGGAACATCGCCAAGGAACGCCGGCCACCCGTGAACGCCGCTGCACGAAAAATCCAGAACATCTACCTGACGTTGACGCTGGGCAACACCCTCGCGGCGTCCTTTATCTGGGGCATCAACACACTGTTCCTGCTCGATGCGGGCTTGAACAACTTTGAGGCCTTCGCCGCGAACGCCTTCTTCACGGCAGGCATGGTGCTCTTCGAAGTACCCACCGGGGTGGTCGCGGACAGTTGGGGGCGGCGGGTGTCGTTCCTGCTGGGCACTGTCACCCTGGCCGGGTCCACCTTCCTTTACTACCTGCTCTGGCAGTTGCACGCGCCGTTCTGGTGGTGGGCGGCCGTTTCGGCGCTGCTGGGGCTCGGTTTTACCTTCTTCTCCGGCGCGGTGGAGGCCTGGCTGGTGGATGCCCTGCACTTCACCGGCTACGAGGGCACCCTCGAAGCGGTCCTGGGCCGCGGCCAGATGGTTTCCGGCATCGCCATGCTGGGCGGTTCGGTGGCAGGCGGGGTGATTGCGCAGGCCACCAACCTGGGGGTGCCGTTCCTGCTGCGCGTCGCGGTCCTGGTGGCCATGTTTGCCGTTGCGTTCTTTCTCATGCACGACGTCGGCTTCACGCCCGAGCGCTCGGCCCACCCGTTGCAAGCCACCCGGGCAGTCCTCCGGGCTTCGCTCGACGGCGGGCTAAGGAATCCGCCCGTGAGGTACATGATGCTGGCCGCGCCCTTTACCGAAGGCGTGGGCTTTTACGTCTTCTATGCCCTCCAGCCCTACCTGCTGCAACTGTTCGGCGATCCGAGGGCCTACGCCATTGCGGGCCTGGCCGCAGCCATTGTGGCCGGGGCCGACATTGTGGGCGGCTGGCTGGCGCCGCAGGTCCGGAAGCTGGTGCACCGGCGCACCACCGTGCTGATCGGCTCCAACATCATCAGCTCGGTGGTTTTGGTGGTGCTGCTGGCAACCAACGTCTTTTGGCTGGCGCTGGTGCTTCTGGCCCTCTGGGCAGTGGTGGCTTCCGCCGGCACCCCGGTCCGCCAGGCCTACCTCAATGACATGATCGCCTCCCAGCAGCGGGCCACCGTCCTCAGCTTCGCTTCGCTCATGGGCTCAAGTGGCGGGGTGGTGGTGCAACCGCTGCTTGGCAGGGCGGCGGACCTTTACGGCTACCCTGCATCCTTGGCCATGAGTGGCGTTGTGCAGTTGCTGGCGGCACCATTCATCCTGCTGAGCCGGCGGCGGCGCTCGCCGGCCGATGCCGGGGCGGGCCTGCCGGCCGCGCCCTGACCAGGTTGGGAGGCACTCACCGGACGACATGCAGCGAAGGCCCCTGGCCGCGGACGGTATGCGTCCGGGGCCAGGGGCCTTCGAAGAACTGCCTGCCGGTGGCAGAAGCCGGTATTACTTGACGACTGCCTCCACCGGTTCGCTGGCCACCGGCGCCAGTTTTTCCGCGGTGGGCGGAGGAGTGGTCTTCAGCCTGAACCGTCTTCCAAGGTCGCTGCCGCCGCCGCTGCGGTTCTTGTTGAAGATGTCGAAACCGACGGCGATCAAGAGCACCAGGCCCTTGATCAGCTGCTGGTAGTCCGTGCCCAGGCCCAGGATGGACATGCCGTTATTGAGCACACCCATGATGAGTCCGCCGATCATGGCCCCGGCAACGGTGCCGATGCCGCCGGTGACGGCCGCACCGCCAATGAACGCCGCCGCGATCGAATCGAGTTCGAATCCGGTTCCGCCTGCCGGTTGGGCCGAGTTGAGCCGGGCCGTGAAGACCAGGCCCGCCAAAGCTGCGAGGACGCCCATGTTCACGAAGAGGCGGAACGTCACGGCCTTGGTCTTGATTCCGGACAGCTCAGCTGCATGCAGGTTGCCGCCGATTGCATAGGTGTGCCGGCCAAACACGCTGTTGTTCATCAGTGCCGTGTAGGCGATCACCAGGAATGCCAGGACCACCAGGACGATCGGCGTGCCCCGGTAGGACGCCAGCAGGAAGGTGATGATGAGCATCAGCAACGCGGTGAAAGCGGTTTTGATGACGAACCAGACCAGAGGCTCGCTTTCGAGATCGAACTTCTTGCGGATGCGGCGTTCCTTTAGGGCCTGGATCAGGAGTGCCACGGTGGCGCCCACGCCAAGGATGACCGTGAGCCATTCCAGTACTGACGTGCCGCCGGAGATGTCCGGGAGGAAGCCTCCGCCCAGGGCCCGCAGCTCCGCAGGGAACGGCGTGATCTGCTGGTTCTTCAGGGTGATGAGCGTCAGGCCACGGAAGATCAGCATGCCTGCGAGCGTGACGATGAAGGCCGGGATTCCCACGTATGCGATCCAGTACCCTTGCCAGGCCCCGACGAGCGCGCCGACCAGCAGGCACGCAGGGATTGCGGCCCACCATGGCCAGCCCCAGTGCACGATCATGACGCCGGCGACGGCACCGATGAATCCCGCCACGGAGCCGACGGACAGGTCGATGTGGCCTGCGATGATCACCATCACCATGCCGATGGCCAGGATGAGGATGTAACTGTTTTGGACCACCAGGTTGGTGACATTCTGCGGCTCGAGCAGGATCCCGCCGGTGAGTCCTTGGAACAGGAGGACGATCAGGATCAGGGCGACGAAGATGCCAACTTGGCGGAGGCGGCTTGTGAGGAATCCGAGCGACTCTCTTAGGGCTGACATTTCGCTATTCCTTCTCTTTGGTCATGTAATGCATCAGTGATTCCTGGGTGGCCTCGGCGATGGGCACTTCACCGGTGACATGGCCGGCGGCGAGGGTGTAGATGCGGTCGCAGATACCCAGAAGCTCGGGAAGTTCCGAGGAAATGACGATGACGGCCTTTCCTTCGGCCGCGAGCCTGGCAATGATCGTGTAGATCTCATACTTGGCGCCGACGTCGATCCCTCGGGTGGGTTCATCAAGGATGAGGACGTCCGGGTCGGAGAACATCCACTTGCTCAGGACCACCTTCTGCTGGTTGCCGCCGGAGAGCTTCCCGGTGATGGCGGCGACGGAGGGTGCCTTGATGTTCATGCTGGTGCGGTAGCCGTTAGCTACCACGGTCTCCTGGTTTTTGTCGACGAATCCGCGCTTCGCGAGCTTGCGCAGCGATGCCAGCGAGATATTACGCTTGATGTCCTCGATCAGGTTCAGGCCGTAGTGCTTGCGGTCCTCCGTGGCGTAGGCAATGCCGTGCCTGATCGCGTCCGAGACGGTGGACGTATTGATCTCCTCGCCGTACTTGTAAACCTTGCCTGAGGTGGCCGTGCCGTAAGTGCGGCCAAACACGCTCATGGCCAGTTCCGTCCGGCCGGCGCCCATGAGCCCGGCAAGGCCCACGACTTCGCCCTTCCTGACGTGCAGGTTGGCGTTGCTGACTACCATGCGGGCGTGGTCCTGCGGGTGGCGGACGGACCAGTCTTCGATCCGGAGGACTTCCGCGCCGATGTTCGGCTCGCGTTCCGGGTAGAGGCTCTCAAGGTCACGGCCCACCATGCCACGGATGATCCGCTCCTGGGTGATCTGGCCTTCATCGAGCCGAAGGGTCTCAATGGTCTTGCCATCGCGGATGATGGTGACAGCGTCTGCCACCTTGCGGATCTCGTTGAGCTTATGGCTGATGATGATGCTGGTGACGCCTTGGCCCTTCAAGTGGAGGATCAGGTCCAGCAGGTGGCCGGAGTCCTCATCGTTGAGGGCGGCCGTGGGCTCGTCCAGGATGAGCAGCTTCACTTCCTTGGACAGCGCTTTGGCGATTTCCACGAGTTGCTGCTTGCCCACGCTGATGTGCTGTACCGGGGTGACGGGGTTTTCATCGAGTCCCACGCGGGCCAGCAGTTTTGCTGCCTCCAGGTTGGTCTTCCGCCAGTCCACCCATCCCTTGGTGGCCTGTTCGTTGCCGAGGTAGATGTTCTCGGCGATGGAAAGGTACGGGCTCAGGGCGAGTTCCTGGTGGATGATCACGATGCCCCGCTTCTCGCTGTCCGAGATGCTGGCGAAATTGCAGGGTTCGTTTTCGAACAGGATTTCCCCGTCGAACGTGTTGTGCGCGTATACGCCGGACAACACCTTCATGAGCGTTGATTTGCCGGCGCCGTTCTCACCGCAGATGGCATGGACTTCTCCACGGTTCACATCAAGGGTGACATCCTGCAGCGCCTTCACGCCCGGGAACGTCTTGGTGATTCCTCGCATTTGAAGAATGGGTGTGTTCATCGTCAATTCCCACTGACTGGTCGAATCTTGGCCTTCCTGCTGCTGCAGGAGGTTGCGGGAGGGCTGCGGCCGGACGGCCGGCCGCAGCCCCCGGCTGTCTACTTGACGTCGGCGTCGGTGTAGTAACCCGAGTCGATCAGTTCCTTCTTGTAGTTGTCCTTGGTGATGATCACGGACTTCAGCAGGTAAGCCGGGACAACCTTGACCTTGTTGTTGTAGGTCTTGGTGTCATTGGTTTCCGGTTCCTGGCCCTTGAGGACGGCGTCCACCATCTTGACCGCCTGGGCGCCGAGCTGCCGGGTGTCCTTGAAGATGGTGGAGTACTGCTCGCCGGCAACGATGGACTTCACGGAGCCCTTCTCGGCATCCTGGCCCGTGACGACCGGCAGGCTTCCCTTGGCGTAGCCGCCGGTGCTGGTGAGGGCCGAGATGATGCCGATGGACAGTCCGTCATAGGGGGACAGGACGCCGTTCAGCTTGGTACCTGAGCTGTAGGCGGACGTGAGGATATCCTCCATGCGCTTCTGCGCCACGGGTGCTTGCCAGCGGAGGATCGCGGCCTGTTCAAACTTGGTCTGGCCGCTGGGGACCTTCAAGGTGCCGGCATCCATGTACGGCTTGAGGGTGTCCATGGCGCCGGTCCAGAAGAAGTTGGCGTTGTTGTCGTCAGGGCTTCCGGCGAAGAGTTCGACGTTGAACGGACCCTTGCCGTCCACTTTCTTGCCACTGGCGTCAAGGAGTCCCAAGCCGGTCAGCAGCGAGGTGGCCTGCTGGACGCCGACCGTGTAGTTGTCGAACGTGGTGTAGTAGTCCACGTTCGGGGTGCCGTTGATGAGGCGGTCGTACGCGATCACTTTGACGTTCTGCTCCTTGGCCTTGGCCAGGACATCGGTCAGGGTGGTGCCGTCAATGGCGGCGATGATCAGCGCTTTGGCGCCCTTGGTCAGCATGTTTTCGATCTGCGAGACCTGGGTTGGGATGTCGTCATTGGCGAACTGGAGGTCTGTCTTGTAGCCAAGGTCCTTGAGCGACTTCTCGACGTTGGCGCCATCGGCAATCCAACGCTCGGATGTCTGCGTGGGCATCGAGATCCCAACCAGCGAGTCGGCGGGCTTCGCCGCGCCGCTGGATTCGGTTGCCGCGCCACGTGAGCCGCAACCGGTGGCGCCCACCGTCAGCGCGAGGACAAGGGCCACCGCGCCCACGATTTTTTTGATTCTCACCATTTTCTCCTTCCGCGGCAGCACTGCCGCGAAGTGTTATTGGACGAGGCAGCAGCGATGCTCCCTGGTCCTGGCCACATTGTTGATGTGTCGGTTCAATATAGACTGATTTGTGAACGCTAACAAGAGGCGGCTATCAAGTGCATGAACCTGCTTCAATTTCATTGACTTCTGCTTTGTTAGCGTTCACACTTGCTGCAGCGCTTAGCTCGACCGTGACCCCTAGACAACCCCGGCAATGAGGCCCCTGCCTCCCGGGCGGAGGCAACCGAATGCCAGATACATCCTTCAGTTCCAACCCTGACCTCTGCGTCGTCGGCGTGGATTACGGAACCCTTTCCGGCCGTGCCGTGGTGGTGCGTGTCCGCGACGGCAAGGAACTTGGGAGTGCGGTCCATGCGTATCCGCACGCGGTGGTCACCGACGTCCTGCCACGTGACACAGCGGGCGACGACGGCGCGCGGCTTCCCGGGGAGTGGGCGCTCCAGGTGCCCAACGACTACCGGGAGGTGCTTCGCACTGCCGTCCCGGCAGCGGTGGCTGACGCCGGGATCGACCCGGCGGCCGTCGTCGGTATTGCCACGGACTTCACCGCCTGCACCATGGTGCCTGTCATGGCCGACGGCACCCCGCTGAACGAACTGCCGGGCTATGCCAACCGGCCGCACGCGTACGTGAAGCTGTGGCGCCACCACGCGGCGCAGGGGCAGGCCGACCGGATCAACCGGCTCGCCGCCGAACGGGGCGAGGACTGGCTTCCCAGGTATGGGGGGCTGATTTCCTCGGAGTGGGAATTCGCCAAGGGGCTGCAGCTTCTGGAAGAGGACCCCGAGGCCTACGCCGCAATGGACCGCTGGGTGGAGGCGGCGGACTGGATCGTCTGGCAGCTGTGCGGCAGGTATGTCCGCAATGCCTGCACGGCCGGCTACAAGGGCATCTACCAGGACGGGCGCTACCCCTCGGAGGATTTCCTGGCTGCCTTGAACCCGGAGTTCAAGGACTTCGTCAGCTCCAAACTCGAGCACACCATCGGTCGGCTGGGTGACGCCGCCGGCACACTGACCGCGGAGGCCGCAGCCTGGACCGGGTTGCCGGAGGGCATCGCCGTGGCGGTGGGAAACGTTGACGCCCATGTGACGGCCCCGGCAGCGAAGGCGGTGGAACCCGGCCAGCTGGTGGCCATCATGGGCACCTCCACCTGCCACGTCATGAACGGCACGGAACTGCGTGAAGTACCGGGAATGTGCGGGGCCGTTGACGGCGGCATCGTTCCCGGCCTGTGGGGCTACGAGGCGGGCCAGTCGGGCGTGGGAGACATCTTCGGCTGGTTCACGAAATACGGAGTCCCGCCCGAATACCACCAGGCGGCCGAAGCTGCCGGTCTGGGGATCCACGAATACCTCACCGAACTGGCCTCGCGGCAGGCCATCGGGGAGCACGGGCTGATAGCCCTGGATTGGCATTCCGGCAACCGCTCGGTCCTGGTGGACCACGAGCTCTCCGGCATCGTGGTGGGCCAGACGCTCGCGACCAGGCCCGAGGACACCTACCGCGCCCTTCTGGAAGCCACAGCCTTTGGAACGCGCACCATCGTGGACGCCTTCCGCGACGCCGGGGTTCCGGTCAAGGAATTCATCGTGGCCGGCGGCCTGCTCAAGAACAGGCTCCTGATGCAGATCTACGCCGATGCCACCGGCCTGCAGCTTTCCACTATCGGCTCGGAACAGGGCCCGGCCCTGGGGTCGGCGATTCACGCCGCCGTCGCGGCCGGCCACTATGCGGATATCCGCCAGGCCGCAGCGGCCATGGGCGCCGAACCCGGGGAGGTCTACACTCCAATCCCGGAAAACGTGGCCGCATACGAGGAACTCTTCCAGGAGTACAAAACCCTCCATGACTACTTTGGCCGGGGCAGCAACGACGTGATGCACCGGCTTAAGGCCATCCAGCGACGGGCCGCCAGTACGGTGCTGCCCGGTACCGGGTCCGCCGTCCACTCTGTCGTGGAGGTGTCCGCATGAGCGTCCGGCAGGGAACCGAAGCCGCAATCCTGGAAACCATCGCCCGGATCCGGGAAGACGTATGCGCCCTGCACGCAGAGCTAACCCGCTATGAACTGGTGGTGTGGACTGCGGGCAACGTCTCGGCCCGGGTGCCCGGCACCGACCTCATGGTCATCAAGCCGTCCGGCGTCAGCTACCAGGACCTGACCCCGGAGCAAATGGTCGTGACCGACCTGCACGGCACGCCGGTGAGGGGCACCAATGTGGGTGGCGGCGGCACGGTCGATTGGGGCAACCCGGCCCTGTCGCCGTCCTCGGATACTGCCGCGCACGCCTATGTGTACCGGCACATGCCCGAGGTGGGCGGGGTGGTGCACACGCACTCGACGTATGCCACCGCGTGGGCTGCGCGGGGTGAGGCCATCCCCTGTGTGCTCACCATGATGGGGGATGAGTTCGGCGGTTCCATCCCGGTGGGCCCGTTCGCGCTGATCGGCGACGATTCGATCGGCCACGGCATTGTGGAGACGCTGAAAAACTCGAACTCACCGGCGGTCCTGATGCAGAACCACGGCCCTTTCACCATCGGCAAGGACGCCCGTTCTGCCGTGAAGGCCGCCGTGATGTGCGAGGAAGTGGCCCGCACTGTCCATATCTCTCGGCAGCTCGGTGAACCCCTCCCGATCGACGCAGGCCATATCGACTCGCTCTACGCCCGCTACCAAAACGTCTACGGGCAGTAATCCCCAAACCTTTAACAGGAGTACGCATGAACACCGCAGCAAACACCACCCTGGACGGCTACGAGGTCTGGTTCCTCACCGGCAGCCAGCACCTCTACGGGGAGGAAGTCCTCAAACAGGTTGCCGCCCAGTCCCAGGAGATCGCCAACCAGCTGAACGCCAATTCCGCCGTCCCGGTGCGGATCGTCTGGAAGCCGGTCCTGACCGACTCGGATGCCATCCGCCGGACCGCGCTGGAAGCGAACGCCGATGACTCAGTCATCGGCGTGACGGCCTGGATGCACACCTTCAGCCCGGCCAAGATGTGGATCTCCGGCCTGGACCTCCTGCGCAAGCCACTGCTGCACCTGCACACCCAGGCCAACCGCGACCTGCCCTGGGCGGACATCGACTTCGACTTCATGAACCTGAACCAAGCCGCGCACGGCGACCGGGAGTTCGGGTACATCCAGTCCCGCCTTGGCATCGCCCGGAAGACCGTCGTCGGGCACGTCTCCAACCCCGAGGTGGCACGCCAGGTGGGTTCCTGGCAGCGCGCGGCCGCCGGCTGGGCCGCCGTCCGGACCCTGAAGCTGACCCGCTTCGGCGACAACATGCGCAACGTCGCCGTCACCGAAGGCGACAAGACCGAGGCCGAGCTGCGCTTCGGCGTCGCGGTGAACACGTGGTCCGTCAATGAGCTCGCGGACGCCGTGCACGGCGCGGCGGAGGCCGACGTCGACGCCCTGGTGGCCGAGTACGAGGACCTGTACGACGTGGTGCCGGAGCTCCGCGCAGGCGCGGCCAGGCATGAATCGCTGCGGTACGGCGCCCGGATCGAGCTGGGCCTGCGCAGCTTCCTCGAAGCCAATGGCTCCGCCGCGTTTACCACCTCCTTCGAAGACCTGGGGGCCCTCCGCCAACTGCCCGGCCTCGCCGTGCAGCGGCTCATGGCCGCCGGGTACGGCTTTGGCGCCGAAGGCGACTGGAAGACCGCCATCCTGGTGCGCGCCGCGAAGGTGATGGGTGCCGGCCTGCCCGGCGGCGCCTCCCTGATGGAGGACTACACGTACCACCTGGAACCGGGCGCGGAGAAGATCCTGGGCGCCCACATGCTGGAGGTCTGCCCCTCGCTCACGGCGTCGAAGCCGCGCCTGGAAATCCACCCGCTGGGCATCGGCGGCAAAGAGGACCCGGTCCGGCTGGTGTTCGACGCCGATGCCTCCCCGGGCGTCGTCGTCGCCCTGTCCGACATGCGGGACCGCTTCCGCCTGGTGGCCAACGCCGTCGACGTGGTTCCCCTGGACCAGCCGCTGCCCAACCTCCCCGTGGCCCGCGCGCTCTGGCAGCCGAAGCCGGACTTCGCCACGTCCGCCGCCGCCTGGCTCACCGCCGGCGCCGCCCACCACACCGTGCTCTCCACCCAGGTGGGCATGGAGGTGTTCGAGGACTTCGCCGAGATCGCCAAGACCGAACTCCTGACCATCGACGAGGGCACCACCATCCGCCAGTTCAAGAAGGACCTGAACTGGAACGCCGCCTACTACAAACTCGCCGGCGGGATCTGATTCCGTGGCGCAGCCCGGCTACCGGCCCCGGCGGCGGCTGCCAAGGCTTGAGGACGTGGCGGGGCTGGCCGGGGTCTCGCACCAAACCGTCTCGCGGGTGGTCAACAAGCACCCCAACGTCAGCAAGGAGACCCGGCACAAGGTGGAAGCGGCGATTGCCGAACTCGGCTACCGCCGCAATACAGCAGCACGCAGCCTGGTCACCCGGCGCTCGCAGACCATCGGCGTCCTGGGCAGCGAGTTGTCGCAGTACGGCCCGGCCAACACCTTGCTGGGAGTTGAACGGGCCGCCCGGGACGCGGGATATTTTGTCAGCGTCGCTGCGCTGCGGGAAGTCGCCAGGGACACCATCCTGGACGCGGTCAGGCACTTCCTGGACCAAGCGGTGGACGGGATCGTCGTGATTGTTCCGCACCTGGCCACGTTGGCGGCCTTGGCGGAACTCGCTATCGGAGTGCCGGTAGTGGCCGTGGGGTCCGACGGGAATGACGCCGTTGGCGGTGTCCGGGTGGACCAGCGCAAGGGAGCCGAACTGGCCGTCCGGCACCTCATAGCGCAGGGCCACCGCCGGATCGGGCATGTCGCCGGGCCGCAGGACTGGATTGACGCCGTGGCGCGGTCCGACGGCTGGCGTTCCGCCCTGGAAGCCGCCGGGCTCGAGGCGGATCTCCTGGTCGAGGGAGACTGGAGTGCGGGCAGCGGCTACGCCATTGGCCGTCGGCTGGCTGCTGACCGGCGCGCCACGGCCCTCTTCGTGGGCAACGACCAGATGGCATTGGGGATCCTGCGCGCCCTGAACGAAGCAGGCTTGGAGGTGCCGACGGACGTTTCCCTGGTGGGCTTCGACGACCAGCCCGAATCGGCATACTTCAGCCCTCCGCTGACCGTGGTCCGGCAGGACTTCGAAGAACTGGGCCGGCGCTGCATGGACATGATGCTCGGGGTACTCGGCGGTGCGGAAGGGCCCAGGACGCTGGTGGTGGAACCTGAGCTCATCCTGCGCAGCAGCACGGCCCCGCCCTGCTGAAGCAGCAGGAAGGCTGGAATTAATCCGGGGGAGACCGCCGCGAAACGTGGCCACAACAATTGCTGCGTAGGTTTCAGGCATGACGGCTACCTTGCTCACCCGGCTCCGCGACTGGGCCATTGCTACCTTTACCTGCGAATCAGAGTCCGAGGCCGCCGGCGCCATGGCCGATGCCACCCGGTGGGGGTGGCTTCCCGCCTTGAGTGGAGTCTCCGTCGGCGCCGACCATGCCCGCTCCGAACACCTGGGAAGGGTGTCCGGCGGCAACTGAATGTCTGCTTGGCCACACTATTGCGCCGGGGCCCGGATGATGCCCTAAACTGCTTCACTGAGGTGCCTGAAATGGCGCTGTGCAGCAACGAAAGTGAACATGCTAATGGCTACCGATTACGATGCTCCACGCAAGCAGGAAGAGGAGTCTCCCGCTGACTCCCTGGAGGCCCTCCAGGCGTCCCGGAGCGGCAACGCGCAGACCGCAGTCATCGATGTCGACGAGAATGACACCGCTGAAGGCATCGACCTCCCCGGCGCCGATCTGTCCAACGAGGAACTCACCGTCATTGTGGTTCCCGAGCAGTCCGACGAGTTCACCTGCTCGTCCTGCTTCCTGGTCCGCCACCGGTCACAGGTGGCCCGCGAAAAGGACGGCCTGAAGTACTGCCGCGACTGCGAAGGCTGAGCCCCACCCCTTCTTCCCGGCGCCGGTTGCCCCTCCGGGGCGGCCGGCGCTGCTGTGTCTCCGGCCGCCGTCGTTACCAAAATACCCCTCCGTGACAACGGAAAGGTGCCGTGCCCGGTTGGGGGCACGGCACCTTTTCGTGAACGCTTCGCCCTATTCCGGGACTACCAGGGCGGGCGTATCCTTCTTGAGCGTTTCGCCGCGGAAGAAGCCCGGGTGCGTGCGGGACATGACCAGCATGACGACGGCGCCCAGGGCCAGGATGCCTACGCCCAGGATGAACACAAGGCCCACGCCGAAGACCTCGGAACCGCTGCCGAACTCGGGCGCCAGGCTGTCCACGGCGGTCTGGACGAAGACCACGAACAACCCCACGCCGCCCACCACCGGGCAGACCAGCCTGAACACGAAGTGGCGCACGCTGTTGAACAGGCTGTGCCGGAAATACCAGGTGCAGGCCAGTGCGGTGAGGCCGTAGTAGAAGCAAATCATCAGGCCCAGCGCCAGGATGGTGTCGTTCAGGACGTTGTCGCTGACCACATGCATCACCGCGTAGAACCCGGCGGAGACGACGCCGGCAGCAATGGTGGCGAAGCCCGGCGTTGCGAACTTCCGGCTGATCCGGCTGAAGGGTTCCGGCAGGGCGCCGTAGTGGGCCATCGCCAGCAGGCTGCGGGACGGTGACATGAACGTGGACTGCAGGGAAGCGGCCGAGCTGGAGAGCACCGCCAGGGACATCAGGATGGCGAACGGGCCCATGATGGGAGAGGCCAGCGCCGTGAAGATGTTCTCGTGGTTCTCGGCGTTGTTCAAGCCGTTGCCGGTATCTCCCACGCCGGCGAACATCATGGTGGCGATGCTGACCAGGAGGTAGATGGCCAGGACGATGACCGCGGTGAGGGTGCCTGCCACGCCGGCGGTCTTTTTGCCGTTGGCGGTTTCCTCATTGACCGTCAGGCAGACGTCCCAGCCCCAGTACACGAAGATCGACAGGGAGATGCCGGCGGCAACCTGGCCGAAGGTCTCGATTTTGGTGACGTCGAACCAGTCCCAGCTGAACGGGATGGCGGTCTCCGAGGTGGACCAGTTGGCGAATGCCATGGCGACGAAGAGGCCCAGCACCAGCAGCTGGAATCCCACCAGGCTGTACTGCACCATTTTGGTGGTGTGCATGCCGCGGTAGCTGACCCAGACGGCCAGTGCCACGAACACGAAGCACGTGATGACGTTGAGCGCCTTGTTGTCCGCCAGGTCTGCCAGCTCGGCGGAGCCTGTGACCTGGGACAGGAAGAGATAGAAGAAGTCGACGGCGACGCCGGCCAGGTTGGACAGCACGATGATGTTGGCGGCCAGCAGGCCCCAGCCACCCATCCAGCCGATCCAGGGGCCGAACGCTTTGGTGACCCAGGTAAAGGTGGTGCCGCTGTCCGGGGAATCGGCGTTGAGTTCCCGGTAGGCGAGCGAGACCAGGATCATGGGGATGAAACCGATCAGGAAGATGACTGGCAGTTGGAGCCCGGCTTCGTTGACGGTGGGTCCAAGTGCGCTGGTAAGCGTGTAGGCGGGGGCAATGGTTGAGATGCCCAGGACGACGACGGCCAGCAGGCCGAGCTGCCCGCCCTTGAGTCCCTTGGCGCTGACGCCGCCCGTGGACGGTGCGTGGGCGTGGGGGCCGGATTTGGAGGTACTGGTGCGGATTGTCTCTGTCATGGCACCACTTTCTGAAAGGCTGTGAGACGGAGGTCACTATATGAATGGCGTTCATTTAGTATGAGGGTGCCGGCCCTGTGATGCAAGACGCAATATGAACCACGTTCGTTTATGACTGATTTCCACAATTAGTAAGCTCACTGAGAAATTTCCGGATTGCCGGCCGCGGGGCAGCCCACGGCTGGTAGCGTCAGCCATATTGGACCACTTGAGGAGGATGCATGAAAGCTTCACCGACACTGACCAACAACCTGCAGGCAGTCCTGGCCGACCTGATCGAACTCCACATCCAGGGCAAGCAGGCGCACTGGAACATCGTGGGCACCAACTTCCGCGACCTGCACCTGCAGCTCGATGAGATTGTTGACGCTGCCCGCCAGTTCGCCGACGATACTGCCGAGCGGATGCGCGCCCTGCACGCCCTCCCGGACGGCCGCAGCTCCACCGTTGCCGAAACCACCAGCCTGGCCCAGTTCCCTGACGGGCTGATCAGCACTGCGGACGCCATTGAGCGGATCGTTGCCGCCGTGGAAGCCGCCGTTGGCACCATGCGCAAGGTCCACGACGAGGTGGATGAGGAAGATCCCACCTCCGCGGACCTTTTGCACGAGTTCATCGCCCGGCTCGAGCAGTTTGCCTGGATGGTGCAGGCTGAAAACATGAAGCCAACCGCCAAGGTGACCACTGCCGACTCCAAGTAGGCCGAGCGTCCCGCACGTGGGCGCCCGGTACCGGAACTCATCCGGCACCGGGCGCCCTTTGCGGTCCCCGTGCGGTCAGGTGGCCTTGGGTACCTTCCGCAGCACGACGGCGGCGAGGACTGCCGCCGTCGCCATCAGTACCAGCCCAATTGCCGCCGTGATGTGCACGCCGGAATCGAACGCCGCCGCCGCAGCGTCGCGGACCGCGTCCGCCAGCGGGCCGGGCAGGGCGGCGGCCGCCTCCATGGCGCCGGCCAGCGTTTCCCCGGCGTTGTGCAGCGAGGCGCCCGGGAGCATGCCATCCAATCCGGCCGGGAGGCGCAGGTTGTGCTGGTAGGAGGCCGTCAGGATGGAGCCAAGGACGGCCGTCCCCAGCAGTGAGCCCACCTCGTAGCCGGTTTCGGAGATCGCCGCGGCGGCCCCTGACTTTTCCGGCGGCGCGGAGCCGAGGATGAGGTCATTCGAAATGGTTTCCGCCGTGCCCACGCCCAGCGCCAGGACCAGGAGCGCTGCCAGCAGCAGCGCGGGTCCGCCGTCGTGGTTTCCAAACGCCACCAGGGTGTATCCCGTGGCGCTGAACGCCAGCCCCGCCGCCACCACGTAGCCAGGGCGGACCTTGCGAACCAGCGGCACCACCACCAAGCCGGCCACCACCGTGGCTGCCAGCGCCGGAATCATCGCCACGCCCGCGGCTGACGGGCTCAGGCCCTCAAGGAGCTGGAGGTGCTGGGCAAGGAACAGGATGAAGCCGTTGAAGGAAAACAGGGCCAGGATGTTGGCGCTGATGGCCATGCTGAACACCCGGTTCCGGAACAACGACATATCCAGCAGGGGGTGTTCCAAGCGGTGCTGGCGCCGCACGAACACCACGCCCATCGCCACGCCGAACGCCATGCTGCCAAGGCCCGCCAGGCCCGGACCTTCGGTGGCAACATCCTTGATGCCGTAGACCATGGGGACCATCACCAGCATGGACAACAGGATGCTCGGGACGTCCACTCTTCCCGGCGACGGGTCCTTGGATTCCGGGATCAAAGTGCGGCCCAGTGCCAGCAGGGGAACCATCAGGGGCACCGCCACCAGGAACACGGCGCCCCACCAGAAATGCTCCACCAGCCAGCCGCCGAAGATCGGCCCCAAGGCTGCGCCGCCGGAGAATCCGGCAGCCCAGATGGCGACGGCCATCCGCCGGCGGTTGGGCTCCGGGAAGATGTTGCGGATCAGCGACAAGGTGGAGGGCATCAGCATCGCCCCGAAGAACCCCAGTGCGGCCCGTCCGGCGATCAGCCACTCCGCGGAGGGCGCAAAAGCCGTTGCGGCGGACAATCCGGCAAAGCCCGTGCTGCCGATAATGAGCAACCGGCGCCGCCCAATCCTGTCGCCAAGGCTTCCCATCGATACCAGGAGACCGGCCAATACCAGTGGATAAGCGTCAATAATCCACAACACGTGCACACCGGAGGGTTCCAGGGCGCGGGTGATGGCGGGCAGGGCGAATGTCAGGGCGGTATTGTCCACGGCGACGAGCAGCACCGGGAACATCAGCAGCCCCAGTGCGAGCCAGTCGGGCCGCGGGGGCCGCCCGGCCGCTCCGCCGCTGCGTGCAGGCGCCGAGGTCGAAGGGGAAGTCGTCATAAAATAAATATACCGTCCAGACGGTACAGTTTAAAACCTTGCCGTTTCCCTTTTCGACGCCGGCGGAGGGCATGATGGGAAGCATGCCCCGAAAGCCTGTAGCCCGTGATGCGGTCCTTGACGCCTTCGAAACCCTCTTGATCGACGTGGGGGAGCGGGCGGCCACGCTCGACGCGGTGGCCAAAAAGGCAGGCGTGTCCAAGGGGGGACTGCTGTACCACTTCCCCAACAAGGAAGCGCTCATCGAAGTGCTGCTGGACCGCCTGGACGGGCTGGCCAAAGAGGACGCCGACGCCATGGCCGCGGCCGCCGAGGGGGCGGCGGCCTACTTCATCCGCTCCTCCGTCTGGGCGGACACTCCGCTGGACCGGGCCATCGTTGCCGCCACCAGGCTGGCGGAAGTGGCGCACCAGGAAACGCGGCGCCGTTTCGCGGCCATCCAGCAGCGGTGGCTGGACGAGATCGCGGCCGACGTGGGGCCGGGGCTGGCCAAAGCGGTCTTGTATATGGGGGACGGGCTGTATTTCAACGCCATGTTGTCCGTGGGCCCGGCGCCGCAAGGGGGAGCGGCGGCTGACGTGGAGGAACTCCTGGCGGCCCTTGAGCGGCTTCGCAGGTAGCCTCCGCCATTTGCCGGGAAGGGTTGCGGCATAGGACAATGGAATGTTGTGAGGGCTGTCACCGGCCCGCATGATCCAGCACATGGCTGGTTTACAAGTGAATAGCCTTTGATCTGCGGCGGGAGAGTTCTGCCGGTGTACAGGCAGGCGCCGTAGGAGCAAATCCTCCCCAGGAATCTCGCAGGCCCCCGTACCGCCGCGGCGAGGCGCCTCTGGAAAGCAGCAGGCGGTTCCCATGACCCCCAATCGGGGATTCGGAGCCGGTGTGCTCACCGACGGTGCAAGCGGGTCCTGCCAGGCAGGCACCGCGGAAACTCTCAGGTCCAATACAGAGCGGGGAGGAACCCGAATCGCTGTGGCGTACCCTGCGCCGCCTGAGTAAATGGAGTTCCTTCGTGCCGGTTAGCCCAGCCTCCACCACTTTCGTCGACCGCCATATCGGTGCGCGCCGCCAGGCCGACGTCGATACCATGCTCAAAGCCGTTGGCTACGACACTGTCGACTCACTGGTTGACACCGCCGTCCCCAAGGTCATCCGTCAGGAATCTGCCCTTCGCCTGCAGGACGCCCTCAGCGAGGTTGAAGTCCTCACGGAACTGCGGAAGCTTGCCGCCAAGAACAAGACGGCAGTCCAGATGATCGGCCAAGGCTACTACGACACCGTGACGCCGCCGGTGATCCGCCGCAACATCCTGGAATCCCCGGCCTGGTACACCGCCTACACCCCGTACCAGCCGGAAATCTCGCAGGGCCGGCTCGAGGCACTGCTGAACTTCCAGACCATGGTGCAGGACCTGGTGGGACTGCCCATCGCCAACGCCTCGCTGCTGGATGAAGCCACCGCCGTGGCCGAGGCCGTGCTCCTGATGCGCCGCGCCAACAAGTCCGCGGCAGCGAAGGACGGCAAGACGGTCCTGGACATCGACGTTCTTCCGCAGACCATCGCCATCGTGCAGGGTCGCGCCGAGGCGCTGGGCTTCGAGGTGGAGGTCGCGGACCTGTCCAAGGGCCTGCCGGAGGGTGCCATCAATGGCGTCGTGCTGCAGCAGCCCGGCGCCTCCGGCCGGGTGTGGGACCAGTCCGCCGTCATTACCGCTGCCAAGGACCGCGGCGCGCTGGTTACGGTGGCTGCGGACCTGCTGGCCCTGACACTGATCACACCTCCGGGCGAGCAGGGCGCGGACATTGCCGTTGGCTCGGCCCAGCGCTTTGGTGTGCCGTTGTTCTTTGGGGGGCCGCACGCCGCCTACATGGCTGTCCGCAAGGGCCTGGAACGTTCCCTGCCCGGCCGCCTGGTTGGGGTGTCCAAGGACGACGCCGGCGTTCCCGCTTACCGCCTGGCTTTGCAGACCCGCGAGCAGCACATCCGCCGCGAGAAGGCCACGTCCAACATCTGCACCGCCCAGGCGCTGCTGGCCATCGTTGCGTCCATGTACGCGGTGTACCACGGCCCGGACGGGCTGAAGGCGATCGCGGAAACGACGCATGGCCACGCCCGTACCCTCGCCGCGGCGCTCAAGGCCGCCGGCCTGGATGTCCTGCACACTTCCTTCTTCGACACCCTGACGGTCCGTGTTGCCGGCCGTGCGTCAGCAGTGATTTCCGACGCCGAGGCCCGCGGCATCAACCTGCGGCCCATCGACGCCGACACCGTAGGCATCTCCCTCGACGAAACCACGACGCCGGCCATCGTCGCGCAGGTCGCCGACGTCTTCGGCGCCCCGGTTGCCGAGGGACACAGCGAGGGCCAGGGCTTTGGGCTGGAGGCCGGCGTCGAGCGTTCTTCCGACTACCTGCAGCATCCGGTGTTCAATACGCACCGGTCTGAAACCCAGTTGCTGCGTTACATTCGGAAGCTCTCGGACCGTGACCTGGCGCTGGACCGGACGATGATTCCGTTGGGTTCGTGCACCATGAAGCTGAACGCGACGGCTGAGATGGAGGCCATTTCCTGGCCGGAGTTCGCCTCGATCCACCCGTTCGCCCCGGACTCCCAGACCGAGGGCTGGCGCGAACTCATCGCCGGCCTGGAAGCGGACCTGGCCACGATCACCGGGTATGACCAGGTGTCCATCCAGCCCAACGCGGGCTCGCAGGGCGAGCTCGCAGGGTTGCTCGCGATCCGCGGCTACCACCACTCCCGGGGCGAGCAGCAGCGCACCGTGTGCCTGATCCCGGCCTCGGCGCACGGCACCAACGCCGCCTCCGCCGTCCTGGCCGGGATGAAGGTGGTGGTGGTGGCCACCGCCGCTGACGGGACGATCGACCACGAGGACCTGACGGCCAAGATCGAGGCGAACCGGGATGTCCTGTCGGCCATCATGATCACCTACCCCTCCACCCACGGCGTGTTCGACGGGGACGTCCGCGAAGTCTGTGACGCCGTCCACGCCGCCGGCGGCCAGGTCTACATCGACGGGGCCAACCTGAACGCCCTGGTGGGGCTGGCCCAGCCGGGCCGGTTCGGCGGGGACGTCTCGCACCTGAACCTGCATAAGACCTTCTGCATCCCGCACGGCGGCGGGGGACCCGGCGTCGGGCCCGTTGCCGCGAAGGCGCACCTGGCACCGTTCATGCCGGGCGATGCGAACAAGGCCGCCCATGAAGAGGGCCACGGGGTGGCGATCTCCGCGTCCCGGTTCGGTTCGGCCGGTGTGCTGCCGATCTCGTGGGCGTACGTGAAGCTGATGGGCGGTGAGGGCCTGACCGAGGCCACCAAGTCCGCGCTGCTGGCGGCCAACTACGTCGCGTCCCGCCTGAACGAGTACTTCCCGGTCCTCTACACCGGTGAAGGCGGGCTGGTGGCGCACGAGTGCATCCTGGACCTGCGCGAACTCACGGCGAAGACGGGAGTCACGGCCGAGGACGTGGCCAAGCGGCTGATCGACTTCGGTTTCCACGCCCCCACCCTTTCGTTCCCTGTCGCGGGCACGCTGATGGTGGAGCCCACCGAGTCCGAGGACCTGGCCGAGATCGACCGCTTCATCGAGGCCATGATCACCATCCGCAAGGAAAATGACCAGGTGGCCAACGGCGACTTCGCCGTCACCGACTCACCGCTGCGGCACGCACCCCACACGGCCGCCGCCGTCGTCTCCTCTGACTGGGACCGCGCCTACCCACGGGAGCAGGCAGCGTTCCCGGCCCACCACAAGCAGGACAAGTACTTCCCGCCCGTCGGCCGGATCGACGGCGCCGCCGGCGACCGCAACCTCATCTGCTCTTGCCCGCCCCTCGAAGCGTTCGAGGACAGCACAGCCGAGTTCGAGAAGTAGACCGCTCCGGTGGTTGAGCCGGCCGGCACCCGGTTTCGACCAGCTCAACCATCGCTCCCAAAGGACTTTCAATGACTGAGAAGTACACCGCGCTCTACGACGAGCATAAAAAGCTCGGCGCCTCCTTTACGGACTTTGGCGGCTGGCAGATGCCGCTGAAGTACAGCTCCGAACTGGCCGAACACCACGCGGTCCGCAAGGCCGCCGGGCTGTTCGACCTCTCCCACATGGGAGAAGTCTGGGTGACCGGCCCCGAGGCCGCCGCGTTCCTGGACTACGCCCTGGTGGGCAAGATCTCCGCCATGGCCGTGGGCAAGGCAAAGTACTCGCTGATCTGCAACGAAGACGGCGGCATCATCGACGACCTCATTACCTACCGCCGGCCGGCAGCGCCGGACGGCACCGACGTCTTCCTGGTGGTCCCCAACGCAGGAAACGCAGACACCGTCGCGGCAGCATTGCAGGAACGTGCCGCCCGGTTCGACGTGAAGGTGGAGGACGCCTCAGCCCGCACGTCACTGATCGCCGTCCAAGGCCCGGCAGCAGAATCGATCCTGCTGCGGCTGGTTCCGGCAGCCCGGCATTCCCTGGTGACAGGGCTGAAGTACTACGCCGCCGTCGAGGTCCCCTTCCTGGTGGGCGGTGCGGGCCTGGACCTGCTGCTGGCCCGGACCGGGTACACCGGCGAGGACGGCTTCGAGATCTTCGTGGACAACGGGGACGCCCCGGGCCTCTGGCAGGCGCTGATCGCCATTGCCGACGAGGGCCAGCTCACCCCCGCAGGGCTCGCTTCCCGCGACTCCCTCCGCCTCGAAGCAGGAATGCCGCTCTACGGCAACGAACTCTCGCTGGACGGCGACCCGTTCGCCGCCGGCCTGGGCGCCGTCGTCGCGCTGTCCAAAGAAGGCGACTTTGTCGGGAAGGCCGCGCTGGCAGCCAAGAAGGAAGCCGGTGCAGGCAGCACCTCCGGCCGCCGCCTCGTGGGGCTCAAGGGCCGGGGACGCCGGGCCGGCCGCGCCCACTACCCGGTCCTGAAAGACGGCGCCACCGTCGGTGAGGTCACCTCCGGCCAGCCTTCGCCCACTCTGGGCTACCCCATCGCCATGGCCTACGTCGACGTGGAGCATTCGGCGCCGGGAACTTCCCTCGAAGTCGACCTTCGCGGTAAGGCCGAACCCTTCGAAGTCGTCGGCCTCCCGTTCTACAAGCGCCAAAAATAGCGCCGGACAGCCGGGAGTTTCGCTTGACGAAACCCCGCCCCACCACCCGTTTTAGTTAGGAACCAATCGCATGGCTGTTGGCGTTTTTGATCTATTTTCGATCGGGATCGGGCCTTCGTCGTCTCATACTGTGGGGCCGATGCGGGCTGCCGCCGTTTTTGCGGAGGAACTCAAGGCCTCGGGGGTGCTGGCTCACGTGGCGTCGTTGCGGGTGGATTTGTATGGCTCGTTGGCGGCCACCGGTCATGGGCACGGGACGATGACCGCGATCCTGCTGGGCTTGGAGGGGTTTCATCCGGAGTTGATCCTCCCGGCGGAGGTGGAGGAGCGGCTGGCCGGCATTGCCGGGACCGGGACCTTGAACCTCGCCGGCGCCGTCCCGCTGCCCTATGGGGTGAAGGACATGGTGTTGCGGCCGTTAACCGTCCTGCCGCGGCACACGAACGGGATGACGTTCACCGTCACGGACGCTGACGGTGCCGTGGTGCATACCGCGACGTTCTTCTCGGTCGGTGGCGGGTTCATCGTCCGGGAGGGTGAGGAAGACGCGGCCCGGCAGGAACTGGAGGAATCCAAGAAGGAGCTTCCGCTGCCGTTCCGGACCGCCGCCGAACTGCTGGAGCACTGCGCAGCGACCGGGCTGGGAATCGCCGATGTGATGCTGGTGAACGAACAAGCCTCCCGCGGGGAGGAGGAGATCCGGGCCGGGTTGCTGCACATCTGGTCCGTGATGGAAGCCTGCGTCGCGGCCTCGTTGAAGCGTGAGGGCGTGTTGCCGGGCGGCTTGAAGGTCCGCCGCCGCGCCCCTGACTGGTTTGAGCGGTTGAAGAAGGAATGCGCCGACGGGCAGGACACGGACCAGGACGCCGCGTGGGACGCGGGCCCGTTCGATCCCCGGTATTGGCAGGAGTGGGTTAACTTGGTGGCGTTGGCCGTGAACGAGGAAAACGCGTCCGGCGGCCGGGTGGTCACCGCCCCGACGAACGGGGCAGCCGGGATCATCCCTGCGGTGTTGTTCTACGCCCTGCACTTCGCTCCCGGCATGGACAAAGCCACCGGCGCTGACCGCGACGACGTCGTGGTCAAATTCCTGCTCGCCGCCGCCGCCGTGGGAGTCCTCTACAAGGAACAAGCCTCGATTTCCGGGGCCGAGGTCGGCTGCCAGGGCGAGGTGGGGTCCGCCTCCTCGATGGCCGCCGCTGGCCTGGCCGATGTCATGGGGGGCACCCCGGCGCAGGTGGAGAACGCCGCTGAGATCGCAATGGAACACAACCTGGGCCTGACCTGCGACCCGATCGGCGGGCTGGTGCAGGTGCCCTGCATCGAACGGAACGCGATCGCTGCCGCGAAAGCGATCAACGCCGCGAAAATGGCGCTCTGGGGCGACGGGACCCACCGGGTCTCCCTGGACGAAGTCATCATCACCATGCGCGAAACCGGCAAGGACATGTCCCACAAATACAAGGAAACCGCCATGGGCGGCCTCGCCGTCAACGTCGTCGAATGCTGACCACAGGCGCCTCTTCCCGGAACCCGGCGCCCACTCCCTAGTTGTAGGCGGCGGCCCACCAGTTCAAGGAGGCGGCAAACACCAGCCAGGAAATGTACGGCAGCAGGAGTAACCCGGCGGTCCGGCTGATGGGACCAAAATAGAGAACGGTGACTCCGACGGCGGCAATGAGCGCCAGGATGATGCCAAGCCCAAACCACAGTGCCGCGGTTCCAAGGACGGGGTAGAGGGCAAAGAACGCGGGGGTCCAGGCAAGGTTAAGGAGCAACTGGATCCCGTAGGCGGTGAGGGCGCTCCGGGTCCGCTCCGTCCGTTTGCGCCACACCAGCCAGCCGGCAACAGCCATCGCCGTGTAGAGGATTCCCCACACCGGGCCAAACACGCCGTTGGGCGGAGACCATGGCGCCTTGTCCGCCGTTGCATACCAGCCGTTGACGTTGCTGGCCGACGCCAATCCGCCCAGCGCCGCCACCAGCAAGGACGCCACCAGGAAGGCGGCGAGCCCGGCGATTTGGATCCCGGCGCCATAGGGCCGTCCGCGCTCCGCGGAAGTGCTGCTCTGGTCCCGGTCCGGCCTCATCCTCCAACCCTTGCGGACCCGGGGCAGCCCCGTCAAGGCGCCGCCCCGTGGACGGTCGGCGCCATGCCAGGCATCGCCGGGAGAAAGGCTCCAGCGGCTGAGGCTTTAGACTTGATGCTGCATGTCCGCACGCATCCAGACCCACCGAAACCGCGCACAAACCCGATTGGACACGGCCCCCTTGCGAGAATTCACCGCACGTTTTGCCACAGCCGAGGAAATTGAGAACTGGGACAAGCACGTCACGGCCAACCCCAACGGCGGCAACATGCTGCAGTCCGCCGCCTACGCATCGGTCAAGAACGGGTCCGGCTGGAAAGTCCGCTTCCTTGTCCTGGAAGCCCCGGGAAACTCCAGTTACAACCTGGTCCTGGAAAAGTCATTTCCGGTCCTGGGTCGGCTCTGGTATCTCATCAAAGGCCCTGACGTTGCCGCCGCCGCGGACCTGAAAGCCGCCCTCGAAGCCTGCGCGGCCTTTGCCCGCAGCCGGAAACTGAACGTCTTTACCATCAAGGTGGAACCGGACATCATCGACACCGCCGAGGCGCAGCGGGACATCCAGGCCGCGGGCCTTGTCAAAGCCCCCAATATCCAGTCCAACGACTCCACCGCGCTGCTGGATATTTCCGGCAGCAGCGAGGACGTGTTCAAAGCGATCTCCTCGCGCGCCCGGAACGCCATCCGGCGCGCCGAACGCGAAGGCTGCCAGGTGGTACGGCAGGAACAAGGCCCGGAAACCTACCGCGCCCTCTACGACCTGATGGCAGACACCGTCAACGCCAAGGGCTCCATGCCCCTGCGCAGCTACGACTACTACGCCAAGTTCTGGGACGAATTCTGCAACCGTGGCCAAGGCAACTTCTTCTTCGTCTATGAGGATGGAAGGCCCAGCGTCGGAGCCTTCGTGATCAACTACGGTGCCAAGGCAACCTACAAGGACGGCGGGTCCACCCAAAACCGCAAACAGTACGGCGACTCGCATTTGGTGCAGTGGGAAGCCATCCGCCGCATGCAGGAACTCGGCTGTACCGAATACGACTTTTGCGGCACCCCGCCTGCGGCCCGGATCAAGGACAAAACCCACAACCTGTACGGGATGGGAATGTTCAAGACCAGCTTCACCAAGACCGTCACCGACTTTGTGGGCTGCTACGACTACGTCCTTTCCCCGCTGCGCCACAAGCTCTGGACCAGTGGCGGCGAAAAGGTGCTCCGCCGGATTGAAACCGCCCGGACCGGCCAGCAGTTCTACTGACCGGCATCCCGTGGGATGCACCCACCGCAGCCCACGGCCGGACCGTACGTCCCGTGCAGCCCGCCCCGAACACCGTCCGCCCAGCGCGTGCCCACCAGGCCGCGAAGAGTCCCGAAGAAGGTCACCCCTTGAATCCTGTTTCCGCCGCTACCGGACTTGAATATGCCACGCTCAGCGACGCCGAGTTTGAGGCCTTCGCCGTAAAGCACCCGCAAAACAGCTTCCTGCAGTCCATCGACTTTGCCCGTTTCCAGCGCGCCCGGGGCCAGCAGGTGGAGCTCTTCGGCGTCCGGCGCGGCGGCGAACTCGTCGCCGCCGGCAAGCTCAACTACTCGACCACCAGGCTTGGCTACACCATCTGCGAATGCGCCAAGGGCCCCCTCATGGACTACGAGGACCGCAACCTGGTGAGTGGCGTCGTCGAACTCCTCCGCAAGCACGCCGCCGGCCGCAAAGCCGCTGAACTGCGGATCTCCCCGAACATCAGGTACATCGCACGGGACGCCGACGGCGCCGAGCACCCGGACGTCGAGGACAACCGTCCGCTCGTGGCGGACCTGGAGCGGCTCGGGTTCCGGCACCAGGGCCTGGACATGAACTTCGTTAACGTGAACTGGATGTTCATCAAGAGCCTCGTGGGAATCCAGGACGCCGAAGAACTCATCATGGGCACCAGTTACCGGACCCGGAAGGCCATCCGCAAGGCCGAAAAGAACGGCGTCTTCCTGGAACAGGCCACGCTGGAAACCCTGGACGACTTCTACGGGGCGTTGAGCCGGGCCGGGGACGAAAAGGGATTCACCTACCGCGAGCGCGCCTACTACGAGCACCTGCTCAGGACCACCTCGGCGGAATTCACCAAGCTCATGATGGCCAAGATCGACATCCCCGCGTACCGGAAATCCATCACCGAGCGCCTGGCAGCTGAGTCTGCCACCGCCGCGGAGCTCCGGCGTGAAGTGGAAGAAACGGGCAGCAAGAAGAAAGCCAACCGGCTCAAAGTGGTCCAGGACCTGGTGGACAGCTACGAGCGGAGCCTCAAGGACATCGAGAGGTTCCCGGATTCGGTCGGGACCGCCACCGTGGCAGCCATCCACTTCGTCTGCTACGGCGATGAGGTGGTGTGCGTGATCGGCGGCACCGTCCAGGACTACATCTACTTCAACGGCGCCACCTCACTGTACTGGGGCATGATGCTGCACGCCCTGGAGAAGGAATACCCGCGGTACAACTTCTACGGCACGTTCGGCATCTCCGGACAGGACGAGGAGGGGCACGGCGGCTACGAATTCAAGAAGGGATTCGGCGGCGAAGTGGTCCAGCTGGTGGGCGACTTCACCATGCCCGTACGGCCCGCGGCCTTCCATGCCAACCGGCTGGCCAGATCAGCCGCCGCCGCTGCCCGTACCCTGCTTGGCAAGCTGCCGCTGAAGCGCGCAGCCTGACCGTCCACACACCGCGCAGAGGGAGGAACCGGGCATGACCGACCGGCACGAACGGCCAGGGTCCAGGCCGAAGACTGACGGCCTGCCCAAGACTGAGCCGCTGACCCCTGCCCAGATGCGGCAGGACGCAGCCGCCCGGAGGATGCTGCGGCGCCTGGTGCAGGGCGAGAACCCGCCCACCGCCCCCTTGAGCATCGTGGACCGCCTGGCGGGCAGCCCCTACGCCAACCCCACCATCCAGGTGGGCGGTGTGGACACATCGGCCCGCAAGACCCTGGACTTCGCGCTCCACCTGGCAGAGACCATGTTCCGCTACGGGGCGGGCGCCCTGGAGGTGGAGACCAGCATCATCGCCGTCACGGCCGCCCTGGGCCTGAAGAATATCGAGGTGGACATCACCAACCAGTCCGTGGGCATCAATTACGCCCCCAAGGACCAGACGCCCATCGCCCTGCTGCGCGTGGTGCGGTCCTGGACCAACAACTACGCCGGCCTTGCCAAGGTCCACCAGCTGGTCACGGATATCGTGGCTGGCGGCGTGGGCCGCGAGGAAGCCATCCGCAGGCTCAACGAGGCCATCACCAGCCCCAAACCGTATCCGCGCTGGATGGTCACCGCCGCATTCGGTGTTTTCGCCGCCGTGTTCGTCGGTGTGCTGGGCGGCGGCGTGGTGTCCTCGGCCATCGCGTTCGTAGCCAACATCGGGATCAGCCTGCTGGCCCGGCAACTGGGCCGCTGGCGGGTCCCGGACTTCTTCACCACGGTCAGCTGCTCGTTCGTCGTCACCATCCTTGCCTTGCTGCTCTGGCAGTTCGGCCTCACCGCGTCACCGTCGATCGTGGTGGTGGGCGGCATCCTGCTGCTGCTGCCCACCGGACGGCTGGTCTCGTCCGTACAGGACGCCATCAACGGCTTCCCGGTCACCGCCGCGGGCCGGTTCCTGTCAACCCTGCTGACCTTCGGTGCGATCGTGGCCGGCATTGCCGTGGCCTTCGTGGTGGGGGAGCTGACAGGGTTGCAGCGGATCGACGTCACGCAGACCTTCCCGCCCGCCTACGATCTGTGGGTCCTTATCCTGTTCGTGGCCGCTGCGGTGATGGCCATCGGCATCACCGAGCAGACCACCTGGCAGCTCCTGCTGCCAACGGCGGGAGTAGGCGTGGCAGGCTACCTGGTGCTGCTCGGCGGCGGCCTGCTGGGGATCGGGGACCGCTTCGCCCCGGCGCTGGCGGCCGTTGTCATCGGCCTCCTGGCACGTGTGGTGGCACTGCGGATGGGCGCGCCGCAGCTGGTGGTGGCTGTGCCCGCGGCGCTGATCCTGCTGCCAGGGCTCACCATCTTCCGGTCCATGTATGTGCTCACGGTCGAGGAATCGGAAATCCTGAACGGCGCGGGCGGCATGCTCAGCGCCGGCGCCATCGTGCTGGGAACAGCCGGCGGGATCGTCCTGGGCGACGTGCTGGCCAGGCCCCTGACCCGCAGCCTGGCGAGCAACGAGCGCCGCCGCGCCCGGCGGCGCTAGATTTGCCCTACCGGCAACTTCTTCTCTGCCTGGAACACGTCTTCCACGCGGCCCTGCGCCCAGTACCCGGACAATGACACCTGGCGCCGCTCCAGGCCACGCTGCTTGAAGAAGACCTCGCGCAGGGACTTCATGTAGCCCCGCTCGCCGTGGGCAAAGACATCCACGGTGCCGGCAGGCCACTCCGCGCCCGCCACGGCATCCACCAGCAACGTGCTCGAGCCCGCCGGGACTTCGCCGCGGACCAGCCACCGGACCTCGAGTCCGGCCGGAGCGTTCAGGGGCTGGATGTCGGCCTCGGCCCCGACTTCCAGGAAGGCCAGCCCCACTGCGGTGGGAGGAAGTGCCTCGATGGACGCGGCAATGGCCGGCAGGGCGGCCTCATCACCGGCGAACAGATACCAGTCAGCCTCGGGATTGGGGTTGTACGCACCGCCCGGGCCGGTAAAGGTGAGCGTCTCGCCGGGCCGGGCGTTGGCCGCCCACGGACCGGCCAGGCCTTCGTCGCCATGGACCACGAAGTCGATGGCGAGCTCCTTGGCCCCGGGATCCACCCAGCGGAGCGTGTAGGTGCGGGTATACGGCCACTGCTCGCGCGGCATGGTTTCCCGGACCGTCCACAGATCCAGGGGGGAGGGATAGTCCACGCCGGGCTGTGGGAACACGATCTTTACATAACGGTCCACGAATGCGTTGTTGACGAAGTCCCTGAATCCGTCCCCACCTGCGATGACCCGGACCATGTGCGGGGACAACTGCTCTTTGCGCAGTACCGTCAGGTTGACCTGGGGGCGGTTGTTTTTCGTAGCGCTGGTGGCGGCGGGGACAGTGCTCATCAGGCAAGCCTAAGCCAGGGGCACCGGCGGGAGCTCCCAGGTTACGTCCGGCGCACCCTGTTCCCGCAGCAGCTCGTTCACGCGGCTGAATGGCCGGGAACCAAAGAAGCCGCGCGAGGCGGATAACGGACTGGGGTGCGCGCTGGCGACGACGGGCGCACCGGCAAGGAGGGGCCTTACCCCCTCCGCCTCCTTGCCCCACAAGACGGCTACCAGGGGCGTCCTGGACCCGTCCGAGGCCCGACGTCCGGCCACTGCCGTGACTGCCGCCGTCGTAATGTCCTCCCAGCCCTTGCCCCGGTGGGAGCCCGCGGACCCCGCCCGGACGGTGAGCACCCGGTTCAGGAGCAGGACTCCCTGATCCGCCCAGGCGGACAGGTCGCCGTGGACGCGCGGGGAAATGCCCAGGTCGGATTCGAGTTCACGGTAGATGTTCGCCAGGCTGCGGGGGAGCGGGCGCGTGCGCGCGTCCACGGAGAAGGAAAGGCCGACGGCGTGCCCCGGCGTGGGGTAGGGGTCCTGCCCCACAATGAGGACTTTCACGCCGGCGAGCGGCTGGCGGAACGCGCGCAGGACGTTCGACGGCGGCGGCAGGATCTGGTGCCCGGCCGCCTCTTCGCCGGCAAGGAAGTCCAGCACCGACCGCAGCTTCGCGTCGACGCCCTGCAGCGCCGCCGCCCAGTCAGGCGCCATGAGCTCCGCCAGGGGCAACTTGGCCAGGTCGCTGAAGCGGGTGGCGTCCGCCGGGTCCTGCTGCAGGTCGAACAACGCATCCGATTCAAACATCGGTCCATTCTTGCAGCAGGAGCCCGCCGGTCGGGAAAGTGCGTCGACGGCGGGCCGAATGACACTCCTGTGATTCGCCCGCTAGCATGGGGGTAAGACATTTACCGTAACCAGCGAAGGAGTGTGCCGTGGCGGAACCGGCCCGGGAACACCTGCCGGAGCAGGATCCACGGAATTCCCTGCTGGCGGATTTTCTGCTCCGTGACTCCTCCCTCACCGAGCGCGAACAGCAGATGCTGGCGCTGGAGCGGCAGTGGTGGAAGTACGCGGGGGCCAAGGAACAGGCCATCCGGGAGCTGTTCGACCTCTCCGCAACCCATTACTACCAGCTCCTCAATGCCCTGATCGACCGCGAGGATGCCCTGGCCCACGATCCCATGCTGGTCAAGAGATTGCGTAGACTACGTACGTCGCGCCACCGTGCACGCACCGCCCGCCGCCTGGGATCCGACGCTTAGCACGCCCCAGGCCGGGACCCTGGCAGCAATCAACAAGGATGTCCTTCCACCATGACCAAATACGCCCGCGATGAATTCGACAAGGTCCCCGAGGCCGCGTCGCGACAAGGTGTCCACCGGACGGCCTCGGCCCCGTCCCGGGTGCGGCTGTGGCCCATCCTCGCCGTGGGCGTCGCGGCGCTGGCGATCGGGCTGGTGTCTTTCCTGATCCTCCCCAAGCTGGGGTTCAACGCCACGGCAACCGAGGCCTCTGCCAGTGTGGAATCCACCGCGTTGGCGGGTACCGGATCCACCCCGTCCACCACGCAGGCACCCACGCCCCCGGCCGCTTCAGAACCTTCGGCCACCGCCGGGCCGTCCCCAAGCGGCAGCCCGGAGCCGACGCAGTCGGCCACCCAGCAGGCCGTCGACCGGACGCAGGCAGTGGCCGTCTACAACGCGGCCGGTACCGCCGGGCTGGCCAGCCGCATTGGCGGAACAGTCCAGGCTGACGGCTGGAAGCTCGGACAGGTAGGCAACTGGTCCGGCGCACCGCAGAAATCCTCCGTGATCTACTACGCCGGTCCCCAGCAACTGGCCAGTGCCCAGGAGCTCGCCGCACTGTTGAACATCCCCACGGTCGTCAGCAGCACCGAGTTCCAGGTGCCGCTCGTGGTGGTCCTGGGCCCCGGGTACCGGTAACCGGCCGGCCTCAGTTACGCCTGCATAACGTTCCCGGCCCGGGGCCTGCCGCAGCCTGCGGCCCGTGGCGGCCTTTGGCTAGAGTGATTCCAGGCCACGGCCCGCGGGGCTGCACGCAACAGCACCGGCCCACCCGGCCGCAACGGAAAAGAGTTGGTCACCATGGCACTGGGAACCGTCAAATGGTTCAACGCTGAAAAAGGCTACGGCTTCATCACCGTTGACGGCTCCAGTGATGACATCTTTGTCCATTGGTCTGCGATCCGGGGCGAAGGCTACCGGGCCCTTGAGGAAGGACAACGGGTGCAGCTGGAGGTCGGCGAGGGCGACAAGGGCCCGCAGGCGGAAAACGTCCGGCCCGCCGAGTGAACCCGAAGCACCGTCCCGCCGTCCGCACTGCCCTGGCCGTTTCCCTGGCAGCCGTTCTCGGCGCCACAGCCTGCTCCGGGACAGGCGGAAACGCCCGGGTGGAATCCGCCGAGGCATCCGGCGACGGCGTCCTCCGGGTGGGCCTGGTCCTGGACAACACCGGCGGCAACGCTTTCCTGAACCAGCCACAGCTCGCCGCCGCCAAGCTGGCCGTCCAGGACATCAACGCAGCCGGGGGACACAAGGGCCGCCCCGTCGAACTGCTGCCCGCACACCCGGAACAGGACACCGCCGGGCAGGCAAAAGCCCTGCTCGCCGCCAAGGCGGACGTGGTCATCGGACCCACCGACTCCAGCCATGCGGAGGCAGCCGTAGGTGTCCTGTCCCGCGCGCACATACCGCTCATCTCCCCGGCCAACACCGCTGCCGGCCTGACCGGAATGGCCAGCGGCGGCTACTACTTCCGCACCGCGGCGGCCGACGTCGCGCAAGGGCCTGTGTTGGCCAAACTCGCCAAGGACGCCGGGGCTGCCACCGTCAGCGTGCTGTACCAGGAAGGCACCTACGGCAAGGACCTGCAGGCCGCCGTCACGGAAGCGGCAAAGCAGTCCGGGCTTACCGTCCTTTCCGGTGCCGGCTTCACGACCGGGGACGCCGCGGCGGCAAGCTCCATCGCCAAAGCCAAGCCGGACGCCGTCGTCCTGATAGCCCGTGAGGGCGCCCAAGGCGCACTGGCCGCGCTGAACGGTACCGGCGTTGGCGGTTCACGCATCATCCTGAGCGACGGCGCTTTCGCCCGCTACGGCTCAGGCCTCGGTTCCAAGGTCTTGGATGGCGCCCGCGCGGTGGTGCCGGGACAGCTGCCTTCCGCCGCCTTCCAGCAAAAACTCCTGGCGGTGGACCCGTCGCTGAAGGACGTCTCCTACGCTGCCGAGACCTACGACGCCGTGACCCTGGCCGCGCTGGCAGCGGCCCGCGCGCAGGACGACGCCGGCCGCTCGATCGCCGCCAACCTGATCCCGGTATCGGGCGGAACAGCGGCACCAGGCGCCGGAACGGCCGCTGCGCCGTGCGTGACCTACAAGGCGTGCCTGGGCGGCCTGGCTGCCGGCCCCGACATCAATTACGACGGCGAGTCGGGCCCCATTGCCTTCGACGCGAACGGGGATATCACCGTGGCGTCCTTCTCCGTCTTTACATACGGGCCGGACAACCTGCCCACTCCGAGCGGCCGGGAGACAGCCGGACATCAGGGCTGATCGCCCTCGGCGAAGCGACCGCCGCCAGCAGCCCCTCCGGTGTGTTTTCGCTTGCACTCTCACCGGGGGAGTGCTAATTATGGAGTTAGCACTCTGACGTACCGACTGCTAAGCAACGCCCGGTTCCGGCCGGCCGAGCAAGGCACCGGTCGAAGAGCGAAAGAAACACCTCACTTCAGTGAGATCCCCAGGCGGAGGCATACAGAGGCCGCTGTCGAAGGATCGTCCGTCGCGGGCACTGCAGCGAAGGTTCATTCTTAACGACTGTCCCGAAAGGACTACTGCCGTTATGGCCAAGATCATTGCATTTGATGAAGAGGCACGCCGCGGCCTTGAGCGTGGCCTGAACACCCTCGCCGACGCCGTTAAGGTCACCCTCGGCCCGCGTGGACGCAACGTCGTCCTCGAAAAGAAGTGGGGCGCCCCCACGATCACCAACGATGGTGTTTCCATCGCCAAGGAGATCGAGCTGGACGACCCGTACGAGAAGATCGGCGCAGAGCTGGTCAAGGAAGTTGCCAAGAAGACGGACGACGTCGCCGGCGACGGTACCACGACTGCGACGGTGCTGGCCCAGGCGCTGGTCAAGGAAGGCCTGCGCAACGTTGCTGCCGGTGCCGACCCGCTGTCCCTCAAGCGCGGCATCGAGAAGGCCGTTGAAGCTGTCACCCGCGAACTCCTGGCCTCCGCCAAGGAAATCGAAACCAAGGAAGAGATCGCGGCCACCGCCTCCATCTCCGCCGGTGACGACGAAATTGGTGCCCTCATCGCCGAAGCCCTGGACAAGGTCGGCAAGGAAGGCGTCATCACGGTCGAGGAGTCCAACACCTTCGGCCTGGAGCTTGAACTCACCGAAGGCATGCGCTTCGACAAGGGCTACATCTCCGCCTACTTCGTCACCGACGCCGAGCGCCAGGAAACGGTCCTCGAGGATCCGTACATCCTGATCGTCAACTCCAAGATCTCCAACGTCAAGGAACTGGTTGCTGTCCTCGAAAAGGTCATGCAGTCCAACAAGCCGCTGCTGATCATCGCCGAAGACATCGAGGGCGAGGCCCTGGCCACCCTGATCGTCAACAAGATCCGTGGCACCTTCAAGTCCGTTGCCGTCAAGGCCCCGGGCTTCGGCGACCGCCGCAAGGCACAGCTGGCAGACATCGCCGTCCTCACCGGCGGCCAGGTCATCTCCGAGGAAGTCGGCCTCAAGCTCGAGACCGCAGGCCTCGAACTGCTGGGCCAGGCCCGCAAGGTTGTTGTCACCAAGGACGAGACCACCATCGTCGAGGGTGCAGGCGACGCCGACCAGATCGCCGGCCGCGTATCCCAGATCCGCGCCGAGATCGAGAACTCGGACTCCGACTACGACCGCGAGAAGCTGCAGGAACGCCTGGCCAAGCTGGCCGGCGGCGTTGCAGTCATCAAGGCCGGTGCCGCCACCGAGGTTGAGCTCAAGGAACGCAAGCACCGCATCGAGGACGCCGTCCGCAACGCCAAGGCTGCGGTTGAAGAAGGCATCGTCGCCGGTGGCGGTGTTGCCCTCATCCAGGCCGGTGCCAAGGCATTTGCCAACCTGCAGCTCTCCGGCGACGAAGCAACGGGCGCCAACATCGTCCGCGTTGCCATTGACGCCCCGCTGAAGCAGATCGCCTTCAACGCCGGCCTCGAGCCCGGCGTGGTTGTCGACAAGGTCCGCGGCCTGCCCGCAGGCCACGGCCTGAACGCAGCCACCGGCGAGTACGTCGACCTGCTGGCAGCCGGCGTGAACGATCCGGTCAAGGTCACCCGCTCTGCCCTGCAGAACGCGGCGTCCATCGCCGGCCTGTTCCTCACCACCGAAGCCGTGGTGGCAGACAAGCCCGAGAAGGCTTCTGCCCCCGCCGGTGGAGACGACATGGGCGGCATGGGCGGCATGGGCGGCTTCTAAGCCCACTGCCGGGACCTGTCCCGCTGACATGAAATGCGGCCCCCTCCGTTTGGAGGGGGCCGCATTTTTATGGTTCCGAGGGCTACTTCCTGGCGGAAGCCAGCATCCCTTCAACCTCCTTCTTGAAGGCATCCGCGGCTGCCTGCGGGGTCAGGCGGTCGTACAGTACTTCATCCGTGTAGCGCTTGATGACGTTCTGGACGCTGCCCGCACCCACCGGCGGGACCGGTGGCGCGCCCTTGACGTCCGGCGCTATGTCCTTGAGGAAGCCCACCACCGTGGTGTCAGCCGGCTTGAGCGAGGGAGTAATGCCCGCGACGATCGCGCTGTTGGTGGGCACGCCGCGGTCCGTCATCAGGATGCCGCCTGCCTCCGGACTGTTCGTGAGGTAGTCGATGAATTCAGCCGCCTGCTGCGGGTGCTTGGACCGGGACGAAGCCGACCAGAACATGGTGGGCTTGTAGTACATCCCGTTGCTTGCCGATGCGCCACTGATGCTCGGTGCCCGCAGCATCTTGATGCTGCTGCCCGTGGTGGACTCCAGGGACCCCAGCTGGTTGGTCCACCACCAGGCCATGGCCACCCGGTTGGTGCCGAACAGGCTCTCCTCCAGCCCCGCGCCGGCGTCCTCGGTGGCGACGGTGGCAGGAGGACTGGCCTTTGAGTTGCGCTGGTCCTTGAGCCGTTCCCAGAAAGACGCGGCGGTCGCCGTCTCGAAACCGAGGCCCCCGTCACCCGTGTACAGGTCTTGTCCGTGCTGGCGCAGCCAGATGATCAGGTCTGCTTCGTTGCTGCCGTAGGCGGCGCCGTAGCTCTTCCCGCCACCAGCGGCGCTGATCTTGGCTGCGGTGTCCGTGAAGTCTTTCCACGTCCACGTCCTGTCGTCCGGCAGCGGAATGCCTGCGGCGTCGAACACCTTGGTGTTGGCCATGATGACGTAGGCATTCTGGCCGGTGCTGAGACCATACTGGGCGCCACCGTGCTGGCCGGAGGCCAAGGCCTCCTTGTCCAGCTTCGAGGTGTCGATGCCGCTTTGCTTCGACAGGTCCATAAGCGCCCCGCGCCCGCCGTATTCGGCAATGTACTTCTGGTCCATCTGGATGACGTCCGGTGCATCATTGGCAGCGGTCTTCGTGGCCAGCTTGTCCCAGTAGCTGGCCCATTCGCCCGGCTCCGCCTTGATCTTGATATTCGGGTGCGACGCCTCGAACGCGGCGATGACCTTCTGGGTCTGTGCGTTCAGGTACTCGTTGCCCCACCATGCGAACCGCAGGGTCACCTGCCCGTTGTCCCCGGAACTGCCGGGAGCTCCGCAGCCTGTCGCCAGCAGGGAAAAGGCCAAGGCGGCGGCGCCGAGCTGGAAACTGCGCCGGCTGAAGACTGGACTCGTCATTGATGTTCCTTCCGTATTTTGTCGCCGCTGGGTCGATCCCACGTCGTTGCGGGTGCCCGACTCTGCGGGAAAGCGCTTTCTCGCTGTGATTCTGTGATTGTTTCGTGAGCGGAAGGGTTGCGTCAAGAGTTTCGGTAAACGTTTTCTGGGATGGCTTTCGGGCCGGCTGACCCGGCGCTTGCGGGACCAGTACTTCGTGCGGCGTACCGCCGGGTGGGCTTTGAGCCGCTGAGGCGGCGGCCCGTTGTCGTTGGCTTCTGGCAGGATGGACCGGTGACGATTACTGCAGCGGCTGACGGTTCGGCCTTGGGAAACCCGGGGCCGGCCGGCTGGGCCTGGTACGTGGATGACAACTGTTGGCGGGCCGGTGGCTGGCCCCACGGCACCAATAACCAAGGGGAGCTGATGGCTGTCCTGGATCTGCTGCGGGCCACCGCGCATCTTCCGGGGGAGGACCTTCGCATCCTCTGTGACAGCCAGTACGTCATCAACTCCATTACCAAATGGATGCCCGGGTGGAAGCGCAAGGGATGGCGCAAAGCTGACGGGAAGCCGGTCCTGAACGTTGAACTGCTGAAGGAACTGGACCGCGAACTGGCAGGCCGGACGTACACCTTCGAATGGGTCAAGGGCCATGCCGGCCACAGCCTGAACGAGGCCGCCGATGAACGCGCCCGGGCCGCGGCAACCGCCTACCAGCAGGGCGTGGCCGCCCGGTCTGGTCCGGGATTTCCGGGGGCGCACCATCCGGGCGCCTCCGGGCACAGCTTTGAGGCGCAGCCTCAGGCCGGCAGTGGCCTCCAGCCGGCCACCCTCGACATCCCCGCCCCTGCACCCGCCCGCCCGGCCGCCGCCGGCCGCCCGGAGGCAGGCCCCACCCGTGCGGACACCCGCCCGGCAGCGGCCGGCCAAAGAGGTCCTGCAGCGGGAAACGGCAAACAGCGGGCCATGCCCCAGCCGGTATCGGCTTATGACGAGCTTGACCTGTTCAGCGAATTGGACACGGAAGCCCAGGAGGATGCGGAGGCAGCGCAGCAGGCCGGTGCGGTCGCGCCGGAGGCCCTGGTGGAGCAACTCGAACGTGAACTGCTGGGCCCGCTGGTGCGCGGCGACATTGGCCGGACCGCAGTCCTCCTCCACCCGGACTTCATGGAATTCGGCAGCTCGGGAAGGGTGTGGACCCGGGACGCCATGATGATGGCCCTCGAAGAGGACCCCGGAGAAAGGACCGACATCGAGGTTCTGGGCGCTGAGCGCATTGGCCCCGGTGCTGTCCTGCTGACGTATCGGAGCTTTGCCCGCGCCGGCACCACACTGCGAAGCTCGTTGTGGGTCCTCGACGGCGAACGGTGGCGGCTGCGGTTCCATCAAGGAACCCCGGAAGCCTGACCTGTCAGCTGAACCGCTGCGCGTTGCCCTGCTCGGCCTGGGCATACGTGGCCGCGGCGGAGGCCAGCGCCGCGTTGATGGAGGCCAGCGACGCTTCCACCCGGCCCTGGGTGATGGTCCACTCGGTGACCAGCGCCTGGAAGTTGCTGGCCGCCGCACCGCGCCACGAGCCTTGCAGCTCGTCCAGCCCACGCTTCATGGCCTGGACGTCAGCGCTGATCCTGTCCACGGTTGACTGTACGTTTGCGGACTTCAGCTGCAGTAGCTCGGTGTCGACGGAAATGATGCTCATGGCTATGCCTTTCGGTACGGCGGGAGGCGTCTCATCAGCCCGGCGGTTCCGGGCTGATGAGACGAGCCTAGGAAGCCGCGCGGGGCGGAGTCATGGCCTGAGCTCTATATGTGGATAACCGAGCTGCCGCTGCCCGCGCCACGCTGGGCGGCGCCGCCCTCCGCCGCTTCCTCCCCACCCGCTGCGTCATCTGCGGGTGCTTCGTCACGGTGCGGCAGGCTGACCACCAGCGTGGCCCCGCCGCCGTCGGTCTTCTCCACCCGCACTGAACCGCCGTGCGAACCCACGATGGCGGCCACGATGGCCAGGCCCAGGCCGCTGCCGCCCGTCTCCCGGGTGCGGGACGTGTCGGCACGGTAGAACCGTTCAAAAACCTTGGCCGCGTCCTCTTCCGAAATGCCGGGCCCGTGGTCCCGTACCTCGATGATGGAACGGGCCTCACCATTAGTGCTGCGGACTCCCACGGCGAGTTCAATGGGGCTGCCGTCCGGGGTGTACCGCAGCGCGTTGCCCACGAGGTTGCCCACCACCTGGCGCAGCTTGGCTTCGTCCCCAAGCACCGGGGCAGGCGTGGCCGGGCCGCCGTTGAGGCCCGCCAGCGAGATGGTCCTGGAGCGGTCGCTGGCCTGGGTGTCCACCACGGCGTCGTGGGCGATCAGCTGCAGGTCCACGGGCTTTTGCTGCAACGGCCGCTGCTCGTCCAGGCGGGCCAGCAGGAGCAGGTCCTCGACCATGGAACCCATGCGCTTGGCTTCGCTTTCGATCCGGCCCATCGCGGTGGCCACGTCATCGTCCGTGGACAGGGCGCCATGGCGGTAAAGCTCGGAGAAACCGCGGATGGTCACCAGCGGTGTGCGGAGTTCATGGGAGGCGTCCGCGGCGAAGCGGCGCATCCTGGCCTCGGACGCGGTCCGGGCCGCAAATGCGGTCTCAATGTGGGCCAGCATGGCGTTCAGTGAGCTGCTCAGCCGGCCCAGCTCAGTGGCAGGATTCTCCACCTCAACGCGGCGGGAGAGGTCACCGGCGGCGATGGCTGCGGCGGTCTTCTCCACCCGTGCCAGCGGCCGGAACGCGCGCGATACTGTCCAGCTCGCGATGAGGGAGGCCAGCAGCAGCGTTAGCAGGCCCACCCCGGTCACCACCAGGGTGGCGTGCTTGAGGACGTCGTCCACGCTCGCCAGGGGCAGCCCGATGACCACCACGGCAGTTGTTTGGCCGTTTTGGACGGTCACCGCCACCACGCGCCAGCTTTGCCCGTCCGTCCCGCGGACCTGGAACGGGGCAAGTTGCCGGGCCTGGGCCTGCTCGACAGTGATGGACGAGATGTCCGGATGGTCGTCGGGGTCGCCGCCGAACGTGTACGGCTGCTCGCCGGGGGCGAAGAGCATCAGCGAATAGTCGGTGGGAATGGGGCTGGGCGCCTGCAACTGCGTGAACGAGCGCTGTTGCCGGGCAGAGTCGACGGCGGCGTTAAGTTTGTCGTCCACCTGGCCCTGGAGGTAGCTGTGCAGCAACGTGAGGGTGACGGCGCCGGTGACCGTCAGGGCCACGATGAGCAGGGCCATGATCATGGCCACCAGCTGCGACCTGAGCGAGGCCGACTTCCACCGCTTCAACAAGGTCAGCGCTTTTCAGCCGTCCGCAGCACATAGCCCACGCCGCGCTTGGTCTGGATCAGGGCCGGGGCTTCGGGATCGATGTCCACCTTCCGCCGGAGGTAGGAAATGTAGGACTCCACGATGGAGGCATCGCCGTTGAAGTTGTACTCCCACACGTGGTCCAGGATCTGGGACTTGGACAGGACCCGGTTGGGGTTGAGCATGAGGTAGCGCAGCAGCTTGAACTCGGTGGGGGAAAGTTCAATGACCGTGCCGCCGCGGCGGACCTCGTGGGCGTCGTCGTCGAGCTCAAGGTCGTCAACCCGGATGATCGCGTCGTCATCCAGCAGGGGCTGGGTCCGGCGCAGCACCGCGCGGATCCTGGCCACCACCTCATCGAGGCTGAACGGCTTGGTGACGTAGTCGTCGCCGCCAACGGTCAGGCCGGTCACCTTGTCTTCCGTGTCGTCCTTCGCTGTCAGGAAAAGGACAGGGAAGTGCTTTCCGGCGGCGCGCAGGCGGCGGGTAACGGTGAACCCGTCCATATCCGGGAGCATGACGTCCAATACGGCCAGGTCAGGCGCCTGGGTGTCCGCGGCGGCGAGCGCGTCGCGCCCGTTGGCTGCGGAGACAACTTCAAAGCCTGCGAACCGGAGGGACGTGGAGAGAAGCTCACGGATGTTGGGTTCGTCATCGACGACGAGCAGCCTGGCTTCGGGACCGTTCTTGTTCATGCTCCCATCATGCTCCCAGTCTCTGGGAGTTGTCTGGATATTCGTTGTGAGCATGATGGTGGTGCGCTTGTGTTCACCAGCCCATCGTTCCCGGCTCCCCTTTGAAGGGGCCTACGATCCGCTGGGTGATCCAGCCGCCGTAAAAGCGGCCTGGCTGCGGAAGCACGCGTTCACCGTCCACCTCGCAGTAATCCATCCTGCCCGCGTAGACGGCCACCCGGCCTGCCAGGGCCTCGAATCCGGACGACGGTTCCGGATAGGACCAGGCGGCCCCCTCGGCTTCCTCCCCGCCGCCGCGCACGGTCAGGTACTCGGCGGACCCCTTGAACTCACAAAAACTGCTGCCTGCCGCCGGTTCCAGCGAGCCAGGCACGAACGCCGACCGCGGCAGGTAGTAGACCGGCGGATGGCTGGTCTCGAGGACGCGCAGCGACTCGGTGGTGTCGGCGATCAGTTCGCCGCCCAGGAAGATCCTGATGTGTTCGGTACTGCGTTCGATCCGGGGCGGGCGGGGGTAGTCCCAGACCGATTCCTGGCCTGGCCCGGGGACGGCGGGAATGATGCGCATGCTCATACATCCAGTGTCCCCCGGATCCGTGGCGTGCGGCACACTCCGGCGGGAACCGAAATCAGGGTGAGAACGTTCAGCGCCCGATCTCTTCCGCCGTCAGGGGCTCGGGAATACAGTGTTGATTCCAGGGTTCCATCGCTCCTGACCCATGTGAAGGGATTGACCATCATGACTGATCTGAGCGCATCTGAAAACACCACATCCACGGACCGCAGCATCCGCGACTGGGCGGACCTGGCGGAGGAAATGTGGTCGTATCTCACCGGCAAGGGTGCTGCCATCAACTACCAGTTCGTGGACATGACCATCGAGGTGCCCCGCGACATTGGTCCTGACGCGCCGCGGGCCACCTGGAAGCTCAACGGCAGCCTGCGGGTCACCACCAGCGACAAGGATGCCGCCGGATCCGATCTGAACCGCGGCTGACAGACATGGCTGAGTACCGGTTGGATGTGGACCTTGACTTCTCCTTCTCGGACGAGTCCGGGGCGGTCACCCGGGGAAGCGCCAAGGCCGCCGGCACGGAGCTGACGGTATCCCTCGCGGACCTGGCCCCGTTGTCGGGAGGCGGGCTCCCGTCCCTGGACGAAGTGAAGCCCCTGGCCGAGGTACTGGCCAGGAAAGGCATCAGCGTCCACATCTCCGGTCCGCAGGGCAACCTCATCAGCCTGGGAGCCGTGGAGAGTCCTGCATCGCAGCGGCTCGTCACCAGGTCCCCGCATATCAAGCTTGGGAAACTCGGAACCCTCCTGCCGCTCCTCCGGCAGGGACGGCGCCGGCCAAACGGCATTTCCCTTCTTCCGCCGGCGACGCCGTTGCCATTGCTCCCCACGGTGCGGCGGCGTATTCCCCGCCGCATCACCACCACCCACTACACGCGGGGGAGCGGCCGGCCACGGCTCATCTTTGTCCAGGACGCAACCACCTGGACCGGCCAGATCCCGCGTGAAGTGGCGTTGGCGGGCGAGGTCACCACGATCGGCAGCAGCCCGGAGTCCGATATCAGGCTTGAGGGCTTGGAGGGGCTGCACGCACAGATCAGGCACGACGAGCAGGATGAGTATGTCCTGGTGCCGCATGGCCCCGTCAGCGGAAGCGTTGCCACCTCCGGTCCTTCCCTGCTCAGGACCGGCGCCCGGATGCAGATGGGACAATGGTGCCTTGCGTTCTTCCGTGAAGAATTCGCAGACCACGGCCGCCCTTACGGCGGCCGCAGCGGCGGCGAACTGGCCTACGAGCGTCCGCAGTTCGATCCGCGCACGGGAACCATGGAGCGCGACAGCTCCTACGGCGTGAGCTGACGGTGTGCAGGCTGCCGGACCCTATCCGGCAGCCTCCACGTCCTTGGCGTCCATGATCCGGTAGGCATACCCCTGTTCGGCCAGGAACCGCTGGCGCTTCGCGGCGAACTCCTGGTCCAGGGTGTCGCGGGCCACCAGCGAGTAGAACCTGGCAGCCCGGCCGTCCTTTTTGGGCCGCAGCAGGCGCCCGAGCCGCTGAGCCTCCTCTTGCCGGGACCCAAAGGAGCCCGATACCTGGATGGCCACCGAGGCTTCGGGCAGGTCGATCGAGAAGTTGGCCACCTTGGACACCACCAGGGTTTGCAGCTCACCGGCGCGGAAGGCGTCAAAGAGCTTCTGGCGCACCTTCACCGAGGTGTCGCCCTTGATCACCGGTGCCTGCAGGCGCTCGCCGAGTTCGTCCAGCTGGTCGATGTACTGCCCGATCACGAGCAGCTGCTCGCCGCTGTGGCGTGCCACCAACTGCTCCACCACCTGCGTCTTGGACTCGGAGGTGGCGCACAGCCGGTACTTGTCGGCGTCATCGGCCATGGCGTAGGCAACCCGCTCGTCCTGCGGCAGGTCGACGCGAACCTCGACGCAGTCCGCCGGCGCAATGTAGCCCTGCGCCTCGATGTCCTTCCAGGGCGCGTCGTAGCGCTTGGGTCCGATCAGGCTGAAGACCTCGCCTTCTCGCCCGTCCTCCCGGACCAGGGTGGCCGTCAGCCCTAGGCGGCGGCGGGCCTGGAGGTCGGCCGTCATCCTGAAGATCGGTGCCGGCAGGAGGTGGACCTCGTCGTAGATGATCAGCCCCCAGTCGTGGCCGTCCACCAGTTCCAGGTGCGGATAGATGCCGCCGCGCTTGGTGGTGAGCACCTGGTAGGTGGCAATGGTGACCGGACGGACCTCTTTCATGGCGCCCGAGTATTCGCCCACTTCCTCTTCCGTGAGCGACGTGCGCCTGATCAGCTCGTCCTTCCATTGCCGCGCGGCAACGGTGTTGGTGACCAGGATGAGCGTGGTGGTGGAACCTGTGGCCATGGCCGCGGCCCCCACGAGCGTCTTCCCGGCACCGCAGGGCAATACCACCACCCCGCTGCCGCCCGCCCAAAAGTTTTCGCTGGCCAGTCGTTGGTAGGGGCGCAGCTTCCAGCCGTCCTCGTGGAGCGAAATCAGGTGCGGGGTTCCGTCCACGTAGCCGGCCAGGTCCTCGGCCGGCCAGCCGATCTTCAGCAGCAGCTGCTTGAGCTGGCCGCGCTGGGATGCGTGCACCACCACGGTTTCGCCGTCGATCCGAGGCCCCAGCAGCGGCGCGATCTTCTTGGCCCTGATGACTTCCTCGAGCACGGGGTAGTCGTCGGTCCGCATTACCAGACCGTGGCGCGGGTCTTTCTCCAGGCGCAGCCGGCCGTACCGGGACATGGTTTCCGCGACGTCGACCAGCAGTGAATGGGGAACCGGAAAACGCGAGTATTTCAGCAGGGCATCCAGTACCTTTTCCGCATCCAGCCCGGCGGCGCGTGCGTTCCACAGTCCCAACGGGGTCAGCCGGTAGCTGTGCATGTGTTCCGGAGCCCGTTCCAGTTCGGCGAAGGGCGCGATGGCGTGCCGCGCTTCGGTGGCCAGCTCGTGGTCCACTTCGAGGAGGATGGTTTTGTCGCTTTGGACGATCAAGGGTCCGTCGGTCACGCGGGGAAGTCCTTTACTGCCGCAGTTCCTCGGCGGCTTCGATATCGATGATGCGGTGGACGGACAGGACCCGTTCAGTTTCCTTGGCGGGATCGAACACACGGACCCGTCCTCCGCTGACAGACAGCGGAACAACCACTTCCATGCTGGCATTCCCCAGGCTGTCCACCACGTTCATGTGGATCCGCTGCTTCAGCCGGATGGCCCGCTGCAGCGCCTCCAGCCCCAGCTGCGTGGCGGCTTCGCTGCCCGCGGCAGGTCCCGGGGAGTGTCCGACGGCGTCACGCGACTGCCGCAGCAGGTGCAGCTGGGCATCCACGTCCTCCGCCGCAGGCGCCAGCCGCGGAGCGGTATAGACAGGGCGGAGGCTTTCCTGCGCGGAGGCAGCGCGGCGGAGGTGGCCGGCTGGCTCGGTGCCGTCCACCGAGGGGGACAGGCCCAGGCTGCGGAGCGCGGCGGCAACGTCGCGTTGCGGGGCGGAGGACGACACGACGGTGGGGGCAAGCCGGACCAGTCCAAGCTGCGCCGCTTTCGGGCCGGCCAGCAGTCCGGCGAGCATCGCCTCATCGTCGCTCTGGATGAAGCTCGCTGCCTGGCCCACACGCAGCCTGCCGTGCCGGGAGGCGGTGTCCTCCACCAGGTACTCCAACGGTTGCGGCACTGCGGTGGCCGAGTGCTCACGCAGGAAGCTCAGCAGGGCGGGGGCGTCGTAGCCGTCGTCGAGCGCCCGTTTGATGGACTCGGCGGAGAACCGGTAGATGGTAGCCGGGCCCTGCCCTTCGGCATCGGCCATGACCAGCAGTTTTTCCGTGAGTGCGGGGGCCAGGTAGCCCGGCGCGACGGCGGTAAGGTCCGCCTGCAGCAGCACGTGGTTCAGCGCTGCCGGGAGGTGCTCGCCAAGGATGGCAAGGGCGGCGTCGGGATTGTCTTCGGCGAAAGCGCTTCCGAGCTGGCTCAGCGCGCCGGATCCCACGAGGCCCAGCAGTTCGGCCTCTGCCAGGACGCCGCGGATCAGGGAACTGAACCGCCTTGCCATCCGCGGCTGTGACCATTCCGCCCGCTGGAGGACCGCGGCGGCATCGAGTACCGGGGCGGCGCCGTCCGGGGCGGATGCCTCGCACGTGAGTTCATGCAGGATTTCCAGGATGCGTTTACGGACCACCGGGGCATCGGGCCGCTGCGCTCCGGCGGACAACGCGGCGATGGTGGTGCCGGACGCGGGCCGGGCAGCAGGTGTGCCGGGCGAGGTACTGACCGGTTGGCCCACCATCGAGGGGACGCGCTCGCTGGCCAGCCAGGCGTTGACCAGCCACAGCCATTGTTCCTGCCTCGGCAGGAGGAGCCACTCAAGCTGGGGCGGCTGCACCCAGCACGACGAGTCGACGTCGAGGCGGATCAGGCCTGCCAGGCCACACAGTTCAAGAAGCCGCCCCACCGCGCCCTGGTCGATCCGCAGCTGTTCGGAGAGCCGGCGCATTTCGCGTACCCCCACCCCGCCGCTGCGCAAGGTGGCCAGCGGCTGGTCCCGGACGGCATGCAGCAGTTCGGAGACGAGCCTCAGGGTCTCCGAAATCGCGCTCAGGGCCGCGTTCCTTCGCAGCGCTGCGGTGGTCCGGCCGAGCTCGGGGACAGGCGGCGCAAGGGTGAAGTCGTCGATGATGGCACCGCCGCGGAGCGCCAGCCCCACGCTGTGCGGCAATTCGACGTGCGCGGCGTCGAGCGGGACCAGCAGGCCGCGGGCAAGGAGCCAGTCCACCGGGTCGACGTCGGCCGGTTCCGTCAGGACCGAGGCTTTCCGTTGCGCCTGGGGGACGGCACCCATGGCCCAGTTCCGGAACCTGGCGAGCAGCGCCGTCGTCCGTTCCGGGGCTCCGGCGAGGATGTCCCGCAGCCCCTCCGGAGATGATGTCCAGTGCTGGAGGGCCAGTGCCGCGTCCATGGGGGTCGTGGCCTCGTGGACGGCGAAGCCGCTGCGGTGCAGTTCGGCAACCAGCGGTACTGCCCGTTGGGCGAACGCCGGCTGCAGGCGCACCAGTTCCGTGTAGCTGCGGCCCAGTCCGGCCGGGTAGATTCCCACCACGTCCTTGAGGGCGCCCGCCGGGAGATAGAAGACATGTCCGGACGCTGCGGGCGGGGAGCCATGCGGTGGTGCGGCCGGGTGCACCAAGGCAAGTTCCTGCAAGGTGCCAAGGATCTGTTGAATGGTGGCCAGGGACGAACCCCGGACCAGTTTTTGCAGGTTTTCCGCGGACGCGCTGTGGCCGGTGTCGGTGTTGGTGCACAGATGCAGGGTTTCGAGCACCTGCATCTGGGGCCGGTTGAGCCGTTCAAGGGCCCGTTGGACGCTGACCCGGGAGCTCGCCCGCGCTGCGAGTGCCGCGAAATCCGGCACCGAAGGGGAGATCAGGTCCGGCCGCGCGGCGAACAGTGCCCGCAACGAATCGTCGCTGCGTGCCTCCAGGTCCTTGCCGAGCGCACGAATGAGGGACATCAGTCCAACGTTACCGCGGCTCCCGCCTTCCCGCCCGCCGCCGGGCGGCCACGCCATCGAGGACCAGCAGGAGCATCAGGATGAAGGCCACCGGGAGGCCGTACAGCGCTGAGTACGTGACCCAGGTGGGAGCGACGGACCCCGCGAAGGCAAGCGCCATGACCGTTCCCACCGCTACCAGGGAAAGCAGGGCAATAACAGCTGCAAGCACCATCAGGGGCCGGCGGAAACGCAAGGGTGTCATGGAGGTAACGCTACAGCGGCGTCCGGCGTGCCGCTAAAGCCCCGGGCTTGCGCCCGGGGCGGAACAGTACGGCCGGAAGCATGATTAGGGCATGCGGCAGGATAACCTTGAAGCATACAGACCAACACGGTTTGCAGGGCCATACCTTGAACCCGCACAACAATGCGGACGCGGTGGCACCTGGCCGTGTCTCATGACAGCAGAACGAAGAAGGTTGATTACGTGCCTACCGGCAAGGTCAAGTGGTATGACAAGGACAAGGGCTTTGGATTCCTCGCGGGCGAGGACGGCCAGGAGGTCTTCCTGCCCAAGTCGTCGTTGCCCGAGGGTGTAACGGAGCTCAAAGCCGGCACCCGCGTGGAGTTTGGCGTCGCTGACGGCCGCAAGGGCGCCCAGGCACTGGGCCTGCGGGTGCTGGACAAGACCCCGTCCATTGCCAAAGCAAAGCGTCCCAGCGCCAAGGACCTCGCGCCGCTGGTCCAGGACCTGGTGACCGTCCTGGACAACCTGTCCGGGACGCTGTCCAAGGGCAAGTATCCGGACGGCAACAAGGGCAAGGCAATCGCGGCCGCCCTGCGCAAGGTTGCCGACGAGCTGGACGTCTAGGCGCCGATGAACCCCCAAGCTGAACAACCGGGCGTGGCTCCACAGGAGCAAGCTGCCAAGGCTGCGCCAAAGCGCAAGGCCGGGGTTCCGGTATGGCGGACGGGCAAGCCTGACGCGTTCCTGGCAGCAGCCGTCGATGTTGCACGGGCCGCGGTTGAGGGCATCACGCCCGCTGCCACCATCGGGCCGCACCTTGGTGCCAAAAGCGAGGGCGACCGGCTGGTCACGCACTTGTTCGAGTCCCGGCTGGCCGGCTACGGCGGCTGGCAGTGGTACGCGGTGCTGACCCGCAACTCCCGCTCCAAGGTGGTTACCGTCGATGAGCTGGGCCTGCTGCCGTCCGAAGAATCGATCCTCGCCCCGGAGTGGGTGCCGTGGGCCGAACGCGTGCGCCCCGAGGACGAGCACCAGCAGGAACCCGAACAAGCCCGCCAGGAAGAGCCGTCCGCAGCGGAGCAGGCGCCCGGGGATGAAGAGGATGCCGACGACGACGCGGAGCCAAAAGACTAAGCAAGAATTTTCCGCCACACGCGAAAGGCGCCGTCCAGGGGTTATCCCGGGCGGCGCCTTTCGCGTGTGCCTGGACTACTTGCGGAGCTCGCCCACCACATAGTCGATGCTGGACAGCAGTGCCGAGACGTCGTCGGGCTCGATGGCGACGAAGGTGGCGATGCGCAGCTGGTTGCGGCCCAGCTTCCGGTAGGGCTCGGTGTCCACGATGCCGTTGGCGCGCAGGACCTTCGCCACCGTTGCCGCGTCCACCGACTCGTCAAAGTCGATGGTGGCGATGACGTTGGAGCGCTCCTCCGGGTTGGCCACAAACGGGGTGGCGAACTCCGAGGCGTCAGCCCAACTGTAGATGCGGCCGGCGGAATCGGCGGTGCGGGCAGAGGCGAAGTCCAGGCCGCCGTTGGCGTTCAGCCACTGGACCTGGGCGCCAAGGGTTACCAGGGTGGACAGCGACGGGGTGTTGTACGTCTGGTTCAGCCGTGAATTGTCGATGGCGGTCTGGAGGTCCAGGAAGTCCGGGATCCAGCGGCCGCTTGCCTTGATGGCGGCAGCGCGCTCCAGGGCGGCGGGGGAGAAGAGGCCGAGCCAAAGGCCACCGTCGGAAGCGAAATTCTTTTGCGGGGCGAAGTAGTAAACGTCGCTTTCGGCAATGTCGACGTCCAGGCCGCCGGCAGCGGAGGTTGCGTCCACCAGGACCAGGGCGTCCTTGTCGGCGCCCGGCACCCGCTTGACCGGGGCGGCGACGCCCGTGGAGGTCTCATTCTGTGGCCACGCGTAGACGTCCACGCCCGCCTCCGCCTGCGCTGCAGGACGGGTGCCCGGCTCAGACTTAATGATCGAGGACGCTTCCAGGAACGGCGCCTTGTTGGTGGCGGAGGCAAACTTGGAGCCAAACTCCCCGAAGGACAGGTGCTGCGCCTTCTTGGACACGAGGCCGAAGCTCGCGATGTCCCAGAACGCGGTCGAGCCGCCCACGCCGAGGACCACCTCGTAGCCCTCGGGAGCACGGAAGAACTGGCTGAGTCCTTCGCGTACGGAGCCCACCAGGTTCTTGACCGGAGCCTGCCGGTGGGATGTGCCGAGGATAGTCTTCGACGCAGCGGACAGGGCATCGATCTGTTCCGGCCGGACCTTTGAGGGGCCGGCCCCGAACCGCCCGTCCTGGGGCAGGAGGTTGGCGGGAATCGTGATGCTGGTGTCGCTCACAGGTGCTCCATTCGGCGGGGACGAAAGCTGTGGTCCGGGTGGTGGGTGGCCGGGAGCCGGCCATGGCTGCAGTGCAAACCTTCCCCAATTCTGCCTGAAGCGCGCAGGGTGGCGGGAGCGGGCGGCGCCAATGTCCAGCCAATGAGACGCCGCAGGCGGCAGGCCCTATTCGGACTAAATCAAAATAGGCTAAACTCTTCCCCGGACTACGTCGCGGGAAGAGGCGATACGGTGGGACAACGCAAGGTACTGCGCTCGAGGAGCTGAGCTGGATGACGGATCTGATCGACACTACGGAGATGTACCTCAGGACCATCCTGGAGCTTGAGGAAGAGAACATCGTTGCCCTCCGGGCCCGTATCGCCGAACGCCTGCGCCACTCGGGGCCTACCGTTTCCCAGACCATCGGCCGGATGGAGCGCGATGGCCTGGTCGTCGTCTCCGGTGACAGGCACCTGGAACTGACCGACACCGGCCGCAAGCGTGCCACTGAGGTCATGCGGAAGCACCGGCTGGCCGAGCGCCTGCTGGCCGACGTGATCGGATTGGACTGGGCCTATGTCCATGACGAAGCCTGCCGCTGGGAACACGTTATGAGCGAACGGGTGGAGCGGCGCATCTACGAGATGCTGGACCACCCCACGGAGTCGCCCTACGGAAACCCCATCCCCGGCCTTGCCGCCCTGGGCGGAGAGCCCGGACCCGGGTTCGGCGACGGCGCCATCAGCCTGGTGGAGGCAATGAAGGCCTACGGGCCTGAATCGGCAGTGACCATCAGCCGGCTGGCGGAACCGATCCAGGTGGAGCCGGAACTGCTGACCCAGCTCGACGAGGGCGGTATCCGGCCCGGCGCGTCTGTCTCCCTGGAACGCGTCGGTGACTACATTTCGGTACGGGTGGCGGGAATCGAGGGCGCGCTGGAGCTGCCTCCCGAGGTGGCGGCACACGTTTTCGTCGCCGTGAACCAGGCCTGACGCCGCGTTTCCATACCCCACCCGGGGGATTCCACGCAAAGATAACGGAATTGTTACCTAGGGTCTTAAGCCCCTATAGTGGAACCCAGCGTTGATACTTAAGCGTTACCTGATCCGGAGCCGAGCTCTGCCAGCGGGCCAGGTGTACGAGTCGTTACTGGCAGAGGCGGGGGAACCACAACCGGCAGCGGGGGACTGCCTTGGGGTGAAGTCCGTCAGCAGCAAGCCTCTCCAGTGAAGGATTCTTCCGGGAATACCCCTGTGTAGAAGTTTGCCCATGACGGACCGGGTCTTTGATCTCTCTGACCCGAATCCGACAGCTAACTCCGCAGGCTATTCCAGAGAGGAACCCTTCTTGACCATGCAGACCTCCCGGGGCCGCCGTCGCGCGGCGGGCCCCCCTGAGGCACCCCGGGTTGTCGAAGTAGCCGCCGCGGAGCGCCCCCGCGACCCGCAACGGGATGCGCGCCGCCGTCGGGGTCCGTTCCGGCAAATCACCGACTTTGCCGCGGCCAGCGGCATCGGCCAAAAGGCTGGCATCGCCCTCGCCGCCACCGGCCTGGTGCTCACGGTGACCATGCCCGCCACCAGCCCCGTTATGGCGACGGATGCGGCCGGAATCGCGCCCCAGGCCGCCTCCGCAGTCAGCCCCCAGCCCCAGATTTCCGCGGATGTAGGCGCCCAGATCGACTTCAGCCGCTCAGCCGTCGTAACGCAGGCGGACCCCGACGGGAAGCTGAAGCAACTGCTGAGCGCCCAGTCGGCCGGATCGGTAACGCGTGCGGCTTCCGCCGGGACCCTGGCCGCGCCGCTGGCATCCCTCGTGACCGCGTCGCCCTTCGGCTACCGGGTCAGCCCAATCACCGGCGGCACCGGAGATTTCCACCGCGGACAGGACTTCGTGGCACAGTGCGGGACGTCCGTCCTGGCAGCCGCAACAGGAACCGTGACCTTCGCCGGCTGGCACCAGTTCGGCGGTGGAAACCGGGTGGTGATCGACCATGGCAACGGCCTGGAGACCACGTACAACCACCTCTCGTCCTTCAACGTCAAGGTGGGCCAAACGGTCTCCCGCGGCGAAGTCGTGGCGTTGAGCGGGACCACCGGGGCGTCCACCGGCTGCCACCTGCACTTCGAAGTTCAGGTCAACGGCGAAGTGGTCGATCCGATGGGCTGGCTGTAACCGTTTGATTGCGCACTCCCAGATCGCCGTGACCCGCCGTGACCTGAATGTGACATTGAAGCAAAACTGCTGTACCGTCTAACTCGCGTCAACTTTTCCGAAGTTGACGCTCTTGAGTGGATTGCCTAACTCTGCCACCGCTCAAGGTCCGTTCGCATTTCATCGTCTGGCAGGGGCGGGGGAACCAATTTTGGCCTTCTGCGTTCTGGAAGGCCTTGGGGTTAAGTCATGAGCTTCCCAGGAAGCGAAGTGGCCGGGTGACTCCCATCCGAATCCGACAGCTCACCTCGCAGGCATTGGGAGAGGCTACCTTCGTGTCTTCACGCCATAATTCTGCGCGCCACCGTGCGCAAACGGTTCGCGTCAACCCCTTGGACGCCATGTCCAAGGCCGTAAGCGCCAATGCCGGGACCGTGGGCCGCCAGGCTGCCGTTGTGGCAGCGGCTTCAGGCCTCATCCTGAGCATGGGCCTGCCGGCCAACGCCGCGGACACCACTGCCGGCATCTCGGCCTCCACGGAGTCCGGTTCCGCGCAGACCGCCCTTGCTGTCACCGCGGCCCCCACGGCCACCGTTTCCTTCGAGCGTCCGGCGGTCAAGACCACCGCCGCCCCGAAGGTGGAAACCGTGCGCACCCAGTCCACCGCGTCCGCGGACCGCACCGCCACCACTGCCGGCCAGGAGGCGTCCAAGGCCGGACAGGCAGTAGAAGCCGTTTCGTCCGCAGCCACCTCGGGTATCGCCGCGATCGCCTACACCGGCATCGGCCACCCCTACGTCTGGGGCGGCACCACCCCCAACGGCTGGGACTGCTCCGGCTTCGTTCAGTGGGTCTACGCGCAGGCTGGAATCAGCATTCCCCGCACGAACGCGTGGAGCATCATGACCCCCACCTCCACCCCCCAGCCGGGCGACCTCGTGGTCCAGAACGGCGGCGCACACGTCGGCATCTACGTCGGCAACGGCATGATGATCAGCGCGCTCAACCCGTCGCAGGGAACCATGCTCCACTCTCCCGCAGCCACCGGTACTTCCACGTACTACCACCTGAACAAGTAGTTCTTGGGCTCCACGCTCCAAGGGCTATTTCTTTGCCCAAAGCTTTTTCGCTAGAAACCAACATCCCCGTTCGGGACGCGCCGGCGTACCCCCAAGATGCCGGCGCATCCAACCCCCTCGGACAGGCCACCGCGGTCCAGAGGAAAACGAAAGAGAGAACTGATGACGACTCGTGCTACCGCACGGCACCGCGCCGAGGTCACCAAAACCAACTCGATCGCGATCATTGCCAAGGCTGTCAGCGACAACGCCGGCGGCATGGGCCGCCAGGCTGCAGTAATCGCTGCAGCTTCCGGCCTGGTCCTGACCAGCGGCATCGCAGCCAACGCAGCCGACACCAACGTCAAGCGCGACTCGGCTCCGGCATCCGCCATGGAAGTTGAATCCGCCGTCGACGCTCCGATCTCAGCGGCTTCCACCATTGCCATCAGCTTCGAAAAGCCGGCCGTTACCACCACTCCGGCACCGGCTCCCGAGCCCGAGGTTGCGGTGCAGGAAGCCGCTCCCGCTCCCGTTGCCCAGGCCGTTGCCGCTCCCAAGGTGACTGCCAAGGTTGCAACTGCCGATGCCACGGCTGCCCCCGCCGCCCAGGTTTCCGCCAGCGGAAAGGGTGCTGCCATCCTGTCCGCTGCCTACGCCCAGCTTGGCGTACACCAGGACTGCACCATGCTGGTGACCAACGCACTGGCTGCCGTCGGCATCCACTTCCACGACTGGCCCGCCGGTTACCTGTCATTGGGTGACAGGGTGTCCGCATCCCAGGCCCAGCCCGGAGACCTCATCTACTACGCCGACGGTGGCGGAGGAATGGCCCACATCGCCGTCTACGCCGGAAACGGGATGGCCGTCCACGGCGGCTTCAACGGCAACGACACCGTTGTGTTCAGCGCCAACGTTGGCTCCGGACCGGTCTTCATCCACGTTCGGTAACCACTGCCGCCCGCCGCACGCGGCGCCGCATAAGATGTGCCCGGAAGGACCCCTGCCCTTGAGGCGGGGGTCTTTTCCCATTTAACTCCCGCCATTCTGCGTGCATCCCGGCTCCCGCCACCGGGGTGGGATCCGGCCTCCGCGTATACCGATTACCTGATATTGCAATTCTCTGTTTACTCTTGTGATGTCGATCCATAGCCCGGACATGCCGAGGGCAGCCGGCCCTCGTGCCCCTGACGGGTGCGGCCGTGAAGAGGTACGTGCATGCGCACTCTCGTTCTGAATGCTGGATATGAACCGCTGGCGGTTATCACCTTCCGCCGGGCGCTGGTGCTTGTGCTCACAGGCAAGGCGAGCGTGGTGGCCGAGGGGGATGATCCCGTGGTGGGCCCCACTGACGTCCTGGGCCGCCCGTCCGTGATCCTCCTCAACCGCTACATCCGCCCGCGGTACAACCACTCAACGGCCGTCAGCCGCCGTGGTGTGCTTCGACGTGACGGGCACAAGTGTGCATATTGCGGAAAGCCAGCGCACACAATCGACCATGTCCACCCAAAATCGCGGGGCGGAGCCGATTCCTGGGAGAATCTCGTGGCTGCCTGCCTGCGGTGCAACAACGTCAAGGGTGACCATACCCCCGGCGAGATGGGATGGACCCTGCGCTTCGTGCCGGAGCCGCCGCACGGAACCATCTGGCAGATCAAGGAACTGGAGAAGCCAACCCCCGCCTGGGATCCATTCCTGCTTCCCGAGCGCGCCGCCTGACAAGCGGCTTCCGGGCCGGTTGCTGTTCGCTAGGCTGGGTGGGTGCAAACGGACCCGTTGATCTTTGACGCCCTGATCCTGGCGGGCGGCCGATCATCACGGCTGGGTGGAGTACCCAAGCAATCGTTGGTCCTCCGGGGAAGAACCCTCCTGGCATGGACCCTTGACGCCGCTGCCGGTGCCCGCCGCACGGTTGTTGTGGGCGACGTTTCCGCCGGCAGCCCTCCGTCCCGCGGGGCTGCCGATGAGGCCGGACCCGCCCAGGCCCTGCCGCCAGGCGTCCTGTCCTGCCGGGAGGAGCCGAAGTTTGCCGGTCCTGCCGCCGGGATCTCAGCCGGCCTCGATGCCCTTGCCACCTATGGGGGAGGGGCGCCCTTCACTCTGGTTCTCGCCTGCGACATGCCGCTGGCAGCCCGGGCGGTGGCGATGCTCCGGGACGCGGTGGCAGCTGCGGGCGATGGCCGGGGCGCCGTGGCCCGCTCTGCCGACGGCAGGGAACAGCCGCTGGCAGCCATATATAACACTGATGAGTTAAAAAGATCGTGCGGTGAGTTGTCCCGCCGGGACGCCCTGGTCAACGGCTCCGTGAGGTCCCTCCTTGCTAATCTGGACGTGCAGCTTGTCACAGTCCCAGCCGGGTCCACTGCCGACGTGGATACGTGGGGTGATGCTGCCACGCTGGGGATCGCCGCCGGGAGCCAGCGTGAAGACTTTGACCAAAACGTGCGGAGCCAACGTGGGAGGCAAGTCGTGAAAAGCCAGGACGAGACGCTGGAGGAATGGTGCAGGGCCCTGCTCCAGGCATACAAGCTGGAGGACGTCCAGGTGGACGTGAACGCAGTGCTGTCCCTTGCCGGCGTCGCAGCCCACGCCGTGATCCGGCCGGCTGCTCCACTCACCACGTTCATCGCAGGATTCGCCGCGGGGCTGGCTGCCGCACCGGGCAGGGAAATGGACACGGCGTCCATGGAAGCGGCGATGGCCGTGGCTCGGTCCCTGGCTGCCGACTACGAGAATGAAGCTGCCGCCGGGACCCCCGGCGAATGACGGCAGAACCCCGCGACTGGCCGGAGGTCCCACCTGCCGACGAGCCCGAAGCACCACAGGGGACCGCCGGGCACGAAACACCTGGACCGGAAACCACGGAACCGGAGGCTGAAACCAGCGGGCACCACCTGGCGCACACCTGGGAAGAAGCCCGGCAGGCTGCGTTCGATGCGGCCACCCCGATCCCGGCAGGGCCGGTGCCGCTGCGCATGGCCCTCGGCCGCAGGCTCGACCAGGACATCCTGGCACTCCAGGACATGCCGCACTATGCGTCCTCAGCCATGGACGGCTGGGCGGTCAACGGCAGCGGCCCCTGGATTCCGGTGGACCCCGGGAACCGCCTTGCCCCGCACCAAGCAAGCATCATCGTTACGGGAGGCCTGATCCCGGCCGGAGGCAAAGCGGTCCTGAGGACCGAGAATGCGGTGCTGGCCACGGACGACGAGGGACTCCCGCTGCTGATGGCCGGAGGAAAGGCGCGCCCGGGGGAACCTCGCGCCGGTGAGCACATCAGGAAAGCGGGCGAAGAGGCCCTGGAAGGGGACGTCCTGGTCAAAGCCGGCGTGGACCTCAACCCCGCACACCTGGCACTGGCCGCACTGGCCGGACACGATGAACTCCAGGTTCAGGGAAAGCCCGTGGTGCGCCTCGTCCTGACAGGCTCCGAGGTGGTGGACTCAGGAACCCCCGATCCGGGCAAGGTGCGGGATACCTTTGGGCCCCAGCTGCAGGACGTCGTAGCGATGCTGGGTGGCATACCGGGCGGCCAGCAGCGAATCGGCGACTCCTACGAGGAATGGCTTGCGGCGCTCGAGGACGTTGTGCCGGAGGTGCCGGACGCGCCGGACCTGCCGGCCGACGTCGTCATTACCACCGGAGGAACCGGGCGCTCCGGGACCGACCACTTCCGCCGGGCCGTGGCTGAACTTGGCGGCCGGCTGGTCATCGACGGCGTGGCCATGCGTCCGGGGCACCCCGCCGTCCTTGCCGAACTTCCGGACGGCCGCTTTGTCCTGGGCCTCCCGGGCAACCCGCTCGCGGCCATGATGGCATTGTCCACTGTGGGCGCACCACTCCTCGCAGCGCTGGGCCACGCCGCCATGCCCGCCGTCCAGGAGGTGCCGTGCGGCACCATGATCGAACCGGACCCGGGGCGCACCCGGCTGATGCCGTTCCGGCTGCTGTACGGCATGGCGTCGCCGGCCCAGCACACAGGACCGGGAATGATGCGGGGACTGGCTGCCGCCGACGGCGTCCTGGTGGTACCGCCGCACGGCGTGCAACTGGGGGAGCCGGTGCCGGCCTTCGCACTGCCCTGGGGGCCGCCCTTCCCGCCGCCCGCGGACGCGGCGGCCAAGGCCAAGCCCCGAACCGCCGGACGGACCGGGCAGCCCAAGGGCAAGCCCGCACCCAGCGGCCCCGTGGACTGGAGCGCGCTGCTGGACTGAGCCGGGCGCCGAAAGTGCCATGATGGAGTCATGACGAGGCAGGCTGGAACATGGGACGCGTAACCCAGCGCCGAAAGGTGCACAAATTCGTACTGGATGGATCGCCGGGCGCCCTGGAGTACCCGGTCCGCCACCGCGAAGACGTCCTCGCGGTGGAGGAGCCGCTGGAAATCCGGCTCGGCAGGCTTTCCTACTCGGTGACCATGCGGACTCCCGGGGACGACTTTGACCTCGTGGCCGGATTCCTGGTGTCCGAGGGCGTCATCTGGGCTCCGGAGCAACTGGTATCGCTGCGATTCTGTGCCGGCGAGGACGAGGACGGCGTCCAGACGTTCAACGTGGTGGAGGCCCAGCTGCGGCCCGACGTCGAGGTTCCGGATACCGGGCGTAAGGTCTACACCTCAAGCTCCTGCGGCATCTGCGGAACCGACTCCATCGATGCGGTCCAAAAGTCCTCGCACTTCAGCCCGCAGTCGGATCCGCTGAGAGTCGATGCGGAGGTCCTGGCGTCGCTGCCCGGGCTGCTGCGGAAATCCCAGCGCCTCTTTGACGATACCGGCGGAGTGCATGCCGCGGGCCTCTTCAGGATTGGGGACGACGGCGAGCCGCGCCTCCTGTGCCTGCGCGAGGACGTGGGGCGGCACAACGCCGTGGACAAGGTGGTGGGGTGGGCGTTGCGCGAAGGCCTCCTGCCGCTGACCGGCACAATCCTGCAGGTGTCCGGACGGGCGTCCTTCGAACTGGTGCAGAAGGCATCCCTCGCCGGGATACCCGTCCTGGCCGCCGTCAGCGCACCGTCGAGCCTTGCCGTGGAGCTGGCCGAGGCCAACGGGCTGACCGTGGCGGGCTTCAGCCGGGGCTCGAGCTTCAACGTCTACTCCGGTGAAACCCGGATCCTGCGACCGGAAGCCGCCGTCCCGCAGGCTCAGGGGTGAACGTCCGGCTCGAGGGGTTGGATGCCGCGAAGCCAACGGGTAGATTTGTCCATCGAATGGACACAATGATCCAGTTCCAAGCTTAAAGAGGACCAATATTGCATGACGACCGCAGGATCACGGAAGTCCGCCTGGCAAGGTTTGTGCGCGAGCGCATCACCCCGGCCGTCTACAGCAGGACGGTTCCGCTTGCCCTGAGCAGCTGGGAAGTTCCCGGCGAGCCGGTCCCCGCGCTGGAAGCGATGCGGCAGCAGTTCCAGCCGCAGGAACACGGCGCGCCCTGGGGCAAGCCGTGGGGGACCACCTGGCTGCGGCTTCAGGGCGAGGTGCCGGAATCGTGGGGCGGCGGCCCGGACACCACCGTGGAGGTGGTGGTTGACCTCGGGTTCACCACGGAGGCGCCCGGATTCCAGTGCGAGGGAATCGCCTGGCGTTCAGACGGGACCACCATCAAGGCAATCTCACCCCGCAACCAGTACATCCCGCTGAAGCTCCTGGGCAGCGGCATGGCCGTGGACTTCTACGTGGAGGCCGCTGCGAACCCCGACATGGCGCAGGGCTGGACCTTCGCGGCCACTCCGCTCGGCGACAAGGCAACAGCCGGCGGAGCGCCGCAGTACCGGCTCGGGACCATCGCCATCGCCGAACTGAACCAGTGCGTGTGGGAACTCCAGCAGGACATCTGGACCCTGTCCGGCCTGATGGAACAGCTGCCCTTGGAACTGCCGCGCCGCCACGAGATCCTCAGGGCGCTGGAACGCATGATGGACGTCATGGACCCGGACAACGTCGCCGGGACTGCGGCGGCAGGGCGTGAGGCCCTCGCCGAGGTCATGCGCCGGCCAGCGTACGCCTCCGCCCACCAGCTGGTGGCCACCGGGCACGCGCACATTGACTCGGCGTGGCTCTGGCCCGTCCGCGAAACCATCCGCAAGTGCGCCAGGACGTTCTCCAACGTCGTGGCCCTGATGGACGAGAACCCGGACTTTGTCTTCTCCTGTTCCTCCGCGCAGCAACTGGCCTGGATCAAGGAGTACTACCCGGAATTGTTCGGGCGGATCCGCGAGAAGGTGCGCGCCGGCCAGTTCGTTCCGGTCGGCGGCATGTGGGTGGAATCGGATACCAATATGCCCGGCGGCGAAGCGATGGCCCGGCAGTTCGTGGAGGGCAAGGGCTTCTTCCTTTCCGAGTTCGGCATCGAGTGCAGGGAAGCCTGGCTGCCGGACTCGTTCGGGTACAGCGCGGCGCTTCCCCAGATCGTCAAAGCGGCAGGCAGCCGCTGGTTCCTCACGCAGAAGATCTCCTGGAACCAGACCAACAGGATGCCCCACCACACCTTCAACTGGGAGGGGATCGACGGCACCCGGCTGTTCACCCACTTCCCGCCGGTGGACACCTATAACTCGGACCTCAGCGGCCGCGACCTGGCCCACGCAGAACGCAACTACCGGGACCACGGACGCGGCACCGTGTCCCTGGTGCCGTTTGGCTACGGCGACGGCGGCGGCGGTCCCACGCGGGAGATGCTGGCTGCCGCGGCCCGCACCCGGGACCTTGAAGGTTCGCCCAAGGTGCGGATCGGGTCGGCGGAGAGCTTCTTCCGGCAGGCCGAGGAGGACTACCAGGGGCTGCCCGTCTGGGTGGGCGAGATGTACCTGGAACTGCACCGCGGCACCTACACCAGCCAGGCGCGCACCAAGAAAGGCAACCGGCGCAGTGAGCACCTGCTGCGCGAGGCGGAGCTGTGGTGCGCCACGGCTTCGGTCCGTACTGGCGGCGACTATGAGTACCCCGCCGCTGAACTCCGGCGGCTTTGGCACTTGGTGCTCCTGCAGCAGTTCCACGACATCCTGCCGGGCAGCTCCATTGCCTGGGTGCACCAGGATGCCGAGCGGAACTACCGGGCCATCGACACCGCCCTCGAAGCAATCATTGGCCAGGCGGGATCAGCCATGCTGGGTGCGGGCGAACAGGAGTTCCTGCTCAACGCGGCTCCGCACGCGCGGCAGGGTGTTCCGGCGCTCGCCGCGGCCACGCCCGCGGCCGCGACGGACGCCGTACAGGCCACCCGGGATGGCGACTGCTGCATCCTGGACAACGGCATCATCCGCGCAGTGGTGGACGCCGACGGGCTGCTGGTCTCCCTCCGCGACCATGCCACCGGCCGGGAGGCCATCGCCCCCGGCCAGCGCGGCAACCTGCTGGAGCTGCACCGGGACACGCCCAACGAATGGGATGCCTGGGACATCGACGAGTTCTACCGCCGGAACGTCACACCTTTGCGGCACGCGGAATCGGTCCGGCTGTCCACCGACGGGGCGGCCGCCGTCGTCGTCGTGGACCGGCTGGCAGGCGCCTCGCCGCTCACGCAGCGCATCACCCTTGCGCCCGGCAGCCCCTCACTGGAAATCACCACCACCGTCGACTGGCAGGAGCGGGAGAAGCTGCTCAAGCTGGGCTTCGCCCTGGATGTGAGGGCCGATCGGTCCGCAGCGGAAACCCAGTTCGGCCATGTCTTCCGGCCCACCCACACCAACACTTCCTGGGAGGCCGCCAAGTTCGAAATCTGCGCCCACCGGTGGATCCACGTTGGCGAGCCCGGCTATGGGGTGGCAGTTTCGAACTCTTCCACGTACGGCCATGATGTGGGCAGGAGCGTCAGGGACACCGACGGGGGAACCACCACGACGGTGCGTTTGTCCCTGTTGCGGGCACCCAAGTTCCCCGACCCCGACGCCGACCGCGGCCGCCACGAATTGACAGTGTCCATCCGCCCGGGCGCCGGCATTGCGGACGCCATCGAGGAGGGGTACCGGACCAACCTGGCGCCCCGGCTGGTTCGCGGTGCGGCGCCGGTGGAGCCTTTGTTCACGGTCAGCAATCCTGCGTTGGTGGTCGAAGCGGTCAAGTGTGCGCAGGACGGTTCGGGCGATGTGGTGGTGCGGCTCTATGAGTCCCTGGGCCAGCGCTCAGCCGGGCGTATCACCGCCAATTTCCCGGTTAGTGGAGTGGTGGCCACCGATCTGCTGGAGCGGGCAGGTGACGCGCCGGGAGTTGATCCGGACGGAAGCGGGGCCGTACTCAGCCTGCGGCCGTTCCAGCTGGTCACCCTGCGCTTCACCCGGCAATAGCACCTGCACGGCCGGGTACAGAGCCCTTAAACAGGCTGAGTGGGGGCGGTCCCCAACGATCCGCCACCACTCATCCCCCCAATGTGTGCGAAGGCATCTTGGACGTCCCGGCGATTCAGAATTTATCCCCGTTCAAAAGCGCCTGGTCCGCCCGCCTTCACACATTCATGATTGTGTCACACGCTAATGATTTTGTGAAAGCGGAAAAGGTCACATTTCGGTAGATGTCTTTCGGGACCCCGAATGCCGGTTGACGATCCGGGCTGTCCAGATCAGGGCCAGGCCGACGACGTAGCAGAGGACTGCCGAGTAATTGATGATGAATTCCGCCGCGCTCATCGACGGCGGGATCAAGGGAAAGAGCAGGGTCAGCGCAACGGCTGCCCCGCCCAGTGCCAGCAATCCGGCGGCAATCCGCACCAGGAGGGGCAGGCGTTCCCGCACTGCGCGCACCATCGGCGGAACCAGGGCGAGTGCAACGAACGCGGGGTACGCCCGGCCGGCGGCGCCGTAATACTCGACGAGGGCGGAGTTGCGTCCGCCCTTGGCGGAAATGGCCATCAAGCCGGCGGAGGAGCCCGACGTGTCCATCAGCAGGAACAGGGCAACCATTACGGCGGAGATGGTGAGCAGGACCATGAGCCCGGTCTTTCCCGTGATCAGCCGGTAGGCGCCGTCCGCGCCGAAGCCCCTGGAGACGCGGATGCCCAGGAAGAAGATGGCGCCGAAGACGACGAAGCGCAGCAGCAGGTTGGCCAGGTTGATTCCGCCCATCGCCTGGTCGATGACGAGGTAAGGGCCTTGGATGCTCAAGAGGATGGCAAGCGTCATCAGAGCGAAGATGCCGAACAGGGAACGGTTTTCGCCGCGGAGGGCGCTGGGAATGCGTGCTGCGGCGACGAGGCCGCAAATGGCCAGCGTGCTCCACTGGAGAGTCTCGATCATCCCAGGTTCTCCCATATTTTTTCCGTTTGCGCCTGGTCATGTTCATGCCGGCGCAGCACTTTGCCCAGGGCCTGCAGCCGGTCTCCCGCGAGCACGGTGAGTTCACCGTCGGAGAGGCTGTCCAGTGCGGCCTGCCGGGCCCCCGCGGGCCAGCCGGCTTCCTCCTCGGTGACAAGTCCCGTCGCCACCAGGCCGCCCACGGGGCCCACCCCCGCCGCCACGGCGGTGGCCATGGCGAGTTCGGGGGAGAGCCGGTTGGCCGTCAGCTGGGCTGAATAGTTTTGCGGAGCCACCCCGGTGCTGGCCGACACCCGCTGCCGGACCTCGCCGTCGTCGATCGCATCAACCCAGTTCTTCACCGAAGTGGCGTGCGGGGCCGGGCCCAGGGCGGGTGCGGCAGCTCCCGGGGCAGGGTCCATGGCGGACCGGGACAGGAGGGCCCGCAGGAGATCGGGCGTGGAAATCTGGCTGACCAGCTCACACTTCGTCGGCGGGTGGGGCGGGCCGGCCAGGACGCGGTAATCGTCGAAGACGGCCAGCGAAGCGACCGGATTCGCGTGATAGGCGCGGCTGATGCTGACCACGGTGTGGACGGCCACCTTTCCCCTGACCAGCTGCTGGGCGAGGGTGGTGCGCTTGATCCCGGAAACCCGGCAGACGTCCGCAGTGCTGGCATCGGGTGCGATGCTTTGCAGCCAGCGTTGAAACGCCTTGGCGGGAATGGTCATGGAAAGCCCTCTGAAGAACGTATGGTGGTGTGGATAACTTTACCGTGCCGGCCGGCCCGGACCCGTGCCGCGGATTTTGCCCGCGCCCCACATTCGTCTATAGTTGATGGTCGAGCCCGTTGGTCCGTACACCCCCCAAGTCCGGACCAGCGGGTTCTTCTATGTCCTGCAGCCCCAGCGGCGCCGCGGCCCCGTAACCGCTGCTGCGCCGGCCGCATATTGGCTGCCCGGGCAGTGGCGAAAGGACGAATCAATGACTGCAACCCTCGTTGCCAAGGACGTCTCCGGCGGCCACGGCCACCGTGTGCTCTTCTCAGGGCTTTCGCTGACGGTCGCCCCGGGCGACGTCGTCGGGGTGGTGGGAGCAAACGGCGCCGGGAAGTCCACCCTGTTGCGCCTCCTCGCCGGCGTGGACCAGCCGCAGGACGGTTCGATCAGCCTGGCCCCGGCCGACGCCTTCGTTGGCTGGCTTCCGCAGGAGCACGAACGCCTCTCCGGTGAGACCGTGGCCGGCTACATTGCCCGCCGGACCGGCTGCGCGGAAGCGACTCTGCAGATGGAAACCACCGCGGAGGGCCTGGGTTCCGGCGAACCCGGGGCCGACGATGCCTACTCACGGGCGTTCGACCGCTGGATGGCCTCCGGCGCTGCGGACCTCGATGACCGCATTCCGGCTGCGCTCGCCGACCTCGGGCTGGACGCCGGCCCGGATGCGCTGATGACCGGACTGTCCGGCGGCCAGGCCGCCCGGGTCGCCCTTGCCGCGCTGCTGCTGAGCCGGTTCGACGTGGTGCTGCTCGATGAGCCCACGAACGATCTGGACCTCGCCGGTTTGGCCACCCTGGAAAACTTCGTCCAGGGGCTTCGCGGCGGCGTGGTGCTGGTCAGCCACGACCGTGAGTTCCTGGCCCGCTGTGTGACGCGCGTGGTCGAGCTGGACCTTGCCCAGAACAGCGTGGCCGTTTACGACGGCGGCTACGACGCCTTCCTCGACGAACGCGCGGTGGCCCGACGGCACGCCCGCGAGAAGTACGAGGACTTTGCCGCCACCAAGGCAGACCTGGTGTCCCGTGCACGGACCCAGCGCGAGTGGAGCTCCCAAGGCGTCCGGAACGCCATGAAGAAGAGCCCGGACAACGACAAGATCCGCCGGGCCGCCAGCACGGAGTCCTCGGAGAAGCAGGCCCAAAAGGTCCGGCAAATGGAGTCCCGCATTGCCCGGCTGGACGTGGTGGAGGAGCCCCGCAAGGAGTGGCAGCTCCAGTTCAGCATCGGCCAGGCACCCCGCTCCAGCGCCGTCGTCGCCACGTTGCGCGGGGTGGTGGCCCGCCAGGGGGACTTCACGCTGGGCCCGGTGAACCTCCAGCTCAACGGCGGGGAACGCATCGGGATTACCGGGCCCAACGGCGCCGGAAAGTCGACCTTGCTGCGGCTGCTGCTGGGCACCCAGGAACCGGACGACGGCGAAGCCTCCATGGGTGCCTCCGTCGCCGTCGGCGAAATCGACCAGGCCCGCGGGCTGCTTGACGGTGCCCGGCCCCTGGGCGACGCCGTGGAGGCCGTCCTGGCCGATTGGAACAGCGCCGACGTCCGCACCCTCCTGGCCAAGTTCGGCCTCAAGGCGGACCACACGTCCCGGAGCGTGGATTCCCTGTCGCCCGGAGAACGGACCCGGGCAGCTTTGGCGCTGCTCCAGGCCCGCGGGGTGAACCTGCTGGTCCTGGACGAACCCACCAACCACCTGGACCTGCCCGCCATTGAGCAACTGGAAGAGGCCCTGGAAAGCTACGACGGCGCCCTGTTGCTGGTCACCCACGACCGCAGGCTGCTCGAAAATGTTCGGCTCGACTCACGGTGGCACCTGGAAGACGGCAAGGTCCAGGAGCTCCACCACACTGCAAGCCAGGAGAAATAACCATGAGCATGGACCGCGTGGCCTGGAGCTCGCTCTATAACATCAGCACCGCCAAGAGCGGCTCGCAGCCGTTCTCCAAGGAAACCCTGAAACGGGTGCTGGCCTTCGCCGCCCCGCACAAGGGCAAGCTCATCGCCTTTGTGCTGTCCTCCATCGTCGCGGCGATCCTTGCCGTCGCAACCCCGGTACTCGCCGGCCAGGTGGTTGACGCCATCATCGCCAAGGCCGCCGCCGGCACGGTGATCTGGCTGGCGGTCCTGATTGCCATCGTCGCCGTCGCGGAGGCCGGAGTGGGCCTGTTGACCCGCTGGCTGTCCTCGACCATCGGCGAAGGCGTCATCGTTGACCTGCGCACCCGGGTCTTCGACCACGTGCAGCGGATGCCCATTGCCTTCTTCACCCGCACCCGGACGGGAGCCCTGGTCAGCCGCCTCAACAATGACGTCATCGGGGCACAGTCCGCTTTCGCCGGAACCCTCTCCGGCGTCGTGAGCAACTCGGTGGCGCTGATCCTGACGCTGGCCGTAATGCTCAACCGGTCCTGGCTGGTGACCGTCCTCGCCATGGTGCTGCTGCCGATCTTCCTGATCCCGGCCCGGCGCATGGGCTCCAAACTGGCAGACCTGCGCCGCGAAGCCGCAGCTCACAACGCCGCCATGGGCACCCAGATGACGGAGCGGTTCTCCGCACCGGGTGCCACCTTGGTCAAGCTGTTCGGCCGCCCGGACGAAGAGTCCCGGGAGTTTGCCGCCCGGGCCGGCCGCGTACGCGACATCGGCGTCCGGATGGCCATGCTGCAGTTCACGTTCGTCACGGCCCTGACCCTGGTGTCCGCACTGGCGCTGGCCCTGGTGTACGGCCTGGGCGGCTGGCTTGCCCTTGGCGGACAACTGGCGCCCGGTGACGTGGTGGTCCTGGCGCTGCTCCTGACCAGGCTCTACGCCCCGCTTACCGCGCTGTCCAACGCCCGCGTGGAGGTCATGAGTGCGCTGGTGAGCTTTGAACGCGTGTTTGAAATCCTTGACCTGAAGCCGCTCATCCAGCAGAAACCGGACGCCGTGCCCGTGCCTGCCGGTCCTGTGTCGGTCGAATTCGACAACGTCCGCTTCGCATACCCGTCGGCGGACAAGGTCTCCCTTGCATCGCTCGAAGAAGTCTCAACGCTGGACACCCGCGGCGGCGAGGAAGTGCTGCACGGCATCAGCTTCCGGGTGGAGCCTGGCCAGACGGTGGCACTGGTGGGCTCCTCCGGGGCGGGCAAGTCCACGATCGCCCAGCTGCTGTCACGGCTGTACGACGTCGATTCGGGCGCGGTGCGGCTGGGCGGTACCAGGCCGGGGTCCGGCCTGGACGTGCGGGACACCACCTTCGATTCCCTGCGCGACACCTTGGGCATGGTGACCCAGGACGGGCACCTGTTCCACGAGTCCATCGCCTCCAACCTGCGCCTGGCCCGGCCGGACGCCACCGAGAAGGACATGTGGGACGTGCTCCGGCAGGCGCGGCTCGAAGGCATGATCCGGTCCCTGCCGGACGGACTGGACACCGTGGTGGGGGAGCGGGGCTACCGGCTCTCAGGTGGTGAACGCCAGCGGTTGACCATCGCGCGCCTGCTGATCGCCCAGCCGCGGGTGGTCATCCTGGACGAGGCCACCGCAGCACTGGACTCGACGAATGAAGCCGCCGTCCAGGCGGCCCTGGGCGCCGCGCTCGAGGGCCGGACCGCCGTCGTGATTGCCCACCGGCTCTCCACCGTGCGTGCCGCCGACGCCATCCTGGTGGTGGAAGACGGCCGGATTGTCGAACGCGGAACCCATACCGAGCTCCTGGCCGCGGGCGGCCGCTACTCGGAGCTCTACCGGACCCAGTTCGCCGAAGCCACCGCCGTCGCGGAGGAAGCCGTCCCTGAGTTCTAGCGGCGGAGCGGCCGCGCGGCCAGCACGGGCAGGATGTGGTCCGTGAGCAGCGGTGCGAGGTCCGCCGGGAGGGATGCGCCGTCCCTCCCGGCGTAGTCCAGCCAACGGATCTCGGCGATCTCCGCGGCCGGGTTGGCCTGCCAGGTACCCGGGGCGAGGAACACTGTGGCTTCGATGTCGGTGGCGGCCTCGTTCGCGGCGTCGGCGATCCAGACCCCCATTAGTTCCAGGTCCTCCGGGCGCACCACGATGCCCACCTCCTCGGCCAGCTCGCGGGCTGCGGCTTGAACGGCGGTTTCACCCGGCTCCGGCTTGCCGCCGGGGTGCATGAACATGGCCGTGCCGCGTTTGCGGACGGTCAGGAGACGTCCGGCATCATTGAATACACAGACGGCAGATACCACGATCCTGTCCTTCACGCGGGAATCCTTTCCAAATGTGAGACCAGCAGCAGGTCCTTACGGGGACCGGTGACATCCCAGCTGTAGCTGAACCGGTCAGGTGCCTGGTACGTGTAGGTCACGCGGTAGGTGTCCGGATCGCACCAGTGGCTGTCGATGCCTGCGTCGGCGGTGAAGCTCATTCTGTGGAACGGCCTGCCGTCGGGAAAGAACACGTCCAGCGCATCGGGCCGCGCCGTGGGCCTCAGGACATATTCACGCGTGGCGGGGCCCGTAAAGGAAGGCCAGCGCATGGTGCCTTCCTCGCGCAGGGACAGTCCGCCGTCGTCCATTGGGGTGAAAAGGACGACGCCGGAAAAGGTTCCGTGGGTGCCGTCCGACCTGTCCAACAGGTCCCGCTCCAGCTGCCAGCGGGCTGCCTGTCCGGGCTGCGCGTGCTGGTCGCCCAGGAGGTAGGCGCGGAGGCTGGGCTCCGGGGAAGGGGAGTTCAAGTGCCCTCGATTGGAATCGAACCAACGACACCGGCTTTAGGAGAGCCGTGCTCTATCCACTGAGCTACGAGGGCGGGCATTCGGCAACCGGCGGGGCCGGCTGGTCCGAACACGGTTACAAGCATACAAGGTGCCGGGCCGTACTACGCTCAAAGCATGAGTCCAGCCCCGACTGCCGCTCCCGCTGCCGCCTACCTGCCGGACACCGCGTCCACCCGGCACTACATCGGTGCCTGGTCCGTGCTGAGCGTGCTGCAGTACTTCCTCGCCGAGGCGGTGGTGGCCATCGCCTGGGCCGGCCCGCGTCCGTATGACCTCCGGACCGGCTACATCAGCGACCTTGGTGCGCTGCACTGCGGCGTCCATGCCGGGCGGCAGGTGTGCTCGCCGCTGAACTGGCTGATGAACGGCTCGTTCGTCCTCCAGGGCCTTGGACTGCTGCTGGGTGCGGCGCTGCTGAGCTCGGGGTTGCTGTGCGTCGCGGCACGGCATGGTGCCCGGGTTGACCATGCACACCGGAAGCCGCTGCTGGCCGCCGTGTGGGTGCGGGTGCTGACCGGGGCCGCGGGGGCAGGGACCGTGGTGGTGGGCCTGGTCCCGGAAGACGCCGGTTCACCCTTGCATTACGTGGGGGCCATAACCTACTTCCTGGCCGGCGGGTGTGCCCTGCTGGTCCTGGGCATCCTGTGGCGGCGGCAGACCGGCATGGCGTGGTTCCTGATGGTCTGCGGCGGCGTGTCGCTGGCGGCCGTGGCGACCGGCGGCCTGACCCGCATGGACGTGCCCGAGCCCGGCACGCTGGAACGGCTGATGGGCTATCCGGTGACGGTGGGCATGGCCGCCGCCGGGTTGGTCATTGCGCAGCGGGTGCGGCGGCACCGGAAGGAACGGCGGGCGGCGCGCGCCAGGGCAGCAGCTGCCTAACGCTCTTTCCGTTCCCGCCTGTTGAGGAACACGGCCGCGGCCCCGGCCAGGAGGCTCAGCACCAAAAGTACCCAGCCGGCAACGGTGAGGCCGGACGCCAGGCCAACCTGGCCGGCGTCGGGTCCGCTGGAAGCCATCATGGCGTCAATGGCCACGTTGCCGCCCAACCGGACCACCACGAACAGCATGGGCAAAGCCCACAATGCCCAGCGGAGCGCCTTCCGCGCCACGTTGGTGCCGATGAGGAGAAGCCAGGTAAAGCCAAAAATCAGCGGGAAGAGCGTCCCCGCGGTCTTGTGGACGTAGCTCAGCTGGCCCAGGGCGTCGCTGTCCATGACCTCCTGCAGACGGCTGATGTAGCCCGCATCGAAGCCGCCCACCAGAGAATCCGGCATGGCCATCTCCTGGGAGAGCTGCGTCATCTGGGTCAGGGTCAGCAGGTGCAGGTACCAGAACAGGAACAGGCTGGCCACCACGCCGGCAATGACAATGAGGTTGCTGTTGCCTTGCGCCTTCTCCGGCGTGCGCGCGGTGGAGGGGTTGACCACCGGTGGCAGGTGATGCTGCGGCACAACCGCGTTGGCGCCGTGCTTCTTGATCCGCTGGGCAGGGGTTTTGGCCATGGCACCATTATCCCGCCCCATAAACTGAACCCATGACCACTGGCCGACACAGCGCAGCTGTTCTTGACCCCGCATTGGACGACTACGAGCTGGCGGCGGCGCTGGTCCGTGAAGCAGGACAGCTGGCGCTCCTCATGCGCATGGCCGGCCTGGAATCGGAACAGAAGACCTCCGTCTCGGACGTGGTGACTGCGGCCGACCACGCCGCGGAGGCCTACGTGCTGGAGCAATTGCGGCGCTGCCGGCCGGACGACGGCATCCTGGGCGAGGAGGGCGCGTCCGTCCAGGGAGCGAGCGGCCGGACCTGGGTGATCGACCCCGTGGACGGCACCTACAACTTCCTGCATGGCTCCACTTACTGGTGTTCAGCCATAGCGCTCAAGGATTCCGCCGACGTGTTGCTCGGCGCCGTCTTCCAGCCAGAGGAGGACAAACTCTGGCTCGGCGGACGGGACCGACCCGCAACCCGTAACGGCGAAGCGCTCACCGTCTTCGCCGACGACAGCGGCAAGCGGAACACCACTCCCGTGGCCGAACTCGGCGCCGCCACCTACATCCACCCCACGTGGCTGATGGATCCCCTGTGCGCCATGCCGTGGCACGCCGCGGCAACGTCCGCAGCGTCCCTCCGCATGCTGGGCTCGGGTTCCTGCGACCTTGGCCGGGTGGCGGACGGCCAGTTGGGGTGCTGGTTCCAGCACAGCTGCCCGGAGTGGGACTGGCTGCCGGGCAAGGCGATCGTTCTTGCAGCCGGCGGGGCCGTGGACACCGTCCACGTCAACGGGCTGGAGTGGTTCATCGCAGGAGGAACGACGGCGGTCCGGGAGCTGCGTGCGGCCCTCCTGTCAGGCTCGGTGGCGTAGCACCACCGCGGGCACACAGCCAGTAATCCACAGCCTGGAAGGCGGTGTCAGTCCCACCGCCTAGACTTGTAGGCACCATGGATATGTTGTTTGACCCATACTCTGACGGGCCGTTCAAGGCCGCTCCTGCCACCACCGCCCGCACCAAGTCGCCCTCCGAAGGCGCCGTTGCGGTCCCCGGGGGCGGGGGAGGCGTGCGCGCAGGACAGGCACCGGAAGGGCATTCCCGGGGCCACCGCCCGGATGCCGCAGCCTTGCTGGAGGGGTTGAACCCGCAGCAGGAAGAGGCAGTCAAGCACTCAGGCCCGGCGCTGCTGATCGTCGCCGGTGCAGGATCCGGCAAGACCCGCGTGCTCAGTAACCGGATCGCCTACCTGATTGCCACCGGCCGAGCCCACCACGGCGAAATCCTGGCCATTACCTTCACCAACAAAGCGGCCGCCGAAATGCGGGAGCGCATCGAAGCGCTGGTGGGCGGACGCGCCAAGATCATGTGGATCTCCACGTTCCACTCGTCCTGCGTGCGGATCCTGCGGCAGGAGGCGGCCAACGTCGGGCTGAAATCGAACTTCTCCATTTACGACTCCGCCGACTCCCTGCGGCTGGTTACCCAGGTCTCCAAGTCCCTTGACCTGGACCCCAAGAAGTTTGCGCCCAAGGCCATACAGCACAAGATCTCCGCGCTGAAGAACGAGCTCATCGACGCCGACTCCTTTGCCTCCGAGGCCAACTACAACGATCCGTTCGAGCACGCCGTTGCGGACGTCTACAAGGGTTATACCCAGCGCCTCCGGCATGCCAACGCGATGGACTTTGACGACCTCATCGCCGAAACCGTCTACATGTTCCGTGCCTTCCCGGCCTTGGCAGAGTCCTACCGCCGCCGGTTCCGCCACGTCCTGGTGGACGAATACCAGGACACCAACCACGCCCAGTACGCGCTGGTGCGCGAAATTGTGGGCGAAGGGCCGGGCGCCTCGGAACTGACCGTGGTGGGCGATTCCGACCAGTCCATCTATGCCTTCCGCGGCGCCGACATCCGCAACATCGTGGAATTCGAAAAGGACTACCCCGAAGCCCGGACCATCAAGCTGGAGCAAAACTACCGCTCCACCCAGAACATCCTGAGCGCCGCCAACTCGGTGATCTCGCGCAACCCCAACCGGCCCGAAAAGCGGCTCTGGACGGCCGAGGGCGAAGGCCACAAAATCATCGGATACGTGGGCGAGAACGAGCACGACGAAGCGCAGTTCATCGCCAAGGAGATCGACCGGCTCCAGGACGAAGACAACCTGCGGCCCGGTGATGTTGCCATCTTCTACCGGACCAATGCCCAGTCCCGCTCCATTGAGGATGTGCTGGTGCGCGTGGGCTTGCCCTACAAGGTGGTGGGCGGCACGCGCTTCTACGAACGCAAGGAAATCAAGGACGCCCTGGCTTACCTTCGGGTCCTGGTCAACCCGGACGACGACGTCAATCTTCGCCGGGTGCTGAACGAGCCAAAACGCGGCATCGGCGACCGCGCCGAAGGTGCGGTGGCAGCGCTGGCCGAGCGTGAGCGGACCTCCTTCATGGCAGCCGCCCGCCGCGCCGACCAGGCACCCGGGATGGCCACCCGGTCCGTCAATGCCGTCCTGGGCTTCGTGAAGATGCTGGACGACCTTGCCGAAGTTGCGGTGGGGTCCGGCGCCGCCGCCGCACTCGAAGCTGTCCTGGAGCAGACCGGATACCTGGCCGCGCTGCGCTCCAGCACCGATCCCCAGGACGAATCCCGCGTGGAAAACCTGGCGGAACTGGTTGCCGTGGTCCGCGAATATGAACAGGAGAACCCGGAAGGCAGCCTGGCCGCGTTCCTGGAGCAAGTCTCGCTGGTGGCCGACGCCGATCAAATCCCGGACGCCCCCGGCGCGGACATCGATGCCGCCGTGGCCGAGGCGAAGCGTCTCGGCGTGGTCACGCTGATGACCCTGCACACGGCCAAGGGCCTGGAATTCCCGGTGGTGTTCCTCACTGGCATGGAACATGGATTGTTCCCGCACCAGCGATCCGCCACCGATCCCAAGGAACTGGCAGAGGAACGCCGGCTTGCCTACGTGGGACTCACCCGTGCCCGCAAGCGGCTGTACGTGACCCGCTCAGAGGTCCGCAGCATGTGGGGCCAGAGCCAGTACAACCCTGCCAGCCAGTTCCTCGAGGAGATTCCCGCAGAGCTCCTTGAGTGGAAACGTGAGGGCACCAGCCGGCAGTCGTGGGCCGGCGGCGGTTCCATCGGGTCCGGCCGTTACAGCGGGTCCTTCTGGGGCGCCGGCACCTCCCGCGGAGCGGCGGCGGACTCTTCCGCCGGGTTCAATGCCGACGTTCCGGCGTTCCTTGCCAAGACCCGGGTGCAACCGCAGAAGGAAATCATTGCCGTCAGCGTGGGGGACAAGGTCAACCACACCAGCTTCGGAAACGGTACGGTACTGGCGCTCGAAGGGGCGGGGGACAAGACGGTCGCCAAGGTCAAGTTCGACGTCGGCGAGAAGCGCCTGCTGCTGCGCTACGCGCCGTTGACCAAGCTCGACGCCTAGGGGCGGACGAGCGGGCGCACGCCCGGGCTCCCGCCAAGAGCATCCACCGTTGCGGCGTTAACTGCGGGCCGGGCAGGACGCGGCCACCAGGCGGCGGGCCATCTCCACCGCACGCGGCCCATACACCGCGCCGTCCAGGACCGCGGCCGTGGCGTAGGCGCCGTTGAGGACAATGAGGAGTTCTTCGGCGAGCCGGTCAGGTTCCTCGGCCCCTGCCTCGGCCGCCAGGGTGTGGAACCAGTCGCGGACCTGCTGCTTGTGGGCGACCGCGGCGAGGTGGGCCGGGTGCACGCCGTCGGGGAACTCCGTGTTGGTGTTCAGCATGGGACACCCCCGGTAGCTGCTTCCGGCGCAGTCGGAGGCCAGTATGTCGAACACGGCAATGAGTTTGTCCTGCGGAGATCCTTGCCCGCCGGCGGCCTCACGCATGCGCTCGAACCAGGCGTCTGCCCGGCCCTGGACATAAGCCGTGGCCAGGGCGTCCTTGGTGGGGAACTGGCGGTAGACGGTCGCGTTGCCCACCCCGCACTCCTTGACCACGGTGTCCATGCCCACGGCCCGTATGCCGTGGGCGTAGAACAGCCGCGTGGCCACCCCAAGTACATTGCGCCGGTTTTCCTCAGCCGTCCTGCGCGCCACAATTCTCCTCCAGTGTGCTCCGATACCGACTGACCCAGTTTGACAGACGGAACGATCCGTCACAAACTTGGGAACGATCCGTCACATTGAATGGCGGCCCCGCCATCACCAGGAGAACACCATGAAGACAGCAGTACTTGGAACCGGAATGGTTGGCCGGACCATTGCCGCACGCCTCGCGGAGCTCGGCCATTCCGTCACCATCGGCACCCGCGACCCCGCGGCCGCCATGTCCCGGACCGCAGCAGACGCCATGGGCAACCCGGCCTTTGGGACCTGGGCCGCTGAGAACCCGGCCATCAAGGTGGCACGGTTCTCGGATGCGGCGGAAGGCGCAGGGCTGGTCGTCAACGCAACCAACGGCGGTGCATCGCTCGAGGTGCTGGAGCAGGTCGGCCCGGAAAACCTCGACGGCGCGGTGGTCCTGGACATCGCCAACCCGCTCGACTTCAGCAACGGCATGCCTCCCACCCTCTTCGTCAAGGACACCGATTCCCTGGCCGAGCAAATCCAGCGGGCCTTCCCCGCGGCCCGCGTCGTCAAGGCCCTCAACACCATGAACGCGGACTTGATGGCCTATCCCGGACAGCTGTCCGACCCCGGATCAGTCTTCGTCTCCGGCAACGACGCCGAAGCCAAGGCCGTGGTCACCGGACTCCTGAAGGACTTCGGCCACCAGGACGTCATCGACCTCGGCGACATCACCACGGCGCGCGGAACCGAAATGCTGCTGCCCGTCTGGCTCCGCCTGTGGGGCGCACTCGGAACGCCTGCCTTCAACTTCAAGATCGTCCGCTGACAGGACAACCACCATGAAAGCCGTCCACATCACCGCTCCGGGGGCGAGCCTGCAGCTCGCTGAAACCGATCGCCCGGAAGTTCCCCACGGACATGTACTCCTCAAGGTCGCAGCCAGCGGCATCTGCCACAGTGATGCCATGCCCGGAGCAGGTATGGCGTCTTCCTACCCGCGCATCCCCGGCCACGAGGTCGCCGGAACCGTCGAGCTGGTGGGCGACGGTGTGACCCGGTGGGCGCCCGGCCAGCGCGTGGGCGTCGGATGGTTCGGCGGGGCGTGCTTCCAGTGCGACCCATGCCGGCGCGGGGATTTCATCTCCTGCGAGGCCGGAAAAATCACCGGGCTGACTGCCGATGGTGGCTATGCGGAGTACGTCCTCGCCCCGGCTGATGCCCTCGCTGCCGTCCCCGACGCACTCACGCTTGCCGAAGCTGCTCCGTTGATGTGCGCAGGCGTCACCACCTTCAACGGATTGCGCCACAGCGGTGCCCGGCCGGGAGACCTCGTTGCCGTCCTTGGATTGGGTGGCCTGGGACACCTCGGTGTCCAGTTCGCGGCCAGGATGGGATTCGAAACCGTCGCCATTGCGCGCGGCGCCGAAAAGGAACCCTTTGCCCGTGACCTCGGCGCCCACCACTACATTGACAGCCTCAGTTCCGACGTCGCCGCGGAACTGAGGGGCCTCGGCGGTGCCGCCGTCGTCCTCGCCACCGTGACCGACGCCCATGCGATGTCTGCCGCCGTTCCGGGGCTCGCGGCCCGTGGCCGGCTCGTGGTCCTTGGCGTCCCGCACGAACCAGTCCCGGTTGACGCCGGCCTCCTCGTGGGCGGAAGCCGCTCGATCGCCGGGCATGCCTCCGGGACGGCGAAAGACTCCGAGGACGCGCTTCGCTTCGCGGCGATGACCGGGGTGCGCCCCATGATCGAAACCTACCCGCTCGTGCAGGCAGCCGAGGGCTTCAACCGGATGATGTCCGGCCGGGCGCGCTTCCGCGTCGTCCTGACCAATGACTAGGCCCCTGGCGCCGGAACCCGAAGCTGCACCGGAAGGACATACGGACGCTCCATGACCAACCAACGCACCCTTGTCATCGTTGCCCACCCCGATTTGGCAGGATCCCGGGTCACCGCCCATCTCGCCGCCTCCATCGGGGACCTTGATGGTGTCACAGTCCGGGACCTGGCGTCCCTCTACCCTGACCGTCGCGTGGACGCCGAGCTGGAACAGCGGTACCTGCGGGAAAACGACACCATCGTGCTGCAGTTTCCCTGGCACTGGTATTCCGTTCCCGGACTGCTGAAGGAATGGATGGACCAGGTGCTCACCCGCGGTTTTGCCTACGGCGCCGGTGGGGACGCGCTGCACGGGAAGCGCCTGCAGCTTGTCACCTCAACCGGGGGACCGGAATCCTCGTACTCCCCAGCAGGCCACAACCGTTTCACCATGGCCGAGCTGCTGCGGCCCCTGGAGGCCACCGCACACCTCTGCGGGCTGGACATGGCCGAGCCCGTGGTCCTGCACGGGGCGCATGGGGCGACGCCGGAACAACTGGCGGCGCATTCCCGGCGATACCGGGACCTGCTCTCCGCGGTGCCTGCAACAGCTGGCAGCTGAGCGCACGCCGTCTTCCGGTGGCGGGGCATAATGGAGGCCATGCGACGGACTGCGTGGGGGATGCTCGCTGCCCTATTCCTGATGGCCGGCACCGGATGCTCGGTGACAACCAGCGACCCTTCCTATGTCCCGCCGCCTCCGCGGCCGCCGATGGAGCAGCTGGCGAACGCGCCGCTGGCCGACGCGAAGCAGTTCTCCAGCGGCGGCGATGTCCTCTCCTTCATTACCGCCGACCGGACCGTCGCCTGCTCGCTGACCTCCGCCCGTGGAGAGCACCTGAACCTGCCGTACGAGCAGAACAGCTACAGCAACGCGGCCAACAACAAGCTGCCCATCGTCCCCGTGGCCCACTGTGAATTGGCCGCCTATCCGGCGCCAAAAGCCGCCGATATCAAGGACGATTGCGCAGGAACCCACCTGGGCTACCTCGGCGGCACAGCCCTGCTGGCGCCGGACAGTGCACGCTACGGCGAGTGCCGTTCCGGCGTGACGACCATGGAGGCAACCTACGGACCCAAGGGAAACAAGGCAGGACCGCTGACGCAGCTGCCCGTGCTTGCCGACGGGCAGAACCTGGAGCGCAACGGACTGCGCTGTTCGGCCTACAACGGCGGTGTGGCGTGCGGAAACGTCTCCGCCGGCGTCGGATTCTTCGTTTCAACTGAACGTTACGAGCTGATTCCCGGACCGGACAAAAGCACCGCCCCGCCGCAGGCAGGGGCCTCAAAAACCCCGTAAATCCGCGGTTTTTCTACGCCCCATAGAATAGTGTGCTTACTCACATAAGAGGTACTCTGGGACGGCCCGGCCGCTCCAAAGGACTAGAGTTCCCCATGGAGCATTACGCCGCGTGGCTCGTTTCCAGACAGGCCGCCGGTGCGTGCAATCCGCAGCCCGGTCATCGTCCTTCCGATGGTGTCCGACTGTACAGAAACTACTTCGACGTAGAAGGACACTAAACCGTGGACCTGTTTGAATACCAGGCGCGCGATATGTTCGAGGCGCACGGTGTACCCGTGCTTGCCGGCATCGTGGCGTACACCCCAGAAGAAGCAAAGGCAGCTGCCGAAAAGATCGGCGGCGTGACTGTTGTCAAGGCACAGGTCAAGGTTGGCGGTCGCGGCAAGGCCGGCGGCGTCAAGGTCGCAAAGTCTGCCGACGAGGCGCTTGAGCACGCCACCAACATCCTGGGCATGGACATCAAGGGCCACACCGTTAACAAGGTGATGATCGCCCAGGGTGCAGACATCGCCGAGGAATACTACTTCTCCGTCCTGCTGGACCGGGCCAACCGCAACTACCTGGCCATGTGCTCGGTTGAGGGCGGCATGGAAATCGAGCAGCTCGCCGTCGAACGCCCCGAAGCGCTGGCCAAGATCGCCATCGACCCCGCCGTGGGCATCGACCAGGCCAAGGCCGACGAAATCGTCGCAGCCGCAGGCTTCGCCGAGGAACTGCGCGGCAAGGTCGCCGCCGTGATCCTCAAGCTCTGGGATGTCTTCAAGAAGGAAGACGCCACCCTGGTGGAGGTCAACCCCCTCGTCAAGACCGGCGCCGGCGACATCGTCGCCCTGGACGGCAAGGTCTCCCTCGACGAGAACGCCGGCTTCCGGCACGCCAAGCACGCGCAGCTCGAGGACAAGGATGCTGCAGACCCCCTTGAGGCCAAGGCAAAGGCGCAGGACCTCAACTACGTCAAGCTCGACGGCGAAGTAGGCATCATCGGCAACGGTGCAGGCCTGGTCATGTCCACCCTCGACGTCGTGGCCTATGCCGGTGAAAACCACGGCAACGTCAAGCCCGCCAACTTCCTGGACATCGGCGGCGGAGCCTCCGCCGAGGTCATGGCCGCCGGCCTGGACGTCATCCTGGGCGACGAGCAGGTCAAGTCCGTGTTCGTCAACGTCTTCGGCGGCATCACCGCCTGCGACGCCGTCGCCAAGGGCATCGTTGGCGCGCTGGCCGAGCTGGGCCACTCCGCGAACAAGCCGCTGGTAGTCCGCCTTGACGGCAACAACGTCGAGGAAGGCCGCCGCATCCTCACCGAGGCCAACCACCCGCTGGTAACCCTGGCCGCCACCATGGACGAGGGCGCCGACAAGGCCGCCGAGCTCGCCAACGCAGCTAAGTAAGGGACGCACCATGTCTATCTACCTCAACAAGGATTCCAAGGTCATCGTCCAGGGCATCACCGGCGGCGAAGGCACCAAGCACACCGCCCTGATGCTCAAGGCCGGCACCAACATTGTTGGCGGCGTCAACGCCCGCAAGGCCGGCACCACGGTCCTGCACGGTGACAGGGAAATCAACGTCTACGGCACCGTCAAGGAAGCCATGGCTGAAACCGGCGCCGACGTCTCCATCGTCTTCGTGCCGCCGGCCTTCACCAAGAACGCGGTCGTCGAAGCCATCGAGGCAGGCATCGGCCTGGTCGTGGTCATCACCGAAGGCGTTCCCGTCCAGGACTCCGCCGAATTCTGGGCGCTGGCCCAGTCCAAGGTGGATGCCGACGGCAACCAGGTCACCCGCATCATCGGCCCGAACTGCCCGGGCATCATCACCCCCGGCGAAGCACTGGTGGGCATCACCCCCGCCAACATCACCGGCAAGGGCCCGATCGGCCTGGTCTCCAAGTCCGGCACCCTGACCTACCAGATGATGTACGAACTGCGCGACCTGGGCTTCTCCACCGCCATCGGCATCGGCGGCGACCCCATCATCGGCACCACCCACATTGACGCCCTGGCCGCGTTTGAGGCTGACCCCGAGACCAAGGCCATCGTGATGATCGGTGAAATCGGCGGCGACGCCGAAGAGCGTGCTGCCGACTTCATCAAGGCCAACGTCACCAAGCCGGTTGTTGGCTACGTGGCCGGATTCACGGCTCCCGAAGGCAAGACCATGGGCCACGCAGGCGCCATCGTTTCCGGTTCCGCCGGTACCGCCCAGGCCAAGAAGGAAGCCCTCGAGGCCGCCGGCGTCAAGGTCGGCAAGACGCCGTCCGAGACCGCCAAGCTGCTGCGCGAGGTTTTCGCAGCCCTCTAGGGGACTTGCACTCAGCGCGGGGCCACTCCCGCCTGCCCCATCTGATGGGGCGGGCCGGGCAGTGGCCCCGCGTTCGGCGTTTAAGCGGGTCTCGTAACCGACGTCGCCGCACTCCCTGCGTCGAGTAGGGTTGAATGGCAAGAGGGGCCACGGTGCCCAGGCAGGGGAGCAGGATGGCAGAGGCGCGGCGCACGCTGGTTGACGTCGTCGTGGACAAGGTCCTTGAGCACATTCTCAGCGGGGAGATCAAGGCCGACGACGCCCTGCCGCCGGAGGCGGACATCGCCAAGGAATCCGGGGTCAGCAGGCTGACGGCCCGGGAGGCCATGAAAGTGCTGAAGGCCCAGAACGTGGTGTACGTCAAACGCGGCCTCGGCACATTCGTCAACCCGCCCGAACGCTGGACCGGCATGGACGCCATCATGCAGGCGGCCTCCAGGGGAGTAGCCTCCGACCAGGTGGCCCTTCGCCTGCTCGAGGTCCGCCGGATGGTGGAGACCGGTGCGGCGGAACTCGCCGCCTCCCGCCATCGCCCGGCTGACCTTGCAGCCTTGCGGGAGAGCGTGGAGCAGATGGAAGCGGCGCACAATGCCGGAGACGTCGATGCCCTGACCGTGGCCGACATCGCGTTCCATGACACCGTGCTGCGCGCGTCCGGCAACCCGTTTGTCCCCGCCCTGCTGGGCCAGCTTTCCACCCTGCTGTATGCCATGCGCCGCGAGACCTCAGCCTTCCCCGACGTGCAGCGCCACGCCATCCACCACCACAAAATGGTCCTTGCCGCCATCGCCGAGGGCGATCCTGCCACGGCGCGCTCCACAATGGACGCCCACATCACCCAGACCTTCGAGGACTACGAGAACTACCTCGCCGTCTCGAGCCGAAACAGCGCCACGGCCCGCTAGGCACTGCCGGGTGAAACCCGGGTGCACGCCGTTTTCCCTGCCGCCCGCGGGCAGCCTCCCGCATGTGTTGACGCCCACATCTCCCTGTGGCTAGAATCGCAGTCAGACATCAGACATCTGATATCAAAATCCCCCGAAATGCCGCCAGCCAAAGGAGTCGTTATGTGCGCGCATTCCCCTCATAAAGGTCCCCACGCCACCGCGGGAGGCCAGCGATGAGCTCCCGCACCGCCGCCCCCGCACTCAGCGAACTGGGCGAGACCACCCTCCGCAAGGTCCGTCGGCGGCTGATGCCCCTGATCGTCCTTCTGTACTTCATCGCCTACCTCGACCGGAACAACGTCGGCTTCGCCAAGCTTGGCATGCAGGGCGACATCGGCCTCACCGAGGCTGCCTATGGCCTGGGTGCCGGCATCTTCTTCCTGGGCTACGCCCTGCTGGAAATCCCCAGCAACGGCGGCATGTACCGCTACGGCGCCCGCAAGTGGATTGCCCGCATCCTGATCAGCTGGGGCATCTTCGCCACGGCCATGTTCCTGGTCAACGGCGAAGCCACCTTCTACATCATCCGCTTCCTGCTCGGCGCGGCAGAGGCCGGCTTCTTCCCGGCCATCCTCTTCTACCTGACCCTGTGGTTCCCCGCGGCGCAGCGCGTGACTGTGCTTGGCATCTTCATCCTGGCCCAGCCCATCTCCAACGCCCTCGGTGCTCCCGTCTCCGGCATGCTCCTGAACCTGGAAGGCGTCGCGGGCCTGCACGGCTGGCAGTGGCTCTACATCCTTGAAGGCATCCCCGCCATCATCCTGGGCATCATCACGCCCTTCGTCATGACGGACCGCCCGGAACACGCCAAGTGGCTCAAGCCGGAGGAGCGCGAATGGCTCTCTACGACCATGGCCGCGGAACTGGCGGACAAGCAGAAGTCCGGCAACCACAACTTCCTGGCCGGCCTGAAGGACCCGCGCACCATCGCCTACTCGGCGCTGTACTTTGGCCTGGTCTGCGGCATCTATGGCCTGGGGCTCTGGCTGCCCACCATCGTCAAGGCGCTTGGTACGTTCGACTCCACCCAGGTGGGATTCATCGTCTTCATCCCCTACGCCATCGCAGCCGTGTTCGTCTACTTCTGGAGCAAGCGCTCGGACCGCACCGGCAACCGTGTGTGGCACGCCAGCATGAGCATGGTGCTCGCCGCCGTCGGCCTCCTGGGCGCCGGGTACCTGCTCCCGGTCAATGCCGTGCTGGCCATGGTCTTCCTGACGCTCGCGGCCATGGGGATCTACTCGGCGATCGCACCCTTCCTGGCCATGCCGTCGGCCGCCCTCACCGGCGCTGCGGCCGCAGCGGGCCTTGCCATGGTCAACTCCCTTGGCAACCTGGGCGGCTTCGTGGCCCCCTACATCGTGGGCATCCTCAAGGACGCCACGGGGAACAGCCAGACCGGCCTGGTGTTCCTGGCCGCCTGCCTGGCCGTGACCGCCGCCGCCACCTACCTCTACGCACGCAAGCGGCCCGAAGGTGCCTCCGCCCCCGGAGCCACCGTCCCTGCCCCCGAAACCCACTAGGAGACCCCCATGACCACACAGCACATCTTCCCCGCGGAACGCACCGCCGTCCTGACCGGTGCGGCGTCGGCGCGCGGCATCGGCCGAGCCACGGCTGACCGGCTGGCCAGCGAGGGCTGGTCCATCGCGATCCTGGATATCAATGCCGAGGACGCCCAGGCGGCAGCCGCCGAAATCGGTTCCAGCCGGGCGGTCAAAGCGATCGGCGTGGGAGCCGACGTGTCGGACGAAGCATCCGTGGACCGGGCCATCACGGAGATCGAGCAGGCCCTTCCGCCCATCGTGGGACTGGTCAACCTGGCCGGAATCAGTTCGCCCACCCCCTTCATGGAGACCACCGTGGCGGAATGGGACAAGGTCTTCGCCATCAACATGCGCGGCACGTTCATCGTGTCCCAGCGCGTCCTCAAAGGCATGATCGAACGCGGACTGGGCAGGATCGTCAGCATCTCCTCCATCTCCGCCCAGCGCGGCGGCGGCACCTACTCCAAAGTGGCATACAGTGCCTCCAAAGCAGGAATCCTGGGCTTCACCCGTGCCCTGGCCCGGGAAGTGGGCGAGCACAACATCACCGTGAACGCGATCGCGCCGGGCCCGATCGACACGGACATCATGGGCGGCACGCTGACCGACGAGCGGAAAGCCCAAATGTCGGATGGCATCATGATGGGCCGGGTGGGAACCAGGGAAGAAGTGGGTGCCCTGATCGCCTTCCTCCTGGGCGAGGACGCCGGTTACATCACTGCGGCCACCTACGACATCAACGGCGGCCTGCAGGTCTCCTGACCGCGCAGCCGGGACTGGTGCCGTGCGGCGTGGCGGCCGCACGGCACCGGCGTGGGTGTGCCCGGGGACACCCGGCTCCGCAGCGTTCCCGCCAGTTCACCGGCTATAGGATTTCTACATGGCAACCAAAAACCAGGCCTCGGGCGGCGTCAGCAGGCAGGTCCTCGCCGACCACGTTTACGAGGCGCTCCTGGGTGCCTTGATGGACGGCCGGCTGGAAGCCGGTACCCCCGTCAGCATTGATGGCATGGCCCGGGAACTGGACGTTTCCCCGACCCCGGTCCGTGAGGCGCTCGCGCGGCTGGAAGCCACCGGTATGGTCCGGCGGATGGCCCTGCGCGGATACCGGGTGGCGCCCCTGTTCTCCCCGGAAGAGCTGGCAGACCTGATGGACGCGCGGCTGGTGATCGAACCGGCCAATGCCTTCATGGCCTGCAAACACGCGGACCAGGAACTCACCGGGCGGCTCCAGCAGGCCATCGAGGACCTCAAAGCGGCGCCCCGCGGCCCATCGTTCGCCGAGTTCCGCGCTTATTGGGAAGCGGACGAACGCTTCCACCGCATGATCGCCGAATCGGCGAACAACCAGTTCCTGCTGTCCGCGTACAACGCCCTTGGTGGCCAGGTGCAGCGTTTCCGTTTCTTCGGGGGCCTGGGCGTCACGGACGCCGACTACGCCATTGCCGAGCACACGGAGATCCTGAAAGCCTTTGAAGCCGGCGACGCCGAGCTTGCCCGGCAGAAGATGATCGACCACATCGAAGGCGTCAAGCAGCGCTCGCAACACGACAGCGAAGTGCGAAACTAGCAGCACCGCCCGGCGCTGTCCTGGCGGCCCCGCGGCCCCCGGTCGCCACCTCATGGCCCATTGGCCTCCACAAGACCCCTTGACAATGCCGTCGAACAGCATAGATCCTATAGGAAATGCGATTCATGATCTGGAGTGACAATGCCGTACACCGCTGAAAACTGGCCCATCGCCGCTGCCCTGCTGCAGTTCCCCGGAACCCGGCCGGACGGAACCGCCGTCCAGGACGCCCCTGCCGGAGACTGGCAGCAGGTCTTCCAAGAAGTCGCCGACGCCGGTTTCACCAATGCCGACCTCACCGACAGCTGGGTCCGCCCCGGCGACCTTTCCAGCGCCCGGCTGGACGAGCTGAAAGCCGCTGCCACGGCCGCCGGCCTCGGACTTCCCTCCATCTCGGCCATCCGCCGCAGCGTGATCGAGGAAGGCAACTGGGAAGAAAACCTTGCCTACACCCACCGCACGCTCGACGCCGCAGCACAGCTTGGCTGCGAGGTTGTCTCGATCGGGCTGCACCAGGCCATTACCCCCGAGCAGCGGAAGCAGCTGTGGTTCTGGACCGTCGAGGGCCACAAAGATCCGGTGGGGGACAAGGAAAGCTGGAACAACGCCGTCACCCGTATCCGCGAAGTGGGCAAGCACGCCGCCGAACTTGGCCTCCTGGTGTCGCTGGAGATGTACGAGGACACGTACCTGGGCACCGGCGATTCCTCCGTGCAGCTGGTCCAGGACATCGACCTGCCCAACGTAGGGCTGAACCCGGACCTGGGTAACCTGATCCGCCTGCACCGCCCCATCGAAGACTGGCGGGAGCTGGTGCACAAGACCCTGCCGTACGCCAACTACTGGCACGTCAAGAACTACATCCGCGATGAAAACCAGGCCCGCAACCAGTACGTCGCCATGCCGGCTCCCATGGAATCAGGCCTCATCAGCTACCGCGAGGCGTTCCAGTTCGCCATCTCCGTCGGCTTCCAGGGCATCATCTGCACGGAGCACTACGGCGGCGACGGCCTGAGCGTCACCGCCGCCAACCAGGAGTACCTCCGGCGCCAGGTCCTGCCCAAGCGCGACGGCTATGCCCTGGGCACCAGCCTGGTGGCGCAGGGCCGGCAAACCCCCGCGGCAGTCCCTGCACGCTAGCCGGCCGGCTCCCAACCGATCCAACGGGTTCAACGAGGAATCATGACAAAGATATTTGACGATCCAGCGCAGTTCGCAGACGACGCCCTCGACGGTTTCGTGGCCGCCAACCGCCAGTATGTGGCGCGTGTCGACGGCGGTGTTGTCCGTTCCACCGAAACTCCCGAGAACCAGGTGGCAGTGGTCATCGGTGGCGGCTCCGGCCACTACCCCGCCTTCGCCGGCCTGGTGGGGGCCGGGCTCGCCGCCGGAAGCGCCTGCGGCAACATGTTTGCCTCCCCCTCCGCGGGGCAGGTCTACCGCGTTGCCAAGGCAGCCCAGACCGGCGGCGGCGTCCTCCTCAGCTACGGAAACTATGCCGGCGACGTCCTCCACTTCGGCCAGGCCCAGGACAAGCTGAACGCCGAAGGCATCCAGACCCGGACCGTGCTGGTCACCGACGACATCGCCAGCGCACCGGTCGAAGAAATCGGCAAGCGCCGCGGTATCGCCGGCGACCTCACGGTCTTCAAAATTGCCGGCGCGGCGGCAGAAGCCGGACTGGACCTGGACGAGGTGGAGCGGCTTGCCACCAAGGCGAACCACCACACCCGCTCCTTGGGCGTGGCGTTCGCGGGGTGCACCCTTCCCGGAGCAGCAGAGCCCCTCTTCACCGTTCCCGAAGGCATGATGTCGGTGGGGCTGGGTATCCACGGCGAACCGGGCATCTCCGAGCAGCCGCTTCCCACCGCCAGTGAACTGGCCAAGCTGCTGGTGGACGGCCTGCTGAAGGACAAGCCCGAAACCGCAAGCCAGCGGGTAGTACCCATCCTCAACGGCCTGGGGACCGTCAAGTACGACGAACTCTTCCTGCTGTTCGGCAGGATCGAAGCCCTGCTCACCGAGGCCGGACTGGAGATCGTCGAGCCCGAGTGCGGTGAGCTGGTCACCAGCCTGGACATGTCCGGCCTGTCCCTCACGCTGTTCTGGCTGGACGCCGAGCTGGAGAAGTTCTGGGCCGCCCCCGCTGACACGCCGGCCTTCCGGAAGGGCAACCTGGCACCCCGCCGGGCCCGGGCCGTCGAATCCCTGGCCGAGGCGGCAGCCATCACTTCGCTGGCCGCCACCCCGGCCTCAACCGCCCTGGCAGCCACCGCGGTTGACGCGCTGAAGGAGGCCCGCGCCGTCGTCGTCGAACACGAAGACGCCCTGGGAAAGCTGGACGCCATCGCCGGGGACGGCGACCACGGCATCGGCATGCGGCGCGGCGTGGACGCTGCCGTAGCCGCCGCGGAGCAATCCCACGCCGGCGGCGCCGGCCTGGAGGAAGTCCTTGCGGCGGCAGGGGAGCAGTGGGCCGAGCGGGCCGGCGGTACCTCCGGGGCCCTCTGGGGCGCGGCCGTCACCGCCGTCGGCAGGACGCTGGGCAGCAAGGACGCCTACACGGCCGCCGACGCGACCGCGGCCGTCAACGCCCTCCGCGACGCCATTGTCACCCTGGGCAAGGCGGAAGCCGGGGACAAGACCATGGTGGATGCGCTGCTTCCGTTCGCCGAAACCTTCGCCAAGGCAATAGACGACGGCGGCAGCCTGGCTGCAAGCCTCAGTGCGGCAGCGGAGGCGGCAGCAAAAGCCGCTGATGAGACAGCCGGCCTCAGCCCGAAGAAGGGCAGGGCCCGTCCGCTGGCCGAAAAGAGCCTGGGCCACCCGGACCCCGGTGCTGTGTCCTTTGGCCTCATCGCCCGCAGGGTGGCCGATTACGCCGCCACCATCGAAAGCCACTGAAGGAGAACCGTTATGACTGAGCAATCCCCAACCGGCTGGCGCATCGTCGTCGGCAATGACGAAGCAGGCGTGGAATACAAGAACGCCCTGCGGGAACTGCTGGAGGCTGACCCCCGGGTTGCTTCCGTGGAGGATGTGGGAGTCGGCGCCGACGACACCACCGCCTACCCCCACCTGGCCGTCGCCGCCGCCCGCAAGGTGGCGGCCGGCGAAGCGGACCGTGCCCTCCTGATCTGCGGAACCGGCCTGGGCGTCGCCATCTCAGCCAACAAGGTACCGGGCATCCGGGCCGTGACGGCCCACGACAGCTACTCCGTGGAGCGGTCTGTGCTCTCCAACAACGCGCAGGTGCTGACCCTGGGCCAGCGCGTCATCGGCCTGGAACTGGCCAAGAAGCTGGTGGGCGAGTGGCTCAACTACCGCTTCGATGAAAACTCCGCATCCGCGGCCAAAGTAGACGCCATCTGCTCCTATGAGGGCGCGTCGGAAGGACTTGAAACCACATGAGCATCCGTAATATCGCAGTCGTCGGTTCCGGCTACATGGGCGGCGGAATCGCCCAGGTCCTGGCCCTTGCGGGGGCCCGCGTGGCGCTCGCCGACGTCTCCGCCGAGATCGCCCAGGGCAACTACGAGCGCCTGCTGAAGGAATCCGACGAATTCGTGGCTGCCGGTCTTTTCCCGGCCAACGCCACGGACCTGCTGAAGGAAAACCTCTGGGCAGCCAAGGACATCGAGGAGGCGGTGGCGGACGCCGAATACATCGAGGAGGCCGTGCCGGAAGTCCTCGAGATCAAGCACGCCACCCTGGGCCGGATCAGCGCCGCCGCGCGCCCGGACGCCATCATTGGCTCCAACACCTCCACTATTTCCATTGCCAAGCTGGCCGAAGTGGTGGAGAACCCGGAGCGCTTCCTGGGCGTCCACTTCTCCAACCCGGCACCGTTCATCCCCGGCGTGGAAGTCATTCCGCACGAGGGGACCTCCGAGGCGACCGTGCAGGCCGCCCGCACCATCGTGGGGGAGACCGGCAAGGAAACGGCTACCGTCAAGGATGTCACCGGCTTCGTGCTGAACCGGCTCCAGTACGCCCTCTTCCACGAAGCCGCCCAGGTGGTGGAGGAAGGCATCGCCACGGCCGAGGACGTGGACACGCTGGTCCGTACCACCTTCGGCTTCCGGCTGCCGTTCTTCGGTCCCTTCGCCATCGCAGACATGGCCGGCCTGGACGTCTACGCGTTCTGCTACAAGTCGCTGCAGACCGGCTTCCCGGAGCGGTTCGCCACCCCGCAGATCCTGCAGGAAAAGGTCGACGCCGGCCAGCTGGGCACCAAGACCGGCTCCGGCTTCCTCGACGTCCCGGCTGAGCGCACCGCAGCTTTGGTTGCCTACCGGAACAAGGCCTACGTCGCCATGCAGAAGCTCATCGAGGACCTGGGCCCGGCCCCGCTGTCCTAGCCCCTCCCTGAACCAGAAGGAACATTCCATGACAGTTTTCCCCGCAGACCGCACCGTGATTGTTACCGGCGCAGTCTCTGAACGCGGCATCGGCCGCGCCACGGCCGTCTACCTCGCCGAACGCGGCTGGAACATCGGCGTGATCGACCTTGACGACGCCGCCAGCAAGAGCCTGGCCAAGGAACTGGCCGAAAAGCACGGTGTCAAGGCCCACGGCGCCGGCGCCAACATCGGCGACGAAGCCTCGGTCCGCGCCGCCATCGACGAGATCGAGGCCGAGCTTCCGCAGCTGGTTGCGCTGGCGAACATCGCGGGCGTCAGCTCCCCGGTCCCCTACCTCGAGCTCGACGCCGGCGAATGGGATCGGGTGCTCAACATCAACATGAACGGCGTGCACTACGCGACCCGCCGGGCCGCCGAATCGATGGTGAAGAACCGGCTGGGCCGGATCGTGAATATCTCCTCGGTCTCCGCCCAGCGCGGCGGCGGCACGTTCAGCAAGACCCCGTACTCCGTAGCGAAGGCCGGCGTGATCGGTCTTACCCGCGCCACCGCCCGCGAACTGGGTGAGTACGACATCACGGTCAACGCGATTTCGCCCGGTCCGATCGACACCGACATCATGGGCGGCACCCTCAGCGAGGAACGCAAGGATGAACTGGTCAGGGACCTCGTGGTGAACCGGGTAGGCACCACACGGGATGTTGCGGCAGCCATCTCCTTCCTGATCGGTGAGGACGCCGGGTACATCTCCGGCCAGACGCTGAACGTGGACGGCGGCCTGTACATGCACTGACGGCACCGTGCCGCCACCACCAAGCCCTGCGGGCCGCCGGCCCGCAGGCCCATCACCGCCACCCACTCGAAGGAGAGTGCTGTGTCTGAAACCACCGCAACATCAAAGGAACTCCTGGCCCGGCCGGTCCTGAAATCGGCAATCTTGAAGGCGGCGCGCCGGCTCATGCCGATGCTGGTCATCCTCTACGTCGTCTCATTCCTGGACAGAACCAACGTCGGTTTCGCCGAGGCCGCGCTGGGCGCGGACAAGGGGGTGTCCGCCGCAGCCTTTGCCCTGGGCGCCGGCATCTTCTTCATCGGCTACGCGATCTTCGAGATTCCCAGCAACCTGCTGCTCAAGAAGGTCGGTGCCAAGGTCTGGCTGGCACGCATCGCCATCACCTGGGGCATCGTCTCGGCATGCTTCGCCTTCGTCCAGGGCGAAACCTCGTTCGTGATCCTGCGCTTCCTCCTCGGCGTCACCGAGGCGGGCCTGTTTCCCGGCGTGATCATGTACCTGGCCGAATGGTTCCCGAACAAGGTCCGCGTGCAGATGTTCGCCATCTTCTACCTGGCCCAGCCCTTCTCCCAGATGATCGGCAACCCGCTCTCAGGCTGGCTCATCAACATCGGCGACCAGGTCCCCGGACTGCGCGGCTGGCAGGTCATGTTCTTCGTCGAAGGCATGCTGGCCGTCCTGGCCGGCATCGCGGCGTTCTTTTTCCTGATCAATGGTCCGGAGAAAGCCAAGTTCCTCAGCAGCGAAGAAAAGTATGCGCTGAAGGAAGTCATGGCCCTGGAGGACACCATCAAGGACGAGCATGGCCCCCGCGGCATCCTCGCCGCCCTGCGCAACGGCCGCATCTGGTACTTCACCGTGATCTATTTCTGCCTGCAGGTCGCGGTCTATGGTGTGACCTTCTTCCTGCCGCAGCAGGTGTCCTCCCTCACCGGGCAGAAGGTGGGACTCGCCGTCGGCCTGCTGATCGCCGTGCCATGGTTCTTCGGCATCTTCTCCTGCTACTTCATCGGCAAGGCCGCGGACACGGTGGCGAAGCGGCGGAAGTTCGGCACCATCCTGTTCATCTCCACCGGACTGTGCATCTTCGGCTCAGCCTGGGCGGGGACCAACCACCAGCCGGTCCTGGGCATGGTCTTCATTACCCTGGCAGTCTGCAGCTTCCTTGCCGTTGGCCCCGTGGTGTGGTCGTACCCCGCCGCGTTCCTCGCCGGGTCTGCTGCCGCGGCAGGCATCGGGTTGATCAACTCCCTCGGCAACCTGGGCGGCTTCGTGGCACCCATCCTGCGGACCGCAGTCAATGAGGCCACCCAGTCGCCAACGGGCTCCATGGGCGTCTATGCCCTGGGCGTCCTGCCGTTTGTGGCGGCCGCAATGATGTTCGCCACGAGACGGTTCAAGAACAAGGCCGACGACCTGCTCGACTGAGCGCACCACACCATCCACGCAAGGAAACCATGAGCACCTCCGGCAGCAGCACAGGCAACGGCCCCCTCTACATCGGTGTCAGCACCAAGATGTACCTGGGCTACCAGGAAAGCCTGCGCTGGCTGTCGGAGGTGCGTTCCATCGTGGATGACAGGCCCGGGCTGGGCACGGATTCCGCCGCGGAGTCCCCGGTCCGGGTCTTCGTCATTCCATCTTTCCCGGTCCTGGAGCCCGCCGCGCGGATCCTGGCGGGGTCGCCGGTACTCCTTGGAGCGCAGAACTGCGCCTGGGGCGACGGGCCGCTGACCGGTGAAGTCAGCCCCGGCATGCTGGCCGAGCTCGGCGTCTCACTTGTCGAGATCGGCCACGCAGAACGCCGCCGGCTGTTCGCCGAGGACGACGCCGTCGTGGCCCGCAAGGTGCGTGCCGTCGTCGGCCATTCCCTCACCCCGCTGCTGTGCATCGGGGAACCGGACAGGCTCGACGCCGGTGCTGCCGTGGACTTCTGCGTGCGGCAGGTCCGGGCCGCGACGGGCGGCGACACGGACCTGCTGCCCCGCCTGGTCCTAGCCTACGAACCTGTTTGGGCCATCGGCGCCGACGAGCCCGCCGCCCCGCACCACGTCAACGCCGTCCTCGGGCTCATCCGGGAGGCCCTGGGCCCGGGCTGCCCCGTGATGTACGGCGGCAGTGCCGGCCCTGGACTGTTGCCGCAGCTGGGAGCCGCGGACGGACTCTTCCTGGGCCGGTTCGCCCACGACCCCGCGAACCTGGGCCGCGTCCTGGATGAGGCGGTGCTTTTGCGTCAGGCGGGAGCCGTTGCCCCGGCCAGCAATTCTTCCAGCCGCTCGTAACCCTCGGACAGGCCGCCCTCCATGCCGGACTGGGCCATGCCGTCGCGCGCTTCCTGGCTGGGGTAGACGGAATGTCCCCGCAGTCGGGTCCTTCCGTTGCCGAGGTCCTCGAACGTCATGAACTCCAGGCTGACCACATCCGGATATCCGCCGAACTCGAAGGTCTGGATGGCGAATTCGTTCTCGCGGACCGTGTGGAAAATGCCCTTGAACTCGTAGGCGACACCGTCGCGTCCGGTGTGCAGGTAGCTGTAGCTGCCGCCGGTGCGGAAGTCGTAGTGGTCAATGTCCATCTTCATGCCCCGCGGGCCCAGCCACTGGACAATGAGGTCCGGTTCTTTGTGGGCGCGGAACACGTCCGCGACCGGAAAATCGAACTCGCGCTCGTAATCGATGAAGGGGACGCCCTCGGGAACGCTGAGTTTCAGGGAATTGCTCATCTTGACTCCTGGGTGGATTGGTCGACACTGTGGTGGCCGCCGCTGTGGGCAGTGCTTGTTCGAAGAACGGCGTCGAGGCTCCGGAACTGGCCTTCGCGGATCAACCGGTATTGGTCAATCCATGCGGTCAGCGCCTCAAGCCGGGCCGGGTTCAGGTGCACGGGCCGGCGCTGTGCGTCCCTGGTCCGGGTCACCAGTTCCGCCTGCTCGAGTACCTGGATGTGTTTCGAGACCGCCTGCTTGGAGATCTCGAACGGTTCCGCCAATTCGTTCACTGTTGCCGGGCCCCTGCTGAGCCGGGCGATGAGGCGCCTCCGCACGGGATCTGCCAGGGCCATGAAGGCCACGTCCAGGGCCGCGTCATCGGAGATCAACATCATTTCCTTTAATCAACTTTTTTGTTTATCAACCTTGCGGTTGATTAATTGTAGGCACCATCGCGGGTTCCCCGCAAGGGTTTGTTCCCTTGTTGCATCACTTGTTAGTATGTCAGGACAAAGCAAACGAAGGAGAATGAGCATGCCGCTGGTCCGCATTGACGTCAACGAAGGCCGCACCGCCGAAGAATTGCAGGCGCTGAGCCGAGGGATCCATGAAGCAATCCTGGCCGAGTATGGCATTCCGGAGCGGGACTACTTCCACATCCTGACGGAACACCCCCAGGGCCGGATCATTGCCCAGGATGCGGGCCTCGGATTCGAGCGCACCGGGGGTGTGGTGATGATCCAGATCTTCACCCAGGCGGGCCGGTCGCAGGAGGCCAAGCAGGGGCTTTTCGCGGCCGTGGCGGAAAAGCTCGCCGGACTGGGGGTCGCCGGCGAGGATGTCTTCATCGGCTATGTGGAAAATGGCGCCGGTGACTGGTCGTTCGGTTTCGGCCGCGCGCAGTACGCTACCGGCGAGCTGGCGGTCCCCAAACACTGACTGCCGGCCTCTACCGGTCGCGGGTACCGGGTCTGCTGGTGGTTGTAAGTATGTCAGAACAAACTTTTGACAGGACATTCGATCTACGGCAAAGTAGTGCCTGTGGCCCACGCCACGGCCTGCCAGTCCCGGAACTCCTGCCCCTCAAAGGGCCCGGGTTCCACACCAGAAAGGTCCGCGATCACCGTGACCCACGAGCTTCTTACGATCGGGCGCATCAGCGTTGATATCTACCCGAACGACATCGGGGTTGGCTTGGAGGACGTTAATTCCTTCGGCAAGTACTTGGGTGGTTCACCGTCCAACGTTGCTGTTGCCGCCGCCCGCCATGGCCGCCGCACTGCCGTCATTACCCGTACCGGGGATGACCCGTTCGGTGTTTACCTGCACCGCGAGCTGCGCAAGTTCAACGTCGATGACACCTTCGTGACCCCGGTGAAGGACTTGCCCACGGCGGTAACCTTCTGCGCGATCAAGCCGGCAACCGATGAGTTCCCGCTGTATTTCTACGGCCGGTTCCCTACCGCGCCGGACCTGCAGATCAATGCTGAAGAGCTGGACCTGGACGCCATCCGCCAGGCAGGGATCTTCTGGTCCACCGTGACGGGCCTGTGCCAGGAGCCCTCCCGGTCAGCGCACATCGCAGCCCACGAGGCGCGCCCCCGCACCCGCTTGGCTGAAGGTCAGTTCACCATCCTTGACCTGGATTACCGGCCCATGTTCTGGCCATCCGAGGAAGAGGCACGGGCCGAGGTCGCCAAAGTCCTGCCGTATGTCACGGTCGCTATCGGCAACGACAAGGAGTGCGCCGTCGCCGTGGGGGAGGGGACTCCTGATGAGCAGGCGGACCGCCTGCTGGCTGCGGGCGTGGAGATCGCCGTCGTCAAGCTCGGCGCCGAAGGCGTGATGGCGAAGACCCGCACCGAGCGGGTGGTGTCCGCTCCCGTTCCGGTGGAGACGCTGAACGGCCTGGGTGCCGGCGACTCGTTTGGCGGCGCGTTTTGCCATGGGCTCCTCTCCGGCTGGCCGTTGGCCCAGGTCCTGGACTACGCCAACGCCGCAGGTGCGATCGTCGCCTCCCGGCTCTCCTGCGCAGATGCCATGCCGACGCCGGAGGAGGTCACTTCGCTGCTGGCCGAACGCGGCCGGCCGGTCCCCGGCGACGGTGCCGCCGCGCAGCTTGCCACCGAAGGAGCAGCACTGTGACCCTCACCCCGATGGCTTCCAACCGCACCCTGGATGATGATCCGCGCCGCTATGAGCACCTGAGCACCATCCGCCTTGAGGACCCGGAGGCTGTGGCCCGCGCCGCGAAGTCCCGCCGCCGCCACCCGGGCCTGAAGTCCGGACGACAGAACTTCATCGTCGCGGCCGACCACCCGGCCCGCGGCGCCCTTGCCGTCGGTGCGGATCCGGTGGCCATGGCAGACCGCCGCCAACTCCTGGATCGGCTCCAGATCGCGTTGGCCAACCCCGCCGTCGACGGTGTCCTGGCCTCCCCGGACATCATGGACGACCTCCTGCTGCTGGGTGCCCTGGACGGGAAGCTCGTGTTCGGCTCGATGAACCGTGGCGGCCTGGCCGGGCTGGTCAACGAGATCGATGACCGGTTCACCGGCCACACGGCCGCGGCGCTGGAGGCCCTTGGTGCCGACGGCGGGAAGATGCTGACCCGGATCTGCCTGGGCGACCCGGATACGGTCGCCACCCTGGAGGCGACCGCCCACGCGATCGATTCGCTGGCCGAACGGAAACTGATCGCCATGGTGGAGCCCTTCCTCTCGGTCCGCGAAAACGGCCGCGTCCGCAACGACCTGTCCACCAATGCGGTGATCAAGTCCATTGCGATCGCCGAAGGCCTGGGTTCAACCAGCGCCTACACCTGGATGAAGCTGCCGGTGGTGGCGGAGATGGAACGCGTCATGGCGGCCACCACCATGCCCACGGTACTCCTGGGCGGTGACCCGGACGGCACCCAGGATGAGGTCTTCGCCACCTGGGAAGCAGCGCTGGCGCTTCCCGGCGTCCAAGGCCTCACGGTGGGCCGCACCCTTCTCTATCCCGCAGACGGGGACGTCGCCGGCGCCGTCGCCACCGCCGCCTCGCTGCTGCACCACACCACGGAAGCATCGGAGTAGTCCCCATGGGCACCACAGGAACACGCAGGATGACGGTGGCCCAGGCCGTCGTCGAATACCTGTCCAAGCAGTACACCGTTGACAACGTTGGCGGCGTGGACTACCGGGAGCGGCTCATTCCGGGCACCTTCGGTATCTTCGGCCACGGCAACGTTGCCGGCGTTGGCCAGGCGCTGAAGCAATACCAGCAGCAGGACCCGTCCCTGATGCCCTACCACCAGGGCCGGAACGAGCAGGCCCAGGTCCACCAGGCCGTCGGCTACGCCCGGCACACCCGCCGCCGCCAGACGTTCGCCATCAGCACCTCGATTGGCCCGGGGTCCTCGAACCTGCTGACCGGCGCCGCCTTGGCCACCACCAACCGTTTGCCGGTCCTGCTGCTGCCGTCTGACACGTTCGCCACCAGGGTCGCGGATCCGGTGCTGCAGCAGCTCGAACAGCCGTACGCCTATGACCTCTCGGTCAACGACGCGTTCCGGCCGCTGTCCAAGTTCTTCGACCGGGTCTCCCGGCCGGAGCAGCTGTTCTCCGCGTTCCACCACGGGCTGCGGGTCCTGACCGACCCGGCCGAAACCGGGGCGGTGACTATTTCGCTGCCGCAGGATGTCCAGGCCGAGGCGCTCGACGTCCCGGAGGAATTCCTGGCCGAGCGGGAATGGCGGATCCGCCGCCCCGAGGCCGAGGACGACGACATCGCCCGCGCCGCGGCGGCGATCCGTGCCGCCAAGCGCCCGCTGGTCATCGCCGGCGGCGGCGTCCTCTACGCGTACGCCAACGACGAACTGGCAAAATTCGCCGAGCTGACCGGGATCCCGGTGGGCAACACGCAGGCCGGCGTCGGCGTCTTGCCGTGGGACCACAAGCACTCCCTCGGAGCGATCGGCTCCACCGGCACCACCGCGGCGAACGCCATTGCCGCAGAAGCGGACCTGATCATTGGCATCGGCACGCGCTACGAGGACTTCACCACCGCGTCACGGACCGCGTTCCAGAATCCCGACGTGAAGTTCATCAACATTAACGTCGCCCCGCTCGATGCCTACAAGCACGGCACCAGCCTTCCGATCGTCGCGGACGCCCGCAAGGCGCTGGTGAAGCTGAACGCGGCCCTGGGCGGCTACCGTACCGGCGCAGACCTGGCGGAAAAGGTCGCGGCGGAGAAGAAGCGTTGGGACGCCACCGTGGATCAGGCGTTCGACACCCGGTACACCCCGCTGCCGGCGCAGAACGAAATCATCGGCGCCACCAACCGGGCCATGGAGGCGGCGGATGTGGTGATCTGCGCTGCAGGGTCGCTGCCCGGCGATCTGCACAAGATGTGGCGCGTCCGCGACCCGTTCGGCTACCACGTCGAATACGCCTACTCCTGCATGGGCTACGAAATTCCCGGCGGCCTCGGGGTCAAGCGGGCAGTGCTCGCCGAAGCGGCGCGTGCGACGGCGGCAGGCGGGGACCGCGCGGACGTACGGGACGTCGTCGTCATGGTGGGCGATGGCTCCTACCTGATGATGCACACCGAACTGGTCACCGCGGTCGCCGAACGCATCAAACTGATCGTGGTCCTGATCCAGAACCATGGATACGCCTCCATCGGCTCCCTGTCCGAATCCCTGGGCTCGCAGCGCTTCGGCACCCGCTACCGGGCCCTGGACGAGGAGCAGCACAGCTTCGACACCGGCGAGACCCTGCCGGTGGACCTTGCACTGAACGCCGAATCCCTGGGCGTGAAGGTCATCCGGATCGAACCCGGGGAGAAGGTGATCGCCGAACTGGAGCAGGCCATCCGCGATGCCAAAGCCGCCCCCGAGGGCAGCGGGCCCATCCTGATCCATGTCGAGTCCGATCCGCTCCTGGACGCACCATCCTCCGAGTCCTGGTGGGACGTTCCGGTCGCGCAGGTTTCCGAACTGGACTCCACCACGCAGGCCTACGGGGCCTACGCCGACCACAAGTCACGCCAGCGCAAACTGCTCGGCTGACCCACTTTCCCCTACTCAAGGAAGAGTTCCATGACTGCCACCACCACTGAAGCTACCGTGATCAACCACTTCATCAACGGCGCCGAAACCCCGGGCGAGGGCGACCGCACCACGAACGTCTACAACCCTGCTACGGGTGCCGTCACCGGCGAGCTGCGCCTGGCCAACCGGGCCGACTTGGACACCGCCGTCGCCGCTGCCCGCAAGGCCGCCGATTCCTGGGGCGAGACCTCCCTGGCCAGGCGTACCGCAGTGCTGTTCACGTTCCGCGAGCTCGTCGCCGCCCATATGGATGAACTCGCGGCCCTGGTCACCGCCGAGCACGGCAAGGTCCTTTCTGACGCCAAGGGCGAGATCGGCCGTGGCCTGGAAGTGGTGGAGTACGCCTGCGGGATCCCCACCCTGCTCAAAGGCGACTACTCGGACCAGGTCTCCACCGGCATCGACGTCTTCTCCTTCCGTGAACCGCTCGGCGTGGTCGCCGGCATCACCCCGTTCAACTTCCCCGTCATGGTGCCGCTGTGGATGGCCCCGATGGCGATTGCCACGGGCAACGCCTTCATCCTGAAGCCCTCCGAACGCGACCCCTCCGCCTCCCTGCTGCTGGCCAAGCTTTGGAAGGAAGCCGGGCTGCCGGACGGCGTGTTCCAGGTCCTGCACGGCGACAAGGAAACCGTGGACGGGCTCCTCACCCACCCGGACGTGGACGGCATCTCCTTTGTCGGCTCCACCCCGATCGCCCAGTACGTCCACGAGACCGCCACCCGGCACGGCAAGCGCGTCCAGGCGCTGGGCGGGGCGAAGAACCACGCCATCGTCCTGCCCGACGCCGACCTGGACAATGCGGCGGACCACCTCGCGGCCGCCGCGTTCGGCTCCGCCGGCGAACGCTGCATGGCCATCTCCGTCGCGGTCGCCGTCGGAGACGCCGCCGATGCATTGGTGGCAAAGGTCCAGCAACGCGCCGAAGCCGTGAGGGTCAACAACGGCACCGCGCCCGGCGCCGAAATGGGCCCTGTCATCACCCCGGCCTCCAAGGAACGCATTGTCCGGATCGTCACCGACGCCGAAACCGCCGGCGCCGCCATGGTGGTGGACGGCCGCGACCTGGTGGTCCCCGGCCACGAAAACGGCTTCTGGGTAGGCCCCACCGTCCTCGACCATGTCAAGACCGAAATGACCGCCTACACGGAGGAAATCTTCGGTCCCGTCCTGGTGGTGGTCCGCGTCGATACCCTCGAGGACGGCATCAAGCTGATCAACGCCAATCCCTACGGCAACGGCACCGCCATCTTCACCTCCTCCGGCGCGGCCGCCCGCACGTTCCAGCGCTCGGTAACCGTCGGCATGATCGGCATCAACGTGCCCCTTCCGGTCCCGGTGGCCTACCACTCCTTCGGCGGATGGAAAGCCTCGCTCTTCGGCGACAAGCACATGTACGGTCCCGAAGGCGTCTCCTTCTACACCCGCGGCAAAGTGGTCACCTCCCGCTGGCCCGAAACCCACCACGCCTCCGGCGCCTCCTACAACTTCCCCTCCAACTAGTCCCCATCCGGTTTCGGCAGGCTCAACCACCGCTGGTTGAACCTGCCGAACCCTCCAAAGGAACAGGCACATGACTGAGAACAAGCTGATCATCGGCACGGCACCGGACTCCTGGGGCGTCTGGTTCGCGGACGATCCCCAGCAGACCCCGTGGGAACGCTTCCTCGACGAGGTGGCCGAATCAGGCTACAAATGGATCGAGCTGGGCCCCTATGGCTACTTGCCCAACGATCCCATCCGGCTTGCCGAAGAACTGAAGCAGCGTGACCTCAAGGTCACAGCCGGCACCGTATTCACCGCGTTCCACCGCGGCCTGGACCAGTGGGAAACCGCCTGGGAGCCCGCCCGGAAAGTCGCTGAACTGACCGCCGCCATGGGCGGAGAGCATATGGTGGTCATCCCGGCCATGTGGCGCGACGACGTCACCGGCGAGGCCGTGGAGAGCGGGACACTGAGCGAGAAGGGTTGGCGCGACCTGTTCGCCGGCCATGACCGCCTGGGCAAGACCCTCCTGGAGGACTTTGGCCTGCAGCAGCAGTTCCACTCCCACGCAGACTCGCACGTGGGAGCCCAGGAGGACATCGAGACCCTTCTGAACGCCACGGACCCGAAATACCTGAACTTGTGCCTGGACACCGGCCATGCCGAATACTGCGGCGCCTCAAGCCTGGAACTGATCAAGAACTACCCGGACCGGATCGGCTACCTGCACTTGAAGCAGGTCAACCCGGAGATCCTGAAGAAGGTCAACGACGAGAACATGACCTGGGCCGCGGCGAACCTCGCAGGAGTCATGACCGAGCCGCCGAACGGGCTGCCCGACCTGCGGGCGGTCATCGACGCAGTGGAAGCCTTGAACCGGCCCATCTTCGGCATCGTGGAGCAGGACATGTACCCCGTGGCCTTCGACGTTCCGATGCCTATCGCCAAGCGCACCCGAAACTACCTGCTGTCCTGCGGCTCCCGCACGACCGTCAGCTGACGGACCAGCACAGGCGGACTGCACCTCCCTTCCCTCCAGAACCAGAAGGACTGAACAATGACTGAATCCCTCCGCGTCGCCGTTATCGGGGCAGGCCGCATGGGCGCAGACCACATCCAGCGCCTCAGCAAGCGCATCCACGGAGCAGAAGTTGCCGCCGTCGTCGACGTCGACCTTGCCCGCGCGCAGGCCGCCATCGAAGGCATCCCCGGTGCCGTTGCCCTCACCGACGCCGAGGAAGCCCTGATTCACGGTGGCGTCAACGCGGTGCTGATCGCCACCCCGGGGTTCCTCCATCAGGACATCCTGCTCAAAGCGCTCGCCAAGGACATCCCGATCCTCTGCGAAAAGCCGCTCACCCCGGACGCCGAATCGTCCTGGAAAATCGTCGAGGCCGAGGTTGCCCTGGGCCACCAGCGCATCCAGGTGGGCTTCATGCGCCGCTTCGACGCCGAATACGCGGCCCTTGGCTCGATCATCCGGAACCAGGAATTGGGTGAGCTGCTGATGCTGCACCATCAGCACCGCAACCCCACCACCCCCAAAGGCTTCACCAACGAGATGCTCATCAACGACTCCGTCGTCCACGAATTCGACGCCATCCGCTACTTCACCGGCGAGGAAATCACCAGCGTCCAGGTCCGCCTGGGCAAGGCAACCAGGACCGCGCCCAACGGCCAGCACGATCCCCAGCACGTCCTCATTGAAACCGAGTCAGGGGTCCTGGCCGACGTCGAAATCTACGTCAATGCCAAGTTCGGCTACGAAGTGGCTACCCAGGCCACCTTCGAGGACGGCATCGTCAGCATCGGCGGGGACACCGGCCCTTACACGCGCAGCGCCGGCCGTTGGGGCGGCAACGTCACGCCAGGGTTCGAGGAGCGTTTCGGAGCCGCGTACGACGTCGAAATCCAGTCGTGGGTGGACGCGGCACTTAAGGGCGGGATCGGCGGCCCCTCCGCCTGGGACGGGTACGCCACCGCCGCGTGCTGCGAAGCGGGCGTCGAGGCGCAGAAGAACGGTGAAAAGGTGGCCGTGAAGTTGGCCGCAAAGCCGGACCTGTACAAGTAGGACAGGAGGGGGACGGGCCGGCCATCCGTCCCTCTTTTGTGTCCGCATCCCTGCTGGTCCACAATGGAGTGTTTATGTGAAATCCACTCCTGACCAGCATGCGTCGCACGGGCTGCAGCACGCCACCATCCCGCCGGGCAACCACAGGCGAGCACTGCGGACTGCCACCATCATCGCCACCTTGGGCGGCCTGCTCTTCGGCTATGACACCGGTGTAATCAACGGGGCACTGCCGTACATGCAGGAGGACCTGGGCCTGACACCACTGACCGAGGGCCTGGTCACGTCGTCCCTGCTGTTCGGTGCGGCCTTCGGTGCATTGTTCGGCGGCCGCCTGGCGGATCGCCACGGCCGGCGGCTGATGCTCATGGGGCTGGCCGTGATCTTCCTGGCGGGCACCCTTGCCTGTACCTTCTCGCCGAACACCGGGGTGATGGTCGCCGCCCGGTTCGTCCTGGGGCTCGCCGTGGGCGGGGCGTCCGTTACGGTCCCTGTGTATCTGGCCGAGGTGGCGCCGGGAAACCGGCGCGGCCGCATTGTCACGCGAAACGAACTCATGATCGTCACCGGGCAGCTGCTGGCGTTCACCTTCAACGCCTGCCTGGGCAACTCCTTCGGCGGGTCGCACGGCATTTGGCGCTGGATGCTGGTGATCGCCACGCTGCCGGCCATCGCTTTGTGGATCGGGATGAACTTCATGCCGGAGAGCCCCCGGTGGCTGGCGTCCACTGGCAGCTTCGGCGAGACGCTCAGGGTGCTGCAGCGGATCCGATCGCAGGAGGAAGCAGCCAGGGAGTTCGAAGAAGTCAAAGCCATGGCCCTGGAAGACGGCAAGTCCACGATGGGCTCGTGGAAGGACCTCGGCATCCCATGGCTCCGGCGCATCTTCTTCGTGGGACTGGGCCTTGCCGTGATCCAGCAGATTACCGGCGTGAACTCGATCATGTACTACGGAACCCAGATCCTCTCCACGTCAGGCTTTGGCCGCGAGGCCGCCTTGACGGCCAATATCGCCAACGGCACCATCTCGGTGCTTGCCACGTTCGTGGGCATCTGGCTGCTGGGCAAGGTGGGCCGGCGCAGGATGCTGATCACGGGACAAATTGGTACCACGACGACGCTGCTGCTGATCGGCCTCTTCTCGCTGATCCTCCCCGAAGGTCCGGACAGGGGCTTCGCCATCCTGGCCCTGACCGTGACGTTCCTGGCCTTCCAGCAAGGCGCGATTTCACCGGTGACGTGGCTGATGCTCTCGGAAATCTTTCCGTTGAAGATCCGGGGGCTGGGGATGGGTGCTTCGGCGTTCCTGCTGTGGACCGTCAACTTCCTGGTCGGTTTCGGATTCCCGCAGCTGCTGGCCGTCATCGGGATCTCCAACACCTTCTTCGTGTTTGCCGGCTTGGGCATCGGTGCCATCGGCTTCGCCGCCAAGTACGTGCCGGAGACCAAGGACAAGAGCCTGGAGGATCTGGAGCACTACTTCAAGAACGTCGCCGCCGGCCACCCCACGGACGCCGCGGCCAAGGTTCCCTGACCCTCCCCGTCCGTTACCGCGCAGAAAGCAGCAGCCCGTGTGCTGATCCTTCCGGGGGCTGCTTTATGCCGGCGCGTGCAACCGGGGCAGGGCGTCCACCAGCGGCGCCAGCTCCGGGACCGCCTGGGCCTGGTCCAGCGCACGCTCCAGGGTGGCATCGTGGACCGGCCGGGCCTCAGAAAGCAGGTTGATGCCGCTGCCGGTCAGCTCGGTGTAGATGCCGCGGCGGTCGTCGTCGCACAGGATCCGGGTCAGGAGGCCGCGGTCCTCCAGCCGGTTCACCAGCCGGGTGGTGGCGCTGGGGCTGAGTGCCGTGGCGCGGGCAAGTTGCTGCATCCGCATATGCCACCCGTCCTGCCGGCTGAGGGCATCCAGCACGGTGTACTCCACCACGGAAAGCCCCGACTCGGCCTGCAGGGAACGTTCCAGCTCACCTTCAATCAAGCCATGCAGGGCCGCCAAGGTGCGCCACCCCTGGGCGCGTACCTCAACGGCGTCGTCCTTGATGCCCATGGTTGCTCCTTCACCACAATGGCGCCAAACGGGCGGCCATCGATCATTGAACGCAGATAGTTGCTTGCGCGGTATATTTGCATGTGCAACAATAAATACCGCGCCTGCAACTATCTTAGGCGCCTTCCCTTCCACGGGACAACCAACCCCTGCAACTCGAAGGAGCATTTCCATGCCTGTTGGCCTGATAGCCCTCGCCCTCGGCGGCTTCGGAATTGGACTCACCGAATTTGTCATCGCCGGACTGCTTCCGCAGGTGGCCGCGGATTTCGGCGTCAGCGAGGCCTCCGCCGGATGGTTCATCTCCGGTTACGCGCTCGCCGTCGTGGTGGGCGCGCTGGGCCTCACCGCAGCCGTGACGAGGCTTGAACGCAAGCCGGTGCTGGCTGCCCTGCTGGTCCTGTTCATCGCAGGAAACCTGCTCTCCGCCACCGCTGGCGGATATTGGCCCATGATGCTGGGCCGGATCATCGCCGCCCTGTCGCACGGTGCCTTTTTCGGAATTGGCGCCGTGGTGGCCGCGGGCATGGTTCCGCCCAGCAAGAAGGCCGGTGCCATTGCGCTGATGTTCACCGGACTCACCGCCGCCAATGTCCTGGGCGTTCCGTTCGGCACGCTGTTGGGCCAGGCCGCCGGATGGCGGGCTACGTTCTGGGCCATCACGGTTATCGGGGTGGCCGCCCTCGCCGGCATCCTTGCCCTGGTGCCCCGGCAGGCCGGTGAAGCCGACAAAGCGGGCAGCCTCCGCTCCGAGCTGCGGGCCTTCCGCTCCGGGCAGGTTTGGCTGTCCATCGTGGTGACCATCCTCGGCTTCGGCGGAATGTTCGGCGCGTTCACCTACATCGCCTACACGCTGACCGAGGTGTCCGGCTTCGCCGCCTCCACCGTGCCATGGCTGCTGATTGTCTTCGGCGTGGGACTCTTCGCCGGCAACACGCTGGGCGGAAAAGCGGCAGACCGCAACGTCGACCGGACGCTGTTGGTGGTGCTCGCCATCCTCTCCGTGGTCCTGGTGGCTTTTGCCGTCACCGCCGCCAATCCGGTGCTCACCGTCATCTCACTGGTCCTGATGGGCGGCTTCGGCTTCGCCACCGTTCCCGGGCTGCAGATGCGGGTTATGAAGTATGCCCCCGGCGCTCCCACGCTTGCCTCCGGGGCGAATATCGGTGCGTTCAACGTGGGCAATGCCCTGGGCGCCTGGCTGGGTGGCGTCACCATTACTGCGGGATTCGGCTATACGTCGCCCATCTGGGCCGGGGCTGTCATCACCCTTGCGGGAGTGGTGGTCATGGCGTTCGCAGCGGCGGCCGCCAAGCGCGGCGAACAGCGGCCGGCCGGCGAGGTGCAGGCGGCGGAACCGTTGGCGGTCCGCTAGGCCGCCGGGCCGGGAAAAGAAGCGCCCGGTTTTTGGTCAGGCCCCGAAGGGCAGCCGGGGATCGATGTCCTGGCCCTCCCAGGCCTGCCGTACCCAGCCATGGTGCGGGTCGTCGCTGATCAGCCATTCGCGCACCGGCCCCGGGCCCGCCATGACGTTCAGGTAGTAGAGGTCGTATCCCGGGGCAGCCATGGCGGGGCCGTGCCAGCCGTAGGGCACCAGCACAACGTCGCCCGTGCGGACTTCTGCCGAGACATCGATGGGCCGCTCGTCCGAAGCGTAGACGCGCTGGTATCCAATCGCATCCACATCGGCAGGTGCCGCGCCGCCGGCCGCTACCTGGGTTTCGAAGTAGTAGATCTCCTCCAGGGAGGTCTCGCCGACCGTCTCCTCGTCATGTTTGTGCGGAGGGTAGGAGGACCAGTTGCCGGCCGGGGTGAGGACTTCGCAAACGATGAAGCGGTCCGCCTCGAGTGCTGCCGGTGTGCCGAAGTTGTGGACCTGGCGGGAGCAGTTGCCCGCACCACGCAGTTCCACCGGGATGTCGGCGGCGGGCACCACCCGGGTGGGGTACGAGGCCCGGGCCGGGGCGGTGGCAACGGCCACCCGCCCGCCGTCGGCTGACGTGATGCGGACGGTGCGTCCGGTGCCGGAATAGAGTACGTCGGTGGGGCCGGCGAAAACGGCCGGGCGGCCGGCCAACGGGTATTCCGTGCCGTCCACTGTCACGGTGAACGATCCGCTGAGGGGCACCACGATCCGTTCCTCGCCTGCGGCGGGAAGGTCGACGGCGGCGCCCGCCGGCAAGGTGGCCACCTTGAGTCCCGTGTGTGCCCAGCCCTCCACGGAGAGGGAGGAGTCGGACGTGCCGATCGAAACGTCCCATTTTCCGTCCGCGGCTGTGCCCAGGGGATAGACCCAGTTGGTCATGGCGGTGTTCCTTTGCGCTAGCGCTGTACGAGGGTCATTTCAAAGCTGTATGAATCGGCCCGGTAGACGTGGTGCCCGGTCTCGACGCGGCGGCCGGTGTCATCCACGGCCGTGCGTTCCATGGTGACCAGGGCGGAACCGGCGGCTGTGTCCAGCATGGATGCCTGGTAGTCGTTGGCATTCACGGCGCCGATGCGCTGGTTGGCCAGCCGGAAGTTCACGCCGCCACGGCGCAGGATCGAGTACAGGCCCTCGGCCCCCAGCATGGCCTCGTCCATGTCGGCGATATCGTCGCGCACCCAGTTCTCCATCAGGGCCAGCGGCTTGCCGGCCACCTTCCGAAGCCGGGTGAAATGGTAGACCTTGGAGCCGGCCGGAAGCTGGAGCGTGGTGAGGGTGGCGTCGTCCGCCTCCACATGGGAAAAACTCAGGACCTCGGTAGTGGGCTTTTTGCCGTTGTTGGTGAGGTCGTCGTAGAGGCTCGAGAGCTCCAGCGGGCGGCGCACCTGACTGGACACCACCTGGGTTCCCACACCGCGCTTGCGCACCAGGAGGCCTGAACGCACCAGTTCGTCCATCGCCTTGCGCATGGTTGGCCGGGAGAGGTTGAGCTGGGCGGCCAGGTCGATTTCGTTGTCCAGCCGGCTGCCGGGTTCGAGCACCCCGCTGTAGATTGCGGCTTCGATCCCTTGGACCACTTGGTGGTACAGGGGTACGGGGGAGGAACGGTCGATGTTCAGTCCCAGGTTGTTCGCCACGGTGCGGTCCCTCGCCTTTGGTGTCTGCGCGGCAGTCGGTCCGGGCGGCGTGCCGACGTACCGAGCGCCTATATGTTCTCTTGATAGGACATACTATCCTGCTCGATCGTAGCAGGCGGGTTCCGGGCGTCAAGGGAAGTCGCGGCTGGTGGCCGGACGGGACAGGCCCGGCGCCCATCGCGCCATGCGGCAGAGCCCCGCCGTGCACCTGCGGTGCCCTAGGCTGGCTCCATGACCAGGACCGGAGGGCAGCAACCGTGAACTTCGCCGGCAGCCTTGGCCCCCGTCCCCGCAACCTCGAAGTCCAGGACCTGGCCAGCTTCGACCGGTTGGTTGCCGGCGGCGCCGTCAACCTGCATGGCTGGCACGCCCAGTCGCTGGACCTCCGGGGGCGGGCCGCGGACCTAAAGAGGGTGGATGTTGAGGGGGCCATGTTCCTTGGCTGCCTCTTCGACGACGGCATGGAGGCCAACCTCCGCAGCCGTGGCGCGCTGATCTTTCCCCGGCTCGAAGGCGTCCCGTTCGACCCCTACCGCGCCACCCTGTATTCCCCGGCCGAGCTCTACGACGGGCTGGCTTCCTCTCCCTACGAGGAACTTCCCGATGCCCGCATCTACCACTGGAGCATCCAGGCCGGCCAGCGCCATCGCGTGGACGCGACCCTGGCCTCTGCCCTGCACGACCACGCCATCGGCGATGCGCTCGACGAACTCACCCGCTCCGCGCCCTGGAACCGCCGGTCCATCGTCGGCGTGATGGGCGGCCATGCGGCGCCCCGCGGCAGTTCGGGGTTCGCCCAGGCGGCGCGGCTGGGCAGGCTGCTTGCCCGCGACGGACATGTGGTGGCCACCGGCGGCGGACCCGGCGCCATGGAGGCGGCGAACCTGGGTGCGTACCTGAGCGGGGCGTCCGACGACGACCTGCAGCAGGAGCTCACCGCGCTCGCCGCCGTCCCCGGGTTCCGGCCCTCGGTCTCGGCCTGGGCACGCGCGGCCGCCGCCGTCGTCGACCGCCACCCGGGCGGGACTCCGTCCCTGGGGATCCCCACTTGGTTCTACGGGCATGAGCCGCCCAACTACTTCGCCACGCACATCGCAAAATACTTCGCCAACGCCATCCGCGAAGCCATCCTCCTGCAACTGTGCCACGGCGGCATCGTGTTCCTCCCCGGAGCCGCGGGCACGGTCCAGGAGATCTTCCAGGACGCCTGCGAAAACTACTACGGTGCCCGGGAAAAGGTGGCTCCCATGGTGCTGGTGGGGCGCCGGCACTGGGAACAGGAATACCCGGCCTGGCCCATGCTGGCAAGCCTGGCCGCCGGGCGCACCATGGCCGACTACATCTTCCTCGTGGACACAGTGGACGAAGCAGTGGAGGTCCTCCGGCGCCGCTGAACGGCGCCCGAAGACCTCCACGGAGTGTGGGCAGGTGGCGGCTAGCCCACCGCCGTGCCGAACAGCAGGCCCAGCAGGTAGGTGATGACGGCGGCGCCCAGGCCGATGGCCAGCTGGCGCAGGCCGCGGGTCAGCGGGGACGTGCCGGACAGCAGGCCAACAGCGGCGCCTGTGGCCAGGAGGGAGATGCCCACCAGGGACCCCGCCACCACGAGGGCGGCAACGCCGGTGAGGCCGAACAGGAACGGCAGGATGGGGATGATGGCGCCGGATGCGAAGAAGCAGAAGCTGGAGAGCGCGGCACCCCATGCGGTGCCTACTGCCTCATGCTGGTCCTCTTCCTCCGGCAGCTCCGGCTGCAGCGACAGGCTCGGGTCGCAGTCGCAGGACAGCAGGCCCGTGCGCTCGGCCACCCGGTGTTCGGCTGCCTCCCGGGACATCCCACGGGCCAGGTACACCAGCAGGAGTTCGTTGTGTTGGAGGTCAAGCTTGGGCGCAGCCGCCAGGGTGACCTGGGTGGGGCGCGTGGCTGCCAGCAGTTCCCGCTGGGAACGAACGGAAATGAACTCGCCGGCCCCCATGGACATGGCGCCGGCCAGGAGCCCGGCGATGCCGCTGAGCAGTACCACGCTGCTGGCCACTCCGGACGCCGCCATGCCCATCACCAGGGAGAGGTTGCTGACCAGGCCGTCGTTGGCACCGAAGACGGCGGCGCGGAACGTACCGGCCAACCGGTTGCGGCCGCGGGTTGCCAGTCCCCGGACCACCTCCTCATGGATCTGTTCGTCGGCCGCCATGGCCTCGGTGGCATTGGGGTCCTTGGCGTAGGGGGAGCGGCCCTCCGCCCGCTGGGCCAGGGCCAGCACGAAGACGGAGCCGAAGTGCCGGGCCAGGAACCCCAGGAACCGGCTTCGGGCGGATGCCCGTTTCGGCTTGCCCGCGTGCTCGCCCAGCAGGGCCAGCCAGTGCGCCTCGTGCCGGCCTTCGGCTTCAGCCAGGGCCAGCAGGATGGACCGCTCTTCCCCTTCGCGGTTCTGCGCCAGGTCGCGGTAGACGGCGGCTTCGGCGCGCTCGTCGGCGAGGTACTGGCGCCACCGTTTGATGTTCGACGGCGAGGGCTGGCTCCGGGGGGTCGTGGCGGCCTCCGGGACGGCATGGGATTCGGACTGGGCGTGCTGCGACACTGGTACTCCTGGGTTTGGAAAGGGCATGGTTGCGGCGCCTTTGCCCTGCCAGCGTACTGCGATTTTCCGCGGTTTTTTGGCTGGCAAACCTCGCTGGGGAGTTTCGGTTTACCGTAAAAAACACCCCGTATTTCCTGGATTCCGCGGCCTTTGATGGTGCCGCCGCGGCCCTTGACCCCCAGCCCCGCCGGTGCTGTGATGAAGGGGTGGCGCGGCCTTCGCCCGTCCCGAAAGAGCACGCCAGGCGAAACACGGAGGTTGGATCATGGGCACCACCGGACAGCACCCCGACATGCCGCACCTGGACGCCGTAGAAGCGGACCCCGCCTACGATTACGCCGAGGATGCCCCGGTGGACGATGCCGGCTGGGACGCGGAGGATGAATTCATGGACCAGGAAGAGCCCGTGGTCAAGGCCCCTCCGGTCGTCATCGACGCCGAGGACCGCGAGGTCCCGCTGGATGATGACGAGCTCCGCGGCGAAGGGGAGTAGGACCAACGACGACGGCGCCTCCTTCCGCCTGGAAGCGAAAGGAGGCGCCGTCGTCGTGCGTTGAAGCCTGTGTCCAGTCAGTGGCCGGCGAGGATTTCCTCGGAAGCTTCCTCCGGCTCCTGGCCGGCCACGCGGCGCTGCCAGGCCTGCATGACCAGGGGGTCGGTGGGGCGGGTGAGCAGCGAGGCGGCGACGTAGACAATGGCCGAGGCGATCAGGCCGTAGTAGATGGGCTCGTTCGCGTAGATGCCGTCCAGTGGCGCCTTGGCGTTGACCTCCAGGATGATCATGGTGCCCAGGGTCACCACGGAGCCGACTGCCATGGATGCCGCTGCTGCCAGTCCGGTGCCGCGCTTCCAGACGAGGCCGCCCAGGATGGCTACCAGGAGGCCGCCCACCAGGATGTCGTAGGCAATGGTCAGGGCCGCAACTACGTCCTTGGTGATGATGGCGATGACAATGGCCACAATGCCCAGCGCGAGGACCCACACCCGGTTGGCCTTGACGTCGTGCTCCGGGTTCTCGGAATCGCCGGTGGAAACCTCCTTGCCGAACCAGCCGGCGACGAACGGCAGGACATCCGCCCTTGCCACGGTGGCGGCGGCGATCAGTGCGCCGGACGCGGTGGACATCATGGCAGCTACGGCGGCGGCCAGGACCAGGCCGCCGATGCCGACGGGCAGGAGGTTTTGCGCCACTTCGGCGTAGACGTCGTCCTTGGCCGCGATCTTGACGTTGGACAACGCCACGTTGGCGGCCATGCCGATCAGCGCACCGGCCACACCGTACAGGATGCAGTAGACGCCGGCCGTGGCTCCGCCCCAGCGGGCCACCTTGGGCGTCTTGGCGGTGAAGACCCGCTGCCAGATGTCCTGGCCGATCAGCAGGCCCAGCGTGTAGACGACGAAGTAGGTGATGATCGTCTGGACGCCGATCCCGTCAATCTGGAAGAAGCTGGCATCAACGCGGCTGCGGATGCCGTCAAGGCCGCCGGCGGCGTTAAGGGTGAAGGGGAGCATCAGGAAGAAGATGCCCACGGTCTTGATCACGAACTGGACCTGGTCCGCCAGGGTGATGGACCACATGCCGCCAATGGTGGAGTACACCAGCACAATGGCTCCGCCGATCGCGATGGCGAGGGCCCGGTCAAGCCCGAACAGGACCACGAAGATGGTGGCGTACGCACCGGTGGAGGTGGCGCAGAGCATCAGGGTGTAGGCGAGCATGACGATGCCCGAGGCCTCCGTTGCCCGGCTCCCGTACCGGAGGGTGAGCATCTGGGACACGGTGTAGATTTTCAGCTTTTGGATGGTGCCGGCGAAGAGCAGGCTCAGCAGCAGGACCCCGGCGCCAATGGCCACCACGAGCCACATCCCGGAGATGCCGAACTTGTAGCCAAGTCCCACGCCGCCCACGGTTGACGCACCGCCCAGGACCACCGCGGCCATGGTGCCGGTGTACAGGAAGGGGCCCAGCCGGCGGCCGGCAACCAGGAAGTCACTGTTGTTCTTGGTGCGGGACTTGCCCCACCAGCCGAAGGCCAGCATTGCGAGCAGATACACCACCACGATGGCGATGTTGATGGCACTTGCATCCATGTGAAGGGCTCCTTGGAGCTGTTGGGCGCCGGGTATGGGACCGGGGGCGAGGGCCCGCGGAACCGCCGCGGACGAACGGAGGGGATTCCAGTATTGGGGATTCCAGTATTGCCTTATAGGCAACAGGAGTTTTCAAAGCCTAGGATGTGACGGCCGCAACAGTCAAGAACAATCGCGCCGCGCGGCCCGGGTGTGGCATGCGCGCGTCACAAAAGCGCCGCGGATTAGGATGGCTCGAGAGTGGAGCCGGGCTGCCGGCCATGAAAGGTTCGTAGATGAAGGCACTGCCAGTTGAGCCCAGCAACGTCCCGGTCGCCATCGGTTCCAGGATCCGGGCCGCCCGGCAGTCCCAGCGGCTCACCATCGAGCAAGTTGCGGACGCCACCGGGCTGACCAAGGGGTTCCTCAGCCGGGTGGAGCGCGACCTGACCTCACCGTCCGTGGCTTCACTGGTGACACTTTGCCAGGTGCTTTCGATTTCGATTGGCGACCTCTTCGCTGCGCCGGAAACCCACCTCACCAAGCGCAATGACGGCCCGCGCATCTCGCTCGGCGGCCAGGGCATCGTAGAGCGGCTGCTGACCGCCCGTTCGGAACGCCGGGTCCAGATCATCCAGGCCGTCATTGAGCCGCACGGCCGCGGCGAGTCCGAACTCTACGCCGTGGACTGCGATGTGGACGTGCTGCATGTGATCAAGGGGTCCATCAAGCTGATCCTCACCAACGAGGAATACGACCTCAGTACCGGCGATACGGTGACGTTCCCGGGGCGGGAGCCGCACACGTGGATCAATCCCTCGGATAAGCCGGTCGAGGTGCTCTGGGTCCTGGTGCCCGCCGCCAGCCGCTGACTGCTCCTCAGGGTCCCGGGGTCGGTTTGGTAAACACCTGATGCTCCAAAGGAAACAGGAGTGTATGATGGCAGTCACACAATCCCCTCAACTCCTCGAAGGAGAGGCCTCCATTGGAAGAACTGCGCATCGAAGCCAACGGCAACCTTGGCCCCATCGATTCATCCCGGATTCCGCGCTACGCAGGTGCCGCCACCTATGCCCGGCTGCCCCGCCTGGACCAGGTGGCCAAGGCTGACGTCACGGTGGTGGGTGTCCCCTTCGATTCCGGAGTTTCCTACCGGCCCGGCGCCCGCTTCGGCGCCAACCACGTCCGCGAGGCCAGCAGGTTGCTGCGCCCCTACAACCCGGCCTGGGACGTCAGCCCGTTCGAGAACATCCAGGTGGCCGACGCCGGGGATATGGCGGTCAACCCGTTCAACATCAACGAGGCCATCGAGACCATCCAGCAGAACGCACTGGACCTGACCGCGGCCGGCAGCAAGCTGCTGACCCTGGGCGGGGACCACACCATCGCGTTGCCATTGCTTCGGGCGGCTGCCGAGCGTGCCGGCGGCCCCATCGCCATGCTGCACTTCGACGCCCACCTGGACACCTGGGACACCTACTTCGGCGCCGAATACACCCACGGCACCCCGTTCCGCCGCGCCGTTGAGGAGGGCATCCTGGATACCGAGGCGATCAGCCACATCGGCACCCGCGGCCCGCTTTACGGCAAGAAGGACCTCGACGACGACCACCGCTTCGGGTTCGGCATCGTCACCTCCGCCGACGTCTACTACCAGGGCGTCCTGGAGACGGTGGCCAAGGTCCGCGACCGGATCGGCAGCCGCCCGCTCTACATCTCCGTGGACATTGACGTCCTGGACCCCGCGCATGCGCCTGGAACCGGCACGCCGGAAGCCGGCGGCATCACCAGCCGCGAACTCCTGGAAATCATCCGCGGCTTCCGCGGCATGAACCTGGTGGGCGCCGACGTCGTCGAAGTGTCCCCGGCCTACGACCACGCCGAGATTACCGGCGTCGCGGCCAGCCACGTCGCGTACGAGCTGGTGACCCTGATGGCGGACAACGCCGTTCCCGGGGACCGCTTCGGTGCGGCAAACGGCTACGAGGCCCAGGCGCTGGGCCGGGAGGCCCACCGGCCCGCCGGTTTCGCTGCCGCCGCCAAGGAGTAGATCCATGACCGAACCTGTACACCCCACTCCTGCCGGCGCCCCCGGGGGAGGCGCGCGCAATGGCGGGGATCTCGTCGTCGAAACGCTTGAAGCCCTGGGCGCCAAGACGGTGTTCGGCATCCCCGGCCAGCACGCCTTGGGACTCTTTGATGCGATGGGCCGCGGCAACCTGCAGTTCGTCTCCTCGCGGGTGGAGAACAACTCGGCCTTCGCCGCCGACGGCTACTCCCGAGCCACGGGAGAGGTCGGCGTTCTCTTCCTCTCCACCGGCCCCGGCGCGCTGACGTCCCTGGCCGGGCTGCAGGAGGCCTATGCCACCGGCGTCCCGATGGTGGTGGTGGCAAGCCAAATTCCGCTCGAAGGCCTCGGTGCCCGCCGCAAGGGCATGCTGCACCAGCTCGATGACCAGAAGGCCTCGGCCGCCAACGTCACCAAGAGCCAGCGGCTGATCCAGCACGCGTCCGGCATCCCCTCGGCCATCCAGGACGCCTGGACCGAGGCGATCTCCTCGCCGCAGGGCCCGGTGTGGCTCGAAATCCCGCAGAACGTCCTGCTGGATCCCATCATGGTGCCGCCGGTGGAGGATGCGCTCGCCGAGGCCGCGGACAACCCGCCGCGCGTTGAACTGGTCCGCGAGGCCGTGTCCTGGCTTTCGGAGGCGAAGCGCCCGGCGATCATTGCCGGCGGCGGCACCCGGCGCGGCCGCGCGGAAAAGTCCCTGCTGTCCCTAGCCGAGAAGCTCCGCGCCCCGGTGATCTGCACGCCCGGCGGCAACGGCGCGTTCCCCTGGAACCATGAACTCTCACTCCAGTCCTGGATCGAGGACCAGTTCATGACGGAGCTGCTCGAGGACGCCGACGTGCTGGTGGTCATCGGCTCCTCACTCGGCGAGGTCACGTCCAACTACTTCACGTTCGAGCCGCGCGGCCGGATCATCCAGATCGACGCCGAACCCCGGGTCCTGGAGTCGAACCGGCCGGGCCTGGGCATCCGTGCCGACGCCGGCCAGGCGCTGGCGGCGCTCGACGGCGCCCTGACGGAGCCGCACGGGGAACAGGCGGACTGGCACGGCACCTCGCCCGAGGACTTGGTCAGGGACACGCTCGCCAAGGTCAAGGCCCGGCTCGAGTCCCAGGACCTCGGCAAGGAACTGAAGTTCATGGCGGACATCCGTGAGGCAGTGCCGGCGGACATGCAGACGTTCTGGGACATGACCATCAGCGCCTATTGGGGCTGGTCCTGTTGGGACGCCCGCCAGGGCCAGTTCCACTCGGCCCAGGGCGCCGGCGGGCTCGGTTTCGGCTTCCCGGCGGCGATCGGCGGTGCGGTGGGACTGGAAACCACCGGCAAGGGCGCCAACGCCGCCCGGGTGCTGGCAGTGTCCGGGGACGGTTCGGCGATGTATTCCATTGCCGAGCTGGCCACTGCCAAGCAGCACAACGTGCCGGTCACCTGGCTGATCGTGGACGACGGCGGCTATGGCATCCTGCGCGAGTACATGGTGGGTGCCTTCGGCAAGGCCACGGCCACCGAACTGGCCCGCCCCGACTTCGTGAAGCTGGCGGAGTCCTTCGGCGTGCCGGCAACCCGGGTGGCCCCGGAGGATGTGGGGAACGCACTCAAGGCAGCGTTCGCCGCAGACGGCCCCAACGTCGTCGTGGTTGAAACGCTCCTGAAGATGTTCGCGCCCACCCATCTGGACCGCTGAACCCAAGGCTTCTGCGCATACGCTCCCTTACGCGCCGGCAACGGCTGCGTGGGGGAGCGTATGCATTTAAGCGACATCCACGACAATAACTTCGTTTCCCTAAGCAACCTTTTGCTGGTACAGTTGCTTGCAGCAACTAATTCTTTAGGGAGGATCATGTCTGTCGCACCGGCCACCGCAGCCGACCTCGTCAGCCATATCTATGACCTCCAGCGCGCGCTGCGCTGCGTCACCATGGTCAACGTCAAAGGTCAAGATACGGGCATCGCACTCCAAGGCGTGCTCAAGTTCATTGGCGAAGGGGAAACCCGTGCCGCGCACCTCGCCGAACGGCTGGGGGTCAGCGCTCCGGTCCTCAGCCGGCACGTCGCGGAACTGGCGGACGCCGGCCTCGTGCTTCGCACTCCGGACCCCGACGACGGGAGGGCCCAGCTGCTGGCCCTCTCACCCAAGGGAAAGGAAAAGCTCGCAGAGCTGGTGCGCCACCGGGCAGAAACCCTGCAGGGCTACCTCGCCGACTGGAACGAGGACGACGCCGTTGCAACCGCCGCGATGCTGAACAAGCTCACCGCATCCCTGAAGAATTCCATCCGGGCAAGGGCGGCCGGAACCACCACCGAACACGCAGGAGTCAACTAATGGCCAACGTCACCGCCGCCGCGGACCAGGAGCAGGAGCGCCAGCGCCAGCGCTCCGCTAAACAGGAATCGCGGCAATCCAAGCGCCACGAACCCGGCGCACCCATGAACCACCGGCAGATCATGGAAGCCCTGACCGGCCTCCTTGCCGCCTTCTTCACCGCCATCCTCAGCAGCACCATCGTGGCGAACGCGCTGCCCACCATCATGTCCGAGCTCAAGGGCACCCAGACCGACTTCGCCTGGGTCATCACGGCCGCCCTGCTGGCCAACGCTGCCACCACCCCCATCTGGGGCAAGCTCGCCGACCTCTTCGACAAAAAGGTCCTGGTCCAGCTGAGCATCGTGATCTTCGTTGCCGGCTCGGTCATGGCAGGTTTCTCCGAAAACATTCCGTTCCTGCTCACCGCCCGCGTGATCCAAGGCATCGCCATGGGCGGGCTGACCGCCCTGGCGCAGGCCATCATCGGCTCCATCATCCCGCCGCGCGAGCGCGGCAAGTACTCCGGCTACATGGGCGCCGTCATGGCTGTCGGCACGGCCGGTGGCCCGCTGCTCGGCGGCTTCATCGTGGACAGCCCGCTGGGCTGGCGCTGGACCTTCTTTGTCTGCGTGCCGCTCGCCGTCGTCGCCCTGATTTTGCTCCAGATCACGCTCAAGGTTCCGCACATTAAGCGCCCCGCCAAGATCGACTGGCTCGGCGCCATCCTGCTCACGTCCGGCGTCAGCCTGCTCCTGGTCTGGGTTTCCTTCGCCGGCAACCCCGACTACTACGACTGGTGGTCCTGGCAGACCGCGGTAATGGTGGGCGGCGGTGTCCTCCTGCTGGCACTGCTGGTCCTGGTGGAATCCAAGGTGTCCCAGCCGATCATCCCGCTCAAGATCATCTCTGAGCGCACCACCGCCCTGGCCATCGTCGCGTCCGTGGCCGTTGGCGTGGCCATGTTCGGTTCCTCCACCTTCCTGGGCCAGTACTACCAGGTGGCCCGCGGCGCCACGCCCACCGAGGCCGGCCTGCTGACCCTGCCCATGATCGCCGGCAACCTGGTCGGTTCCGTCGTGTCCGGCCAGCTGATCAGCCGCTACGGCAAGTGGAAGCGCTTCCTGATCGGCGGCACCATCATGTTGATCGGCGGCCTGGCCCTGGCCGGGACCATGGACCACACCACCGAACTTTGGCTGACCGGCCTCTACACCGGCATCTTCGGCCTCGGACTGGGCATGCTGATGCAGAACCTCGTCCTCGCCGTGCAGAACACCGTGCAGGCCAAGGACATCGGTTCCGCCAGTGCCTCCGTCGCGTTCTTCCGCTCGGTGGGCGGCGCCATCGGCGTGTCCGTCCTGGGCGCCGTCATGGCCAACCACGTCAAGGATTTGGCCACCGACGGGCTCGCAAAAATCGGCATCCAAGCCGGCGGCAGCAGCGGTGCCACGCTGGACCTCAAGGACTTGCCCGCGCCGATTGCGGACATTATGCGCGCGGCCTACGGCGACGCCACGGCAGGCATCTTCATGATCACTGCCATTGTCAGCGTGGTGGCCCTCATCGCCGTCATCTTCATCAAGGAAAAGCCGCTGCGAAGGACCGTGGACATGACCCCCGAGGCGACCTTGCAGGCCAATGCCGCCGGTGAAGCGGGGATGACCGCCATGACCGGCCAGCTGCCGGTGGTTGCTGCCGCCGGGAACGGGCCCGTCCCCGGCGGACTGGGAACCGCGGCACGGACTTCTACGCATGCCGGTGCCGCAGTTGCCCCTGCCAAGACGTACGACGGCGGTGCTGCCGCCGCGGCGGCAGCGTCCGGAAGGGTTGCCACGGAGGACTTCGAGGAAGTCTTCGCCAGGAGTTTCCGCTCCGACGGGCTGGACCTGCGGTCCGCCGACAGCGTCGACAAGGCCGCGGACGCCGTGGCCAGCGCCGCTGACACGCTCCGGAAACTGCAGGACACCCAACAGCTCCTGGCCCGCCAGCAGGTGGAACTGGGCGGCCTGGTCCTGGATGTCCAGGAGCAGCTGCGTTCGCAGCGGGAGGTTGCAGCCAAGCAGGCGGCCACGGCCGCTGAGCTCAGCAGGGTCCAGCGCAAGCTCCTGAAGGAGCGCAAGCTGCAGGCTGCGGCCGCGCTGTACCTGGCAGGCCACGGCAAGCACAGTGCCGCCGCCCCCTCGCAGTCTCGCGCCGACCGGCCGGAGTCCGTGCAGGGAAGCTAGCCCGCCGCCGGCGGACCAGCCACGGCCCCCTTCCCGCCGACCTATTGCCGCGGACCCAATGCCGCAGCCCGCGCCCGGAGCACCCTCCGGGCGCGGGCTGCGGCATTTCCATCTGGTCATGGACCACTTTGGGGCAGAAAAAGCATTCATGCCCGGCGTCAATGTCAGTGGGGATCGCTAGAGTGAAACCATGCTCCTGACCCTCATTCGGCGCTACTCCAAACCGTACGCGCCGTACATCCTTGCTGTCGTCGTTTTCCAGCTTGCATCCACCATCGCCGCGCTCTACCTTCCCAGCCTGAACGCGCAGATCATCGATGAAGGGGTGGCGCGCGGGGACACCGATTTCATTTGGCGTACCGGTGCCATGATGCTCCTGGTGGCCTTCGCCCAGGTGGGTGCGGCCATTGCCGGCGTGTATTTCGGCTCCCGCACGGCCATGGCGGTGGGCCGGGACCTGCGGCGCGCGGTGTTCCGTAAGGTCACGAGCTTCTCTGCCAAGGACGTCAACGGGTTCGGAGCCCCCACCTTGATCACCCGAGGCACCAACGATGTCCAGCAGGTGCAGATGCTCCTGCTGATGGGGCTGAACTTCATGGTTGCCACCCCCATCATGTGCGTCGGCGGCATCATCATGGCGCTGCGCGAGGACCTCAACCTGTCGTGGCTCGTCTGGGTATCGGTTCCGCTGCTGGCAGTCGTGGTGGGGTACCTGGTGGTCCGGCTCATGCCGTTGTTCCGCACCATGCAGCGGAAGATCGACCGGATCAACGCCGTGCTGCGGGAGCAGATCATTGGCATCCGGGTGGTCCGGGCCTTCGTGCGTGAACCGTTCGAAACCGAACGTTTCGGCGGTGCCAACAAGGAACTTACGGACGTCTCGCTCCGGATTGGGGCACTGTTTGTCCTGATGTTCCCGGCCATCAGCATGATCCTGCACCTGTCCACCGCCGCGGTGCTATGGTTCGGCGGCCAGAGGGTGGACGCCGGGGCCATGCAGGTGGGATCGCTGACGGCGTTCCTGCAGTACCTGCTCCAGATCCTGATGGCCGTCATGATGGGCACCTTCATGGCAATGATGATCCCGCGCGCCTCCGTCTGCGCCGACCGCATCGGCGAGGTGCTCGGCGTGGAACCCTCCATCCACGATCCCCAGGACCCGCAGGCCCCGGCCTCGCTGGCCGGCGTGGTGGAGTACCGCAACGTCACCTTCGCCTACCCGGGAGCTGAGTCTCCGGTGCTCAGCAACATCAGCTTCACGGCCCGGCCCGGACAGACCATTGCCATCATCGGGTCCACGGGTGCGGGCAAGACGTCACTCCTGTCCCTCCTCCCCAGGCTGTACGACCCCGTGGAGGGCCAGGTACTGCTGGACGGCGTTCCGGTGGACCGCATGGACCGTGCCGAGATCACCAAACGGGTGGCCCTGGTGCCGCAGCGTCCGTACCTGTTCTCAGGGACCATCGAGCACAACCTCCGCTTCGGCAAGACCGAAGCCACGGACCAGGAATTGTGGGAGGCGCTCCGGGTAGCCCAGGGCGAGTCCTTCGTCCGGGAGAAGAAGAACGGGTTGGAATCACGGATCGCACAAGGTGGAACCAACGTATCCGGCGGCCAGCGGCAGCGCCTCTGCATTGCCCGTGCGCTGGTGACGAAGCCCCGGGTCTACCTCTTCGACGACTCCTTCTCGGCCCTGGACGTGGCCACGGACGCCCGGCTCCGGGCCGCCCTCAAAGGCACAACCTCGGACGCCACCGTCATCATCGTGGCCCAGCGGATCTCCACCATTACCGACGCCGACCAGATCCTGGTGCTGGACAACGGCAGGATCGTGGACCGCGGCACCCATGAGGAACTGCTGGAAACGTCGCCTACATACCAGGAAATCGTCGAATCCCAGCTGAGCGTGGAGGAAGTGGCATGAGCGCCCGCAAGAAGGACTCCAGCCCCATGGAAGAAACCCCGCTGCCCGCCCAGCCGGCGGCAGGCGCCGGAGAGGTCCCGCCCGGGCAGCCCGGCGACGAGGACTTCGTCGAGGAGGAGTTCACGCCCACCGAAGCGGACGGCGGCATGTTCGGTGCCATGCCCGCCAAGAAGGCCGAACACTTCTGGCCATCGGCCAAACGCCTCATGGGCCTGCTGAGGCCCGAAGCCGTTGGCATCTACGCCGTGGTGGGCCTGGTGGTGGTTTCCGTGGTCCTCAATGTCATCGCCCCCAAGATCCTCGGCCAGGCCATGGACGTCATCTTCGCCGGGGTCGTCGGCAAGCAGCTGCCCGCCGGGGCGAGCAAGGAGCAGTTCGTCGCCGGCCTTCGCCAGCAGGGCCAGGACAACTTCGCGGACATGGTGTCGCGGATGGAACTGGTACCCGGGACCGGCATCAACTTCGACAAGCTCACCACGCTGATCGCCGTGGTCCTGCTGATGTACTTCGTTGCAAACATCTTTATGTGGCTGCAGGGGTACGTGCTTAACCGCATTGTCATGAAGGTCATCCGGCGGCTGCGCGACGACACCGAGAGCAAGCTCAACCGCCTTCCGCTGAACTACTTCGACACCCGGCAGCGCGGCGACGTGCTGTCCCGGGTGACCAACGACGTCGACAACATCCAGCAGGCACTCCAACAGGCCTTTGCCCAGTTGGTCAACTCCGTGCTGACCGTGGTGGGCATCGTGATCATGATGTTCATCGTGTCCTGGCAGCTCGCCCTGATCGCCCTGATCGCCCTCCCGCTCTCCGGCGTGGCCGCAGGCATGATCGGGGTTCGAAGCCAGAAGCTCTTTGCGGCCCAGTGGAAGAACACCGGAACCCTTAACGGCCAAATCGAGGAGTCGTTCTCCGGGCACGACCTCGTCCGCGTGTTCGGCCGGGATGCGGACATGCTGGAGCGGTTCGAGGAACGCAACGAAGCACTCTACAAGGCAAGTTTCGGAGCGCAGTTCGTTTCCGGGATCATCTTCCCCGTCATGCAGTTCGTGTCCTACCTCAGCTACGTGGGCATCGCCGTGGTGGGCGGCCTGCGGGTGGCCTCCGGCGCCATGTCCCTGGGCGATGCGACGGCGTTCATCCAGTACTCCCGCGAGTTCACCCAGCCGCTGGGGCAGATGGCCGGCATGGCCAACATGCTGCAGTCGGGCGTGGCGTCCTCCGAGCGCGTCTTCGAATTCCTGGACGCCGACGAAGAGGAAGCGGAAACCGCCACCGAGCACCTGCCCGCCAAGACCGACGGCCATGTGGATTTCAAGAACGTCACCTTCAGCTACACCCCTGACAAGCCGCTCATCGAGGACCTGTCCTTCACGGCCGAGCCTGGAAATACCGTCGCGATCGTCGGTCCCACCGGGGCAGGCAAAACCACCTTGGTGAACCTGGTCATGCGGTTCTACGAGCTCAACTCCGGCTCCATCATGCTCGACGGCGTGGACGTGACCCACCTCAGCCGGGCGGAGCTGCGCTCCAAGGTGGGCATGGTGCTCCAGGACGCCTGGTTGTTCGGCGGGTCGATTTACGACAACATCCGGTACGGCAACCTCGAAGCCTCCGAGGAACAGGTCATGGCAGCGGCGAAGGCGACCTTCGTGGACCGCTTCGTCCGCGCGCTCCCCGAGGGCTACGACACCGTGATTGATGAGGAAGGAAACAACGTCAGCGCCGGCGAGAAGCAGCTGATCACCATCGCCCGCGCCTTCGTGGCCAACCCCTCGCTGCTGATCCTGGATGAAGCCACCAGCTCCGTGGACACCCGCACGGAACTGCTGGTGCAGAAGGCCATGGCGGCACTGCGCAGCGATCGAACCAGTTTCGTGATCGCGCACCGCCTCTCCACCATCCGTGACGCGGACACCATCCTGGTCATGGAGAACGGACGAATCGTCGAACAAGGCAACCACCAGGTGCTGCTCGCGGCCGGGGGCGCCTACCACCGCCTGTACATGTCCCAGTTTGCCGGTGCGGATGCGGGCGAGATGCCGGTGGATGATTCGACGGCGGTGCACAGCTGAGCGCGCACGGGGGCGGCCGGATCGAAGTCCTGGTGCCCATGCGGTGGGGCGACATGGACGCCTATGGCCACATCAACAACGTCCAGATCGTACGCATGCTGGAGGAGGCGAGGATCGCAGCCTTCGGACCGCCCCGGGGCGCCGGCCTGCCGGGCATCGAGCCGCACGTGTCCCTCTTCAATGACCTTCCGCCCGGAACCTTGGCCCTGGTGGTTGACCATAAGATCCGGTACGTACGGACACTCGAGTACCGCAACGTCCCGGCCGTGGTCCAGGTATGGATCGGCGCCGTCAAGGGGGCCAGTTTCGACATCCACTACGTCCTCCAGGACCCCGTCAGCAGGGAGGACTGCGTGAAGGCCAGCAGCCACCTGGCGTTCGTGGACGAAGCCACCGGCAGGGTACTGAGGCTCACCCAGGAACAAAAGGACCGGATGGCCCCGTACAGGCACTAAGCCCCTGTACAAGTCCGGCCCGACCCATTGGACTGGACCTACGACGGACAGCGAAAGGAAACCCTGATGGCCAGGACTAAGAACCGTGCCGCGCGGAAGAAGAAGACATGGAAGGAGATGTCCCCTTCCGGCAAGGCGGGCACCGTCCTGACGGCGATTGTGCAGGTGTCCCTGCTCATTGCCGCCCAGCGGGACATCTCCCGCCGGCCTGCGGAGCTCATCAACGGGCCGAAGGCTGCCTGGCGGGCGGCTTCCTTCGTCAACTTCATCGGACCCATGGGGTACTTCGTCTTTGGCCGGAAGCGGTCTGCCGGCGGCGCCTAAACCGGCAGGCGGGGACGGCAGGCCGCGGCGGCAGCGAACCGGCGTGGAGCCGCCGCCCAGCTTGACCCTGTAAATTTGAGGGCATGACCCCCACCGCCATTGCTGCCATGACCCGCGCCCTCGGCATCTCCAGGGAGATCGAAGACGCAGCGTGGTTTGTCCTGGGCCCGGGCCTGCAGGGAAAGGCGTCGCCGCTGGACGGGCGAACCCGGACGTGGTCGGTCGCGGCGGCTTCAGAGCTTCTGGACCGCCTGGAGCGGGGTATTCCGGACGCCAAGGCGCCGATGATGACCAACCTCCGCGAGAACCTGGGCGGCGCCACCCGTGGAGCCAAGCAACTGGCGGTGGAGCTGCTCTTCCTGCAGTCCCTGCCGCTGGCCCACGAAGTGAAATCCCTCAAGGTCAAGCGCGCCCGCGTCGCCGAGGCCGCCGGCTGGCTGGAGCCGCCGCTTGAGCTTCCCGAAGAGCTTTACGCGGGCATGACGGACCACGGCGTGATCCGCGACCGGACGGCTGAATTCAACTGGACCATCTGGGACCACCTCAAGTGGCTTTGCCGGTTCGTCCGGAACGTCGCACAGCGGCCGGCCGCCGTGGTGCAGGCCGCCATCAAGGATCCCCTGCAGTTCCACCGCCTTGCGGCCTCCACGCCGGATGACCAGCCTGCCATCCGCCGCAGCATCGAATTCCTGGCGTGGCCCAGCTACTTCGAGCCCGTGGTGGCGGATGTGGAGCGGCAGGAAATCCGTGACGCGTTCGCCTCGCTCGTGGGCGGGGCCAACGGCGACAGCGAAGAGGACATCACCGCGGACATCCACCGCATCCGCCTGCACCTGGACGAGCAGGCGGGCCAGCGCATCGACTGGTACTCCCGGCAACTGGTCAGCCAGTGGCGCAAAGTCGGGGACCCCGGACGGCGGGCCTGGCTGCTCCGGACCCACGGCGACCACCCCGAGCTCCTCACAGCCTGGCACGCGGAGGAGAAAGTGACCCTGGACGTCGAACATCTCCGCCCCCTGGAGCCGGGGGTCAGTGCAGGCGTGGTCCAACACGCCGTGGACGAGGACTACAAGCACCTTGGCTACGTGGAGCGTGAGGACACCAAAACCGCTGCCCTGGCGTTCCTCACCGTCATGAAGCCCGGGGACCTGGTGCTCTACCAGCACGCCGGTACGGTGCGGCTGGGTGGCGTGCTGGGGGAGCCGGAGTACAACGACGACAACCGCCGGCTGCGGCGCAAGGTGCGCTGGTTCGACGTCGGCCACGCCACCACCAGCCTGCCCCGCCACGTCCAGCGCCAGCTCAGCACGCCCGGCATCGTCGTGGACGCCACCAGGGTGGTGCAGGCGCTGCAGGCGCTCCTGCCCGCAGAAGCGGAGACCGAGCCAGACGCCGAAACCGAAGGCGCCGCCGTCGTACCCCCCGTCCAGGAGGGCTTCCGCGCACTGACGCCCGAGTTCGCCGCGTCCCTGCACATGGAGCTGGAACCGCTCCAGGAGATCGCCGAGCTGCTCGAGGAAAACCGCCAGGTGGTCCTCTACGGTCCGCCCGGCACCGGCAAGACCTACCTGGCCAAGCACCTCGCGGCGGAGCTGGCGGATGACACCACGGACGAACGCGTCAAACTGGTCCAGTTCCACCCGTCCTACGCCTACGAGGATTTCTTCGAGGGATACCGGCCGGACAAGACCGACGACGGACAGGTCTCCTTCAAACTGGTGGCCGGCCCCCTGCGCCGGTTGGCGGAAGAAGCCGCGAAACCCGGGAACGAGAAGAAGCCGTACTTCCTCATCATTGACGAGATGAACCGCGCCAACCTGGCCAAGGTGTTCGGCGAGCTGTACTTCCTGCTGGAATACCGCGATGACCGGATCTACCTGCAGTACAGCCCCAACGAACCCTTCACGCTGCCGGACAACCTCTACATCATCGGCACCATGAACACCGCGGACCGGTCCATCGCCATGATGGACGCCGCCATCCGGCGCCGTTTCTCCTTCATTGAGCTGCACCCGCAGACGGAGCCGGTGAAGGGGTCCCTGCTCCGGTTCCTGGCGACCCGGCAGCTGGACACCACCCCGGCTCTGTTGCTGGATGCGCTCAACGGTGCCATCGACGAATGGGACCGGGACCTGATGATCGGGCCGTCCTACTTCATGAAACCGGCAGCCCAGACCCCGGCCGGGCTGCGCCGGATCTGGAAATACGAGCTCATGCCGCTGCTGGAGGAGCACTACCATGGCCAGCTGACCAGGGCCCAGCTGGAGGAACGTTTCGGGCTGGACCAGCTGCTGGGACGCCTTGCAGCGCGCTGACCCCCGGGCGTCCGTCCGGCACCTGGTCCTGGACGAGCTGTCCGGCGGCATGGTGGAACGGCTGGACGCACCAAGCGCGTCCTTCCTGAACGCCAGCGGCCTGGCCAGGGCCTCGCCTATGGGCATGGGGTTGTACCGGATCGAGCCGGTGGGCAAGGTGGGCTCCGTGCGGACCCCAACGGTGCAGCTCGACGTCCGGCCCAAGGACCGGCTGGGTCTGGGCAGGCTCCTGTTCCTGCTCAGCTACGCGGGGGAACAGGGCTTTCGCCCGGACGCCGTGGCCGCCGACGAAGAACGCGACCTTTGGAGTGCGCTGGCGGAATCCCTGGCGCAATTGGCCGAACGCGCCTTGGGCCGCGGCGTCCTGCAGGGCTACCTCACAGTGGACGAATCCTTGCGGACCGTCAAGGGGCGGATCCGGATTTCGGACCAGATCTCACGCCGGCCGGGAATGCTGGTTCCCTTGGAGGTCTCCTACGACGAGTTCACCGAGGACATCGCGGAAAACCGGATCCTGCGGGCGGCCCTGGAACGAATGGGGCAGGTGCCCGGCGTGCGGCCGGAGGTGCTGGGCCGGCTGCGGCAGCTGAAGGGAAAGCTCGACGCCGTCACCCGCCTTCCGTCCGGGGCGCCGGTTCCGCCGTGGAAGCCAACCAGGATGAACCTGCGCTACCACGCCGTCCTGCGCCTGGCCGAGCTGATCCTGCGCAACGCCTCCGCGGAATCAGGCGAGGGCAAGCAGCAGACGGCCTCATTCGTGGTGGACATGGCGCAGGTGTTCGAGGATTTTGTGGGCACCGCGTTGCGCAGCGCGATGGCCGCCTACCCGGGGGAGCTGCGGCTTCGCTACAACGCCCTGCTCAGCGAGGCCGTGCGCGATTCCGACCGTTTGTCCGTCCGTCCGGACGCCGTGCACCTGCTGGGTGGGCGCCCGGTGGTGGCCTACAACGCCAAATACCGGGCAGCCTCCGACGCCGGTGCTTCCCTGACCGCTGACCACTACCAGATGCTGGCGCACTGCACCGCCCTTGCGGTGCCTACCGCCTGGCTCGTCTACGCCGGGAAGGGCGAAATGAAACTCCGCCGGATCCTGAACACGGACATCGACATTGTGGAGTTCCCGCTGGACCTCAGCCAGCCGCCGTCGGACATCCTGGACTCCATCCGGGACCTTGCCCGGCAGTCCTGGGGCGAAGTCGCCCGCGTTTCGGCAAGCTCAACCACCGGTGGTTGAGCCGGTCGAAGTCAGACCGGCACCCGGAACGTAAACGTCGTCCCCTTCCCGAGCGTGCTGTCGACGTCGATGGTCCCGCCGTGGGCCTCGACGATCGCCTTGCTGATGGGCAGGCCCAGCCCCACCCCGGGGATCGCGGTGCGCCGGACGTTGCTGGTGCGGAAGAACTTGGCGAAAACCTCCGACGCGTCTTCCGGGCTCATGCCCATGCCCGTGTCCGATACCCTGCAGGCCAGGTGTCCGTCCTCCTGCGCCAGCGAGACCACCACCTGGCCGCCGTCGGGGGAATACTTGATGGCGTTGGACACCAGGTTGTCCAGCACCTGCGAGATCCGGGCGCTGTCCACGTGGGCCTCGAGCTGCGGCGGAGTTTCGGCACGCAGTTCCACCCCGGCCGCGGCAGCCCGCGGCATCGCCGAGGACACACTGCTTTGCACCAGTTCGGCCACGTCAACGGTGTGGGGTGTGACGATCAACTGGCCGTTCCGGCTGGACAACAGGTCCGAGACCAGGGTCAGGAGCCGCTCGGAATTGCGGTGGATGATCTCCAGCATCTCCCGCTGCGACTGGTCCGGTTCGTCGGCGAGCAGGATCTCGACGTAGCCCAGGATGGACGTCAGCGGGGTGCGGAACTCGTGCGAGACGCTGGAGACGAAGTCGTCCTTGGCGGCGAGGGCGTTCACCAGGTCCGTGACGTCGCTGAAGACGATCACGGAACCGGCGAAGCGGCCGTCCGAATCCTTCATGGGCCGGGCTGTGGTCACCAGGGCCCGTTGTTGGCTTCCTTCACCCAGCCACACCAGGTAGTCGGTGAAGGTTTCCCCCAGGACGGCGCGGCGGACCGGACGTTCCGCCACGGGGACCAGGGTCTTCCGGTCCGGGCCGAAGACCAGGAGCTGGGACTCGTTGGGGTCCGCAATATCCTTTGGCCGTGCCAGCTCGTGGTTGGCCCGTTGCTTCCGGTTCATCAGCACGTCGTGGCCGTCGGCGTCCACCGCCAGGACACCAAGGTGCACGGTATCCAGGACGGTGTTCAGCAGCGACTCCTGCCGCTTGCTGGTGCGCAGGCTGGCCCGCAGTTGCTCGTCCTTGTCCTCCAGCTGGTTCTGCTGGCGCATCATGCTCAGCGTCAGGACGCTCACGGACACTCCAATCCCCAGCATCATGACGGGCAGCAGGAGGGACCGGGCGAAGTCCTGCGGGGTGTAGTTGCCTTTCAGGAGCAGCGGCACCCAGATGATGGCCAGTGGACCCAGGAAGGAGAACCACAGTGCCGCCTTGGGGTAGTACCCGGAGGCGCAGAGCCAGATGACGGGGAACACGGCCAGCAGGCTGATTCCGGTAAGGCTTTCCTGGCCGCCCTCGCGGCCTGCACCAATAGAGATGAAGTCCAGCACCGGGATGGCCAGGAAACTGGTGTACGGCAGCCGGTCCCACGGGACGGCGTAGCAAAGCGCCATGAGCACCAGCTGGGAGATGAGAAAGGTGACGAACAGGGGATTGCCCATGGTGTCCGGGAAGAACGCCCACACCAGGAATGCCGTGAGGAGAGTGGTGACGAACAACGGCATCTGGCTCAATGCCACCCGGTCCGTCAGCCGGTATTCATGGAAGGGCCGCTTGAAAAACCGCAGCCGACCGGATGACCAGGCCGTCGGGGCGCTCATCGTTCGGTAGACGCGGAAGTCGGAGTGTTCGAGACCATACCAGCAGGATATCCGCAGCCAGCTATACTTCTGACGTTGGCACTGAGGGGGCTCTATGAGTGAGGCACGTGTGGGTCTGGTCATCGAAGATGACCACGACATTCGGGAACTGGTTCGCACTGTGCTGACCCAGGCTGGATTTGACGTTACCGTCGCCAGTGGCGGCGCTGAGGGCGTCTTGATGGCCAAGAGCCTGAATCCTGACGTTATTACGCTGGATTTGGGACTGCCGGACATTGACGGCTTTGAAGTTTCCCGGCAGATCCGGGAGTTTTCGGACGCCTATATTGTGATGTTGACGGCGCGTACCGAAGAGCTGGACACGTTGATCGGGCTCGAATCGGGTGCGGACGACTACCTCACCAAACCGTTCCGGCCCCGGGAGCTCCGTGCCCGGGTCGCGGCCATGATGCGGCGCCCACGGTCCGTTCCGGACCCCGGCGACGTCGCGGTGGACCCGTCGTCGGACGGCGCCGCCCACCCGGAGCGTGGAAACTTCAGCCACAACGGCCTTGAGTTGAGCTACGCGTCCCGTACCGTAACCGTCGACGGCACGGAAATGAACCTGACCCGCACCGAATTCGAGCTGCTGTACGCGCTCCTCGAGGCGGGCCGCACGGTCCGGACCAAGTCGGACCTGGTGCGCCGGCTCCGGGACGAGGATTACGACGTCGGCAGCTACATCAGCGAGGCTGACGAACGTTCCGTCGAAGTCCACATGGGAAACCTTCGCAAGAAGCTGGGCGACTCGCCGCAGCAGCCGCGGTGGCTGCAGACAGTCCGCGGGGTCGGTTACCGGTTGGCGCCGGGACAACACTGAGCCTGTAACCGGTGGATGGTCTGCCGGCTGCACTGGGTGATGGGCCGCAGGAACGTCGCCGCCAGCCTCGGCAACGCCACCGACATGTCAGCGTGGCGGGCCTCGGCCCTGATTTCGGCTTCCAGGTCCTGGGCCATGCCCGCCAGCCGTTCAGCACCGACCATTTGGCTTGCCGTCTTCAGGCTGAGGACCGCGTCCATTGAACCTTCCAGGTCACCCGTGGTGAGGGCGAGCCTCAGCTTTTCCAGCCGCTCCGGGAGGTAGTCGATGAAGTTGGCCACGAAGACCCGGCCGTAGCCCTCTTCCTCCTCAAGCTCTTCCCGCAAACGGTCCAGGACCGATGGGTCCACCAGCGGTCTGGGTGCATCATCTGAGGTGCTCATGACACTCCTTTCGGCTGACACTGCGGACTCTGGAACCACGTGAAATTGCGGACTCTGGAACCACGCGGTTAGGCGTGGGAACCGGTGTTTGTTCAGGTTAGGACTGTTCCCGGGCGGCATCCGGGGTTGGGAAATTAATTGCGGGTTTCTTGATGAGATTGCGGTTTTTGGCCCTATCATCAAGCCAGTGCTTTTCGCGCTACCACACAAGCGGCCTGGCCGCCTTCAAATCTGGGGATAGATTGCCGTGTTTCGTTCGCTGAAGATTTTTGTCCTGGCTTTGTTGGTGGCCTCCGGATTGGTGGTGGCCGCGGTCCAACCAGCCAGCGCGGCCACCTCGCCTCAAATCACCCTCAACCCGGCGTCCGGTCCGGCCGGCTCCGCCGTGACCGTCGCCGGAACCGGGTTCAAGGCCTCCACTACCGGGACGGTGATTGTGGGTTCGGCGACTTTCGCGTTCCAGACCAGCTCCACCGGGGCGTTCAGTACCGGCATCACCATTCCTGCCGCGTCCACCGGAAGCATCACCATTGCCGCCAAGACCTCGTCCATCAAGGCATCCGCCACGTTCGTAGTGCAACCGGCGCCGGCCCCTCCCACCGTCAGCAGCGCGGCCCTTCGCTTCGGGGTGGCCAACGCCGGGGGGCCGTTGGCCGGCAGTGAGTTGGACGAGGTAGCCACCCTTGCCGGGGAAAGTCCGTCCATCCTGATGATCTACAAGGATTTCCTCCAAGCGCCTCCGGTGGCTGAGATGGACGCCGCCCGCTCCCGGGGTGCCACCCCGTTGGTCACCTGGGAACCGTGGGCGTGGGGTGGTGGGGTGAACCAGCCTGCCTACGCTTTGGACCGGGTGGCCGCCGGCGATTTCGACGCGACCATCACCCAGTGGGGCCAGTCAATCGCTGCCTGGGGCAAGCCGGTGATGTTGCGTTTCGCCCATGAAATGAACGGCAACTGGTACCCGTGGGCGGAGGGCGTCAACGGCAACCAGCCAGGCGACTACGTGGCCGCCTGGCGGCATGTGCACGACGTCGTCGCCGCCACGGGTGCCGCCAACGTCCAGTGGGTGTGGTCGCCCAACGTGCCCTACTGGGGGTCCACGGACCTGGCAGGTTTGTACCCGGGCGGGGGATACGTCGACGTCGTGGCCCTGGACGGCTACAACTGGGGCACGTCGCAAACCTGGAGCAGCTGGGTTTCACCCGTGGACCTCTTTGCCCCGGGCATCACCCAGCTCCGTTCCCTTGCCCCGGGGAAACCGGTCCTGATTGCCGAGACCGCCTCCAGCGAGCTGGGCGGTTCCAAGCCGACGTGGAACACGGACCTGGTGTCCTACCTGGCCGCGCAGCCAGACGTCATGGGCTTCGTCTGGTTCCACATGCAAAAGGAAACCGACTGGCGCATCAACAGCAGCGCGTCGTCGGCCACCGCGTTCAAGTCAGCCTTGTTGGCCCGGAGGAGCTAGGGGATAGGGGCGCTGCTCCGGAACGACGGGTGGCGGGCTGCCGTATCCCGGCAACCCAATGATCTTGTCCTGCCCGGATCAAGGACGGCGGCGGAAACAACCAAAGATTGCCTCAAGATTGCGGTGTCAGGGGCGGCCATCGAGGAACTCGAGCAGGTGGGTTTCGAGGGCTGAACGGTCCTTCATTTCGCACTCCCAGACGGTCAGCACCTTCCAGCCGGCGCTTTCCAGTTGGCGCAGTTGATCGGCATCGCGTTCACGGGTGCGGGTGCGTTTTGCCTTCCAGAAGTCCGCATTGGCCTTGGGTGCGTGTTGACCCACCCGGCAGGTATGGAAATGCCAGAAGCAGCCATGGACAAAGATCACTTTGTGGCGCCCGGCGAAAACCAGGTCCGGATTGCCCGGGAGCTTGGTGCCGGCGGAGGTGCCGTGCAGGCGGTACCTGTAGCCCTTGGCGTGCAGGAGCCGGCGCACCAGCAACTCCGGTTTGGTGTCCTTGCCGCGGATCCTGGACATGTTCCAGCTTCGCCTCTCCGGGGAGAGCTTGTCCGCGGTGGGTTCGGCCGCGCTGGAGGTGCCTGGCATCTTTCCAGTCTAGGAGTGCTAGATCTCGCGCTCCGGCTGTTCGCCAAAAACGAAGTGCCTGCCGCTCACGGAGGAGGGGGTGATCTCCACGTAGAAGTCTTTGAGCGTGGGAACCCAGGTTTTCAGGCCGAGCTCTTCAATGGCGGCCAGCTCGTCCGAGTTGCTCAGCACGCGCGCCGTGCCCCGCAGCACAACGGACCACGCCTCAGCGGACAGGATGCCATCGGTCTCAAAAAGGACCCGGGCGTTGATGGTCAGCTGCGCCAGTTTGTTCCCTGGTGCCGTCCGGAGATAGACCTTCCGGTTCGACGTCACGTAATTCACCGGAAAAATATCGGGTTCGCCCGCAACGGAAACCACCAGCCGGCCATGTTGCGTGGCCGCCAGAAGCCGCCAGGACTGCTCATCGTCGAGTTCCAGGACGGGATTGCCGTCCGCATGTTCAAACATCATGCCGCCATTGTTCTCGTCCGGCTGGAAACGCACCAGAGTCCGGAGTCCCCCTTACGAAGCATGCAATCCGTGCCGGGAGCAACTGGCCCACCAGCCCAGCGGGGAAACCTGGACCAGGAGCCGGCGGCCGCACGACGCGCAGAAGCGCGGCGGTTCCAGCTGGAGAAGGTCCGCGCACCTGGTGTGGTGGTACGACGGCGGTGCGTCGCCGCCGTCGTCCTCCTCCTGCTTGGGCGGCGCGTTCTCCTCCGTGGGCGCGTTCCCGTGCAGGGAACGGGGCTGCAGTGGAAGTCCGCAGAGTTCGCAGTAGGGCGTCCCAGCTGAAGGGATCAGGTCCGGGGTGCTCACAGGGTTTTCTGCAATTCCTTGATGGGCATGTTCAGGTCCACCAGGAGGTTCAGGTCGGCGGTGGCCGGGCGGCCCAGGGTGGTCAGGTAGTTGCCGACAATCACGGCGTTAATGCCGCCAAGGAGGCCTTGCCGGGTACCGAGGTCGCCGAGGGTCAGTTCGCGGCCGCCGGCGTAGCGCAGCACGGTACCGGGCATGGCCAGCCGGAAAGCCGCGATTGCCCGCAGGGCGTCTTTGCCGTCCATGAGCGGCTGGTCCTGGAGCGGCGTGCCCGGCCTGGGGTTGAGGAAGTTGAGCGGAACCTCGTGTGGTCCAAGGGCCGCCAGTTGCGCGGCGAGTTCGGCCCTTTGCTCCAGGGTTTCACCCATCCCGATCAGTGCCCCGCAGCACAGCTCCATGCCGGCATCCTTGACCATGGCGCAGGTTTCCAGCCGTTCCTCGTAGGTGTGGGTGGTGACCACCTGCGGGAAAAAGCTGCGGGCGGTTTCCAGGTTGTGGTTGTAGCGGTGGACGCCCCAGCCGGCCAGCTGCTCCACCTGCCGGCGGGTCAGCATGCCCAGGGAGCAGGCGATATTGATGTCCACTTCCTGCCTAATGCGGTCGATGGCGAACTTGACCTGGTTCATGAGTTTGATGTCGGGGCCGCGGACAGCAGCCACGATGCAGAATTCCGTAGCGCCGGTGGCTGCGGTTTCCTTGGCGGCCTTGACCAGTTCCGGTATGTCCAGCCATACGCCGCGGACCGGGGAATCGAACAGCCCGGATTGGCTGCAGAAATGGCAGTCCTCGGGGCAGCCTCCGGTCTTGATGGAGATGATGCCTTCCACTTCCACGTCTTCGCCGCAATGCCTTAACCGGACGTGGTGGGCCAGTTCCAGGAGCGCCGGGAGTGCCTCGTCAGGAAGGCGGAGGACGTCCAGCAGCTGTTCCCGGGCCAGGCCGGCGCCCTGTTCAAGGACCTGCCGCCTGGCCGTTTCCAGGATGGAGTGGTCCTGCAAGGGAGGGGAATTCGTCATTGCTGTCCTTTGGCTCGCCGTCATGTCCTTTCCTTTCCGACGCTAGTTCGGTGCGCGCCTGCTGTTTTTGTGGACCGCATACAAGGCGGGATCGCGGACTTTGTTGACACCTGCAGTCAATACTTAACGCTGCCGAAACAGTTCCGTGACCGGCCTGTCGTTTCGGCTGGATAGCGTCGCTTCGAGACGTTCCCCTCCCATCGAAAGAGACAGGCATATGAGCCAGGACCTGGATACCCAGCAGTTGCTGGAACCCGCGGCACCCGCCGGGGCCGCCGTCGTCGGACATCCTCCGGCGACCACGACGGCGGGCAACACCGCCGCCCTCAACGCCACCAAGGAAAGCCTGGAAGACTACACGCTCCGGTTCGCGCCGCGTTCCTATCGCAAGTGGAGCGCCGGGGTGGTGGCCACCAGCGCGCTGGGCGGCATCGCGTATCTTGCAGACTTCTCGATCGGCGCCAACATCGGCATTTCCTACGGAACGGTCAACGCGATCCTGGGGATTGTGGTGGCCGCCGTCGTCATCTTCGCCACCGGATTCCCGCTGGCCTACTACGCTGCCCGCTACAACATCGACCTGGACCTGATCACCCGTGGCTCCGGTTTCGGCTACTACGGGTCCGTGGTCACCAACGTCATCTTCGCGACGTTCACCTTCATTTTCTTCGCGCTGGAAGGCTCCATCATGGCCCAAGGCCTGGAGTTGGGGCTCGGAATTCCGCAGTGGATGGGCTACGCCGCGTCCACCATCATCATCATTCCGCTGGTCATTTACGGGATGAACACCCTTGCCAAGCTGCAGGTGTGGACCACTCCGCTCTGGCTGCTCCTGATGGTGGTGCCGGTGGGTTACCTGCTCTTCTCCCACCCCGAGAGCATCGACAGCTTCTTTGCGTACACCGGCGCGTCCGGGGACGGCGGCCCCAACCTGGCATCCGTCATGCTTGCCGCCGGGGTGTGCCTGTCGCTGATGGCGCAGATCGCTGAGCAGATCGACTACCTCCGGTTCATGCCGCCGCGTACCGATGCCAACAGGGGAGCCTGGTGGCGGGCTGTCATCCTGGCCGGTCCGGGCTGGGTGATCTTCGGTGCCATCAAGCAAATCGTGGGGCTGTTCATTGCCATCTACCTGATCGCCACGCTGGACCCTGCCGCTTCGGCAACGGCCAACGAGCCGGTTCACCAGTTCCTGGGCGTCTACCAGGAAATGATGCCGGCCTGGCTGGCCATGACCCTGGCGGTGGTGCTGGTGGTCATCTCCCAGATCAAGATCAACGTGACGAACGCCTATTCAGGCTCGCTGGCGTGGACCAACTCTTTCACCCGGATCACCAAGACCTACCCGGGCCGGATGGTGTTCGTGGTGGTGAACCTGCTGATCGCCCTTGTCCTGATGGAAGCGAACATGTTCGATTTCCTCAACACCATCCTCGGGTTCTACGCCAACTGCGCCATGGCCTGGGTGGTCACGGTGGCGTCCGATATCGCTATCAACAAGTACCTGCTCAAGATCTCGCCCAAGGTGCCGGAGTTCCGCCGCGGCATGCTGTACGCCGTGAACCCGGTGGGATTCGTGTCCATGCTGGTGTCAGCCGGTGTTTCGATCGCTGTCTTCTTCGGGGCGTTCGGGGCCGCCATCCAGCCGTACTCGCCGATCTTCGCCGTGGGCCTGGCGCTGGTCCTTCCTCCGGTCCTCGCGGTGCTCACCCGGGGGAGGTACTACCTGCGGCGCACGGATGACGGCATTGAGCTCTCCATGTTCGACGCCGACGGCAACCCCAGCGACGCCAAGCTCCTCTGCCACGTGACCGGGATGGAATTCGAACGGCCGGACATGGTGCGCTCAGCGCAAGACGCCCCCGACGGCGGACCGCAGTACGTTTCGTCGCTCGCCTTGTCCACCGACAAGACAGGCGAACTGGTGCTGCCGGCCGCGAAATAGCAGTTCATTCTTTTCTCAGGAAGGAAGCCGGTGCCGTATGGCGCCGGCTTCCTTTATGACTTTTCCGTGCTGCGGGCTGGTGGTAGAACCGAGGACGTTGGCCTGTGGATAAGTCTTAGCGCCACATTGTGACCTGGGCTACCCTTAAGTCACTGTTCGGAGCAAGCCGTCTTGAAACTACTGGGGGAATAGCGGCCCATGACACTACAGAAGCCTTTTACGTCGCGCATTTTTTGGTCCCGTCCGCAGCGGTCCACCGCGGGGGCCCTTGTGATTGCGGGCTCGCTCCTGCTGGCCGGTTGCGCGGGCTCATCACCCGCAGATCCAGGCACAACCTCGCCGGCTGCATCGGAGAGCGCCACGCCAAGCGCCGCGGCCACCCCAACCCCGACGCCCAGCGCCGTCTACAAGCCGGCCGACGCATCCGGCCCCGCCCAGCACGTCCCCGTCCCCATGCTTCCTGATGTGGCAAAGACGGAGACGAAGGAAGGGCTCGAGGCGTTTGCTAAGTACTGGTTCGATCTGCTGAATTCCGCCTATCAGACCGGGGACGTTTCCGGATTGCAGTCAGTCACGGACCGAAACTGCGAATACTGCTCGAAACTCACCGCTTCTCTAACCACCAACTATCAAGGCGGTCGATGGTTGGCTGGCGGAAAAATCACTACTCCAGCCATCACTACATCTTTTGAGAGGTCTAGCGACGGCAACGTCCAGGTCATATTGCAGGTGTTGCAGTCTCCAATTAGCTACTACGAGACTGGCGGCAAGGAATTCAGAGCCGCGAGCAATGGGTCGAATACCGGCAACGTACTATTAGCCAATTACGTGGATGGCGCTTGGCGCGTCAACGACCTGCACCCGATACGCTGATGCTCAAGTCAGGGCCGCGAAGTCTTGTAGTCTTACTGGCAATTTTGTTTTGCGCCATCTGCGCGCCGGTCTCTCCCGTATTTGCGGACGATGGTCTTGAAGCTGACTTTGGTGAAGTAGGCATTGATATTGACAGCTGGACTATGGATCCAGCAACAGGTCACATGGTTCCGCCTGAACCCGGCGCCGTTGTTTCTGACCCCAACGAGTACAAATACGAGTTGCAGTGCCACCTTGGCGGCGGAGACTTCGACACTCCCTGCCTTGGCCGACAGCTCGACTGCAAGGACAGGGAAGACGGCGCCAAGGGTATTCCGGTCATGTGGCTCTCGCGGCCACGCGGTGTTCCCGGTGCGGTCTGGGCACACCACTCAGGCCCCACCTGCCTTTACGATGCCAAACCGGAGGATCTCCTGCCACGGATCGCTGCGGACATTCAACGGCAATTCCAGAACCTGCCTGTGAATGCGGGCAGCGTCGTGGCCCAGCCCAGCCCCAATACTCTGCGTGGCGCCGAAACCAATTTCTACGCGGAGGCCGTCGAGCAGCAGTTCGACATCACCATGTTCGGCCAGCAGGTCCATGTCGTGGCAACACCCGTCCAGTACACCTGGAACTACGGTGACGGGACTGTGTTCGGCCCCCAGCCGTCTATGGGAGGTCCCCTCCCGCAGGATCGGTGGGGAGAAAAGACGCGGACCAGCCACGCCTACGCCGCAACCGGGGATTTCCAGGTGGTGCTGATGACGTCCTTCCAAGGCACGTACTCGGTGAATTCCGGTCCACCATTGCCCATCCCGGGCCAAGGCCAGTTCAGCGCCCCGCCGGAAGGCATCAGCGTCTGGCGTTCGCTCACCCGCAACTACGCGGACGACTGCAACGCCAACCCCCAAGGCCAAGGTTGCCCAGGTGCCGTGACACCGCGCTGAGCCCGCTCCCGGATCCGAACGCCCAAAGTCCAAGAATGTGATCCCGGTCCCAGAAGGAATAGTTGCACGCGCCCTACAGTTGGCATGGACAGTACGTCTCCAGCCTTCGAAAGGAACTGCGCATGCTGTTTTCCCCCCTCACCCTCGGCGAACTCGAACTTCCCAACCGCCTGGTGATGGCGCCCCTGACCCGCCTCCGTGCAGGTGAAAAGGGCGTCCCGGGCCCGCTCCTGGCGGAACACTACCGCCAGCGCGCTTCCCTGGGCCTCATCGTCAGCGAGGGCACCTACCCCACTCCCGCCGGCCAGGCATACCCCGGCCAGCCCGGAATCGTCACCGAGGAACAGGTCGCCGGCTGGAAGAAGGTAACGGATGCCGTCCACGCCGAGGGCGGCCACATGTTCGCCCAGATCATGCACGGCGGACGGGTTTCCCATTCGGACATCACCGGGGGCCTGGAAATTGTCGCCCCCAGCGCGGTGGCCATTGACGGCGTCGTCCGCACTCCCGAAGGCAAGAAGCCGTACCCTGTGCCGCACGCGCTGACCACCGACGAACTCCCCATGGTCATCCAGGAATTCGTCAACGCCTCACTGAATGCCATCGAGGCAGGCTTCGACGGCGTGGAACTGCACTCGGCCAACGGCTACCTCCTGCACGAATTCCTGGCCCCCAACTCCAATGTCCGCACTGACAGCTATGGCGGATCACCGGAGAACCGTGCCCGCTTCGTCATCGAAACCGTCAACGCCGTGGTGGCAGCCCTCGGCGCCAACCGGGTGGGCCTGCGCATTTCCCCCGAGCACAACGTCCAGGGCATTTCCGAAACGGATGCAGCGGATGTCCGTGACACCTATGAGGTCCTGGTGGACAGCATCGCGCCGCTCAACCTGGCGTACCTGAGCATCCTGCACCACGAGCCCACCGGCGAACTGGTCCAGGACCTCCGCGAACGCTTCGGCGGCCCCTTCCTGGTCAACACCGGCTTCGGCGTGATCACCACGAAGGAAGAAGCCGTGACCCTGGTGGCCGACGGCCACGCGGACGCCGTGGTGGTGGGACGCCCGGCCATCGCCAACCCGGACCTGGCCCGCCGCTGGAAGGAAAGCCTTCCGCTGAACGAGCCGGACCCGTCCACCTTCTACGCAGAAGGCGCCACCGGCTACACGGATTACCCGGTGTACCAGGGCTAGGCATTTCTTCGGCCAACCCGAATCAAACGACGACGGCGGCACCCAGCGTGGGTGCCGCCGTCGTTGGCTGTCAGGGGTGCTGGTCCCGGGCAGCAGTGCCGCGAGGCCATCCGACGGCCTCCGGCTGAGAATTTATGTGGCCCGCCGGACTCCCTCGGAAGCCGGCGGTGATCAGATGATACTCCAACGAATGGACTCCTGCCAGAGCCACTTTGTGAGTCGGCATCCGGCTCACATCACGGCCTCACGGCCAGTGCCCTCCCGCATCAGCAGCCTGCCGTCCTCAATGGAGACCAGCACGCTTTTGGGCCTGCCGCTGACCTTGGTGATGGCCTTGAGCCCGCGGTTGGTGACTTCAACTCCCACCTGGGCACCCTTGGCCGGAAGCTCCACCGAAACTTCAGAGGCGATGCCCAGCAACGGATTGGTGGAAACGTTCATGTCCCTGCGCACAACTTTGCCGTTGACCGTCACGGTGATGTTGGCTTCTTCAAACCCCTCCTGAAACACGACAAGCAGTTCCCGCATGGTGGCCTCTTCCTCGAGCATGGGTGCCAGTGACTGCAAGACCACTACAGCACTTTGCGGGCCCGAGTGGAATACTCGCTTTCGCTGGCGCTTGCCGGTCATTGCCGGCCGCGGTGGAGCCATGCGGGCCGGTAGGGCAAGATGTTCTGGTGACCCAACAGCCTGTGCCTTCCCCCGCTTCCACCTCCTCAGCCGTGACCGCCGAGGACCCCATCTACGGCCAGATCGCCGATGAACTGGGGGTCAAGGCCTGGCAGGTGAAGGCGGCGGTAGGACTGCTCGACGCCGGGTCAACCGTCCCCTTCATCGCCAGGTACCGCAAGGAAGCCACGGGGACGCTCGACGACACCAAACTCCGCGACCTCGACGAACGCCTCCGCTACCTCCGCGAACTCGAGGACCGGCGTCGAACAGTGCTTGAAGCGGTTGAGGCGCAAGGCCAGTTGACGCCGGAACTCCGCAGGGCGATCCTGGCGGCGGACACCAAGTCCAGGCTGGAGGACATCTACCTGCCGTTCAAGTCCAAGCGACGCACCAAGGCCCAGATTGCCCGGGAAGCCGGACTGGAACCGCTCGCGGACGCGCTGCTGAAGCGCCCGGACCTCCACCCTGAACGGGAGGCCGCAAAGTACCTCAACAGTGAGCACTCCATTGGCGATGCCGCCGCCGCGCTCGCCGGCGCCAGGGCCATCCTGGTGGAGCGGGTGGCCCAGGATCCAGACCTTGCCGCCACCCTGAGGGACCGGCTGTGGAGCCAGGGCCGGATGGTATCCCGCGTCAAGAAGGGCAAGGAAAACGAGGGCCAGAAGTTCTCTGACTACTTCGAATTTGCGCAGGCCCCGGACCGGATGCCGTCCCACCGGGTGCTGGCGCTGCTTCGCGGCGAGAAAGACGGCATCCTGGACCTGGATCTCACCGAAGCCGACCCCTCCGACGACGCCGCGCTGACCGCCGCCCGGGCACGCTACGAGTCCGCGGTGGCCAGGTTCCTCGGCGTCGCCGACCGTGGCCGTCCCGCCGACGCCTGGTTGCTGCAGACCGCCCAGGTGGCATGGCGTTCGCGCGTCCTTGCCCGGCTCACCGCCGACCTCCGGGGCCGGATGTTCGCCGCAGCGGAGGACGAAGCGGTGCGGGTGTTCGCCGCCAACCTGCGCGACGTCCTCCTGGCCGCCCCCGCAGGGAACCGAGCCACCCTGGGACTGGACCCCGGGCTGCGGACCGGAGTGAAAGTCGCCGTCGTGGACGGTACCGGCAAAGTCGTCGCCACGGACACGGTGTACCCGCACGCGCCGGCGCGAAAATGGGACGAAGCCCTAACCACCCTGGTGCACTTGGCCCGCCGGCACTCGGTCGAACTCGTGGCGATCGGCAACGGGACCGCGTCGCGCGAGACGGACAAGCTCGCCGCGGAACTGATCAAGCTGCTGCCGGACGTGGACCGAAAGCCACAAAAGCTCGTCGTGTCGGAAGCCGGCGCCTCGGTCTACTCAGCGTCGGCGCTCGCAGCCGCCGAACTCCCGGGGATGGACGTTTCGCTCCGCGGCGCCGTGTCCATTGCCCGGCGCCTGCAGGATCCACTCGCCGAACTCGTCAAGATCGATCCCAAGTCCATCGGCGTGGGCCAGTACCAGCATGACGTGACAGCGTCCAAGCTGGACCGTAGCCTTGACGCCGTGGTGGAGGACTGCGTGAACGCCGTGGGCGTGGACGTTAACACAGCTTCACCCGCGCTGTTGAGCCGGGTGGCCGGCGTCGGACCATTGCTGAGTGAAAACATCGTGGCGTACCGCAATGAATACGGGCCCTTCTCCAAGCGGACCGACCTGAAGAAAGTCCCGCGGCTGGGCGCCAAGGCGTTCGAGCAATGCGCCGGCTTCCTCCGGATCACCGGGGGAGCGGAACCGCTCGACGCCTCAAGCGTGCACCCGGAATCGTACGCCGTGGCGAGGAAGATTCTGGTGGCCGCCGGGTCGGCGCCCGCGTCATCCCTGGACCCCCGGAACTTCGTCGACGATACCTTCGGGCTCCCCACGGTCAAGGACATCCTGGCCGAGCTGGATAAACCCGGCCGGGACCCACGCCCCGCCTTCGCCGCAGCCACCTTCTCGGAGGGGATCGAGAAGATCTCGGACCTCAAGCCCGGCATGGTCCTGGAAGGGACGGTGACCAACGTTGCGGCGTTCGGGGCGTTCGTGGACGTGGGAGTGCACCAGGACGGACTGGTTCACGTTTCGGCCTTGGCCAACCGGTTCGTCTCCGACCCCCGCGAGGTGGTCAAGTCCGGGCAAGTGGTGCGCGTCAAAGTCTTGGAGGCTGATCCGGAACGGAAGCGGATTTCGCTGACCCTAAGGCTCGACGACGAACCGGCCGGCGGCGGGGCAGCTTCGGGGCGGGGCCCGGGCGCCGGTAAGACGGAGCGGACCGGAAAGCCTGAGCGCGGCGGAAAACCTGACCGCGGCGAGCGTGGTGACCGCCTCGACCGCCAACAGCCAAAGCAAGCGGCCGGAGCGCCCGGCTCTGTCCGGTCGGCTCCCAAACCCCAGCCCGGCAGCAATACGGCCATGGCCGAGGCGCTCCGGAAAGCCGGCCTGGCTTAGCAGCCTTGCGGTGAGCCCGGACACGCTGTTATCCGGGCCCACCGATCATGCGCGGCCGTCCGAACCTGGTCCGGACTCCCGGCGAATAGAGCACTGAATCCGGCGGCCCGTCAACAGTGATCCCGGCAGCTCCAATCAGTCCATCGGTTAGCTGCCGCACCTCCGCGTGGAAGAGCGGCCACGCCTGGTGGGTGTTCGGCACGTAGGCGGTGCGGCCCAGAAAGCGGCCGTGCATCCCGAACCTCGCGGTCAGGAAGACAGACAGGGAATCAGAGGCCGGCTCCCGGAGCTTGGGGACGACCACGAAGTCGCTCCGTGCTCCCGTGCTGCCAAACCGGCGCACGGTGTAGCCGACTGGAAATTCATCAGTGGACCCGGCAGCGTCTCCGCCGGGATGCTGTGTTCGGCTCCTGGCGTCCGGAAAGGGCGGACGTTGCCGGATACGCGACCAGACGTAGGGGATGCCAGCCGCCCGTGTGGCCAGGACCACCGGCAGCCGGTTCGCATCCAGGCTCAGGAACACCACTCCGCGGGTCCCGTCCGGCTCACGGGAGTACAGCCGGACGTTCACCTCGTTGAAGCTGCCCAAGTACGGAACGCCTGGGCCGCGCCCAAGCCCCGCCTGCTCCATGCGAAAGCCGATCAAACCCACCCAGGAACTGCCGTCGAACACGTCCGGCCGGATTCCCTCAGGCATGAACGCCGCTGCCTCCGCCTCCGGGATACGCCAGTGAAGGAAAACGGCCTCAAGCCAGCGTTGGTCGGAGAACACCGGCGCAGGAAGTTCCGGCGGCCGCGGCCACACTCCTGCCGCACTTGCACTTCCGGTCACAGTCAATCGACTCCTTCGCTGGGCACGGCCGCCGACCCTCCTAGTTCAAGGGACGGGTGTCTTCGGGAAGCTGTCCGCCGGCGAGCAACGCGGCCGCGGTGTCGGCCAGTGCGGTCAGTGCCACGCGCTGTGTCCACGGACCGTAGGAGATGCGGGCAACGCCCAGTTCCTGCAGCCGGGCCGGGGGAAGGGACCCGGGGACGTTGATGACGGAGACCTTGTTCCAGCCAATACCCTCGACCAACGCGGTGACGGTAGGCTCATCAAGCAGCCCGGGCACGAAGACTGTTGTGGCACCCACGTCCAGGAAGGCCCTGCCGCGGGCGATGGCGTCCGCGAGCACCTCGCCGGGGTCCCGGTCCTTGCCCTTGAGGAAGGCGTCGGTCCTGGCGTTAAGGACGAAATCGATCCCTTCCGTTGACGCGGCGTGCACCACTGCTGACATTTGGTTGACCGCATCCGCCAGCGGCCTCATCTGGTCCTCGATGTTTGCCCCGACGATGCCGACGCCGATGGCCTTGCGGGTGGTCTCCCCGGGGTTGCCGTAGCCGGACTCCAGATCGGCACTGACGGGAAGATGCGAGGCGGCGGCGATGCGGCCAACGGCGGCGATCATCTCGTCGACGGGAATGTTCTCGCCGTCTTCGTAGCCCAGCGAGGCCGCGATGGAGTGGCTTGCCGTGGCGAGGGCGGTGGTGCCCGGGACGTCCGTGATGACTTTGGCGGTGATGGCATCCCACACGTTGACCACTTGAAGGATCTCAGGGGCCTGATGGAGTCGGAGCAGTTCGGACGCTTTGGTGCGAAGAGTTTCAGCCATGGCTGAAGCCTAACGGACGTTGCAAGGGTAACGGCGGGGCGTAGCGCAAACCTGTATTCCCAGGCGCGGATTAGCCCCTGCCAGGGATGGGCCCGACGGCGCGGCCTCAGGCGCCCTTATCCGGCAGGGGCGGAGGCTCCGGGGTGGGCTGCCGCCGGGTCCTTTTGCCAAGGCCAGCGACCCGTGATCTCAAGCTCCAGGGAAAAGCTGAGGAAGGTCCTGATCAGCACAATGACGGCCAACACCCCGACGCTTTCGAACGTCGGAGTGACCGCGACAGTGCGGATGATGTCCGCAGCGACCAGTAATTCAAGGCCCAGGAGGATCGAACGGCCCAGCGACTGGCGGTAGGAGCGGTAGAAGCTCAGTCTCTTCGCCCCGGCCGGGACCTGCCGGGGCTGGTAACCGCGGATCGCCAGCGGGAGGGACACCAAGGCCCCAATCACCATGACCGCAACCCCTGCAAAATCGACCAGCTGGCCGGTGGCTTCAATGATCTGCCTGAATTCCATTCCCTGCCTTACTTAGAGCCTGGCATGTGCCGCCCGACGTGGAACCGACTGGGGCACGGGGCCGGGCTACGGATGGCGGCTGCCGTTCCCTGCGATGACGTCCCTGTACCCTTCCCGGAAGGTGGGAAACGTGAAGTTGAACCCGGTGCTTCGGAGCAAGTCGTTCCGGCAGCGCTTGTTGCCGCCGCGGGCGGGACCAGCATCGCCCGCCTGGGGTTCGGGCAGCCCAAGTTCGGACGCCAGGAAACGCAGTACGGCACCCAGATCGGCCGGTTCGTCGTCCACGCCGACGTAAACCGGAGCAGGGACATCCGCCATGGTGGCCAGGTGCACGATCGCCGCCGCGGCGTCATCCCGGTGGATCCTGTTGGTGTAGCGCACATCGTCCGGAATGACGGCGGAGCCGCTCCGCACCTGGTCGATCAGCCTGGTCCGGCCGGGTCCGTAGATGCCACCCAGCCTGAGGGCCGTGGTGGCGCTCCTGCCGGAAAGCCGGCCGTGCAGGAGCTCCTCGGCCTCAAGCAGCACCTTCCCGGAGAAACCACCCGGGTTCGGCTCCGTGGCCTCATCCACCCAGCCGCCCGCTGCGTCCCCGTACACCGCCGTGGAAGACACAAAGAGGACGCGTTCCGGTGTCACGCCGTCCCGCTCCAGCGCATCCAGCACATGTGCCACGCCGCGTACATACGCAGCACGGTATGCCTCCTCTGAGGGGGCATCAGCCGCAACGGCGATGACGACGGCGGTGGTGTCCGCCGGGATCGGCGGCAGGTCTGCGGATCCCAAGTCTGCCGCGGCTCCCTCGATGGCTGCCGGCAGTTTTTCGGGGGACCGCCGCCACCCTATGACCCTGTGGCCAAGGGCGGCGAACCGCAGGCCCGCCTCGGTGCCCAGGTCGCCGCACCCTGCCAGCAAAACAGTCATGGCTACGGGGCCTCGACCGGAAAGAACACCCGGGGGTCCTGCAGCAGGGCGGGGTAGGCGAATGCCGAACGGTCCATGATCTCCAAAACCTCGAAAGTCCTGCCAAAGCGGCCGTCATCGAGGTTGATCGGACGGCCCACTACCTGGCCGAGCGCGAACTTTGCCCCGTGTTCCAGCGGGACAGCGACGGGCGTCTTCCCTGGGAGGGTGCGGAATGCCTCCTCCTGCGCCTGCCGTTTGCGGGTGGGCTTCTTCACCTGGGGCCTGGGCGGCGCCTTCTTCGGGGCGCGGGACGGACGTCGGGAACCGTCGTCAACATAGACCGGGGCGTAACCATCGTCCCCGGCTGACGCCGCTGCGGAGGCGTTCCGGTTCACCGGCGGAAGTGCCACCGTGGTGAGCGACTGCGGGTCGACGTCGTCGTGAGGGTCGCGGAGGATCCACAACAGGTCTCCGTCCGGCTCCTGCGGCAGGAATTCGTGCCGCGGCTCCGGCCAGACGTAGTCCATTGCCGGAATGGCGTCCGGGAAAACGGAGGCGTAGAACTTGGGTTCCTTGTGCACCAGCTTGGACCGGTGGCTCAGGTGGAAGTCGGGCTCCCCGAGCCACGGCGGCATGATGATCTTGGCGGCGTAGTCCGGGTGGGCTGCCTGCGGCGCGAACTCGGCGATGTTGGCCCGTGTGTTATCCGGGTGGCCCCGTTCCATCCACTCGTCCACCATCGCGAGCCCATACATGGTGAGGGCAGGAACGTGGCCCATCCACATCCGGATCGCCGGGTGGGTCTGCCAGCCGTATTCGGGGATCACCAGGGCACGGAGGGTTTGCAGCGCTTCAACCCGCTGCTTGCCCAGCCGCGCGGTGTCCAGGGCTGCGGCGCTTTGGCGGAAGTCAGGGTACGGGAGGAAAGTTTGCATCCATTCAGTTTGACGGCAGCCGGCGGAAGTGCCAATTGCTGTGCCGGCGGCCACATCCCCTGGCCGGCCCGTGGCGCGGTCTCCGCCACCAAGCTTGTCCAGATATTGGACGCATACATACGGCTCCCAGGTTAAACCACTAAGATCTCGGCAACCACCCCAGCGTTTTGGAAGCTCACTCATGACATCTACACCTGAAAAGTCCACAGCCGCCGCCCGCCCGGCGCTGCCCCGCTACGGACAGATGCTCGGCCCCGAAGCCCAGGGCATCCTGGTCCTCGACGAGTTCACCATCGATCCCGCAGCCGCCCGGAAGGACCAACACCGTTTCCGCGACGGCATGGCCGCCGTCGCCCGGACCGTCCGCCGGATAGCCGCCCTGCGCGTGGTGATCGCGCTGGTCGCCATCGGAAACCTGCCCCTGTTCCTGCTCTCGAGCGGATGGTGGATTTACGCCGTCTCGCTCACCCTCGTCGTCGCGGTACACAGCGCCGTGACACTGCTGAACCGGCACGAGCCCCGGCTCAAGCAGCGCTCCGCGCTGGAACTGCACATGCATCGCGAACGCAGCGCCAACTACCGCAAGGTTCGCGACGCCGTGAAGTACATGATCGACACCCCCAGCCGCATGAACGAGCACCTCTACCTGGAACTGCTGGCCGTCAAGCGGGTGGCATTGAACCTGGCGCACGGAACGGTAGCGCTGTTGGATACCAGCGACGACTCCGCCTGGAAGGTGCGGATCGTCCGCGAACTGCCCGCCGCCTGACTGACCGGCGCGTCCCCGCCGCGGCAGCGGACACCGGCTTAAAAAGAACGACGCCGGCACACCCCTTGTGGGGGCGTGCCGGCGTCGTCTTTGGTCAACGGAATTTGTCTATCGCCGACCTGTCTGTGGCCCCTTGGGAGGCGGTGCGGCCAAGGCCGCTGCCGTTACGCGGGGAGCTGGATGACCTGTCCTTCGAACACCAGGTTCGGATCGGAAATGGTATCCAGGTTGGCGTCGGCAAGGTGCTGCCAGCCGCCCTGGATCCCCAGCTTCTGGGCAACGATGCTCAGGGTGTCGCCGGCCTGCAGGGTGTAGGTTTCACCGCTGAGCGGAACGGACGTTGCGTGCCGCGGTGCCTGCTGCACAGGTGCGCTCTGCACCTGCGTGGCCTGCTTGACCGGGGCGCTCTGGACGGGCGCGCTCTGCACCGGTGCACCGCCCCCGCCGCTCAGGCCGAGCTGCGACGCGCAGGAGGGCCATGCGCCCCAGCCCTGGGAAGCCTGGACCCTTTCGGCCACCGCGATCTGCTGTTCGCGGCTGGCGTCCGCCGGCGAGCCGGTGCCGCCGTAGGCAGCCCACGTGCTTGAGGTGAACTGCAAACCGCCGGAGAAGCCGTTGCCGGTGTTGGTGGACCAGTTGCCACCGCTCTCGCACTGGGCCAGCGAGTCCCAGGTGGAGGTGGGGGTTGCCGCGTTTGCGGCGGTGGCGGAGAGGGCCAGGCCTGCCGCTGAGACGGCGGCAAGGGTGATTCCACGGCGTGCGGCAGTACGGAATTTGGTGTTGTTCATGATGTGATGCTCCCGAGGGCCACCAGCGCTGGTTCCGTCCCCGGAGATCGTCGCGCTACTGCCCACCCCTGACAAATAGAGGTCAACGTCGGTGGCTGCCGCTGGGCAGTTCTGGTGGAGGCAGCACCGGGCAATCAAAAAGCCCGCCAAACGGGCATGCATTTCACGCTAAGACATAGCCTTGGCGTTATCAAATCGGGACCGGGCCGGGTGTTGGCTGGCAGTTTCCTGGCCGAGTGCGGTTGCCAGGTAGGGAGCGGTCCGGCTTTCCACGGACTGCGCGACAGCCGCAGGTGTGCCCGCGGCCATGATGCTGCCGCCTTTGTCCCCTCCGGACGGCCCAAGATCAATGACCCAGTCAGCACCGGCCACAACGGCCATATCGTGTTCAACCACCACCACGGAGTTTCCGGCGTCCACCAGGCCGTGGAGCTGTGCCATCAGCAGCTGCACGTCCGCAGGGTGCAGCCCGGTGGTGGGCTCATCGAGCAGGTAGAGGGTGTGTCCGCGCTGCGCCCGCTGCAGTTCTGTGGCGAGCTTGATCCGCTGCGCCTCGCCGCCGGAAAGCTCCGTGGCGGGCTGTCCCAGCCGCAGGTAGCCCAAGCCGACGTCGCGCAGGCTGGTAAGGCTCCTCGCCGCGGCAGGAACGTCCGCCAGGAACTCGGAGGCGGCGTCCACGGTCATGGCCAGGACCTGGGCCACGTTCTGGCCGTGATATTCCACCTCAAGGGTTTCGGGGTTGTAGCGGGACCCGCCGCACTCCGGGCATGGGCCGTAGCTGCCGGGCAGGAACAGCAGTTCCACCGCCACGAACCCCTCGCCCTGGCAGGTCTCGCAGCGTCCGCCGGCCACGTTGAAGGAGAACCGCCCGGCGCCGTAGCCGCGGGCCTTGGCTTCGTCCGTGGCGGCGAAGACTTTCCGGACGGCGTCGAAGAGTCCGGTGTAGGTGGCCAGGTTGGAACGCGGGGTCCGTCCGATCGGTTTCTGGTCAACTTTTACCAGCCGGTCGATGTGTTCCAGTCCGGACACCGGGCCGACGCTGAGCGGGGCGCTGAGCTCCCCTTCGTCCACTCCGCCGTCGGCTGCGCCCGTGGAAACGGCGCCCGGCCCGTCGGGACGCAGCCAGCCGCCTGCCACCTCGGCCAGGACCTGGCTGACAAGCGTGGATTTGCCGGACCCGGAGACGCCTGTGACAGCGGTCAGGACACCCAGGGGGAACTCAGCGTCGAGGCCTTGCAGGTTGTGGCGGCTGATGTCCCGCAGCTCCAGCCAGCCTGCCGGTTCGCGGTCACGGCCCGGGGCGTCGTCGTCTGCTTCCTGACCGGAGAGCTCCGGGAACAGGTACGGCCTGGTGACCGAATCCTCCACTCCGGCCAGCCCGTCCACCGGACCGCTGTAGAGCACCTCGCCGCCGCCCTCGCCGGCGCGCGGACCCACGTCCACCAGCCAATCGGCGTGGCGGACAACGTCCATGTTGTGCTCCACCACGAAAACCGAATTGCCGGAAGATTTCAGTTGCTCCAGCACCTCCAAAAGGGGCTCTGCATCGGCAGGATGGAGCCCTGCAGAGGGCTCATCGAGCACGTAGACCACGCCGAACAGCCCGGAGCGCAGCTGGGTGGCGATCCGCAGCCGCTGCATCTCGCCGGGGGAGAGCGTGGGCGTGGAGCGGCCCAAGGCCAGGTAGCCCAGCCCCAGGTCCAGCAAAACGGTGACGCGCTGCAGCAGGTCGCGGGTGATGGCGACGGCCACCTCGTTGGCTTCGCCGGAAGACTGCTTCCTGGACGCCGTCTCGGCTGAGGCCAGCTCGGTGGTGGGGCGGATGATGCCCGCCAGCTCTGTCAGTGGTACCGCGTTGAGCTCGGCGATCGTCCGCCCCGCGAACGTCACTGCCAAGGCCTCAGGCCGCAGGCCGCTGCCACCGCACAGGGGGCACGGACCGGATTCCATGTATGCAAGCACGCGTTCGCGCATGGACGCGCTCTGCGAATCGGCCAGGGTGTGGAGGACGTAGCTCCTGGCGCTCCAGAACCGGCCCTTGTACGGTTTGGCCACGCGGTCGCGCTGCGGAGTGACTTCCACCACCGGCTGCTCCTCCGTAAAGAGGATCCAGTCGCGGTGCTTCTTGGGCAGCTTCCGCCAGGGAATGTCGACGTCGTAGCCCAGGTGGGTGAGGATATCCCGCAGGTTCTTTCCCTGCCAGGCGCCGGGCCACGCGGCGATGGCACCCTCGCGGATGCTCAGCGACGGGTCCGGGACCAGCGAGGCTTCGGTGACGGTGTGCGCCACACCCAGGCCGTGGCACTCCCTGCAGGCACCCGCGGCCGTATTGGGGGAGAAGGCATCCGAGTCCAGCTGTGGGCTGCCCTCCGGGTAGGTGCCGGCGCGCGAGAAGAGCATCCGCACCGAGTTGGAGAGCGTAGTGACGGTCCCCACCGTGGACCTGCTGCTGGGGACGCCGCGGCGTTGCTGGAGTGCGACGGCGGGCGGCAACCCGCTGATCAGCTCCACCTTGGGGTTGTGGCCCTGCTGGATGAGGCGGCGGGCATACGGGGCGACGGATTCGAAGTAGCGCCGCTGCGCCTCGGCGTAGATGGTGCCAAACGCCAGGGACGACTTGCCCGAGCCCGAGACGCCGGTGAACGCAACGATCGCGTCACGGGGGACATCCACGTCGACGTTCCGGAGGTTGTTCTCGCGCGCTCCCCGGACCCGGACAAATCCGTCCGCGGCGGGGCTGGGAGCCGGGTCCTGCAGGTCATCAGTGTGCTTGGCGTTCTGCATTGGTTTGACTCTAGTGGTGATTCGGCCGCCGGGCATTATCCTGTCCGGATGGAAACCTACGCCGGCGGCAGCACCATGCCCGAATCCGAAGCGGTCCCCGCGGAACCCGCGGTCCCCACCAAGCCCCTCCCGGTGGCCGAACTGCACCTGCATATCGAAGGTACGCTTCAGCCCGAGCTCATCTTTGCCCTGGCCGAGCGCAACGGCATTGTCCTGCCTTACTCCGGGTTGGAAGAACTCCGCGAAAAGTACGAGTTCACGGACCTGCAGTCATTCCTGGACCTCTACTACGCCAACATGGCCGTGCTGCGTACCGAGCAGGACTTCGCGGACATGACCCGTGCCTACCTTGAGCGGGCGGCCGCCGCCGGTGTCCGGCACGCCGAAATCATGATGGACCCCCAGGCACACCTGTCCCGCGGCGTCCCGCTGGAAGCATGCGTCAACGGCGTGGCCTCGGTCCTGGCCACGTCCCGGGAGGACTACGGCATCTCCACCATGCTCATTGCCGCTTTCCTCCGGGACCTTCCGGAAGACTCGGCGTTGGAAGTCCTGGAGCGGCTGCTGGCCATGGACGCTCCCATCGGAGCCATCGGCCTGGACTCGGCCGAGGTCGGAAACCCGCCTTCCAAGTTCGAGCGGCTTTATGCAAAGGCCCGCGCGGCCGGCCTCCGGCTGACGGCGCACGCAGGGGAGGAAGGCCCGGCGTCGTACATCATTGAGGCCCTGGACCTCCTGGGCGTGGAACGCATCGACCACGGTATCCGCTGCATGGATGACGCCGACCTGGTGGAGCGCCTGGTTGATGCCCGGGTTCCCCTCACCGTCTGCCCACTGTCCAACGTGCGGTTGAGGGCAGTGGACACTCTCGCTGACCATCCCTTGCCCGCCATGCTGGCCGCGGGCCTGAACGTCTCGGTCAATTCGGACGATCCTGCGTACTTCGGCGGTTACGTGGATGACAACTTCGCCCAACTGACTGCGGTGTTTGAGCTGTCCGACTTTGACAGGGCCCGCCTGGCGGCGAATTCCATCCACTCTTCCTTCGCCTCGGAGGAGCGGAAAGCGGAGCTGCTGGAGGAATTGAACAGCCGGGAAGCCACCGCCTGAGCACCCGCTGTGCCGCGGGCAACAGTGCGGCTCCCGGGCCGGTAAACTGGGAGCCGCAGGCGTGTCTGGGGAGTGCAAGGCAGCACCCATGTCAGCGCTTGAGGGTTATGCAGCCGGCCCTTACCCGAGACCTCCGCCTCACTTGCGGGACTATCCGCTTCATAGTCGGTCACGACACGCAGAGTTAACCAATTAAAGTCGCGCGATTTAATAGGCAGTTGGCAAGATGCCTAAGACCGATCGCTTTTATATAAGGGGAATCATGGCCAAGTCCACCGCAGAAAACACCTATCTTCGTCTCAAGACCGTCCTGGATGTCCTGACCGAAGGCGTGTGGTCCGGCGATGCACTGAATGCTGGCCAGGTCCTGGCGGAAGCAACGGCCCGCGTGCCTTTCAACGAGCACGAAGCCGAACTCCTCAGCGGCGGAATTCCCCGCGGCCACAAGACCCTCACCTCGGCGACCGCCAAACTGGTCAAGGCCGGCTGGCTGGTCAAGGGCCGTACCGGCTGGACCATCACCGAGGACGGGATGCGCGCCACGGTTGCCTTCCCTGACGCGGTTTCCTTCGCGTCAGCGCTCGACGCCGGCACGCCCGTCCCTGCCGACACGCCGGTCCCCACCGCTCCCGAAGGCTTTGTCCGCCCGGTCTCCGCAGCTGCTTCCGTCCTGGAAGTTCCCGCCAAGGATGACGCCAAAGCGGCGAAGAAGGCTCCCGCCAGGAAAGCGCCGGCCAAGAAGGCGGCCGCCGCTGTGGGCAAGGCCGCCAAGGCCATCGAAGACGCCGTGGAACCTGTGGTGAAGGCTGTCCGGAAGAAGGCGCCGGCGAAGGCCAAGGCCGAAACCGCGGTGCCCGCAACCGAACCGTTCGAGGGTCCGGATGTCGAAACCCACCCGCAGCCGGAGGCCGTGGCACTGGCCGGCGACTTCAACACCATCCTGGGCGCACCGGAGAACTGGGCGCCGCAGTACGACGAAGCGCAGATGGAGTTCGACTTCCTGGACCAGCTCTGGAAGAAGAGCGCCGAGCTTCCTGCCGGTTACTACACCTTCAAGATCGCCCTGAACCGCTCGTGGGACGAAAACTATGGTGCTTTCGGTGCGTTTGACGGCCCCAACCACGAATTGCACCACGCCGGCGGCACGGTGACCATCCGCTACAACCACGCCACCCGCGACATCACCATCAACTAGCCGGTATCTCCTCCCGGCCCTGGCAGGAAGCCGCGCCTTCAGTGCGTTAGGTGCCGCGGCCGGGAGGAAGTTGGCCGGTCCCGAGGAGGAACACCATGGGCAGGCACGCAGGGACACCGAAGGACGGTTCGGCTGGGGATGCCGTGCGGCTGGATGCCCGGGTGCTCGGCATGGTCCAAGGTGTGGGCTTCCGGTACTGGACCATGGCCAAAGCGGAGGAACTGGGATTGTCCGGTGAGGTGGCCAACCGCGACGACGGATCGGTGTCAGTCGTGGCCGAAGGACCCGAGCCCAAGGTCCGGCAGTTCCTGGAGTGGCTCAACTCCGGCAGCACCCCGGGCCGGGTGGAACGGGTGGACGGGTCAACGTCCCGGGCCGGGGGCCACTTCCGCGGTTTCCGGGCGCACTGACCGCCCCGTCCCAAGCTTGCGCCCCGGCGCCCGCCGCGACTACTCCCGCGGGCTGAGGCCGATGAAGGCGCCGAGTTCCTCCAGTGCCGCCGGTTTGTGCGGCATATAGCTGGTGACTTCGGGGGAGCGGATGATGACGGCCCGCCACTGCCCGCGCGAGACTGCCACATTGATGCGGTTCCGGTTGAGCAGGAATTCCGCGCCGCGCGGAGCCTCCGCTACCGCCGAACACGCCATGGAGACGAACACTACCGGGGCTTCCTGGCCCTGGAACTTGTCCACCGTGCCCACCTTCACCTCCGGCAGCCCGGCTTCGGCCAACGCCCTCCGGACCAAATGCACCTGGGCGTTGTAGGCGGCCACCACCATCAGGTCCTGCTGCTCCAGCGGGCGTGACCCCGCGTCCGGGCCGGAGGTCCACTTCAGGCCGAGGTGGCGGCGCGCCTGCCGCACCACTTCCTCCGCCTCTTCCTTGGACGCTGTGGCATTGCCACTGTGGTTGACGAACACCGTCTCCACCCCGGGCGGCAGCCCATCGAGTTCGCGCTGGCCCGCGGCTGGTGCGGACTGCAGCTTGCCGTCGTAGCTGAGGTTCGAAACTGCCCTGCACAGCTCCGGGTGCATCCGCCAGGTATCGGCGAGGAAGTAGCCCAGGCTTGCGGGGAGGGTCGCATGCCCCGCGGCGAGCCAGCCCAGGGCTGATTCGTCCACAGGTTCCGGATGTGCCCCTTGGGTGACCTGGGGGAGCTGCTGCGGATCGCCCAACAAGAGGAGGCGTTTCGCCGCGCGGGAGACCGCCAGGGTGTTGGCCAGCGAGAACTGGCCGGCTTCGTCGATCACCAGCAGGTCCAGGGACCCGGCGGGGACTTCCTTGCCGGTCATGGTCCATGCGGTGCCGCCCACCAGGCAGCCGCCGGGTGCGGCCAGCATGCGTCCCACATCACGCTCATCCGTTGCCGTCCACGGGACAGAGTGGGGCGCGGCGAGCTTTTTGGCCACAAGCGAAGGGTCCACGCGGCCCGCCTCGACGGCACGGCAGAGGAGGTTTTCCACCACATTGTGCGACTGCGCAACCACCCCCACCTTCCAGCCCGCCCGCACCAGCTCGCCGATCACATGCGCGCCGATGTGGGTCTTGCCCGTTCCCGGGGGTCCTTGAACGGCCAGGTATGAGGTATCGAGGTCCCGCAGGGATGCGGCAATGGCTCCGGCGTAGTCGACGGTGCCGTCCGGTAGGTGCCGGACCCCGGCCGGGGCGCCCATGCTGCGGAACCGCGGAGGCACCTTGCGCAGGATGTCCAGGCCCGGCTGTGCGGGCAGTCCGGGCACGGTGGAGCCGACAGTCCTGGCAAGTTCCGCGATGGCGGCCTCAATGTTGTCTGTTGGGATGGGGGTGTCCTCGGTCAGCGCTATGGGAAGGTGCGGGTACGCGGCCACCTTTCCGGATTCCCGCTCCGAGATGGTGATGATGGTGTGCTCCGGGTTGTCCGGCGCCGCCGCGAGGTCGTGGATGCGGGTCTTGAAGGCATAGGCCTTGGCCTGTGGTGTTGCATTCGGGGCAGCCATGCCCTCGGGCCCGGGGGCTTCGTAGAGCCGGCACCAGTTGGAATCGACCCGGAAATCTGAACCTTCCGTCATGGTGCCGCGGAGCTGCAAGACCCTGGTCCGCATCCGTTCCCGTGGTTTGGCGAGGGCCCAGTCCGAAATGACCTCCGCCGATGACACTGTGAACACGTTCCGCTGGTCCGCCCAGTTCTCCACAGGCGCTTCGACGCGGTCGAAATGCTGCCACCAAAACTGTTTCCGCTCGCGCCGGTGGTAGCCGGTGGCCGCTGCCACCATGGCGACGGCCCGCTCATCATCGGTCCAGGGCCGGTCATCGGGAAGGGCCGAGAGGTACCCGCGCAGCTGCAGTTCCTCGGGGGTTTCGTCCGGCGCGTCCGGGAGGTCGTCGGGCGGGGGATTTTCGATAGGCGTGGTGGCGGCCGGCGGGCCACCGGCCCGTGCCGGTTCCGTGGTGTTTACCGGCAGCCGGGCGGACCGGGTGTCTGGGACCGCCGTCGGGGCGATCTTCAGCAGCCAGTCCCGGAGCCGCAGGGTGGAAAGGCAGTCGTATCGGTTGTAGTCCGAAATGGACGCCAGGACGGCATCGGCTTCGTCCCGGCGGCCGGCATCACGGGCGGCACAGTAAGCGGCATATGCCACCACGGAGGCGCCGGCATCCTTGACGTCCCCGGACCGCAGGTTGTCTCCCATATACAGCGGTTCCAGCTTCTTGATGGAATACGAGGCCTCGGAGATCCGGATGGAATGCTTGACCGTGGCGTAGAGGTCCACCAGCAGTCCTTGCCGAAGCCAGTCGTCCACCGTGTCCTCGCCTGCCTGGTGCACCAGGGAAAGATTCCGCAGGGCTGTCTTTTCGTAGGCGGCGTAGTGATAGACGTGCATGTCCGGGTACGTCGCACGCCGCTTCTCCACGTAGTCAAGGAAAGCCAGGAAGGCGCGGCGTTCACCGGCGCGGGAATGCGCCCAGAACGGACGGAATGCGGGCTCCTTGGCGGGGTCCGTCCCGGGGGCCTCGATGACCCCGAAAAGGTACTCGATTCCCCAGGCACCGGTGGCTGGATCCTGCCAGAGCGGATCGCCTTCGAAGTCGAAGAAGATGTCTCCGGCGCTCGGAGCGGGAAGCGAACCGACGGCGTGGTCCGCAAGGACGGTATAGGAGACCGTATGAGGCTCCCCGTCCTTCATGAACGTGCGGGATCCTGCGGCTGTGTCCAAGCCCAGCTGCATCCGGGCTTGCGCGCGGAGGCGGGCCAGTGACCCCTGTGCATCCGGGGCGGGCATGGCCGCGAGCTGGTCAATGGTGGTGACTCCGGCGGCATGAAGCTTCCGCCGTTGGACGACGGACATCCCGGCGACCATCAGGAGGTCCCGGTGGCGGGTCACCTGCTCGGCGCAGTAGTCGCAGCGGCCGCAATGCACGATGCCGGGCTGTTGCCACTGCACAGGGGCATCTTTGGCGCGGTGGCCGGCCGTCAGGTACCGGAAACGCCTGCGCCGTTCGCGGAAGACCGGAAGCAGGTCCGGCAGGGAATGGCTGCTTCGGAGCCAGTCGTCGCCGTCACGGGTCCCCAGCACCAGCGTGACGACGGGGGAGGGATCCAGCCCCATCCCGAGAAGCTGGTCGCCGTAGGCAGCCAGTTGCAGCAGGGCCCCCACCTTGGCGTGCCGGGCAAGCTTGGTGTCCCAGACCTCGTACCGGCCCGGGTTTCCGGTGCCTGCGGCCTCGTTGACCAGGAAGTCGGCGTAGCCCAGGAACTCGCCGTCGAAGAAAGTTGCCTGGAACACCACGTCGGCCCCGGAGCGAAGGGCAAGTTCGGTTTCAGCATGTTTTGCCTGCAGCTCACCGCGCAGGTTCAGGCCGCGTTCCAGGGAGTAGACACCCGAACCCCGGCTGGCATCCCACGGGCCATACTTGGCCACCAGGCTGGCCAGCACGGTTTGTTCATGCCGGTCGCCCAGTTCGCCGGCCCGCTTCTGCATCTCGTCCACGGGGAACTCCGCCTTGGGAGCATGACCCAGCTTTTCGTCCAGGATCCGGAGTGTGCGGTACTCACATTCGGAGGCCGCCACAAGGTCGCTGGCGGAGAAGACCAGGTCCGGCGGCGCGTCGGATCCGGCATCATGACCGGCAGCGTCCAGCAGAAACACGGGGCCTCCCCAACTGTTTGCGGGCCCGGAGTCGGTTCCCCCGGCCTGGAATCAAACCTAGCAAGGAGGGCCGACAAAAAGGGCTGCGCGCTTTCCAGCACCTTGACGGACAGGTTTATGGACCGGGCGCGGCCTGCCGGGCTGGGCGTAGAGTTCAACGGGGCGCCTCCGCGCGGTTTCCCTTCGACCCCAAGAACGCGCCTGTCAAGCGGCGCCTGGACGGATCGGTGTACGACTGGTGAACACTGCAGCCTTTGAATCCTTTGACGTGGTGGTGATGGGGGAGATCCTCATCGAAGTCGCCACCGACCAGCCCTTCGGCCATGGCGTACCAGCACGGCTGGGCATCTCCGGAGACGCCCTCAATGTCGCTGCAGCCGCCGCAGCAGCGGGTGCCCGCGTGGGCCTGCTGTCCGTGCTCACGGACGACGACCTGGGTCAGGCCATCGCGGCCCGGATCGCCGAGCTGGGGATCGTCACCGACCAGTTGACGTTCCGTCGCGGGCAGCAGGGCGTCTACCTGGTGCACAGCGACCCCGACGGCGAACGCGAATTCACCTACGCCCGCAGCGGCAGCGTCGGGTCCACCCTTGGGCCGGACGATGTCGACCCGGACGTCTTCGGCGCGGCCGGCGCGGTGGTGGCGGGCGGCATCACCTGCGCCATTTCGACGACGGCGCGCGCCGCCGTCGTCAAGGCCGCGTCCGCAGCCAAACGCTTTGTCTACGACCCCAACTACCGGCCCCGGCTCACCACCGCTGTGGACGCGGCGGCGGCACTGACCGAACTTGCCGCACAGGCCTTCCTGGTGACGCCCTCCTTCCCGGGCGAGACGGCAGCCCTGCTGGGAGTTTCCTCGCCCGAAGCATCGGCCGCGAAGCTGCGCTCGATGGGGGCCGCCAACGTAGCTGTCACCTGCGGCGCCACGGGCGTCCAGCTCGAATGGTCCGGCGAAACCGGCGTGCAGTCCGCGTGGGTACCGGCCATTCCGGCGCCCGCGGTAGTGGACCAGACCGGCGCCGGGGACGCGTTTGTGGGCACGCTCACCGCACGCCTGGTGCTGGGCGACGACTTCCCGACGGCGGTCCGGTATGGTGCGGCGGCTTCCTCGCTGGTGGTCGGAGGCAAAGGCGGCACAGGCCTCATCCCCACGTTCGAGCAGACCTCTGCCCACGCCGCAGCCACCTTCCCTGAGGACTGCCGCACCATCGACACCAACGGGCCGGACGGCCTGGGAAATGAGGTCAACCATGGCTGACGCATCAGGCGTCCTCCGCGTGTCACCCGTCATCCCGGTGGTCACCATCGACGACCCCCAGGATGCGGTGCCCCTGGCCCGTGCCCTGGTGGACGGCGGCGTGAAGATCATTGAGCTGACGCTGCGCACCGACTCCGCGCTGACCTCGCTGAAGCTGATCGCCCAGGAGGTGCCGGACATCCTGGTGGGCGCCGGCACCATCCTCACGCCGGGGCAGGCGGACGCCGCCGTCCAGGCGGGTGCCACCTTCCTGGTCAGCCCCGGCGTCACCCCCGCGCTGCTCACCCACATGCTGTCCCTGGACGTCCCGGTGCTGCCCGGCGTCGCCACTGTCGGGGAGGTAATGGCCGTCCTGGAGGCCGGTTTGGATGCGATGAAGTTCTTCCCCGCCGGGCCTGCAGGCGGGCCGTCCTACCTGGCCGCCATCGGGGCGCCCATCCCGCACGTGCAGTTCTGCCCCACCGGCGGCATCAGCCCGGCCACCGCCCCGGACTACCTCAAGCTGCCCAACGTGGCCTGCGTCGGCGGCAGCTGGCTCACCCCGGCAGACGCCGTCGCGGCCAAGGACTGGGACCGGATCACCACCCTGGCAGGCGGCGCGGCTGCGCTGGGCCGGTAATCCGCCCCGCCGCAGCGCCCGGGAGTCAGCCCTCGGCCGCGGCCGCCCTGACCTGGGCCTTGTCGTGCTCCTCATGGGCGCTGCGAAGCAGTTCCAGGAACTCCGTTTCGTGCCGGACAAGCCGCTTGTACTTTTCCGGAAGCTTGCGGATCTGGTCTTCTTCGCGGCACATCTTGGCGAAGATCTTGTCCCGTTCCGCCATGTCGGTCTCGTAGTTGAGGTCAAGGTACTCGACGGCGTGCCGCCTGGCCCCGGAGACAGCGTTCTTGGCTTTGCCCTTGGGGCTGAAGACCGACGCCAGGATCGTCAGCAGCAGCACGCCGAGGATCACGCCCAGGGAAACCCCGGTGCTGACTTCCACCACGTTGACGTGCTCGCCGTCGTTGATGAACGGCAGGGTGTTCTCGTGCAGGGCGTGCAGGACCAGCTTCACGCCGATGAAACCGAGGATGACGGCCAGCCCGTACGAGAGGAAGATCAGCCGGTCCAGCAGGCCGTCGATGAGGAAGAACAGCTGGCGCAGGCCCATCAGCGAGAACGCCGTGGCCGTGAAGACGATGAACACGTTCTGGGTCAGGCCGAAGATCGCCGGAATGGAATCCAGGGCGAACAGGATGTCCGTGCCGCCGATCGCCACCATCACCAGCAGCATGGGGGTCAGCACCCGCTTGCCGTTCTCCACGGTGAACAGCTTGTCACCGTCGTAGTGTTCGGACGCCGGCAGGAATTTCTTGGCGAGCCGCACCACAACGCCGTCGGAGTCGTCGTCGTGGTCATCCGGTTTGAGCAGGTGGCCCGCGGTGACCAGCAGGATAAGCCCGAAAATGTAGAAGACCCAGGCGAAACTGTTGATCAGCGCGGCGCCCAGGAAGATGAACGCGGTGCGGGCGACCAGGGAGAAAATGATGCCGAACAGGAGCACCTTCTGCTGGTCCGCGCGCGGCACCTTGAAGCTGGCCATGATGATGAGGAATACGAAGAGGTTGTCAACGGACAAGGCCTTTTCCGTGACATAGCCCGCGAAGTATTCGATGCCCATGTCCGGCCCGCCGAAGATGAGGACAGCCAGCCCGAACAGCACCGCAATGCTCACGTAGATGGCGGACCAGACAGCCGATTCCTTCAGGGACGGGGTGTGGGCCTTCCGGACATGGAAGAAGAAATCGAAGGCCAGCAGCCCTGCGATAACCACAATGGTCAGGATCCAGGCGTAGGCAGGGGTTTCCACGCGGCGGGCCTTTCGTCGGAGGTTACCCCAGCCTACCTAAGCGGGCTTCAGGAGATGGTGCTCCACGACGGCGGATCGCGACAGCGTCTTGTACCCCTCCTGTTCGAACAGCACCGTGATGACGTCCCCCTCCTCCCGCATCACCAGGCCCGGCCCCCACTCCTTGTGCACCACTGCGGACTGTGGCGGGAACGGTGCACCGGCGCTGTACGCCGGACCGCCGTCGTCGTCCGTGTCCTTGCCGGCCGGAGGCGCAGCTGCTCGGTGGACTTCCGCCGTGCACGCGTCGCAGTTTCCGCACGGTTCAGGCATGTCCTCGCCGAAGTAGCCCAGCAGGAACCGCCGCCGGCAGCCGTCCGCCTCGGCGTAGGCGCGCATCATGCCCAGCCGGGACTGGTCCACGCGTTGCCGGGCTTCGGCGAGCTCCACGGCGTCCTGCACCAGCGCTGCCGGTTTGGCCTTGGAGGTCAGGCGGACTCCACGTTTCCCGCTGCTTGCGGCACCGATCTCTTCCAGCAGGTTGACCAGCGCCGTGATGCGACGGGCCGGGAGGCCCGTCAGTTCCGCCAGGGATGACTTCGGCGCGGGAGCCTTGGCGGCTTTGAGGACCTTCAGGACCGCCAGCAGCGAACCGGGATCGGGCGAGCGGCTGCTGAAGAATTTCCGCAGCCCCAGGTCCTCCGATCGGTAATGCAGCACGGCGGCCGCGGAGTTTCCGTCGCGGCCGGCGCGGCCTATCTCCTGGTAGTAGGCGTCGAGTGATTCCGGAATGTCGGCATGGACCACGAAGCGGACATTCGGCGTGTCGATGCCCATGCCAAAGGCAGTCGTGGCCACCACCACATCCAATTGGTCATGCAGGAACAGCTCGTGGATGCGTTCCCGGTCCGCGGCGCGCCGGCCGGCGTGGTAAGACTCGGCGCGCAGCCCCTTTGCCGCCAGCCGCGCCGCGTACTCTTCGGTGTCTTTCCGGGTGGCGGCGTACAGGAGGCCCTTTCCCGTCCGGGCCAGGTCCGCCACCTGCCCCATCACCGCCTTGCGTTTGTCCTTGTCCTTGTGGTGCCGGACCACAGCCAGGCTGATATTGGGCCGGTCGAAGCCGTGGACCAGGACCAGCGGGTCCTTCATGGCCAGCCGCTCCACGATCTCATCGCGCACCGGAGGGGAAGCCGTGGCGGTCAGCGCGGCCACGGGCGGGTTGCCCAGTTGCTCCCGGACCGTGCCCAGGCCCAGGTAGTCCGGGCGGAAGTCATGGCCCCAGGAGGAGACGCAGTGGGCCTCGTCCACCACGAACAGGGACACATCCAAAGCCTTGAGCCGGTCCACCGTTGACGGCCGCGCCAGCTGCTCCGGGGCCAGGAACACGAACACGGCCCTGCCGTCCTCCACCGACTGCCAGGCGGCGTGGACGTCGGCGTCGCTGTGTGCGGAATTGATGGCGACGGCGGCATCCGGCCCCAGATCCGCAACCAGCGATTCACGCTGGTCCTCCTGCAAGGCGATCAGCGGAGAAACCACGACGGCGGGACGCCCGGTGAGGTTGTGAAGGTGCAGGGCTGCGACCTGGTAGATGGCGGACTTTCCGTACCCCGTGGGCATGACGGCCAGGACGTCGCGGCCCCCGGTGAGGGCGGCCATGCCGGCCAGTTGGCCTTCCCGAAGGTTGTCCAGGGAGAAGGACGAGGCCGCAAGGGCGCGAAGGGCAGGTTCGTCGGACATGAAAAAGGGCTCCGCACGGAAGGAAACAATGGCCGCCTGCTTCAGCCGTGGGAACCAGCCTACGCCAGGGCCCTGGTGCTTGACTTCACGGGAATGCTCAACAACTGTGGAGTGACATATCCGCCAATCCAGCCGGTCCTTCCGGGAGCCGGCGAACAAGGAGCATGTTGTGGCGCGCGAAAACCCGAAGGTCGAAGAACCGGAAGAGTCCGATCTCGAGGTGACCGGCCACCCCAAGACCTGGGCCGCGGGAGTTCCGGGCGTCTACCACTCGATGCAGCCGGCGGTCCAGCACATGGGTGTGGAACGGTCGCGGAAAACCCTGTTGGCCCTCAACCAGAAGGACGGCTTCGACTGCATGAGCTGCGCGTGGCCTGATCCGGGCCACCGCAAGACGTTCGAGTTCTGCGAAAACGGTGCCAAAGCCGTCACCTGGGAGGCGACCCCGGTGGTGGTCGGCAGCGAATTCTGGGCAGAGCATCCGGTCAGTGAACTGCGGAAGCGGTCCGAATACTGGTTGGGCATGCAGGGCCGGCTCACCGAGCCCGTCTACAAGGCTGCGGGGGAGGACCACTACCGCCCGGTGACGTGGGAGCGCGCCTTCCAGATCATGGCTGACAAGCTCAAGTCCCTCCCGGACCCCAACCAGGCCACGTTCTACACCAGCGGCCGCACCTCGAACGAAGCAGCCTTCCTGTACCAGCTGTTCATCCGCGCCTACGGCACCAACAACCTCCCCGACTGCTCCAACATGTGCCACGAATCCTCGGGGTGGGGCATGGGGCAGACCATCGGCGTGGGCAAGGCCACCGTGTCCTACGATGACTTCGGCAAGGCGGATTTGATCATCGTCATGGGCCAGAACCCGGGCACCAACCACCCGCGGATGCTGACGGCGTTGGAAGAAGCCAAGGAAGCCGGCGGCCATATCGTCGCTGTCAACCCGCTGCCCGAGGCCGGACTTCTGCGCTACAAAAACCCGCAGAAGGTCAAGGGCATCATCGGCCACGGCACCCAAATCGCCGACCAGTTCCTGCAGGTGCGCATCGGCGGTGACATGGCGCTGCTCCAGGCGGTGTCCAAGCGCGTGCTCGACGCCGAGGCCGCCAACCCCGGTAAAGTCCTGGACCACGCATTCCTTGCCGAACACTGCTACGGTCTCGAGGAACTGCGGGCGCACCTGGCCCAGCTGGACGAGGCAGCGGTGCTGGAAGCCACCGGCCTGCGGTCTGAGGAAATCGACGAACTGGCGGCCCGCTACCTGGCGGCGGACAAGGTGATCATCACCTGGGCCATGGGCATTACCCAGCAGAAAAAGGGCGTTGCCACCATCAAGGAGATCATCAACCTGCTCCTGCTGCGCGGCAACATCGGCAAGCCCGGTGCCGGCGCCTCGCCCATCCGCGGCCACAGCAACGTCCAGGGCGACCGGACCATGGGAATCTGGGAACAGATGCCGCCGGCCTTCCTGGACGCCCTTGGCCGGGAGTTCCAGTTTGAGCCGCCGCGCGACCACGGCCTGGACGCGGTCCAGACCGTCCGTGGAATGCGCGACGGCGGCGTCAAAGTCTTCGTAGGGCTTGGCGGCAACTTCGTGGGCGCCATTTCAGACACCGAGGCCGCCGAAGCGGCCATGGAGAACACTGAACTTTCCGTCCAAATCTCCACCAAGCTCAACCACTCCCACGCCGTGACCGGGGCCGAGGCCCTGATCCTGCCTACCCTGGGCCGGACCGAGATCGACCGGCAGGACTCCGGCCCACAATTCGTCTCGGTGGAGGACACTGTCTGCGCCGTCCATGCCAGCCATGGCGTCGTGGAGCCGGTGGCCCCCCGGCTGCTCTCCGAAGTTGCCATCGTGTGCCGGCTTGCCGCCGCCACGGTGGGGGACCGGACGTCCGCGGACTGGGCCGGGTTCGAAAAGAACTACGACCTCATCCGGGACCACATCGCCCGCGTGGTGGTTGGCTGTGAGGACTACAACACCAAAGTCAGGCAAAAGGGCGGGTTCGTGCTGCCCAACGGTCCGCGGGATTCCCGTACCTTCAACACCCCAACCGGGAAGGCCATGCTCACCGTCAACGAACTCGAACACGTTGACCGGCCGGCCGGGACGCTCATCCTGCAGACCATGCGCTCGCACGACCAGTTCAACACCACCATCTACGGCAACAACGACCGCTACCGGGGCATCAAGAAAGGCCGCGAGGTAGTGTTCGTCAACCCCGTGGACCTTGCCGAACTGGGCCTCGCCGACGGGCAACACGTGGACATCCACGGCGTCTACAAGGACAACGTGGCACGGGTCCTGCGCAACTACCGGGTGGTGTCCTACCCGTCTGCCAAGGGCTGCGCCGCAGCGTATTACCCCGAGGCCAACGTCCTGGTCCCGTTGGAGAGCGTCGCGGAGGGAAGCCAGACCCCGGCGTCCAAAGCCGTCATCGTCCGCCTTGAGCCTGTGAAAGTCCTTGAAGAGGAGCCCGCCGCCGCAGGCTGACAGGTTGTGGGCCTGTCGAAACCCAGCTGACCGTGCCCCGGCGGCACGCGAACGAGCGACTCCCCGCCGTTTGGACTTTTCCCTGCGTCGCGCGAAGGGGATGTGTCCACATGGCGGGGAGTCTGCAGGCCGTTGCCGGTTACTGTCCCGTGTCCGCCCAGCCGCGGCCGGCGGGCCCGCCGTGCGCGCCGTCGTCGACCAGGCCCAGGGCGACCCGGGCCGCCTTGGCCACGGCAGCCGACGCCGCCTCACGGTTCCCGGCGCTGCCCGTCCCCGCGTCCAGCGCCGCTGCGTACCCCACCAGGAACGTGGTGATGGGCGCGGCCGCATGGATCACGTTGTCGGCGGATTTGCGGGCGAGGTCCAGCAACAGCTCCTGGTCCACGTCGAGGTCCAGGATCTGCAGTGCCTGCGCCAGCCGGTGGGTCCACTGGTCCAGCACCTGGGCTTCGTCGTCGTTGACTGTCATGGTTTCTCCTTTGCTGACACCGGATGTCTCAGGTGTCGATAGTGGACATGTTCGGGTAGCGGGCGCCCGCTGTCGACCCTGCGGGGGCCAATTCGTCCAGCAGCCGCAGCTCATCGGCGCTGAGCTCCACTTCCACCGCGCCCAGGTTCTCGCGCAGCCGGTCGCGCTTCTTGGTGCCTGGGATCGGGACAATATGTTCACCCTGTGCCAGCAGCCAGGCGAGTGCCAGCTGGCCGGGAGTGCACTGCTTGTGGTCGGCCAGTTCCTTCACCCGGTCCACGAGCTCAAGGTTCCGGGTGAAGTTCTCGCCCTGGAACCGTGGCGAATGCCGGCGGAAGTCGTCGTCGGCGAAGTCGTCCACGCTGCGGATCTGACCCGTCAGGAACCCGCGGCCCAGCGGACTGTACGGCACGAACCCGATTCCCAGCTCGTCGAGCACGGGAAACACCTTGGTTTCCGGCTCCCGCTCCCACAGCGAATATTCCGTCTGCAGCGCCGTGATCGGGTGCACCGCATGCGCCCGGCGGATGGTGTCCGCCGACGCCTCGGACAAACCGAGGTGCCGGACCTTTCCGGCCTGGACCAGTTCCGCCATGGCGCCCACCGTGTCCTCGATAGGAACCGTCTTGTCCACCCTGTGCTGGAAGTAGAGGTCGATGTGGTCCACGCCCAGCCGCCGGAGGCTGGCGTCGCAGGCCGACTTGACGTACTCGGGGCGGCCGTTGATGCCCACCCAGGAACCATCCTCGCGGCGTTCGTTGCCGAACTTGGTGGCGAGCACCACGTCATCGCGCCGGCCCGCTATTGCGCGGCCCACCAACTGTTCGTTGGTGAAGGGCCCGTACATGTCCGCCGTGTCCAGCAGCGACCCGCCGGCGTCCAGGAACTCGTGGATCGTGGCAATCGATTCCTGCTCGTCGCCGTCGCCGTAGAACTCGCTCATGCCCATGCAGCCAAGGCCCAGGGCGGAAACAGTCAATTGTCCAATAGTGCGTGTTTTCATGCCGTTCTCCTCAACGGTAGAACTTGCCTTAGGGGCAGCCGGCCCGCCTGTTTGCGCTGAAGCCGGTGGGTGTCGCGTACGCCACTATAGGCGCTTCCCCTTGGGGACGCGTCGATAGACAGTTGCACCGGCAAACAGGGGGCACCTACCCCTAGACCGCTCCCGGGGGCCTGCCTAGACTGGGCGGACCCCACGCCGGGAACCTGCCCCTGATATTCATCAGGAATCGCCAGTGGAGCAGGGCGGGTCCCATGTCCGGGGTTTTTCAACCTACCCAGATCACTGCCGTCCCACCGGACGGACCTGACTACAGGAGCGATAGATGACAGGGAACAAAGCCGTTGCCTACAAGGAAGCCGGCAAGGTCGAAGTAATTGATATTGACTACCCTACGTTCGAACTCAAGGACGGGCCCGGGGTCAACCCCGCCAACGTGGGGCGCCCCGTCCACCACGGGGTCATCCTCAAGACAGTCGCCACCAATATTTGTGGTTCTGACCAGCACATGGTCCGCGGCCGCACCACGGCTCCGCCGAACCTGGTCCTGGGCCACGAGATTACCGGCGAAGTGGTGGAGGTAGGCCGCGACGTCGAATTCATCAAGGTGGGCGATCTCTGCTCGGTGCCGTTCAACATCGCCTGCGGCCGTTGCCGGAACTGCAAGGAGCGCAAGACCGGCATCTGCCTGAACGTGAACCCGGACCGTCCCGGCAGCGCCTACGGTTACGTGGACATGGGCGGCTGGGTAGGGGGCCAGGCGAACTACGTGCTGGTGCCGTACGCCGACTGGAACCTGTTGAAGTTCCCGGACAAGGACAAGGCCATGGAGAAGATCCTGGACCTGGCCATGCTTTCGGATATCTTCCCCACCGGGTTCCACGGCGCGGTCACGGCGGGGGTGGGTGTTGGATCCACGGTGTATGTTGCGGGTGCCGGCCCGGTGGGCCTCGCCGCCGCCACCAGCGCGCACCTGCTGGGTGCCGCCGTCGTCATTGTGGGCGATATGAACGAGGGCAGGCTGTCCCAGGCGCGCAGCTTCGGCTGTGAGACGGTGGACCTGTCCAAGGGTGATCCGAAGGACCAGATCGAGCAGATCCTCGGCATCCCCGAGGTGGACTGCGGTGTGGACGCCGTCGGCTTCGAGGCGAAGGGGCACGGCCATGACGCCAAGGAGGCACCGGCGACGGTCCTGAACTCCCTGATGGAGCTCACGGCGGCCGGCGGGGCCCTGGGCATCCCCGGCCTGTACGTCACCGGCGACCCGGGCGGCATCGACGAGGCCGCCAAGAAGGGTGCCTTGTCGCTGAGCCTGGGCACCGGCTGGGCCAAATCCTTGAGCTTCACCACGGGCCAGTGCCCGGTCATGAAGTACAACCGGCAGTTGATGATGGCCATCCTGAACGACCGGGTGCACATCGCCAAGAACGTCAACGCCAAGGCGATTCCGTTGGAAGACGCGCCCAAGGGCTATGCCGAGTTCGACGCCGGCGCGGCCACCAAGTACGTCCTGAATCCGAACGGCTACCTCAGCTGAGCCGTGGGCGGACGGTGATGCCACGAGGGACTCCTCTCAGGCGGAAATAAGTGCTGCCCGGGCCGGGTTAGGCTTTGCACGGGCAGCACGACCGCAACGAAGGAGTTTCCCTTGAGTGATATCACCGTCCGCCACAACGCCGAGCGCAGCCGTTTCGAGATCCTCGACCGCGGGAACGTGATCGGCAAGGCCGCCTACCAGGATTACGACGGCGGCGCGTCACCACAGCGGATTTTCTACCACACGGTGATCAACGAGGAATACGGCGGGCAGGGCCTGGCCGGGAAGCTCGCCGCGGCTGCCTTGGACGCGACGGTGGAGGCCGGGACGGGCATTGTCCCGGTCTGCCCGTTCATCAAGAAGTTCGTGGTCAAGCACCCGGAGTACTCGGACAGTGTGGTGGCCGTGGCTCCGGCGCACCTGGAATTCCTCGAAACCGCCCTTTCGGCCAGGGCCCGGGCGTAGCCCCGGGCGCCGCAAACGTTGATTGTGGGCCGGCCGGGCGGTCCGGTGGAACACACCGCAAGTCTTCAGGAAGCTCCCAAACTCCGGTGATTTAATCGCATCTGTCAGCGCGGCTCAACGCCGCGCTGACGTTGTTTGTCATTGCCGAGGCGGGACAGGAGCCCTTGTATGTCCGAGCACCCCCAGGTGCCCACACCAGGCCGCGCCGCTCCGCCGCCACCGCCCGCCCAGCCGGCCCCCGGGAGGGGCCGGGGCATCCGTACGCTGGTCATCCTGGCCCTTGCCGTCATACTGGTCATCGCGGGAACCATCGCCCTTGCCGTAGCCCGGTCCGGGCCGCCGACCGGTTCCGTTGCCCCCACCCAGCCTGTGGCGGCGCCGGCACCCGTTGCGGCAGCCCCGGAGTCCCTGCAGGACAGCGTGGACACCATCCTCAGCGAGGCGGACCAGTACCGGATCGGGCTGGCGCTCGCGGACGTGTCCGGCGGCGCGGAACGCACGTTCGGCGATGCGGACGCCTTCACCGCGGCCAGCACGGCGAAGATCCTGACAGCTGCTGCCTACTATCACTTGGTGGAAAAGGGGGAGGCGGCCCTGGATGAGCCCATGGGCGACTACGACGCCGCTTTCCAGCTCAAAGCCATGGTCAACGACAGCAACAACGACTCCTGGCAGCTGCTGATGGACGCCGTCGGGTACCCCCAGTTGATTGCCTACGCGGCCTCCATCGGTGTTACCTACGACCCCGAAAAGAACCTGTTGACCGCGGCGGACATGGCCCTGATCCTGAAAAAGCTGTACGCGGGGGAGCTGCTCAACGCCGACAACACCGCCCAACTGCTCAGCTACATGCAGGACACCAACAACGAAGACCTCATTCCCGCCGGCTCCAGGGCAGGCATCGACGTCCACCACAAATACGGTGAGCTATCCGGCGAACTGCATGACGCCGCACTGCTGAGCTACCGCGGCTCGACCTTCGCCCTGGTGATCTACACGGAAAACCGGGACGGCGTGGCCGATGACGGGCAGGCCGAGGTGATCCGGGACCTGACCCGGGCCGTTGAGGATGCATTGTTCCCGGTTGGGGTGGCGGGCAGGTAGCCAACGCCACGCCCGCGCCGTGGTCCGCCGACTCGCCCTCAGTGAGCGCTTTGGGCCAGACTGTTACCGTGAGCAACAACCCACGGACTGCCTTGGCCGTCGCAGGCCTCAGCCTGGGCACGGCACTGAACCCGCTCAACTCCTCCATGATCGCCGTGGCCCTGGTGGTGCTGCGCGCCGATTTCGGGCTCGACGTTGCGGCCGTCACCTGGGTGGTCACATCCTTCTACCTTACTTCTGCGGCCGGCCAGCCGGTGATGGGCAGGTTGGCGGACCGGTTTGGGCCACGACGGATGTTCATGCTGGGCATGGGGCTGGTGGCCGTTACCTGCGCCCTGGCACCGCTGGCCCCGAACTTTGCCTTGCTCTGCGTGGCCCGGGCGGTCATGGCACTGGGCACGGCCACCGCGTACCCCAGCGCCGTGGTGATGGTGGGGGCGATTGCGCACCGGGCCAAGGTGGACTCGGCCCGGCCGCTGGGCCGGCTCCAAATGGCGAACACGTCGGCAGCTGCCGTGGGGCCCGTCGTCGGCGGTTTGCTCGTGGGCTTCGTGGGCTGGCAGTCGCTGTTCCTGATTAATGTTCCGCTGGCGGTGGCGGCGCTGCTGATCGTGCGGCAGGCCGCACCTGCGGACCAGGTCCGCGAGCGCGGCAGCGTGGCCCAGCTGGTGCGGGACTCGGATGTTCCGGGCATCGCAGGCTTTATCGGTGCCCTGCTGTTGGTCATGATGGCGGCGCTGAATGTGGCGCCTGACTACCGCTGGTGGATGCTGGCCGCCGGCACGGTTGTGGCAGCCCTCTTCGCCTGGCGGGAGCTGCGGTTCGCCAAGCCGTTCCTGGACCTGCGGCTGCTGGGCCGGAACAGGCCCCTCATGCTCGTTTACCTGGCGTTCGCGGTGTTCAGCAGCGTCTACTACTTCGTCTTTTTCGGCCTGCCGCAGCTCTTGCAGGAGGCGGGCGGCTATGATCCCGGCGTCGTGGGCCTCTTGATGCTGCCCCTTGCCGGGATGTCGGTGGTGGCCACCCCGTGGGCGGTCTCCGCGATGGGAAGGTTCGGTGTGCGCCGGGTGCTGCTCGCCGGCGTCGTCCTCCTGACGCTTGTGGCGGCACTGATGTGGCTGCTGACCGGCACACTGGCCATCCCCTTCGTGGCGGTCTTGACCGCGCTGATGGGGATTCCCTACGGAACTGTCAGCATCGCCACCAACCAGGGCATGTTCGTCTCCACCCGGCCGCAGGACCGCGGCGTCGCGGCAGGGATCTACCAGACGTGCCGCTACGTTGGCGCGATCACCGCTACCGTGATGATCGGTGTGTTCGCGTCCGGTGGCGTGCACCAGGACAGCTGGATGCGGATGGTCCTGGCCATGCTGGTGCTCTGCGCCGTGACGCTCGGGATCTCTGTTTTCTGGCGGCAGCGGAAGGCGTAGCCGCCTTACCCGCCGGCACCCGACGGCGGCGTCACCGGGGTGACCCGGACCCGTGCAATCCGCAGCTTGTCCATGCTGAGGACCGTCAGCACGTACCCCGGGACCTGCACCCGGTCACCGGCCTGCGCCAGCCGCCCCAAGCGGGACATCATGAAGCCTGCCACCGTCTCATAGCGTCCCTCGGGCAATTCGATTCCGGAGGCTGACGTGAACTCCTGCAGGATCAGGCCGCCGTCCACCTCGATGGACCCGTTGGCAACGGTGACACGGTCCTCGTGTTCGGCGCCGGTGTCGTACTCGTCATAGATCTCGCCCACGAGTTCTTCCACGAGGTCTTCGAGCGTGACCACACCGTCGGTGCCGCCGTATTCGTCCACCACCAAGACAATGTGCTGGTTGGTCTTGCGCATCCGGGACAGCGACGGAAGGACCCTGTTGGTTCCCGGCATGGCCAGGATGGTCCGGGCAATATCCCTCACCGGCGCCTGGTCCTGCGCCTCGCCCCGGGGCATCAGGTCGCGGATATGGACGAAGCCCAGGACGTCGTCGGGGGTCCGGCCAATCACCGGAAACCGGGAGTAGGGGCCGTCCCTGACCATTTCGCGGGCGGCAGCGACCGTTGTGGTCCCGTTGATGAAGGTCACTTCCGTGCGGGGACGCATGACCTCCTGCAGGGTCCGGTCGCCGGCGCCGAACACATCGGCCAGGATGTGGCGGTTGCTTTCCTCAAGGGCCTCGCTTTCCGCCACCATGTCCCACAGCTCCTCCGACGTGATGCTTGCCCGTTTGGCATGCGGGTCGCCGCCGAACAGCCGTACCACCGCATCGGTGGAGACGGACAGCAGCCAGATGACCGGCCGCATAACCCTGGAAAGGGTGATCAGCGGCGGAGCCAGGATCCTGGTCAGGGCGACGGGGTTTTGCAGGGCCAGCCTCTTGGGTGCCAGCTCGCCCAGGACCAAGGACAGGTAGGCCACCAGCAGCGTCATGCCAACGAACGACGCCGGCCCGGCGGCGGCCCCGAGCCCAAGGGCTTCCAGGAGGGGCACGACGACGGGCGCGATCGCCGAGGCGCCGTACGCTGCCGAGAAGAACCCGGCCAGGGTCACCCCGATTTGGACCGTGGAGAGAAACCGGTTGGGATTCCGCGCCAGGGCGGCGGTCCGGACCCCTGACTCGCCGGACTTTTCGATGCGGCGGATCTGGCCCTCGTGCAGGGACACCAGGGCCATTTCCGCTGCGGCAAAGACTCCGCCCAGCAGAACGAAACTGAGAACCAGAGCGATGTTGACCAGGGTGCCGCTGTCCATGAGTTGACCTTAGACCCGCGGGTGGCCGCGTGGACGCGGAGCTCCAGTGCGGGCTGCCGGGCGGTTGTCGTCGCTAGGTGTACATCAGCGAACCGGGGGTGGTGAGCTTCTCACCGGTTTCCAGCCAGGTCTTCAGGCCGGAGAGGATCATCGGCCAGCCGCCGTAGAGCTGTTCGTTGGCCCCTTCGCGCAGGTCGCTGTGCGTAACGGTGAGGTGGCAGGAGTCGTCGCCTACCGGTTCGATCTCCCAGGTGATTTTAGACGTGCCCTCGGCCTTGACGTCCTCGCCCCAGAGCGCCCGCATGGCCTGGACCAGGCGGCGCGGCGGATCCACCTCCAGGTTCTCGCCCTCGCCCAGGGCCTCCCCGGCCTTGGGGTTGCCCATCACGAACTTGCCACCGGGTGTCCAGTCGGACTCCATGGTGTTTCCGAATTGGTACTTGCTGCGGATGTCACTGTCGGTGATGGCTTCCCAGAGCCGTTCCGGCGTGGTCTTGATGTAAATCTCGAAGATCTTTTCCATGGGAGTTTCCAATCTGGATTTGAGGTCGCTGAGGGCAGCGGCCCATGGTTCTGCGTATTTGCTGACCCAGCGGTCGTGGACCAGGCGGATGGGCACCGGGTTGAGGAAGTGCAGCTTTTCCCGGCCCCGACGGCGGGTGGCCACCAGGCCTGCATCCTCCAGGATGCGCAGATGCTTGGCGATGCCGAAGCGGGTCATGCTGAACCGCGCCTCAAGCGCACTCAGGGTCTGGCCGTCCTCGCGGAACAGCTCATCAAGCAGGTCCCGGCGGGTGGGGTCGGAGAGTGCTTTGAACACGTCGTCCATACCGCCAATGATAGGTGACTAAATAGTCACCTATCAAGGGTTTTACGCAGTTGGCTCGAGCCGGGAGCCGCGTGGCGGGTTCCTCGCCGTCAGCCGCGCGTGCGGAACCCCGGCGGCCGGGTCGCCTAGGGCCCCAGGGGGAGGAAGAGCAAGGTGAGCAGGGCGGGAAGGGTGGCGGCAAGGGTCCCCGGGACGCTCTCCCACCGCTTCGGGTAGTGGCCCTGCAGGTCGGCCAGCAGCATGGTGGGGGCGGTGAGGACCATGTTCAGGCAGCAATACACAACCAACGTGTACCCCACCACGGTTTCGCCGATGTTGACCGCCACCAGCCCGGCCGCCAGGCCCAGCGCGACCACCAGGTTCTTGTACCCGGTGGGGATGGCCCACATCATCACCGCGGGCACGTTCTCCGGCGGCGTGCTGAGGAACTTCTGCGCCCACCTGCTGCGCAAGAGCAGGAAACTCTCCACCGGGAAGACGCCCACGTAGATGGCCACGGCCATCACCGCAAAGACCTGGGACATGATGTTCATGCCGGAAGGGTAGGGCCGCGGCACTGTAGCGCACCATCCCCGGATTGGGGGATTCCACGGGAACCCGGGGAGCCGGATACTGAACCTATGTGGGAGGAACGCGCTGAGCGCGCCCGGCGGGAGATCGCCGCGCTGGCCACAGACGGACTGGACTTGTCCGCCCTCTATGCCGCCGCCCTGGCACTGGTGCGGCAGTCGGTGCCGTTCGACCAGGCCTGCTGGGCCGGCGTGGACCCCGACACGATGGTGATGAATTCGGTCACCAACTGGCGGCCCTGGCCCGTCACCGACGAGTACGCCGTCCGGTTCGCCCAATCCGAGTATCAAGGGAACGAGCCGAATACCTTTGCCCAGTTGATGGGGCGTCCGCGCCCGGTGGCTCGGATTTCGGATGCGCCTGGCCCCGCGGTGGCCGGCAGCATCCGGATCAATGACCTCTTGCGCCCGCTGGGACTGGTGCATGAACTGCGCGGCGCGTTCCGCGTGGACCAGTCGTGCTGGGGAGTGGGCAGCCTGTTCCGTAATGGGGCGGTCGACTTCAGCGACCGGGAGATGGAATTCCTGGCAGCGGTTACTGGCACGCTCGCCGCCGCAACCCGCATCGCCACCCGCGCCCACCACGCGGTCTGGCACCAGCATGGGGGCCCGATCATCGTCCTCGCCGGCGATCGTGGTGAGTTGCGGGCCGCCACCCCGGCCGCCACCACGTGGCTCCAGGCACTCGAAGACGCGGCTCCGGGCCGGTTCAGCATGGTGCTGTACGCCGTGGTGGAACAGGCAAAGGCGTCACGCACCGGGACGGCGCGGACCCGGATGCGGGACCTCGACGCCGGTTGGGTGGTCCTTCAGGCCAGCCGGCTCCTCACCGGGGACGATCCCGGACAGATGGTGGTCACGGTGGAGCCGGCCACCACCGGCCAGTTGCTGACCCTCCTCCTGGCTGCCTACGGCTTCACCCCGAGGGAACAGGAAGTCTGCCTGGAACTCATCGCAGGCAGCCCGGACGCTGATATCTCCCGGCATCTGTTCATCTCGCCGCACACCGTCCACGACCACCTCAAATCCATCTTCGACAAAGTGGGGGTGGGCAGCCGCGGGGAACTGGTCGCCAGGCTGACGGCAACTGGGTAGCCTTGGGCGCATGCAGAAGATATCGGTCGACGCCTTGGCGCGCCAGCAGCTTGAGGCAGCGCTCGCATCCCCCAACGGTCGTGCCGCCGATACCGTTTACGGCGGCCACGAGAAAATCCTCCGGCAATCCGTGATGGCGATGGCGGCCGGAACCCGGTTGAGCGAACACAAGAACCCCGGCGACGCCACGGTGTTCGTGATCCGCGGCTGCATCCGGCTGACCGCGGGTGGAGACTCCTGGCAGGGCAAGGCGGGGGACCTGCTGATCGTCCCGCCCGGCCTGCACAGCCTGACGGCCGAAGAAGACTCCACCTTCCTGTTCACCGTGGCCAAGCACCGCGACTGACCCATCGACTGCTCCGCCGTTGTCGTTCCGGGCGCTGAAAACGACTGGTACGGAGCACTCGAAGCAGGTTTGTCAGGAACGGTCGGTGACGCTTTCCTTCACCGGCCGTGGCTCCAGCCAGATCCGCTCCCGCGGGCCCGGCGGATAGGCGTACCTCTTCCCGGCAAAGGTGATCAGCAACGCGGCAACCACCGGGATCGCCGCCGCGGCGGGGACCAGCAGCGCGCCGCCCACCACCAGGGCGGCCGAACCGTACAGGGCACCAACGGTGATGCCCAGCTGGATGGTCAGCACGGTCAGCCCGTTGGCGGCCTCGCTGTATTCACCGCCGGCCCGGAGGATCGCCGACTGGTTGTAGATGCCGATTGCCCCGAGGCCGGCCCCCCAGACCGTCATCAGCACCAGGGTGACGGGGAGGTTTCCTACCGCCAGGGGGAGTAAAAACATCGACGCGGCGATGGCCGCCGTCGTCACGATCAGGGACCGGCGCGGGCGCGAATCCACGGTCAGCCCGGCAATCCAGATGCCCAGCAGGCCAGAGCCGCCCAGCACGGTCAGGGAGAGGCTGGTGGCGTAGTCCGGCAGGTGCGCCTCGCGGATGAAGGGTGCGATGTAGGTAAAGAGAGCGAAGTGGGCCAACACGAGCAGCGGCCAGGCGACGGCCACGGACTTTACTCCGGGCTGGCCAATAGCCTTCCGAAGCGAGGGCCGGGCCGCGTCGGTAATGCGGCGGACCCGGGGGAGCAGCCAGAACGCGAGGACGGTGAGGACCAGCCCAAAGCCGGCCAGCACCAGGAACGCTGCCCGCCATCCCAGGAACCCGCCTAGGGCGGTGCCCACCGGAGCCCCGATGGCCAACCCCAGGCTGTTGCCGCTGAACACGATGGCCAAGGCCTTGCCCACCTTGTCCGCCGGGACCACCCGGGCCACGAACGGCGCCATGGTGGTCCAGAGCAGTCCGTGCGCCAGTCCACCCACCAACCTGGCGATCATCGCCGAGGTGAAGTCCGGCGCCATCCCCACCATGGCGTTGCTCAGCGCGAACGTCAGGACCAACGCGACGAGCAGCGCATGCCGTGGAATTTTCCCCAGGAGCCGCGCCGCCGGAACCACGGTGACAACAATGACGGCGGCGTACGCGGCGGCGAGGTAGCCGGCCACGGGCTCGGACACGCCGAGGCCGGAGCTGATCTGCGGAAGGAGCCCTGACGGCAGCAGCTCCGTGGTGATGGCAGTGAAGGCTATGGTGGCCAGCACCGCCATGGCGGCATAGGGAAAACGGGCAGGGGACGGCGCGGAAATCGCGGAAGGCATGGGGGTGCGTCCATTCAAGGGGTGGGGTTGGAAAGCGGCTCGCTGGCCGGACAAATTCCTCCCTTAAATTTACAGGATCGAACCCCCTGCTCCGCGCCGGTTACGGCGTGTTCAGGCGTGCGTCCAGCAAGCCGGCCGCGACCGCTGGAGCCAGTCCGGGCGCCAGCGGGAGGCGCGGGACTACGAGGCAGTGCCACAGGTGGTAGATATCCGCCTTGCCGGACCACACCGTCGAGGTGACATTGCCGTTCTCGTCGAGTTCCTGCTTCCAGGAACCGTGCTCGTAGTCGATGAACCAGTCGCGGGCGTGGTCCCAGATCCGCTCATACCAGTCCGCGTACTGTTGCTCGCCCGTGGCAATGTACAGGGCGGCCGCACCGCCGATCGCTTCCGCTGGTACCCACCGGATGCGGGTGGTGACAACGGGTTTGCCTTCCCAGTCGACTGTGTAGACAAAGCCCGGATGGCCGTCCGGTTGCCAGGCGTCACGGATGGCGGCATCGAACAAGCCCCGTGCATCCTCGAGGAGCCACTCCGGGACGTCCAGGCCGCGGGCCTCAAGCCCGGCACGGAGGTGGAGGAGCAGCCGCGCCCACTCCACCCAGTGGCCAGGGGTTCCACCGTAGGCGCGGAACTGGCTGGCGCGGTCATCGGTGTTGTACTCGGGCATGGGGTTCCAGTCCGGGTCGAAGTGCTCGAACACCCGGTAATTGTTGTTGCGCGCAAACCGGTGGATGAGCACCTCGGCGATGTGCAGGGCCCGTTCGAGCCACCTGTTCTCCCCGGTCACATCAGCCACGATGAGGTAGGCCTCCACCGAGTGCATGCTGGCGTTGCCGCCGCGGTATGCCTCGGTTTCCGTGAAGTCCCGGTTCCACGAGTCGAAGCACATGTTGGCCTCGTGGTCCCAGAACTTCGTGTCGGCGACCTGCAGCGCTTCATCCAGCAGCTCCCGCGCTCCGGGTCGACCGGCCGCGACGGCGCTTGCCGCGGCCAGGAGCACGAAGGAGTGCTGGTAGCCGGACTTGGTGTCGTCCACCGGACCGTCCTGGTCCACCTCCGCGTACCAACCGCCAAACTCGTCGTCGTGGAGGACGCCGTTGAGGGCGGCAATTCCGTGGTCCACGAGCGTGGCCGCTCCCGGCCGTCCCATCAGGGCGGCGACGGCGAAACTGTGCGTCATCCGCGCGGTGATCCACAGGTGGGTTGGCTTGTCGGCGAATACCTTGCCGTAGTTGTCGAGCCAGCCGAATCCGGTGGCGACCTTGGAGGCCTCGGCGAAACGGACCAACCGGTCGGTTTCCGCCTCAAGCCATCGTGCGTGGGCGGCGCTGTTCAGCCACGTCATGTCATGTCCTCTCAGTTCTCTCAGTTGCGTGGTAGGTAGAAAATATTGCGTCAGCCGGCGGCTTCAAGAACGCCGCGGACAATCGTGGCAGCCGCTCCCAGATAGGCCAGGACCACCAGGAGTTTCTGTGCTGCCCGGGCCGGAACAAATTTCGAGGCGACGTCGCCGAGCACCAGCCCGGCCAGGCAGGAGACGGCAACGGCACCCCACATGCCCAATGGCATCACGGGGAAGGTCGCGGGGGCAGTGATGGCCTTGGAGATGAGTGAGAACGTACCGATCGTGAAGAAGTACGGCTGCATGGTGGCAGCGAACGACTTATGCTGCCAATTGGTGGCGATCGAGTACATGCTGACGGCGGGCCCGCCCACCCCGGCGGCAGTGTTCATGAATCCGCTGAGGCCGCCGGCGGCCAGCAGGTAGCGCCGGCGCGACGGCAGCGTGGCGGACTTCAGTGCCAGCAGAACAGTCAGCCCGGCCGCGAGGAGCACCCCGATGGAGATCTCCAGCACCGGCGCTGGAATCAGGCGGATCAGGAAGGCCGCCGGAATGATGCCGAGCAGGGCAGAGGCAGCAAGAAACACGTAGCGCTTCCAGTCGATGTCGCGCAGCACCCGGAAGATAATGGCTCCTGCCGTCACCGCACCGCACACATTCACCAGCACCACGCCTTCCACCGGGCCCAGGAGCAGGACCAGGAACGGGGCCGCCACCAGCGCGAAGCCCATCCCGGTGATCCGCTGCATCCCGGCACCCATGACGACGGCCCCGAGGACCAGCCCGGTGGTCAGCATTTACGGTCTCCAGGCCACGTACTGGACCTCTTCGAACTCTTCGAGGCCCAAGCTCGATCCTTCCCGTCCCAGCCCTGACTGTTTGGCGCCGCCCATCGGGGCGAAGGCAACGGACGGCAGGGGGTCGTTCACGCCGACGATGCCGGCCTCAAGCTGCTCCGGGATCTCCCAGCCGCGCTTCGGGCTGCCGCTCCACACGTAAGCGGCCAGGCCCATCTCGGTGGCGTTCGCCTTCCGGATGGCGTCCTCCTCCGAGGAGAAGGTGACGACGCCGGCGGCCGGGCCGAACACCTCTTCGGTCACCAACAGTGCGTCGTCCGGAACATCGGCAAGCAGGGTGGGCGCCATGAACGCACCCCCGCCAGGGACCGCCGTGCGCTGGGTGACGCGGCGGGCGCCCCGGCCCAGGGCGTCGTCCACCAGCGCCTGTACGGCGGACACCCTGTCGGCATCGATGACCGGGCCCAGGTCCGGGACCTGCGCGCCGCCGTCGGGAACGCCATGACCGATGGTCATCGCGTCAAAGCGGGCGCCCAGCTTCCTTGCGAACTCGTCGGCGACGCTGTCCTGGACCAGGAACCTGTTGGCGGCCACGCAGGACTGGCCGGTGTTGCGGAGCCTGCCCAGGACGGCGCCGTCAACGGCCGCGTCAAGGTCCGCGTCCTCGAAGACGATGAACGGTGCGTTGCCGCCGAGTTCCAGCAGGGGCCGGACCACGCGCTCGGAGGCCGACGCCATGACCTGCCGGCCCACGCCCGTGGAACCGGTGAAACTTACGGCACGGACCGCCGGGTGGGCCATCAGCGCCGCGGTGATTTCGCGGGAAGGGCCATGGACCAGATTCACCACGCCGGCGGGAAAACCGGCGTCATTCAGGACTTCGAACAGGCCGGTCGCAGCCAACGGGGCCTTCTCGGACACCCTGCCCACCACGGTGCACCCGGCGGCGAGCATCGCGGCGAGCTTGCGGGCCTGGATGGAGACGGGGAAGTTCCACGGGGTGAGGCTGAGGGCCACACCGACGGGCTTGCGGTTGCTGAGGTGGCGGCGCCCCCGGAGTTCAGGTGGGCTGATGGTGCCGGTGGCGCGGCGGACCTCCTCGGCGAACCAGCGGAAGTACTCCACCGAGAAGTCCACCTCGCCCTGCGCTTCGGGAAGCCTCTTGCCTGCCTCGAGTGCCAGCGTGTGCGCGATTTCGTCGCGGCGTTCCGCCAACAGCCCCGCCGCGTTGCGGAGCAGGTCTGCCCGGTGGCGGGCGGTGGTGCGGGACCAGCTGCCGAAGGCCTCGGCGGCGGCGTCGGCGGCCTTGGTGGCGTCCCCGGCCGAGCCCCAGGCGACCTCGCCCACGGTGCTGCCGTTGCCCGGATCAGTCACGTCCCTTGCGGTTCCGGCAGTGTGCCAGGTGCCGTTGACAAGGTGCCGGGCTGATGTGAGGTTCATGGAAGGAGCCTTTCGTTGGGCCGTGAGGGCACCGCCGGTGCCGCGCGTCGTCGTTGTACTCATCCCTTGCTTGCCCCTGCCGTGATGCCGGCAACGAAGTAGCGCTGCAGGAAGACGTAGGCCACCACCACCGGCAGGGAAGCCAGGATCACGCCGGCGAACAGCAGCGGGTAATTGGTCTGGAACTCACCTTGGAAGCTGAGCAATGCCAGTGGCAGGGTCCGGTTGCCGGGGGACTGGATGAACAACAGCGGGTAGAGGAGCTCGTTCCAGTGGATGACGAACAGGAAGATGGCGGCCGCGGCGATCGACGGTGCGGAGAGCGGCAGGGCGATGGATGCGTAGGTCTTCCACGGCCCGCTGCCGTCGATGGAGGAAGCTTCATAGAGTTCCTTGGGCAAGGTCCGCATAAACCCGCCCAGGATGAAGACGGCAATGGGCAACGTGGACACGACGTTGGCCAGGATCAGGCCGGCCAGGTTGTCCAGCAAGCCCAGCCTGCCAAAGAGGACGTAGAGCGGCACCATGTTGGCCTGTGCCGGGATGGCCATGCCCAGGACCAGGAATCCGAAGATGGCCCAGGACATGAACCCCTTCAACCGGGACACTGCGTAGCCGGCCAGGCTGGCCACGAACAAGGTCAACGGCACCGAAACGCCGGTAACGATCACGCTGTTCATGAAGGACGAACCCAGGTTCTGGCCGCCCACCACCTCGACGAAGTTATCCGGGGCGAGTGAATGCGGAAGGCTGAACGGGCCGGCGAACAGTTCCTGGGTGGACTTGAAACTGCCGAACGCCACCACTGTCAGCGGAATGATGATGATGACCGCGTAGATGGCCAGGATGGCGCGGCGGCTTAGTGTTGCGAGCATGCTGCTAGTCCCCCTTCGGGGTGAGCCGGAGCAACCGGCGCTGCAGCCAGGTGACCAGGGCGATCATCGCCATGAAGATAATCGACTGGGCGGCGGCGTAGCCGAACTCCGAGTTGGCAAAGGTGCTGTATATGCGGGTGGAAAGGATATCCAGGGCTGCCTTGGGCGGGTTGCCGGCGATGCCAAGAATCAGGTCGAAGGCCTTGAAGGACTGCACGGTGGTGTAAGCCACCACGATGGAGGTGGCCGGGGCCACGAACGGCCAGGTGATGGATTTGAACTGCTGCCATTTGCTGGCGCCGTCCATCTCCGCCGCTTCGTAGAGTTCCTTGGGGATGGCCTGCAGCCCGGCGATGTAGACCACCATCATCTGGCCCGAATGGAACCAGACCTGGGTGACGGCCACCCAGTACAAAGCCTGGGCGTCGTTGCCGAGGTAGGCTCCACCCTCCACCCCGACGGTTCGGAGGACGGAGTTGGCCAGGCCGAAGTTGGGGTCGTAGATGAACTTCCAGATGAAGGCCACCGAGACGGAGGACAGGATGGTGGGGAAGAAGAACAGTGCCCGCAGCAGGATGCTGCCCCGCGAGTTCTTGGTCAGCAGCAGGGCCAGGACCAGCGAGAACGCTGTCTGGGCGATCACCACCAGCAGCACGAACTTCAGGTTGTTCGTCAGCGCGTTCGTAAACAGCGAGTCCTTGGTGAACGCCCGGACGAAGTTGTCCACGCCCACATAATTGAACGCCGCGGAGAATCCGTTCCAGTCCGTGATGGCGTACTGGAACGCCTGCAGCGTCGGCATCACCAGGAAGAAAGCGACGACGGCGACTGCGGGCAGCGGGAAAAGGTACAGGGCCGGATTCACCCGTGTGGGAGAGCGGCGGCGCACCTTGGCAGGGTTGTCGGGGGTGTGGTTGTCCGGGGCCTTCCGCCGGGCAGCCGTTCCCGGATGGATGCTCATAGCCGTTCGTCAACAATCTTCTGGGCGGCAGCGGCTGCCTGCTCCGGGCTGGTGCCGGAAATGACGGCCGTGGCGCTGGCCTCCACCGCGTTGCGGACATCGAGGTTATTGAACTGGAAGCGGGCGGCGAGTGCCGTCTTCTTCTGCAGCCAGGGACTGAGGCGCTTCAGGTCCGGGTTGGTGTACTCCACCTTGTCCACGGAGACGTGCTGGGCAGTCTGGTTGGCGTAGTATCCGGCGTTCTCGGGCTCGGAGAGGAAATCGATCCATGCCGCCGCGGCCGCCTGGTTCTTGCTGGCGGAGTTGACGCCCAGGATGAAGGTGGCGTTGTAGGCGCCCTCGTATTTGCCGTTGCCGTCGGAGGTGGTGTTGGGGAACACCAGGTCGATCGGGAACTTGGCACCGAGTCCGCGGACCGCGGCGAGGTGGTAGGAGCCGGTGGCGAGCATGGCGGCCTTGCCCTGGGAGAACAGGTTCTGGGCCGGTTCAACGGCGGTGCCGGTGGCGTTGGGCTGCACGAAGGGCTTCAGGTCCTTGTACTGGCCCAGCATCTTGAGGAACCAGTCGTCCGTGCACTTGAGCTTGCCCTGCTCGATCTGGGCGCACATGTCGTCCACGGGGGCGTTGTTGGCGATCATGCAGTTGAACAGCTGGCCGCCGTTTCCGACGTCGCCGCCCGGCCAGGAGATGGGAATGACCCCGGAGGCGGCGAGTTTTTCGCACATGCCCAGGAAGGCGTCCCAGTTCTTGGGCGAGGTTTCTGCACCGGCCTTGTCGAAGAGGTCCAGGTTGGCCATGGGCATGGGGAAGACCACCTGGTAGGGCAGGCCGAGCTGGTTGTCGCCGCTCTGCCCGGCGGACAGGAGTCCCTTTTGGTAGTTGCCTACGGCTTTGCTGCCCTTGAGGTCGGTGTACACCCCGGCCTCGGTGAAGTTCTTAAACTGGGAGCCGCGGAAGGTGGCGAACGCGTCGCCGATGGAGCCGCCGCGAAGCTTCTGCAGTGCCTGGGCGTTGTAGTCGTTGGAGGTCGAGATGTCCTGGGCAATTTCCACGCCGTCGTGTTGTGCCACGAAGCGCTTGATGAGTTCGTCGAATACGGCCTTGTCCTCGCCGCGCCAGTGGGCGAAGGACACCTTGCCGGTGACGGCTCCGGTGGCGGGTGCCGACGGACCGGTTGCCCCTCCCGGCTTTGTGGAACCGCCGGGCCCGGCGCACGCTGCCGCGGCGGCGCCGAAGCCCAGGGCCCCGAGAAGGGCGACTGCCTGCCGGCGTGAAATCTGACTCACAATAATCTCCTCGTTGAGTGTTTGCTGTGCCTTGTTTGCTTGCTGCTGAGAGGGGCCGGGCCCCGTGACGGTGCTTGTGGTGCGGGAGAACTGCCTAGGCGTTGGTCCTCTGGGCGGACACGACGTCGTCCACCACGGCGCAAAGGCGCTGCAGCCTGCGGACGGCGTCGGTGGAGAGGGATTCGACGACGTCGGGAGCGCCGATGCAGGAAGCCCAGACTGCGCGTCCGGAGAGGAAGCCGCTGGCACCTTCGAGGCAGGCCCACCGGACGGCGTCCGGGAAGACGTCTTCGGGAACACCGGAGGAGAGGACCACCCACGGGCCGTCGATGGCTTTGGTGAGCTCGGCGCAGGCATCGCGGACGTCAGCTTCCGAAGCCTGGCCGTGGAACGGGACCTCGGCCTTGTACAAGTCGGCACCCAGGCTGCCCAGTTCCTTGGCAGCGGCCAGGATGCCCGCGTTCCAGTCAAAGTCGCCGCCGGCCAGGGGCTTGCGGGAGACGGGTTCGATGATGCTGATCAGCCCCGCGGACCGGCAGCTGTCCACGAACTCGCGGACCATGGCCACGCGGCCCTCGGCGGGTTCGTCCGGGCGGTAGAGCACCAGCAGCTTCAGGGCCTTGACGCCGAGGGCGGCGTATTTGTGCGGATCCACCAGGCGGTCGATGGTCACTTCGCCCACCAGTTCGCCGTGGGCGGGTTCAAAGTGGTCGGCGGAGGCGATCAGCCCGCAGCCGGGGTCCACCACGCCTGCCTCGATGGCCTGGTCCAGGGCGAACTGGCGGTCGATGAGGACGCCGGAGGCATAAGGGGTCAGGATGCGGGCCGCCTCGAGCTTGAAGTCCCGGAGGTCCTGGTCCGTGACGGGCTGGTCGGTGTGCTCTGCGAACATGTTGCGCATGGCTTCGCGCTGGTCAACGGCGAGCATCGCAAAGGCGCCTGAGGGCCGTTGGAGCGGGGAGAGGTCTGCATGGTTCATGGGCTGGCTACTTTCAGCTGGGCGGGTTGGGTCAGGAATGGTGGTTGGAGGCGAATTCGGTGGTGATGGCCTGGCGGGGGATGGCAGAGCGGCCGTCCAGCCCGGCACAGGATGCTGCGGCGGTGCGGCCGGCGAATGCGGCGGCGTCCACCAACGGCAGGCCTGCGGCAACGGCTGCGAGGAGCGCGCCGTGGTAGACATCGCCGGCGCCGAGGGTGGAAACGATGTCCGCCGGCGTGGCCGGTACGTGGACGGGATCCCCTCCGTGTTCCAGGACCCAGGCGCCGTCTGAGCCGGCGGTGGCCACGACGGCCGCGGCGCCGTCGTCGAGCGCTTTGCGCAGGAGGGCTCCGGGGGAGTGCCCGGCGCCGTACTCTGCCTGGAGCCTTTCCACGGTAGGTACGTAGAGTGCGATGCCGCGGGGGCTAAAGGATGGGATGGGATTGCCGGCGTCCACGCTGATGTTCAGCGATCCGGAGCGGGCACCTGCGACGGCATTCCATCCCAAGTGGTCGGCATGGACCCAGGCGGCGGATGCCAGCAGGTCGAAGAAGCGGCTGCCCGCAGGGAACCTGACCGGCGGCACGGGCCTGGTGACGATGGCCCGGCTCTCGGTTGCCTTGCTGACGATGATCACGCTGGCGCCGGTCTTGACGCCGCGATCGCGGATCACGGCGGAGGTGTCCACGCCTTCGGCTTTCAGCCCGGAAATGATGCGGTCGCCTTCTTCGTCGGTGCCGAGGACGCCGGCGAAGGCGGTATCCGCCCCCGCCCGTGCTGCTGCGACGGCTGCCGTGGCTGCAGGGCCGCCGCCCGCCGTCGCGAAATCCGTGGCCACGGTCCGGCTGTCCGCAGCGGGGTAATCCTGCACCAGGGCAATGGAGTCAAGAGTGGCGCAGCCTACGAAGAGCAGGGGTCCAGTTGACGGTTGGGGCACGTTCCACCTCGTTGTAGTTCCGGCTGGTATTGAAGAAATATACACACGCTATGTTGGAAAAACAACACTTTCTGTATAGTTGTGTTTGGGATGCAACGCCGCACCCCCCACTCAACGTAGAGAAACGGAGCAGCTCATGTCATTGCCTACTGCGGAATCTGTCCGGACCATCCGGTACGGACTCATCGGGGCAGGCCACATGGCCCGCGAACATGTCAGGAACCTCGCCTTGATCCCCGGGAGCCGGATCACCGCAGTGTCAGACCCCACGCCGTCATCCCTCGACGAGACTGCCAAGGAAATCGGCTACGACGTGCAACTCTTCACCTCCCACCAGGAACTGCTGGCCTCGGGAATGGTTGACGCGCTGGTGATTGCCAGCCCCAACGACACCCACTTGGGCATCCTGAAGGACATCTTCGCCAGCGGCACCAACCTCCCGGTCCTGGTCGAAAAGCCCGTATGCACCAGCGCAGAACAGGCGGACCAGCTCGAAGTCCTCGCCGCGGGCTACCCGGCACCGGTGTGGGTTGCCATGGAGTACCGGTACATGCCGCCGGTCCAGGAGGTTATCCAGGCGGCACACACCGGAAAGCTTGGGAACATCTACATGCTTTCCATCGTGGAACACCGCTTCCCGTTCCTGCACAAGGTGGATTCCTGGAACCGCTTCGCCGAGCGGACGGGCGGCACCCTGGTGGAGAAGTGCTGCCACTTCTTCGACCTGATGCGCCTGATCCTCCAGGACGAGCCCGTCCGGATTTACGCCAGCGGCGGCCACGACGTCAACCATATGGACGAGGTGTACGACGGCAAGGTCCCGGACATGGTGGACAACGCCTACGTCATCGTCGATTTCAAGGGAGGCCGGCGGGCCATGCTGGAGCTGTCCATGTTCGCCGAAGGGTCAAAGTTCCAGGAGCGGATCTCCATCGTGGGCGACGCCGCCAAGATCGAAACCCTCATCCCGGTGGCGGCCAACCACTGGATCCCCGGCGACGAAGCCGAGGCGACCGTGGAATTCAGCCCCCGGTCCCCGCTGGGCCCCCTGAAGCATGACGTGCCGGTGGATGAGGCGGTCCTCGCCGCCGGCGCCCACCACGGCTCCACGTACTACGAGCACCTTCAATACCGGAAGGCAATCCTGGGCGAAGGCCCCGTAGAGGTGACTGTTGCCGACGGCCTGCAGTCCGTGCGGATGGGCCTGGCAGCGGAACGTTCTATTACGGAAGGACGCCCCGTGGAGCTCGCGAATGCGGCTTCCGGGGTACGTTCATAAGAAGATTTGTGTTGGAAGTCCAACACGCCGCCAGGCTCTGCCCGGCGCATTGGGGAGGGATAAGCAGCTTATGAGCACAGCACATGGAGAGGCGCCGCTGACGCCGCGCCAGCGCACCATCCTCGATGAGTTGGGACGGAAAGGCTTCATTTCCACGAACGACCTCGCGGGGACGTTCGCAGTCTCCGACATGACCGTGCGGCGGGACACCCGGGTGCTGGCCAAGCGGGGCCTGGCCCGGGTGGTCCACGGCGGGGTCAGTGCCGTGGACGGGCACGGCCAGAACGCCGACTTCGCCGCCCGGGTCCGGGAGGACGCAGACGCCAAGCTCCGGGTCGCACGGGCCTGTGTGTCGATGATCAGCGAACGGGACGCCATCATCCTTGACGCCGGTACCACCACGTACCAGATCGCCCAGGAACTGCCCACGTCCTTCAGGGGGACCATCATCACCCACTCGGCCCCGGCCATCCAGCGCTGCCTGCAGCTGACCGAGGCGCGCACCATCTGCCTCGGCGGGGAACTGTTGCTGGACAGCCAGGCGTTCAACGGTCCCATGACCGTGAGCGCGGCTGCAGGTTTGCGCGCCAAGACGGCGTTCATCGGGGTGACCGGTATCCACGATGAGGCCTTCTACATCGAACGCGACGTGGAGCGCGCCACTAAGATCGCCCTTATGAATTCGGCGGAACAGGTAGTGGTGGTGGCAACGCACCAGAAGATGCTCAGGTATGCGCTGGCGCGGCTGGCAGCATTTGATGCGGTGGACATCCTGGTGACGGATGCCCCGCCGCCGCAGGAAATCGAGGATGCCCTGGGCGCCGCCAACGTCAAGCTGATGGTCGCCGCATGAGCGCCCGCCTGCGCGTCTGCCTGCCCGCCCAAGACCTGCTGGACGCACTCGCCCCGGTGGACGGCGTCGAGTTTGTGCTCTGGGACCTCGCGGGCCCCGCCCCCGAGGGCCGGCTGGACCTCCTGGTGCCGCCCTACATGGGCAAGCCGTCCGCGCTCGCCGCGCTGGCAGGCGTGGACGTAGGCCTGGTGCAGAGCCAGTCCATCGGGTACGACGGCGTAGCGGGCATCCTGCCCGGCGGTGTCACCTTTGCCAACGCGGCCGGAGTCCATGAGACCTCGACGGCGGAGCTCGCCGTGGGCATGATGATCGCGTCCCAGCGAGGCATCCCGGACTTTGTCCGGAACCAGGACAACAGCACATGGGACAACAGCCAGCGCCCCAGCCTGGCGGACCGGCGCGTCCTGCTGGTGGGTTACGGGGGAGTCGGCAAGGCCATCGAGGCCCGGCTCCTCCCGTTCGAAGCCGAGGTCACCCGGATGGCCAGCCGTTCACGCGAGGACGGTGGCGGAACCATCCACGGGATCGACTCTCTCTACGAACAGCTGCCGCTGCACGAGATCGTAGTGGTCAGTGTTCCCCTCAACGGGCAAACAGAGCACCTTGTGGACGCCAAGTTCCTCGCCGCCATGCCGGACGGCGCCCTGCTGGTGAACGTGGCCCGCGGCCCTGTGGCCAACACCGACGCGCTGCTGGCCGAGACTGCAACCGGCAGGCTCCGCGCCGCCCTGGACGTCACGGATCCGGAACCGCTGCCCGCCGGCCACCCGCTGTGGACCACCCCCGGAGTGCTCATCACTCCGCACGTGGGCGGCGCCAGCTCGGCCATGTTCCCCCGCATGGTTCGCCTGGTCAGGAAGCAGATCGGACTGCTGCTCGAGGGCCGCGAACCCGTCAACGTGGTCCTCCCTTAACGCCGGCGGCCTGCGGCCCTATGCTTGGCCCATGTCTACTTTCGAAGTCCGCCGCAGCGCGGTCATCCCTGCCTCTGCCGAGGAGATCTTTCCGCTGGTGAACAACTTCCACGAATGGACCGCCTGGTCCCCCTGGGAGGCGGTCGATCCGGGCATGAGCCGCCGCTACTTCGGCAGCGAATCAGGGGCCGGCGCAGGCTATGAGTGGAACGGGAACCGCAAGGCCGGCAGCGGAACCATGGAGATCGTGGAGTCGGTGCCTCCGAGCCGCATAGGGATCCGGCTGCAATTCACCAAGCCGTTCAAGGCCCTGAACCCCACGACGTTCACGTTCAGCCCGGCTCCTGGCGGCACCGAGGTGACGTGGCTGATGACCGGGGAGAACAAAGGGCTCGGTAAGGTCTTTGCCCTGTTCATGAACATGGACAAGCTGGTGGGCGGCGACTTTGAGCGCGGCCTCGCGGCGCTCGCAGCCACGGTCGCCGCCCGGAAGGGCTGATCGCTCCATGGGCGTCGTGGATGATGCCCTGGCCGCGACGGATGAACCGGGCCGCGGCTGCCTCCGGCATGTGGTGGAGATTGCCCGGTCCGTGGCCCCGGACGCCACCGAGGGCTTGAGCTACGGGATGCCGGCCCTCAAGGTCGACGGCAAGCCGCTGGTGGCTGCCGTGGCCGCGGCCAAGCACCTTTCGATCTTTCCATTCTCCTCGGCCGTGGTGGAGGCGGTGGCCGGACGCCTGGAGGGCTACTCGCTGTCCAAGGGAACCATCCGCTTCAGCGCAGCCAGGCCGGTGCCGGACGACGTCGTAGCGGACATCGTCAGGCTGCGGCTGGCGGAAATCCGGAAGTGAAACCCTGCAGTTAAGGACGTCGGTTGGTTCCGCAACGGGAGGGTCTCTGCGAAAATTATCCAGTGACTTTACTTAAGCGGACAACCTCTTTGCCGGCTGATGGACCTCCGCGGTTTGTTGATCCCCGCCGTACGGGAGCCCTGCTTGGCCTTGGGGGTGCATGCCTCTTCGTGTTCTCCTACACGCCCGGGTTTGCGGACCTATTGTCCGGCGCCGCGCGCGTCCTGGTCCTCGGGGCTGTGGGCGCCAGCCTGTGGTTCCTCTTCGCCAGGCCACGTTTCCTGGGACCCTTCGTGCCACCCCGCGGCAGACACATCGCGGTCTATGTCCTGTGCGTGGTGGTTGAATTCGCGCTGATAGCGGCCGGTAGTTCATTGCTTGACGCCCGAGGCGCGCTGGCGCTGCGTCCGGCGCTGATCGCACTGGTGGTCGGCCTCCATTTCCTGCCGTTCGCGTGGGCCTTCAAGGAGCCCATGTTCTACCTTCTGGGCGGACTGCTCGCAGCGATTGGCGGTATAGGCCTGCTGAGCGGGACGGAACCGGGCGCGGCGTCGGCGGCGGCGACCGCCGGAGTGGCCATGGCGCTGGTCCTGCTTGCCTACAGCCTCGGAGCCTTCTCCAAGCTTCGGCGGGCAGGAACGCCTGCGAAGCGGTGAGGAACGCTGTGGCAGGACCAAAGGACCTGCCGGCCCGTCCACAGCGGCGCCTATCCTGAACCCATGCCTGGCACCTTCGCGTCCCTGGTGGACACCTTCAAGAACATGGGCGTGGCCCGCGCCTACGGCACGACGGTCACCCTCGGCGGGGAGGAGATCGTGCCCGTGGCGCTGGTCTCCTTCGGCTTCGGTGGAGGCATGGAATCGGAGAAAGGTGCATCAGGTGGAGGCGGCGGCGGGTTCGTCCTGCCCTTGGGGGTGTACCGGACAGTCAATGGCAGGGCGGCGTTCCGCCCCAACACCATCGCCGTCCTGGCATGCCTGGTTCCCCTGGTGGCCGTGGCAGGCAGGGCGGCCCGCAGGGCCATCTCGGCGGCCCGGAAATAGCTGCACTGCCGCTGCCCCACCCGCAATAAAACCCCTATTCCATGCGGGGACGAACAGTTCCATAATGGCCTCGTAGACTTCGGGAACCCCGTGCCGATGGCTTCTGCCACCGCGGATCAGGGAGCTCCAGGTGGCCGCCCCGGCATTCGGCGGGAAGGACGGCCACGAGGCCCGGCGGGGGACGGCCGGGCCGATTCGGGGGAGAGCATCGCCATCAGGAAAAGTGGCAAGGAGAGTTGTTGTCATGCTCAAAGATCTGGAAGTCATGGCTGTATTGCCGGCAAAGGACATTGACCGGGCACGGGAGTTCTACCGGGACAAGCTGGGTTTGGAGCCCGAGCGGACCATGAGTGACGGCGGGCTCGTGTACCGGTGCGGGAAGGGTACCGCGTTCCTGATTTACCAAACGGACAACGCAGGCTCGGCCAAGAACACGCAGATAGGGTGGGGAACCGATGACGTACGGCGCGACGTCGAGGAACTGCGCGGCCGGGGCGTCGTTTTCGAGGAGTACGACATGCCCGGACTGAAGACAGAGAACGGCATCGCCTCGATGGAGGGAATGGGCGACGCCGCCTGGTTCCTGGACAGTGAGGGCAACATTCTGAACATTTCATCGCTGCCCCGTTGAACGCCGTGGCCCGCTGTCGCAGGCCCGGCACATTAAGGACGACGCCGGCACCCGCCGCCGGAAGCACCTGCACCCGGGTGCCCCGGCAGGGGCAGGGCCGGCGCCGCCGCAGATTGAGGTTGTGGGAAGGGGCGCGATGAGCGTCGAGGAGGTGGCACCGAAGACCGCTGGCGTCTCGGTGGAGTTGCTGGCTGCGGTCGACCTTGCCGGCGAGATCGACGGGATGGAAGGGCGCCAGTTGCGGATGCGGATGGTGACCATCGAGCCCGGTGGAGTGTTCGGCCCCCTCCATGACCATGCAGGCCGGCCTGGCACTGTCTATGTCCTCTCGGGGATCATCACCGACCACCGGGACGGGGTTGCCACGGAGTACGGGCCGGGCGTGGGCTGGCCGGAGGACCGGAACACCCTGCACTGGCTGGAGAACCGGGGAGTGGTGCCGGCGGTCGAAATCTCGGTGGATATCATCGGCGCGCCCATGCCGTAAAGCTTGTCCGGGCTTTGCCGCAGGTGCCGGGATCGGCCGTACCCGCCCACCCGACTCTCAGACGGCCGGTTCCCGCCTGCCCAGCGCCATCCGGAGCGCGCCGCGGAAAGTAATCCGGTTCCGCCTGCTCACCGCCACCACCGCCGCGATTCCGGCCAGGAGCACCACGATGCCGCCGGAGGCGACCGACCAGCGTGCACCGTACTGGCTGCCTATCCACCCCACCAGGGGCGAACCCAGCGCGGTGCCGCCTTGCAGCACTGCCAGGTACAGCGCCAGGACGCGGCCACGGAACGGGGCTTCCACGGAGAGCTGGATGCTGGTGTTGCAGCTGTTCAGGAAAGTGATGGACGCCAGGCCCACCGGAACCAGGATGGCTGCGTACGTCCAGAACGATGGCGCCAGGCTGCCGAGGATCGTGAAGAAGCCCAGCCCCAACGCGCCGCCCAGGAGGAAGCGCAGCCGGGGGCCGGACCGGCGCGCGGCCAGGAGGGCGCCGGCGAGCGTACCTACCGCCATGATCGAGCCGAGGAGCCCGAATTCACTGGGCCCCATGCTGAACTCGGTGGTGGCCATCAGCGAGTTGATGACCGGGAAGTTCATGCCGAACGCGCCCAGGATACCCACCAGGACCATGATCAACATCAGATCCGGACGGCGGCGCACATACCGGACGCCCTCCACCACCTGGTGCTTGTTGCGTTGGCCTGCCACGGGGGCCGGCTGGGTGATGCGGATCCGGAACAGCGAGACCAGGACGGCGGCGAAGCTGGCAGCGTTGAGCAGGAACACCGGGCCGGTGCCCACCCACGCGATGAGGACGCCGGCGATTGCGGGGCCGGTAAGCCGGGCGGTATTGAAGGACGCCGAGTTCAAGGCCACTGCATTGGAGATGTTGTCCTGGCCAACCAGTTCGGACACGAAGGCCTGGCGGGCGGGGGCATCCACGGCGCTGGCAACTCCCAGGCAGAACGCAGCCACGTAGGCGTGCCACAACTGGGCGGTGCCGGTGACCACGAGCAGGCCGATGGCCAAGCCGGTGAAGCCCATGGCCAGCTGCGTCCACATCAGGATGATGCGCTTGCGGTACCGGTCCGCCAGCACTCCGCCGTACGGGCCGAACAGCAGCATGGGCAGGAACTGCAGGCCGGTGGTGAGGCCCACCGCGGCACCGGAGTGGTCCGTAAGGACGGTCAGGACCAGCCAGTCCTGTGCCACCCGCTGCATCCAGGTGCCGATGTTGGACACGATCGCGCCGCCGGCCCAGATGCGGTAGTTGGGGTTTTCGAGGGCCCGGAACATGGCACTCATTTGGCGCTCATTTCCTGCATGATGCGGGCCGCGCGGCTCAGTGTGAGCCGGTCGTCCTCGCTGAGCCCTGCCACGCGCCGGGCCAGCCAGGCGGTCCGCTGCCGGCGTGCTTCCTCGAGGACCGTCCTGCCGGAGTCGGTGATGTCCACGCGAACCTGGCGGCCGTCGTCGGGATGGGCGGACCGGGTGACGAATCCTTGGTCGGCGAGGGCGTTGACGATCCTGGTCATGGACGGGGCCTGGACGTGTTCGCTCTCTGCCAGTGCGCGCAGCGTGCTGGGACCGCTGCCGTTGAGCAGGGCCAGGACGGTGTACTGGCCAGGGGTGATGATGTCGCCGGTTGCTTCGACGCGGAGCCGGCGGGACGTGCGCATCACGGCGGTGCGCAGGTCGATGGCGAGGGTGTCCGGGGCGGTGGGGTCTGCTGTGGCCTGGGGCTTGGTGTGGGCGGGTGACATGTAAGCGGGTGCGCCTCCTGCTGCGGTTATTTAGCACTGCTAATTAGTTCTGCTAACTATTATGCCGCTCATGGTTGCCCATGGCAACGGTCCAGTGTGTGGTTTTGCTGACAGGCTCGGGCAGAATGGGAGCCGTGACCGGGCGCAGAACCGACAAGAACCGCAAGCCCGCGCGGCCGTGGAAGATAAGGCTGAACCTGGCGGTCACCGTCCTGGTCCTTTGCCTGGGGCCCATCATGATCGGTGCGGGCAGCTTCATGATCAACGCGGACGAAGAACTCGCGCGCACTGGAGCGCGGGCAACCGGAACGATCGTCCACTTTGACGATGTCACCAAGGCATCCCAGCGCAGGATCCGGGTTGACTTCACGACGCCGGACGGATCGGCCCACCGGACGTTCGCGGCCGTGGACCACGACCAGCACCCTGTGGTGGGAACCGATGTTCCTGTGATCTATGCCGAAGATGATCCTGGCCGGGCGATCGTTCCGGGCTATGAAAGTGGCGGAGAGTGGTTCCGTGGTGCCGGCGTGGTCCTGACAGCGCTCTTCGGTGGAATTGGAACCCTGGCCGTCGTCCTGATGGGAGTGGGGGCCCTGCGCGGCTTCCTTCGGAGGCGCGCCACACGGCGCGTGGGGTGAGCCGGGGCGCAGGTCTGGCCGCCCAGGCGCCACGGGCGTAGGCTCTGACGCACCATGACTGAACAGCAGCCCTATGAACTGATCCGCCGGTATCCACATTTCGAGCTCCGTTGGTATCCGGCTTACGTCGTGGCTGAGGTCAAGGTCAGGGCGGACTTCGACCGGGCCGGAAACGCGGCGTTCCGTTACCTGTTCAATTACATCAGCGGCAACAACTCCGCCCGCCGCAAGCTGGCCATGACTGCGCCCGTCATCCAGGAGCCTGGTTCCCCGCAAAAGCTGGCCATGACGGCTCCCGTGCTGCAGCAGGGGCCGTTGCCGGGAGCCCGTGGGCCGGCGGAGTTCGTGGTGGGATTCGTGCTCCCGGCCGGCGTCACGGCCGACACGGCCCCGGCTCCCGCCGACCCCAGGGTGACGGTGCGCGCCGTTCCGGCCTCCCTTTCCGCTGCCCTCAGCTTCACGGGCGGCGGCTCCGCTTCTTCCTTCGAGCGGCATACCGCGGGGCTCCAAGCGGCACTGAAAGTTGCCGGGCTGACGCCGGTCGGCGCTCCGCGATACGCGCGCTTCGACCCGCCCTTCAAGCCCTGGTTCCTGCGACGCAATGAAGTGCTGCAGGACATCAAAGAGCCAGGATAGCGGGCGCCGGACCACTGCCTGCCGCTGGCGGAGGAGGGCGTCCGCGCCCACCGGGGGTGGCCGGCCTGGATCGTGCGGTCCCAGGCTGGCTGTTGATACTGGCATTGGCGCTGCGAAACCTGCCACGCCGGTCGTACAAGCAGCTCCGATAGTTTCTTCCAACCCTGGAAAATACGGAACCTGGCCTGCGCCTGGACCGACGTTTTCCGGACGGGGGCCTCCTGCATGCATCCATGTTAGCGTTCGCATCCGCGGCAATGCGGAGAAATGAGTGCGCTCCTACTTTCACGTACCTGTTGTTATTGCTGAAAGTTTACGATAGTTTCTCTGTGTGATGCAGGTCGCACTGGTGGGGAGCCCGCGGCCAACATGCCAACCAAAGGACAATGATGACCAGCGAGCAACGCACCCATACCCCCGAACACCGGCTTAAGCGCCTGCATGACCGGCTTGGCGGCATCGCCTACGGAGGGGATTACAACCCCGAGCAGTGGCCGCGCGAGGTGTGGGACGAGGACGTCCGCCTCATGAAGGAAGCAGGGGTCAACCTGGTTACCCTGGCCGTTTTCTCCTGGAGCAGGCTCGAAACGGCAGACGGCATCTACGACTTCAGCTGGCTGGACGAGATCATGGACCTGCTGCACGCCAACGGCATCGGCGTGGACCTGGCCACTCCGGACGCTGTCCCGCCGGCCTGGCTGATCGCCCGGCACCCAGACATCCTTCCGGTCCTGGCTGATGGCAGCACCTTCGGCTTCGGCTCCCGCCAGCACTTCGACGTCTCCCACCCCGCCTACCGGGCAAAGTCCCTGGCGATGGCGGAAAAGATGGGGGAGCGGTACGCCGCCCACCCCGCCCTGTGCATGTGGCACGTCAACAACGAGTACGGCCCCGTCTCCTACGGCCCGCACGCCGACCGCGCCTTCCGGGAATGGCTCCAAGACAAGTACGGCAGCCTGGAGGAATTGAACCGGGCCTGGAGCACCGACGTGTGGGGCCAGGTCTACTCCGACTGGGCCCAGGTCAATGCACCTGCCCAGCCCCGCACCTGGTCCAACCCGTCCCGCCGGCTCGATTACCACCGGTTCACCTCGGACAGCATGCTGGCGCACTACAAGGCCGAACGGGACATCCTGCGCCGCCATACGCCGGAACTGCCCGTTGTTACCAACTTCATGCGCTTCTACAAGAACAACGACTACTGGGCCTGGGCCGCCGAGGAAGATGCCGCCGCACTGGACATCTATCCGGACCCTCGCGAATCCGACGCGCACGTTGCCGCCGCCCTCAACTTCGACCTCATGCGCTCACTGCGGAAGGGCCAGCCCTGGCTGGTCATGGAACAAGCCACCGCAGCCGTCAGCCAATGGTCCGTCAACGTCTCCAAACTGCCCGGCAAAATGCGTTTAGGCTCCTACCAGGCGATCGCCCAGGGAGCCGATTCCATCCTCTTCTTCCAGTGGCGCCAGGCCAGGGGAGGCACCGAACGCTTCCACTCCGGCATGGTCAACCATGCCGGCCCCAACACGCGGGTGTTCCGGGAGGTCTGCGAACTGGGCCGGGAGCTCAAGCACCTCTCCGGAATCACCGGCACCCGCTCCACCGCCAAGGTGGCGCTGGTCTTTGACTGGGACTGCTGGTGGGCCCTGGAACTGGGCAACTCGCCCCGCTCGGACCTGAGCTACGCGCAGGAAGTCCTCCGCCTTTACCGGCCCTTCTTTGACGCCAACATCACCGTGGACTTCGTGGACACCACCAGCGACCTTCACCAGTACAGCCTGGTGGTCCTTCCCGCCACCTACCTGCTTACCGACGACGCCGCACAGCGCTACGAGGACTACGTCGCCGGCGGCGGCCGGCTGGTGGCCAGCTACCTCTCCGGCATTGTGGACCAGGACAACACGATCCGGCTCGGCGGCTACCCTGGCGCCCTCCGCAACGTCCTGGGCGCGTGGAGCGAGGAGATGCACCCGCTGGCCGGGGAGGGCGAGGCCGTCAAGCTTTCAACGGCCGACGGCGGCACGGCCTCAGCGGATTACTGGACCGAACACCTGCACGCCACCTCGGCGGAGGTGCTGGCCCGCTACGCCTCGGGCAGGCTGGCCGGGTCGCCGGCCGTCACCCGCAACAGTTTCGGCTGCGGCACCGCCGTCTACCTCTCGGCGAGGGTGGACGGCACCTACCTGGAGGAACTGCTCGACGCCGAACGGACCGCTGCGGGGATCCGCCCCGAACTGGACGCGCCGCTGGGAGTGCAGGTCCGCCGTCGTGCCGGCAACGGACGCAGCTACCTGCTGGTCCTCAACCACAACGACGCACCGGCCCGGGTGGATGTTGGGGCGGGCGGCACGGACGTGCTCACCGGCACCCGAATCACGGGTGCAGTGGAACTGGCCGCCAACGGGGTCCTGGTCCTGGAAGAGGCAGCTGGCGAACACGCCCGCACATACGCAGAAGCCGGCCGGTAGGAGGCAACATGGCCACGCAATTGGAAGTACCTCCCGGAGCGGTCACCACACAGCCGCCCGGCCGCAAGGACAAACCACGGAACAAGCCCGGCGGCTGGAAGCTCGCCATCAAGCGCGACTGGCGGCTCTACACGCTGGTGCTGCTGCCGCTGGCCTACTTCGCCATCTTCCGCTACCTGCCCATGGCCGGCAACGTCATCGCGTTCCGGCAATTCCAGCCCGGCGGCAGCATCTTCGGCGAGAAATGGGTGGGACTGAAGTACGTCACCCTGTTCATCAACGATCCCAGTTTCTGGCAGGCCTTCCAGAACACCATCATCCTGGGCGTGCTGACACTCCTGTTCTGCTTCCCAATGCCCATCATCTTCGCGCTGATGCTGAACGAGCTGCGCTCGCAGAAGTTCAAGAAATTCGTCCAGACGGTGGCGTACCTGCCGCACTTCATGTCAGTGGTGATCATCGCCGGCATGATCCTGCAGAACTTCTCCATGACCGGTACGGTGAACCAGATCGCCAGCACGGTCTTCGGAAGCACGGTGAACTTCACCCAGGACGCCGCCTGGTTCCGGCCCATGTACATCAGCTCCGAGGTGTGGCAGACCATGGGCTGGGGCGCCATCCTGTACCTGGCCGCCCTCACCAGGGTCGACGAGTCGCTGTATGAGGCCGCCCGGATCGACGGCGCCAACCGGTGGCAACAGACCTGGCATGTGACCCTCCCGGCCATCCGGCCCACCATCATCACGCTGCTGATCCTGAACATCGGCACGTTCATGGCCGTGGGCTTCGAGAAGATCCTGCTGATTTACAACCCGCTCAACTACCAGACCTCGGACGTCATCTCCACCTACCTGTACCGGGTGGGCCTGGAATCGTCCAACTTCAGCTACGCGGCCGCGATCGGCATGTTCGAATCCGTCATCGGCCTCACGCTGATCCTCTCCGCGAACGCCATCTCCAAACGGCTCGCCGGAACGAGCCTGTGGTGAAAGGGGCCACCGTGAAAGAGACAACCGTGAAGGAAACCGCAGTGCAAAAGCCCACGGCGGACACCGGTGTGCTGGTCAAGGACATGAAGGTCTCCCGCAGCATGCGGGTGTTCCGCGTGGCCAACCTGGTGTTCCTGCTGGTGGTGGTCTTCCTGACCATGTACCCGTTCCTGAACATCCTGGCGCAGAGCTTCTCCAGCGAAGGGTTCATCAACGCCGGGCAGGTCAACCTTTTCCCGCTGGGGTTCAACACCCAGACCTACCAGCTGATCCTGGCGGATTCGGTGTTTTGGCGGAATTACGGCAACACCGTCCTGTACACGGTGGTGGCCACCGCAATCTCGATGGTCCTGACCACCAGTTTCGCGTACGCCATCGCTAAGAAGGACCTCAAGGGACGCAGCGTGTTCATCGGCATCGCCGTGTTCACCATGTTCTTCAACGGCGGCCTGATCCCCAACTACGTGCTCATCACCTCGCTGGGCATGCGGGACACCCTGTGGGCGGTGGTGCTGCCCAACGCCATCAGCGTCTTCAACCTGCTGATCATGAAGTCGTTCTTCGAGAACATGCCGCGGGAACTGGAGGAGGCGGCCGCCATCGACGGGCTCACCCAGTACGGGGTCCTGTTCAAGGTGGTGCTGCCGCTGAGCAAGGCCATCGTGGCCACCATGGTCCTGTTCTACGCCGTGGCCAACTGGAACTCCTGGTTCCAGGCGTTCCTCTACCTGGACAACCCGGATCTGTTCCCGGTGACCATCTACCTCCGCAACATGATTGCCGGCGTCACCACCGCGGGTTCGGCCGGCGGCACGGCAGAGAACGTGGGCCAGATCGCCGCCAACATCCAGTCGGTGACCATCGTGCTCACCATCATCCCCATCCTGTGCGTCTACCCGTTCGTCCAGAAGTACTTCTTTTCGGGCGTCATGCTCGGCTCCGTCAAGGAATAACCCGTTATGAAAGGAAAACCCATGATCCGCAGACGAGACTTCCTCGGCCTGTCCGCGCTCGCAGCCTTCGGCCTGGTGATGGCCGGGTGCGACTCAGATTCCGGCAGCAAGGTGGACACCTCAAAGGCCCGCAACGGTGCGATGGACAGCTTCGGGGTGGGGGACACGTTCAAGGCGACGACGCCGCTGAGCTTCACGTTCCTCTTCAGCGACCAGCCCACTTACCCGTACAAGAAGGACTGGCTGCTGTTCACCAAGATGGCCAGCGACAACAACGTCACGCTGCAGCCCACCATCGTCCCCAGCAGCGACTACGAGCAGAAGCGCAGCCTCCTGATCAGCTCCGGGAGTGCCCCCGAGATCATCGCCAAGACCTACCCCGGCCAGGAGAGCGCGTATGTGTCCTCCGGTGCGGTCCTCCCGGTCAGCGACTACGTGGACCTCATGCCCCACTACCAGGACAAAATCAAGAAATGGAAGCTGGAACCTGAAATCGCAGGACTCACCCAGGAGGACGGGAAGTACTACGTCCTGCCTGGCCTGCACGAGGAGCTCTGGCCGGACTACACGCTGGCGTTCCGCACCGACGTGCTGGAGAAGGAAGGCATTGCCGAGCCCAAGAGCTGGGACGAGTTCCGCGAGGTGCTCCGCAAGCTCAAGAAGTCCCATCCCGACGTCGTGCCCTTCTCCGACCGGTTCAATGGCAACAGCGTGCTGAACATTGCCGGCACCGCGTTCGGAACCGTGGCAGGCTGGGGCCTGGTGGACGGCTTGACGTTCGACGACGGCAAGAAGCAATTCGCCTTCGGCTCGGCCAGCAGCCAGTTCAAGGACCTGGTTACCTACTTCAACTCGCTGGTGTCCGAGGGCCTGATGGACCCGGAAAGCTTCACCCAGACCGACGATTCCGCCATCCAGAAGTTCACGTCCGGCAAGTCGTTCGTGATCAGCGCCAACTCGCAGAACATCATCACCTACCGCACGTCCATGGAGCAGTCACTGGGCAAGGGCAACTTCGCGGTCCGCAAGATCACCGTCCCCGGCGGCCCGGCCGGTGACCTGATCGGTGGTTCGCGGCTGGAGAACGGCATCATGCTGAACTCATCGGTGAAGGACAAAGACAGCTTCGTGGCGCTGATGCAGTACATCGACTGGCTGTTCTACAGCGACGCCGGCCAGGAATTCTCCAAGTGGGGCGTCCAGGGCACCACCTACACCAAGGAAGGCAGCAAGCGCGTCCTGGCCAAGGACATCAACTTCCAGGGCCTGAACCCGGCAGGCACCAAGGACCTGCGCGTGGACTACGGCTTCTCCGGTGGCAATTTCTCCTATGGCGGCACCACGGACTTGCTGCAGTCCACCTTCAACGACGAGGAGCTGGCGTTCCAAAAGGCCATGAAGAGCAAGACGCCCAAGCCAGTGGCGCCGCCCGTGCCGTTCAGCGACACGGACCGCGAACAGGCCACGCTGGTGCTCACGCCGCTCAAGGACCACGTCAAGCAGAACACCCTGAAGTTCATTACCGGCCAGCGGCCCCTCTCCGAGTTCGACGCCTACGTCAAGGAGCTGGACAGCAAGGGCATGGGCAAGTATGTAGATTTGGCCAACAAGGCGTACAAGGCCTACGCGGACAAGAAGTAGGCGGACGACGGCGGCAGCCTGCCTGCCGCGGCAACCGAAAGGCAGTTGGTGGTTCAGAAGAAAGCGGAGTACGGTGCCGGCCCCCTCTTCAGGGCGGCCGGCACCGTGGCGGGCGTGATGACGGGCTCGGCCCTGCTGGTGCTGGCCAACGTACTGCTGCCGGCGGCACTGGTGGCGGCCCCGTTCGCAGGGGCCTGGCTGGTCCTGCCGGCGCTCATTCCGGCCGGTCCGGCGCTGGTGGCGTGCATCTATGCGTTCAACCGGATGCTCACGGGGCATGAGGGACAGGTGTACCAGGACTTCATCCGCGGCTACCGGATGAATGCCGGCCAGGCCCTGCAGGTGTGGCTGCCGTACCTGCTGGTCCTGGCCGTCATCGCGGTGAACCTCGCCGGACTGCCGTCGCTCGGACCCGCAGCACCGGCGCTCCGGCCGGCGTTGCTGGTCCTCGCGCTGCTCGTGGCCACAGCGGGCTTGAACGCGCTGCTGCTGTTGTCCCGGTTCTCGTTCCGGACCCGGGACGTGTACCGGCTCTCCCTGTACAGCTTCAGCGCCCGGAAGCGGGTCTCCTTGGGCAACGCCGGCATCCTGTTCGTCACCGCCACCCTCCTGCTGATGACCACCACCTACCTGCTGCCGCTGCTCGCCGGGACCGTGGTGTTCCTGGTGTGCCTGAACTCCCGCCCGCTGCTGGCGCTGGTTGAGGAGGAATTCACTCTCGCCTGACCTCGTCAGTTTGTGCGGGACGCGGCTGACCCAATGGCTTTGGCGAGGTCGCGGGGACGGCTCCACATGGGCCAGTGCCCCGTTGGGAGGTCGATGACGTCGAGGTGTTCGACGCGCGCGACTTCTGCAAACATGGCATGCCCGGCGCGGGCGAGCTCCAGCACCTGCGCGCTCGGGATCGAACAGCACACCAGGGTGGTCCGGACCTTGTGGCGGGCATCGTTCCTGAGCTCGACGGCCTGACGAAGCACAGGCCCGGGTTCAGGGACGGCCCGGGCCCGAAAACGCTCGAGGACGTCCGGGCTCAGGCCCTCGAGGCTCGCCTGCTGTCCGAGGACATCGAAGGGCGGCAGCGGAAGCTCCGCCAACTCTTCCGGGATGCCCGCGCCGAAGGCGCTTCCAGGTGCCACAGGGCCGGAGTCGACCCACACCACTCGATGGACAAGTTCGGGGTGTCGGTCAAGGACGAGGCTGACGGGGGCGTTTGCCCCGCTGTGGGCGACGAGGATGGCGGGCTGGTCCGCAGAGGCCCCGAGCCGGCTGATGACGTCCAGGACCGCTGCGGCCTGGTCGTCGAGGGTTTTTGCCGCACGGCCGGGATCGTCCACGTCGAGGCCGGGCAGCGTCATCGCGACTGCGCGGGAGTGGTCGGTTGCCAGGTGTTCCAGCACTTCGTCCCACGCCCAGGCGCCCAGCCAGTGGCCGGCGATGAGAACGATGGGACGGCTTGAAGTAGTTGTCATGCCAATACCCTCGCAGGCGTACCGGACAAGGGTGTGTCACTATTTATGTCATGAATTTGCCAGGGGCTGAACGGTGAAGCGGGTCGAACGGCTCCATGCCCTCTCCGAGATGTTGCGCCGCAGCGGCAGGCGGGGGCTTTCCGCCGAACGGCTGGCTGCAGCGTTTGAGGTATCCGTTCGCACCATCAAGCGGGACCTCGATGCGTTGGAGAACAGCGGGGCGCCAGTATGGTCCCGGCCGGGTCCGGGCGGTGGCTACGGTTTGGCTGGAGGTGCGTCCCTGCCACCCGTCAGCCTGTCACCGGCCCAGGCCGTGGCGCTCATGGCAGCGGTGTCCGCCGCGCCTGATGCCCCCTACGCCGATCTGGCAGCAGCAGGTGTCCGAAAGATCATGGATGTCCTCGATCCCAAAACCCGGGCACAAGCGGACGAGCTGGCCCACCGCGTCTGGGTCAACGCGCTTCCCGCCTCGTCCCGCGCCATCAAATCCGCACTGGAGGAGGCGATGGCCGAGCAGCGCGTGATCCGCCTCCGCTACACGGCGGGGGACGGGACCGCCACCACCCGCGACGTCGAGCCGGTGCTGTTCGCCGCCACCAACGGCCAGTGGTACCTGGTTGGGTGGTGCCGGCTGCGCGACGCAATGCGGTGGTTCACCGTCTCGCGCATCGAGCGGGCCGTCGTCACCAAGACGGCCTGCAGCGGCCATGGCATCCATGAGGTTGGGGAACCCCCGGCTAACGCCAGGCCGGTGCACGGCCGGGGATGACATGTCCGGTCGGCACGGCTAAAGCGGGGTTACCGTTACCGGTGTCAGCATCTCCCGGTCAAAGCCCACCTCGCGGCGGCCGCCGTGCAGGATGAGTTCGTGGGTGTGGAGGTCCCGGCTGCTGGAGGTCGAAACATGCAGCTTCACCAGGCCGGGGGTCACCACCCTCTTCAGGTCGACCCCGGTAAAGGAGGTCCGGTCCGCGTGCACCGTGAACTCCACCCGGGCCGCGGCGCCGGCCGCAAGGTCAACCCGGGCGTAGCCAATCAGTTCACGGACAGGCCGCACCACTTCGCCCACCGGGTCCTCGAGGTACAGCTGCACCACTTCCGCCCCGTCAACCGGGCCGGTATTGGCCACCGAGCATCCCACGGTGACGGAGCCCGCCGTCGTCATCGTGGGCCCGCTGGCCGTGTGGCAGGAAAAGTCGAAGGTCGTGTAGGACAGGCCGTGCCCGAAACCGAACAGCGGTGAGGGGTCCAGTGCGCTGACGCCGGACGGCCCGGCCAGGCGGCTGTGCAGGTAGGTGCCCGGTTGTCCGCCGGAGGTCCGCGGCACGGAAACCGGCAGCTTGCCGGACGGAGTCACGGCTCCGGTCAGGACGTCCCACAGCGCCTCGGCGCCCTCCTCGCCCGGGAAGAACCCCTGCACGATCGCTCCGGCCCTGGCCGCGAAGTCGCCCAGCGCGTAAGGCCGGCCGCTGAGGACCACCACGACGGTGCGGGTGCCGGCGGCCTCGGCAGCCGTGAGGACCTGGTCCAGCATGCGGTGCTGGTCACCGGGGAGCCGCAGGTCGGCAGCGTCGTTGCCTTCGCCGGAGGTGCCCCGGCCAAAGAGGCCCGCATTGTCACCCACTACGATCACGCAGGTGTCTACCGCTGAGGCAATCCGGCAGGCTTCCAGGACCTGCGTGTCGCTGATGGCCTCGCACGTTCCGGTGGCGGCGGTCCGGATCCGGCCAAACCGCTCGGCGGCTGCACCGGCCACAGTCGGAACCCGGATGCCCATGGGCACCTCGGGATGCGATGCGCCGACGTGGGCGTCAAAGGAATAGCAGCCCAGCATGGCGAACGGGTCCTGCGCCAGCGGCCCCACGACGCCCACCGACGCCAAAGCCGCCGCCGGCAGCGGCAGGCTTGGCCCGTCGTCGTGCGCCCTGTTGGTCAGCAGCACCAGGGACTGCGTGGCGATCTCCCGGGCCAGCGCCCGGTGGGCCGCAGGGTCAAGGTCGATGGCGCCGGCAGCCAGGGCCGGGGGAGCTGGGTCGAAGTCCGGCGAGAGCAGCCCGGCTTCCTGCTTTTGCCGGAGCACCCGCAGGAGTGCGGTGTCCACCAGGGATTCGGGGACCTCCCCGGAGCGCACGCGCTCAAGCAGGGGCAGGCCGTAGCAGTTCACCGTTGGCAGTTCCACGTCCACGCCCGCTGCCAACGCCAGGGCTGCAGCCTCTCCGGAATCGGCGGCGATGCCATGCGTGGCGTTGAGGAAGGCGATGCCGAAGTAGTCCGCCACCACGGTCCCGGCGAAGCCCCACTCGTCCCGGAGCAGGGAGGTCAGCAGGGCACGGTTTGCCGCGGCGGGAATACCGTCGGTGTCCGTGTAGGCGTGCATCACGGAACGGGCGCCGCCGTCCTTGATGGCCAGTTCGAACGGCGGCAGCATGACGTCCGCGAGTTCCCGGGGGCCCATGGAGACGGGCGCGTGGTTCCGTCCGGCGCGTGAGGCGGAGTAGCCCACGAAGTGCTTGAGGGTGGCAATGATCCCTTCGGCTTCCAGCCCTTTGACGTAGGAGCTTGCCACGGTGCCCACGAGGTAGGGGTCCTCGCCAATGGTTTCTTCCACCCTGCCCCAGCGGAGGTCCCGCACCACATCCAGTACCGGCGCGAGGCCCTGGTGGACGCCCAGTTGCCGCATCTGGCCGCCGATCAAGCCGGCCATCCGGCGCACCAGCGCCGGGTTGAAGGTGGCGCCCCAGGCCAGCGGTACAGGGAAGGCGGTCGCTTTCCAGGCGGCCAGCCCGGCCAGGCATTCCTCGTGCACCTGCGCGGGGATCCGGAACCGTGAGGCGGCCATGATCTGCTCCTGCGCAGCGGCCAGCCGGCGCGCCCCCTCAAGTGGTTCCAGCGGAACCGTGCCGTACATCCGGGTGATCTGGCCGAGGCCCGCAGAAATCACGTCGTCCCAGGAACGGGCGTCGCCTGCCATTTCGTTCTGCAACGGGGCAACAGAGTCGCCTTCAGTGGAAGCATTTACCCACACGCCCACCAGCTGGGCCAGTTTTTCCTCAAGGGTCATCTGCCGCACCAGCTCCTCGAGGGACAGGTGTCCGACGGCGGAAGGCGGCTCGACGCCCGCCGCGGGTGAGGGGAGGGCTTGCTTTTCGGCGGCACCGCTGGTCACGGACGTCTCCTAGGATCGGACGATGTTTCTAAGAAAGTATCAGAAACTTATGTTTAGTTTCTAGATCGAAACCCCTTGACTCTGGAATCAAAATCTTCCTACGGTTGAAAACAAAGCCTTGGACACGTAGCTGCAGCGAGCATCCGAAACTTCGAAGAGAGCATAGAAAGTTTCTTGAGGAGCATCGGCGATGCAGGGTCACCCGGCCGGTGCAATGCCGGGTGGTCCGGCATCATCACGGCAACCGCTTCGGGGCACGCTTCTGGGCAACGACTTCACTGCAACGACTTCACTGCAACGACGGAGAGAACATGCGCACGTACAAAGTGGCCATTGTGGGCACCGGCGGGATCGCCGCGGTCCACGCGGACAACCTGGCACGGACAGGCGGGCGCGCCGAGCTCGTCGCAGCCTGCGACGTGGACCAGGGCCGGCTGGACTCCTTTGCGGAGAAGCATGGCATTCCCGGCACATACCTCACGGTGGCCGAACTGCTCGCGGGGGCCCAGCCGGACATCGTGCACCTGTGCACCCCGCCCATGCTGCACATCGACCAAGCCATCGAATGCCTTGAAGCCGGGGTGCATGTGCTCTCGGAGAAGCCCCCGGCACTGAGCCTGGCGGACTTCGACCGGCTGGAGAAAGCCCAGGCCAAAGGCGGCGCCCAGTTCTCCTGCGTGTTCCAGCACCGGTTTGGGGATGCCGCCGCGGCCGCCCGGGAACTGATCGGGGGCGCCGGGTTCGGCCGCCCGCTGGTGGCCCGCTGCGATACCCTCTGGTACCGGCCGGACAGCTACTGGGACCTGCCCTGGCGCGGCACGTGGAACGCCGAGGGTGGCGGCCCCACCATGGGCCACGGCATCCACCAATTCGATCTCCTCCTGCACCTGCTGGGACCGTGGGAGGAAGTCACCGCGATAGCAGGCCGGCAGGCACGTGCCACGTCCACCGAAGACCTGTCCGCCGCGCTGGTCCGGTTCCGCAACGGCGCCGTGGCCACCATCGTCAACTCGTTGCTCTCGCCCCGGGAGACCTCGGACATCCGGATCGACTGCGAGTTCGCCACCGTGGAACTGAGCCACCTTTACGGCTACGCCACGGACAACTGGACCGTTACCGGCGCACCAGGCCACGAAGACGGGGTCCGCACCGAGTGGCGCAGCCGGCCGCTGGAACGCGGCAGCGGACACTCCGCCCAGTTCCTGGCCATGTACCAAGCGCTCGACGCCGGGCTTCCGCTGCCCGCCGGCGCAGACTCCGCCCGGCAGACCCTTGAGCTCGCTGCCGCGATCTACGCCTCCGCCTTTACCGGCAGGGCCGTCCGCCGCGGCGAGATCGTCCCCGGCCACCCCTTCTACGGCGGGATGGACGGAGACGGGCTGGGCACCGCCGCCCTAGATGCCACGGCCCTCAACGAAACAGCTTTCGACGCCGCCCGCGCCTGACACCCCACACCCCACACCCCAAGGAGCCTCCCGCCATGACCACCGCCCCTGCAGCCGTCCACACAGCCCGGCTGGATGTCACCGACGACGGAGCAGCCCTCACGTTTACCGCCGACGGCAAGCCCATCGCCACCTATACCTACCGGCCCACCGACCCCCAATACGAGAGCCCCCGCCCGTTCTTCCATCCGCTGACCACCCTGGGCGGAGACGACGTGACCATTTCCCGGCCCTGGGACCACGTCTGGCACAAGGGGCTCTCCTGGGCGCTCCCGAACGTGGGCAGCCACAACTTCTGGGGCGGCGCCACCTACACGCGCGCCACCGAGTACGCCAACCTGGACAACAACGGCGCCATGACCCACGCCGCCTTCACCGGGATCGAGCACTCCGGCGCAGGGATCACCGCATCGGAATCCCTCACCTGGACCTCGCAGGACGGTGGCCCGGTCATTGCGGAGGACCGCCGGTTCAGCGTCCAGTTGCTGGCGGACGGCGGTGCCGGCGACGAAACCGGAGGTGCCTACGCCATCCTCTTCGAAACCCGGATGGACAACATCTCCGGGGCAGAGATCAGGATCGGCAGCCCCACCACGGAAGGCCGCCACAACGCTGGCTACGGCGGTCTCTTCTGGCGCGGCCCACGGTCCTTTACCGGCGGCGAATTCCGCAACCAGGAGGGCGCCGGTACCGACGAATTCATGGGCACCCGATCGCCGTGGATCGCCTTTACCGGCAAGCACGACGTCAGTTGCCGGTCCTCCACCGTTGCCTTCGTGGAAGACGGTTCGAACCCCGGCGCACCGAACCAGTGGTTCGCGCGGTCCTCCATGTTCGCCTGCCTGGGTTCAGCACCCTTCTTCAGCGCCGAGGTCCCGCTCCGGGCAGGTGAGCCGCTGACGTACCGCTATGCGGTGGTGATCGCCGACGGCGGCGTGGACCAGGGCCGGGCCGCGGCGCTGGCGGCGGCCGCGCAAACCGCCCTTGGCAATTGGGCCTGAGTATGGGCTCAACGTTCCCGGGTGCTACCGGCCTGTCCGAGATCAGCATTTACGACTGGCCGGGGGCGGATGGCGCCGCCGGCGGATCGCCGCACGTGCACACCGCCTCCACCGAGGCGTATGTGGTGCTGGCGGGAGCGGGCCGGCTGGAGACCCTTGATTCACGAGGGTTCACCACCACTGCGCTGGAGCCCGGCGTGGTTCTCTGGTTCACCCCCGGTACAGTCCACCGCGCCATCAACGATTCGGGGGACCTGAAGATCCTGGTGGTCATGCAAAACGCAGGGCTGCCCGAACACGGGGACGCCGTGATGACCTTCCCGCCGGAGCACCTCACCGGCCCGGCAGCGTACCGCCGCGCCGCGGTCCTGGAGCAGACTGATGCCGACACGGGACTGGCCGCAGCCGAGGAAGCCGCGCGCCGTCGTCGTGACCTGGCGCTGGAAGGCTACCTGGCGCTCAAGGACGCTGTCCTCGAATCCGGGCCGGCGGCGTTGGCGGGATTCCACGCCGCGGCCGCCCGGCTGGCGTCCGCCAGGGCCGGAGCCTGGGCCGGGCTTCTGGCAGCCGGCGCAGCCCGGCAGGCCGAGGTCACCCGGCGGCAACTGGTTTCTCTGGACACGGCGGAAAGTATCTATCTGGCGAACGCGCGAACTACGATGGGAAAACGGGAAAACCGCAGGATTTACGGCATGTGCGGCCGGATTCAGGCGTGGGAACTTTCCGATAACTAGCCCCGGGCGCGTGACCCGGGTGAAAGGGTGGTTTCCGTGGTGAGCAAACAGGACACCGGGCGCGCGACAATCAGCGAGATTGCCCGCGAGGCCGGCGTATCCGTTCCCACCGTGTCCAAGGTGCTGAACGGGCATGCGCACGTCGCCGCGGAGACCCGGGCGCGGGTGGAGGAAATCATCGCCCGCCGCGATTACGCGCGCCGCCCGGCCAAGCGCCGGCAGAAGGCCGGCCTTGTGGACCTCGTGTTTCCCGGCCTGGGCTCGGAATGGGCCTTGGAGATCATCGAGGGCGTGGAGCGGGTGGCGCAGGACGCCGGATACGGAACCGTGGTGAGCAGCCTGAGCCTGGACGGGTCCCGAATCCGGCCCTGGTTGGCAAACCTCGCGGAGCGTAAATCCGACGGCCTGCTGATGGCCGTGTACCAGCTGGACGCCAAACAGATCCAGCGGGTGAAATCGCTGGGGATCCCGGTGGTCCTGATCGACCCCGTGGGCCAGCCCGGACCGGACCTGATGACGGTGGGCGCGGCCAACTGGGAGGGCGGCTACTCGGCCACGGAACACCTGCTCAAGCTGGGGCACAAACGGATCGCCATGATTGGCGGACGCGAAGACCTGCAATGCAGCAGCGCCCGCGAGGACGGCTACATCTCCGCGCTGCGCCGGGCCGGCATTGCGCTGGACCCGGCCCTGATGGTGCCGGGCAACTTTTCCATCGAGGCCGGCGAGGCGGCCACGCGCAAGCTACTGGAACTGCCGGACAGGCCGACGGCGATCTTCACCGGCAACGACGACCAGGCACTGGGCGCCTACCGTGCGGCGCGCTCTGCCGGGCTGCGCATCCCGGAAGACCTGTCCATCATTGGTTTCGACGACATCCCCGCCGCCGAATGGGTTGAGCCGGGCCTCACCACCATCCGGCAGCCGGTGGTGCAGATGGCGGAAACCGCCATGCGTGCCCTGCTGCGGCACCTGGACGGCGACGAGGAACTGCCGCAACGGATCGAGCTGGGCACCGAACTGGTGGTCCGCGGATCCACGGCGGCCCCGCCAACACATTGATCCGGTGCCGCCCTTATTAGGCTGGAGCGATGGATTATGTACTTCGACGGGCCACTCCGGAGGATGCCGAGGCCATCGTGTTGATGCATACGGCCGCGCACGAAGAAAGCTACGGACACCTGCTTTCGCCCGGATTCTTTGCTGAGCGGCGGCGCTCAATCCCGGAACGCGTGGCCCGGCGTCGGCCGTATCTTGAGGCTCCCCACCCGCGGATCGTCGCCGAGGACGCCAACGGCGAGATTGTAGGCCTTGCCGACGCCGGCCCGCCGCGCCAGGAAGACAGCCCGTTCGCGCTGGAGCTGTACTCGATTTTCGTACTGAAGCGCGCACAGGGGAGCGGGCTGGGGAAGGCCCTGCTGGAGGCCGCCCTGGGCGGTTCGCCCGCCTACTTGTGGGTTCTTGAGGAGAACGTCAAGGCGCAGTCCTTCTACCGCCGCCAAGGCTTTAGGTTCGACGGCGGTCGCGGCAACCTGCCGCCGGAGTGGGAAAGCGTGCCGGAACTGCGGATGGTCCGGGACCGGCCCGCGGGCTAGCCGGCTTTGTGGGCGTCGCGGACGGCGGGCGGGGTTTGTCCCTGCATGACCCAGCGGTTGCCGTCTGGGTCGCTGAAGTAGGCGAACAGGACGCCGCCCAGGTCCTGGATTTCGCTGATCTCGGCCCCGCGCTGCACTAGTTCATCGCGGACGGCCGGGAGGTCCGGAACCACCAGTTGAAGACCTTCCAGGCTGCCCGGAGCCATGGCGGTCATGCCGGTTCCGATCACTACCGAGGCGGCAGAACCTGGCGGCGTCAGCTGGACAACGCGCATGCCGGGGATGTGCTCCACGTCATGGTCCAGCACAAAGCCCAGCTGTTCGGTGTAAAAAGCTTTTGATTTCTCGACATCGGAAACCGGGACCTGGACCACTTCGAGGCGCATCTGCATGCGGGCAACTCTACCTTTGCCCATGCCAGCGGGGGAACGGTCGTCCGGCGCAGGTCCATTCGCCCTCCGGCCGTATTGTGACGCGCGGGAAGCCCGCTTCCTCAAGGTTCCCTCAAGACTGGCTGAATGTTGGCCGAGTATTCACGGCGGCGGCAAATCCGCACGTCATGGGGCCGTAGGCTCAGCGGCATCGAGCTTTGCAGGGCTTAGCAGAAGGCCCGGCAGAAAAGGGGTGCCGACTTGCTCGGCGTCCTCATCATTGGGGAAGAATGTCCGACTACGAGACCCTCTTGGGGGCTGCTCAATCGGCGCCGGCGCCGAAGCCGCCGCGGAATCCACGCGCTTCGACGTTTGCCATCGGAGCAATTACCGCCATCTTCACGCTGTTGGGCGCACTCAGCGGCGGTGTTGGAGGCGCCCTGATTTTCCTCGGCATCTCCGGTGCGCTGACTGGTCTTTATGTCGTGCTCACTGGAAGGCGCTCCTGGGCCTGGCTGCCGGCGAAACGCAAGGCCGGCGCCGTCGCCATAGCCGCGTCCTTCGCCCTTCTCATCGGTGGTGCCGTAGCGCTGCCCCGTGTCGCAGGCGCGGACCTTGAGGCCGCCTCCGCGGAAAGCAGGGCTACGGCGAGGGCAGCGACAGCGAGCGTCACTGCGCCGGCCGTGGCGGCGCCGTCGTCCATGCCCACTCCTACGCCCACGACTGGGGACACCGGCGAGCCGCTGGACCCGGACACCCCCAACGCCGTAGCGGCGGGCGTCTCCGCGGCAGCGCCCAACCCGCAGCCCGCCTACGAAACCAAGGCGATCGACCTGCTTGCAACGCTTGCCATCAAGGGCCGCGCGCCGAAGACGGGCTATGACCGGGCGCAATTCGGGCAGGCATGGGCGGACGTGGACCGGAACGGTTGCGATACGCGCAATGACATCCTCCAGCGGGACCTCACCGGCATCACGTTCACGAACAATGTGCCCTGCAAGGTGCAGTCCGGCACCCTCGCCGATCCGTATACCGGCACCACCATCGGTTTCGTACGCGGATCCGCGACGAGCACCGCCGTGCAGATCGACCACGTGGTGGCGTTGAGCGACGCCTGGCAGAAGGGGGCCCAGCAGTTGACCGCCGGGCAGCGGACGGCATTCGCGAATGACCCGCTGAACCTGCAGGCGACTGACGGGCCTGCCAACCAGCAAAAGGGCGACGGTGACGCCGCCACCTGGCTGCCGCCCAACAAGGGGTACCGGTGCGAGTACGTCGCCCGGCAAATTTCCGTGAAGGCCACGTACGGGTTGTGGGTGACCCAGGCGGAGCACGACGCGATGGCACGGATCCTGGGCGACTGCACCGGGCAGCTGGCACCGACCAACCAGCAGGCGCCGCCGCCCGTCGCTGCCGAGCCGGCACCTTCCGCCGTTGCGCCTGCTCCTGCAGCTCCCGTGCCGGCTCCGGTTGCGCCGGCGCTGGCTCCGGTTGCCCCCGCTCCTGCTCCGGTTGCCCCTGCTCCTGCTCCTGCTGCGCCCGCCCCCGCGGCGGCTGTGTACTACGCCAACTGCACTGCGGCGAGGGCCGCAGGAGCGGCGCCGATCTACGCGGGCCAGGCCGGATACCGGCCGGCGCTGGACCGCGACTCCGACGGCGTCGCCTGCGAGTAGGGCTCTTGCCCGGGATTCGCCGGGCTCTCTTTCCACCATCACCATCACGCATTCCTAGGGGAATCATGAAAGAAAACATCGGGCCTGCCGCCGGCAGGTTGAAGAAGACGCTGGCCTTGGCTGTGTTGACCGGACTTATGTTGACCGGCTGCGGCGGCGGCAAGCAGGCTGCGGTGGAGCCGGCCTCCGCGGCATCGGCGACTGCCACGGTGGAAGCCTCCGTCACCGTCCCGGGAGTTGTAGGGCTGACCCTGGACACGGCGACGGACCAACTGGAGAAGCTTGGCTTCAAGGTTGACGCGGTTGACTCTGTTGACGGCAAATCGATCATCGTGAAGAAGAACTGGCAGGTGCTGACCCAGGACCCTTCCAACGGAGCCCAGGCAGCAAAGGGCTCCACGGTGCACCTTGGCGTTAAGTCCCTGGAAAAGATCGCCGCTGAAAAGGCTGCGGCCGAGAAGGCTGCAGCTGACAAGGCAGCTGCAGACGCGGCCGCGAAGGCCGCCGCCGCGAAGGCCGCTGCCGACAAAGTCGCGGCGGACAAAGCGGCATCGGACAAGGCTGCGGCTGATCAAGCTGCTGCTGCCAAAGCGGCAGCAGACCAAGCTGCCGCCGCCGCGGCTCAGCAGGGGGCGCAGGCGCCTGCTCCCGCGGCCGTTCCTGCTGCGCCGGCGCCGGCGGCATACTTCGCAAACTGCACAGCCGCTAAAGCGGCCGGGGCGGCCCCGCTGTACAGGGGGCAGCCAGGTTACCGGTCGGCTCTGGACCGCGACGGTGACGGAGTTGCCTGCGAGCGTTAGAACCGCGAGCCGTGGAAGCCTTCCTTCTCGCGAAGGTTTCCACGGCATTCCTGTATTCGGTCAGAGTCGGATCACCGGCCACGCCGGATACCCCAAGCCTCGGATGCCTTTGAGTCCCTGCGTTTAGGTTGCGCGACCGGGCACCCACGTCCATCCGGATTAGGACCCGTGCGCTGCCTTGGCGGCGGGCGGGCGCCGGGAAACGAGCACTGGACCCTTGGCATGGTGGAGGACGGCATGGGCCGTCGAACCGATGCTTCCCTTGATCAGTCCGTGGCCTTTCGTCCCGACGACGGTGAGGCGTGCGCCTTGGGCTGCGTGCAGGATGGCGCGGGGTACAGAGGTGTCGGTCAGGAGCTGCTGTTCGACCATAAGCCCGGGCGCCAACTCCTGCGCCTTGGCAACAGCCGAGTCCAGCAGAGCCTCGGCCGCGGCACCGGGGTCAACAGGGTCCCGGACAAGCCGGTAGCCGGCCGGAACCGTCCGGACGTGGATGATGACCAGCCGGGCTCCCGACGAGGCGGCCGCGGTGCAAGCATCCTCAAGTGCCGCGGAGGACTCCGGGTCCTCAACGGCGACCACCACGGGGCCGTCAGGGTCTTCGCCGGGCTTGATCACAGCCACGGGACACGATGCGGTGGCTGCCATCTCAAGGCTGACGGAGCCGATGAGCAGGCCCATGAATCCGCCGAGTCCGCGACTCCCGAGGACCAGCATGTCCTGGCCAGCGGAGAGCCTGGGCAGATTGACGTTGGGGCTCCCGGACAACAGACTGGTCCGGACTTCCACATCCGGGGCGGACTGGCGCGCGTGGGCGGCGCCCTCCTGCAGTGTTTTTTCCGCCGCGTGCTGGAGCCCGCTGTCCTTGATGCCGGGGACTGGCCCCAGGTTCTTCGTCAGCAGTGGCCACAAGGTGCAATGCACCAGATGGAGGGGAACCTTGCGCCGGGACGCCTCCCTCGCAGCCCACCGGACAGCCAGTGCAGCCGGCTCCGAACCGTCATAGCCCACGACAATGGTTTTGGATTCCACAATGCCCCATCCTCGGTCCCGGCAACCACGGCGTCGTGGAATGCCCGGGTCTATTTTCTATTGCCGAGCCTGTGGCGGGCCAGGGGCCAATGTCCCTCGACGGACAGCATTGTTTGCGCTGACAGCCCTGCACCCGACCCCCAACTGCCGGCGGCGAAGTGCGGGGAAAAGCTTTTGATGCGTACCGCCGGCGTACGTTAGAATTGACGAATCAAGGGGAGTACTCCCGTCTGTGGTTGGCCCGTCAATACGGATGCAGCGAAGCATCCCGGGCCGTCAGCTCCGGATCAGTCCGGGCGGAGGAGACCTTGGCGTAATAGTCAACGCCGAACCCTTGGAGTACCCAAATGCAGGTAACACCACTGATCTGGATCATCACCCTTGCTGTGACAGTCCTCTTCTTCGTTTACGAGTTTTTCGCGCACGTGCGCAAACCCCATGAGCCTTCCATCGGTGAATCAGCGCGTTGGTCGGCCTTCTACATTGGGCTGGCCCTCCTGTTCGGAGTTGGCATCGGCCTGGTGTCCGGCTGGTCCTACGGCGGCGAGTATTTCGCCGGGTACCTCACCGAGAAGGCACTCTCGATCGACAACTTGTTCGTCTTCCTGATCGTGATGAGCGGGTTCGCTGTCCCGAAGAAGTACCAGCAGAAAGTGCTGATGATCGGCATCGTCATCGCGCTGATTCTTCGGGGCGGTTTCATCGCCATCGGCGCCGGCCTGATCGAGAACTTCTCCTGGATTTTCTACATCTTCGGTGCGCTGCTGCTCTTCCTCGCCTACAAGCAGGCTTTCGGCAGCCACGATTCCAACCCTGCTGACGGCAAGTTCATGCAACTGGTGCGCCGCGTCCTGCCGGTTGCCGACGAATACCACGGCGACAAGCTCACAGTGAAGCAAGGCGGCAAACGCTTCTATACCCCCATGATGCTGACCATCATTGCGATTGGCTTTGTGGACCTGATCTTTGCCGTTGACTCCATTCCGGCCATCTATGGGCTTACCAACGAGGCGTACATCGTTTTCACCGCCAACGCCTTCGCCCTCATGGGCCTGCGCCAGCTGTTCTTCCTGATCGGGGGACTGCTGGAACGCCTCGTCTACCTGGCCCAGGGCCTCGCCGTCATTCTCGCCTTCATCGGCGTGAAGCTTGTCTTCCACGCACTACACGTGAACGAACTGGCCTTCATCAACGGCGGCCAGCCGCTCCTGTGGGTCCCCGAGATCCCCATCTGGTTCTCGCTGCTGTTCATCGCTGCCACCATCGCCGTTGCCACGGTTGCCAGCCTCCTGAAGACCCGTGCCGACAACGGCGGGAGCGGCCGCCATTCTGTGGACGGCGGACCGGCTGCGGCATCCGCGGATGACCGGGAGGCGGATGGGCAGCCCGACGAAGACCCACGCCACACGGCTGGCGCACCCAAGTCATCACTGTGACTCAACGCATAAGACGGAGATCCGGCCGCTAAGACGGCCCTCAACTGCCGGAAACCGCGGAAATCCGCGGTTTCCGGCAGTGTGCGGAGCCCCCTGTTCCTGGATTTGCGGTGGGGTTGGTGGGCGTGTATTGTTTTCTGAGTCGCCGCCGCTGATGCGGAAAGATAGCGGCGAAAACCCCCTTCTGAACGGCCTGGAAAATGGTTCGCTTTGTGGCGAGCCTGGTGGGTTGGGGTGGTCTTCTTCCTGGTGTGGGTCCTGAGTGATGGATTTGTGTTGGGGTGGGGGATCGGGTAAGTTTGGAAAGTTGCTCCGGAGCGATCTGCGACTGGTTTTTGGTTGTGGTGGTGCCGGGTGTGTCTGTTGTTTGAGAACTCAATAGTGTGCCAAGTTTGTTGATACCAATTGTTTTATGGATTGGTTGAATTGATTGGATCCGCCACCCCGTGGTGTGGTCTGGTTTTTACAGCTGGTTTCAAATTTTGT
>NZ_JARVSH010000010.1:0-186710 GCF_030209295.1 Pseudarthrobacter sp. lyk4-40-TYG-27
CCACATCGCCGAAACCCGCGACGGCTACACCGGCACCTCCCCCGTCATCGCCAACCGGACACCCATCACCTGACCCGGACCTTCCGCCACCCTTCGAACCAAAGAAAGAACATGACTCCAGAGCCGCAGCCCTCCCTGACCGCATCCCGTTCCCAGCCCGCCGCCGTCGTCGATGACCGGCAGGACTTCCGCCCACACGTGCCGGAGAACGCGCAGCCAACCCTGAAGTCCGCCGGGCACGTCATTGTCGATTCCCTGGTGGCGCATGGTGTGGAGCGCACCTACGTTGTTCCCGGCGAGAGCTTCCTCGATGTGCTCGATGGCCTGCACGGGTCCGCCATCGAAACCATCGTCTGCCGCCATGAGGGCGGCGCCGCCTACATGGCCGAGGCCGACGGCAAGATGAACCAGCGTCCGGGGGTGGCGATGGTGACCCGCGGGCCGGGCGCGGCCAACGCCCATGTGGGACTGCACACCGCCTGGCAGGATTCCACCCCCATGCTGCTCTTCGTGGGGCTCATCCCGTTCGCCCACCGGGACCGCGAGGCGTTCCAGGAGTTCGACATCAAGTCCTGGTTCGATACCGGAGCCAAAAGGGTCATGGTCCTTGACCACCCGGAGCGGGCCTCCGAAATCGTGGCCGAAGCGATGTTCGCGGCCATGAGCGGACGGCCCGGCCCCGTGGTGGTCGGCCTGCCGGAGGACGTGATCCGGCGGCAGGTCAGCCCGGCCCTGCATCCGGCGATTCCCGTGGCAGCCGGCGGCATGGGCAGCACGGATTCCGCAGCCCTTGAAGCCGCCCTGGCCAGGTCCAGCAAGCCGCTGTTCGTCACTGGCGGCAACGACTGGACCCAGGAAGCCGCCCTCCAGCTCACCGGGTGGCTGGAACGGCACCACATCCCGGCCGCTGCCGAGTGGCGGACCCAGGGAACGGTTCCCTTCGATTCGCCGTCCTACGTGGGCCCTATCGGGTACGGCCGCCCCCGGCCCACCTACGACCTGTTGGAGGAAACCGACCTGCTGGTCTTTGTGGGCACGGTCCCAGGCGATGTCATTACGGATGGCTTCGTCTGCCGGCAGGACTGGACCAAGGAGAACTTCCTGGTCACGGTGGACCCGTCGCTGCGCGGACGGTCCGGCCCGGTGTCCCGGCAAATCCTGGCCAAACCGGAGGCCTTCGTGCGCGACCTCCAGGGCGTCGCGCTGCCGGTCAAGGACGAGTGGCGTGACTGGACGGCCCGGATGAGGGCGGAACAGGAACGCTTTGCCGCGCTGCCGCCCGCTGCCCCGGGGGCCGGGCAGGCCAGGATGGACACCCTGATGGCCAACCTGGTGCCCCGGCTTTCCGAGGACGCCGTGGTGACCTTCGGGGCCGGCGAACACACCAACTGGGCGCACCGGTACTTCCCCACCCGCCGCTATGCGTCCATGCTCAGTGCCCGCAACGGCTCCATGGGGTACTCCATCCCGTCCGCCATTGCCGCATCGCTGGCCGAGCCGCACCGGCGCGTCGTGACCATCGCGGGGGACGGCGAATTCCTCATGAACGGCCAGGAATTGGCGACCGCCGCCCAGTATGGCGCCACACCCTTGGTGGTGGTCATGGACAACCAGGAGTACGGCACCATCCGCACGCACCAGGAACGGCATTACCCGCAGCGGGTCTCCGGCACCCAACTCAAGAACCCGGACTTCGGGTTGATGGCCACGGCGTTCGGTGGCTTTGGCATCACGGTCAGGGATGACCGCGACGTGCCGGCGGCCCTGGACGCCGCATTGGCGGCCATCGACCGGGACCGCACGTTCGCGCTGGTCCACCTCGTGGTGGACCAGCGCGTCAAGGCGTACTAGGCCGCACTGCGGGGTGCTGCCCGGGTGGGCGGACGACGACGGGCCGCACCCGGCGTCGTCCGCTTGGCTTTAAAGTGCCTGCCGGCAGCGGTGCTGCCCGCTACAGTGCCGACCAGCCGCCGTCGGAAGCGAGCACGGCGCCGTTGACGTTCGTGCCGTCGTCGCTGAGCAGGAAGGTGATGGACGCGGCGAGCTGCGCGGCGGTGGCGGGTGTCGGGATGTTCGCCTGCATCAGCGGACCCAGCCGCCCCGCCGCCAGCTCCGAGCCCCAGTTCGCCTCGATATTGGTGATGGTGGCGCCCGGCGCCACGGTGTTGAAGCGCAGCCCCAACGGGCCGTACATGACGGCAGAGTTCCTGGTAAGGCCCACCACTGCATGCTTGGAGGCCGTGTAGGCCGCACCCGCGGCGGAACCCCGCAGCCCGGCCTCCGAGGAGACATTGACCACGGAGCCGGTGCCCGCCTGCAGCATCAGCGGCACCACCGCACGGGTGAGTCGCATCAGCGCGGTGACGTTGATCCGGAAGACCCGCTCCCAGACTTGGTCGTCCACCTCGTGGATGGGGGCGAAGTTGTCCATGATGCCGGCAACGTTGGCCAGCGCATCCACCCTGCCGCCGGCGGCCGCCACCACTGCCGCCACGGCCTCTTCGGTGGAGATGTCACCGGCAACGGCAACCAAATCCAGGCCGGGGTTCCCGGCCACAAGCTCATCCAGCCGTTCCTTGCTGATGTCCGCCGCGATCACGCGGCCGCCTTCCTTGGCGACGCGCAGCGCGGTTGCCAGCCCGATGCCCGAGCCTGCACCGGTGACAATAACGGTCCTGCCGGCGAACCGGCCCGCGGTTGTGGTTTCCTGCCACGCAGCTTCGTTGCCCATGATGTTCCTTCCAACAGAGATGTGGTGCACTGGCGTCCCAAGCACTGATGGCCGGCATCGAAAACGATGCCGGCCATCAGCCAGGTTTCCGGGGCTACAGCCGGTCGGTCCGGTCTTCGCCGCCCTTGTGGCCGGTCCCGCGGAGGTTCTCCTGGACCTTGCCGAACAAATCCTTGATGGTGGATTCGGCGTTGGTGATGACGTCCACGGGAACGAAAACCTCGTGGGCGGCCGGCAGGTCGTACTCATCCTTCAGGTGCGTGCCGTTCCCCACCCCTGTCAGGGAGATGTAAACCATGGCTTCCGTCCGCGCGATTCCTGCGAGCTTGCCGAAGACCACCGTGAATTCATTCGGCTGGAAGCTGATTGTCTGCCCGATGTGGCTGCGGCCCAGTTCACCGGCTGTGACTGCCTTTTCCGACTGGCTTCCGGTGTAGTCCATGAACTTCTCCTTCGATCGCCGACGCTTACGCAGGCAGTCTAACCCCGCCCTTCCCCATGGCACACGGGCCTTCCGGACCCCTGCACCAGCCTGCTGGAGGCCTGCACAAAGAAGGAGCGTGGAGCGTGGTCACTCCTCCATTGAGTTGGGCGGCAGCGTCCCTGTTTGATGGCTTCATTGGGCGGCAGCTGCCGTCGCAACCACGCCGTGCAAAGGAATGCCCGTGACTTCAACGACGAGCCGCGTAAAAAGCCCTGTCCGCTGGGACCCGGTCGAGACCGGCGACCTGGTGGAACTCCGCAGGAACGGCCGGGTGGCCTTCAGCGGCGTGGTGGATGACAGGACGGACGACGGCGGCATCGTGTGGGTGACCGCGCCCGCGGGGGGCCGCCGGCTGTTCCACGTCGCAGACGGCCTGGACCTGGCGGTGGTGCCGGCATGACGGAGTGCCCCGAGGACTGCCCGTACTGCACGGGACCTGAGACGGACTGAGGATGGCCGCTCCCGGCCGGGGTGCGCCGCCGCATGCCATCCCGCGGAAGCCTTCCAGTGACCGGATCATCACGATCCGGGCATCAAATTGCCGCCAAGGCAGGTGGCATCGTTGACGCGGGCAACCGGTACGGCGAAGGTGGTGCCATGAGGTCTCAGATAATTTCCCAGGCGATTGCCCTGACGACGGCGGCCGCAACGGCAACGCTGTTGCTCACCGCGTGCGCTCCAAGCCAGCCGCAGTCCCAAACGACGACGACACCCGCCACCGGGCAGGCCAGCCAGTCGCCCACGTCGTCGGCATCCTCGGCCCCGCCGTCGTCCTCCGCACCTGCCACGACGCCGGACTCCCCCGCCCCCGGCACCACCGCCGCCGGAGCGCCTGCCCTGTGCAAGGCGGCCGGACTCACGGCCGCCACCGATGCCTCCGGCGGCGGCGCGGCTGGCAGCGTCTACATGAAGCTCAACCTCACCAACAAGGGAACCGAACCCTGCATCCTCAAGGGATTCGCCGGCGTCTCCCTGGTTGCGGACGCCGCAGGCGCCCCGATCGGAGCCCCGGCCTCGCGCGACGACTCCACGGGAGTGGTTGACGTCCTGCTGGCCCCCGGCCAGACCGGCACCGCGGTACTGCGCTACACGCAGGCCGGCAACTACATGGACTGCTCGCCGGTGGATGCCGCCGGCTACCGGGTCTACCCGCCCGAGGACACCGACTCCCTGTTCCTCCCGCAGCCCACCAAGGCCTGCGGCAACGCGCAAATCACCTTGCTCTCCATCGGGGCGTTCCAACCGGCCTGACCGCGCACGGCCCGGCGGACCTGGCCGCGACCCGGCACCCACGCCGGGTCGCGGCGGCCGTCGAAACCCAGTGTCGGTGCCTTGGGGCATGATGGAGGCATGAACCAGGAACAGCGTCCTGCCGGCAGCGCTCCCGGCTCCGCTGCGCCCATGGCCCAATTCAGCCGCGCCACCAGGGACTGGTTCCTGGGCGCCTTTTCCGAACCAACACCGGCCCAGGCCGGGGCCTGGACTGCCATCTCATCAGGTTCGCACGCACTGGTGGTGGCGCCCACCGGGTCCGGCAAGACCCTCGCCGCCTTCCTGTGGGCCCTGGACCGCCTCCTCGGCACGGCCCCGCCGCCCCCCGATCCCGCAGCGGAAACCCCGGCCAAAGGCAAGCGGTCCCGGGCACCCAAACGCAAAACCCGCGTCCTCTACATTTCGCCCCTCAAGGCGTTGGGCGTCGACGTCGAACGCAACCTCCGCTCGCCGCTGATCGGCATCACGCAAACAGCCAAGCGGTTGGGGCTCCCGGCACCGCTGATCACCGTGGGCGTCCGGTCCGGGGACACCCCCACAGCGGACCGCCGGGCCCTGCTCAGCAACCCGCCGGACATCCTCATCACCACCCCCGAATCGCTGTTCCTCATGCTCACCTCCAGGGCCCGCGAAACCCTCACCGAGGTGGACACCATCATCATCGACGAGGTCCATGCCGTGGCCGGAACCAAGCGCGGCGCCCACCTTGCGGTGTCCCTGGAGCGGCTCGATGCGCTGCTGCCCAAACCTGCGCAACGCATCGGGCTTTCCGCAACCGTGGAGCCGCGGGAACTCGTGGCACAGTTCCTGGCCGGTTCCGCCCCCGTGGAAATCGTCGCGCCGCCGGCCAGCAAGAACTGGGACCTTACGGTGTCGGTGCCGGTGGAGGATATGTCGGACCTGCAGGGCGCTGCGGGCGCGTTCGACTCCGGGCCCGCTTCCGGCCTCCAGCCGCAGGCATCCATTTGGCCCCATGTGGAGGAAAAGATCGTTGACCTGGTGTTGGCCAACCAGTCCACCATCGTCTTCGCGAACTCCCGGCGCCTCGCCGAACGCCTCACCGCCCGGCTCAACGAAATCTACGCCGAACGCCAGCTGGTGGCCGTGGGCGGCGGCTGGGACGACGCCGCCCCGGAAGGGCTCGACGCCGGGCCGGGCACCCCGGGGGGACCGTCGTCGGGCCTTCCCGCGTCAACGGCCACACCCGCGCACATGATGGCGCAAGCGGGCAGTTCCGCCGGCGCAGATCCGGTACTGGCGCGGGCGCACCACGGTTCCGTTTCCAAGGACCAGCGGGCATTGATCGAGGACGACCTCAAATCCGGGCGGCTGCGGTGCGTGGTGGCCACGTCCTCGCTGGAACTTGGCATCGATATGGGTGCCGTGGACCTGGTGGTCCAGGTCGAATCGCCCCCGTCGGTGGCCAGTGGCCTGCAGCGGGTGGGCCGTGCAGGCCACCAGGTGGGCGAGGTCTCCCAAGGCGTCCTGTTCCCCAAGCACCGGGCGGACCTGGTCCACACGGCCATCACCGTGGAACGGATGCTGGATGGCAAGATCGAGCGGCTGGCCATCCCGGCCAACCCGCTGGACATCCTGGCCCAGCAGACGGTGGCGGCAACGGCCCTTGGGAGCATCGACGTGGAGGAATGGTTCAGCACCGTGCGCCGTTCCGCTCCCTTCGCGTCCCTCCCCCGTTCCGCGTTCGAGGCCACCCTCGACCTGCTGGCGGGACGGTACCCGTCCGACGAATTCGCCGAACTCCGCCCCAGGATCATCTGGGACCGGAATGCCGGCACCATCGAGGGCCGTCCCGGCGCCCAACGGCTGGCCGTCACGTCCGGCGGCACCATCCCGGACCGCGGACTGTTCGGCGTCTACATCATCGGCACGGAGGCGGAAGGCTCGGCGTCCCCGGCCGAGGACGGAAAACCGGCGCGTGCGCCCAAGGGTGGCCGGCGCGTGGGCGAACTCGACGAGGAAATGGTCTACGAGTCGCGGGTGGGCGATGTCTTTGCCCTCGGCGCCACCAGCTGGAAGATCGAGGACATCACCCACGACCGCGTCCTGGTCTCCCCCGCGTTCGGCCAGCCCGGCAAGCTGCCGTTCTGGAAGGGCGACTCCCTGGGCCGCCCGGTGGACCTTGGCCGCGCCCTGGGCGCGTTCGTCCGCGAACTGTCCGCGTCCGATCCCGGCCCGGCCACCGAACGGTGCAAAGCAAGCGGCCTGGACGACTTCGCTGCCAACAACCTCATCCAGTACCTCAGCGAGCAGAAGCAGGCCACCGAGGTGGTCCCCAGCGACACCACGCTCGTGGTGGAGCGGTTCCACGACGAACTGGGCGACTGGCGCGTGATCCTGCACAGCCCGTTCGGCATGCCCGTCCACGCGCCGTGGGCCCTCGCGGTGGGCCAGCGGCTTCACCAGCGGTACGGGCTGGACGGCTCGGCCATGGCGGCCGACGACGGCATCGTCCTGCGGGTGCCCATGATGGAAGACGAGCCGCCGGGCGCCGAACTGTTCCTCTTCGACCCGGAGGAATTGGAGCAGATCGTCACCGCCGAGGTGGGCGGCAGCGCCCTCTTCGCCTCGCGTTTCCGCGAGTGTGCGGCCCGCGCGCTGCTGCTGCCCCGGCAGACCCCCGGCAAGCGCCAGCCGCTCTGGCAGCAGCGCCAGCGGTCGGCCCAGCTGCTGGACGTGGCCAGGAAGTACCCCACGTTCCCCATCGTGCTCGAAACGGTCCGGGAATGCCTGCAGGACGTCTACGATCTGCCGGCCTTGAAGGACATCGCCGCCTCCGTCGAAAGGCGCGAGCTGCGGATTGTGGAGACCACCACCCAGCAGCCCTCGCCATTTGCCAAGTCCCTGCTCTTCGGTTACGTCGCCCAGTTCCTCTACGAAGGCGACTCCCCGCTCGCGGAACGCCGAGCCGCGGCCCTGGCCCTGGACTCCACGCTGCTCAACGAACTGCTGGGCCGGGTGGAACTGCGCGAACTCCTGGACGGCAAGGTCATTGAGGCCACCGAACGCGAACTGCAGCGGCTGACCCCGGACCGGCGTGCGCGGGGCATGGAGGGAGTGGCCGACCTCCTGCGGCTGCTGGGCCCGCTCGCGCCGGAAGAGGCAGCCGCGCGGTTACAGGGCACGGCGCCGCCGGTTGAGGCTGCCGAGACCTCTCCGGCCGTGGAACCTGCCGAAACCTCTCCTGCGGTTGAGGCCGCCGAAACCGGGCAGTCCGACACCCCCGCCGCTGTCGCCGACGCGGCCGCCCACCTTGCCGCGCTCCAGCGGGCCAATCGCGCCATCAAGGTCAACATCGGCGGGTTTGAGCGGTTCGCCGCCGTCGAGGATGCCGCCCGCCTCCGCGATGCCATCGGCGTGCCGCTGCCCATGGGTGTGCCATTGGCCTTCATCGAACCCGTTGCCGATCCGCTGGGCGACCTCGTGTCCCGGTATGCCCGGACACACGGTCCCTTCACGGCAGCCGAAGCCGCCACCCGGCTGGGCCTGGGCGTTGCCGTGGTGGGCACGGCACTGAAACGGCTGGCAGCGGACGGACGCGTCGTGGAAGGAGAGTTCCGGCCCCACGCTACCCCGCCCGAGGCCCCACCGCTGGAGCCGGGCGGGCAGGAATCGGGGTCGGGGGATCAAAGCCGGCCGGCTGATCAGCCGGCACCATCGGGCAGCTCCTCACCTGTCGGCCAGCAGGCGGTCGCCAGCGAATGGTGCGACGCCGAGGTGCTGCGCAAGCTCCGCCGCCGCTCCCTGGCCGCGCTGCGCGCCGAAGTGGAACCGGTGGACGCCGCAGCCTATGGGCGCTTCCTGCCGGCCTGGCAGCATGTCAGAACCCCCGGCGGCGGGCGCGGCCAACCCTCCCTGCGCGGCCTGGACGGCATCATCACCGCCATCGACCAGCTCTCCGGGGTCCCCGTTCCCGCCTCGGCCTGGGAGCCGCTGGTCCTGGCAAGCCGGGTATCCAACTACCAGCCCGCCATGCTGGATGAACTCATGGCGGCAGGTGAGGTCTTGTGGTCGGGCGCCGGATCCTTGCCGGGAAACGACGGCTGGATCAGCCTCCACCTCGCTGACTCCGCGGAGTTGACGCTCAATCCTGCCCCTGACTTCGAGCCCGGAGATGCCGGCCGGCGCCTCCTGGACCACCTGCGGAACAACGGTGGCGGGTACTTCTTCCGGCAGCTCACCGAAGTGGCCGGCGGCATGGACGCCGTCCTCAGCGACCAGGAGGTGGTCACCGCGCTGTGGGAACTCGCATGGGCCGGCAGGATTACCGGCGACACATTCGCCCCGGTCCGGTCCCTGATCGCCGGCGGGCATACAGCGCACCGGCAAGTGGCCCGTGCCCCGCGCGCCCGGGCACCGCGGTTGAGCCGGCTGGGCCGCTCCCACGGCACCGGCCTGATGGGCTCCCCCGGGCTGGCCGGCGGCCGGTACGGAGCGCAGGGAGCTTCAACGCCTGCTACGGCAGCCGGCCGCTGGTCCGCCCTTCCCGAGCCCGAACTCGATGCCACCATCCACGCCCGCGCCACTGCTGAACTCCTGCTGGACCGGTATGGCGTGGTCACCAGGGGCTCGGTCATGGCCGAACAAATCCTCGGCGGCTTCGGGCTCATGTACAAGGTACTGGCGCGGCTGGAGGAAGCGGGCCGGTGCCGGCGCGGCTACTTCATCGAACACCTCGGCGCGGCCCAGTTCGCCGTTCCCGCCACCGTGGACCGGCTCCGTTCCTACTCGGAGGACACGCAACTGGCCAAGGCGGAACCGGTGGCCCTGGCCCTTGCCGCCACCGATCCCGCCAACCCTTTCGGCGCGGCCCTCCCCTGGCCCGCACTGAGGGACGACGCCGGTACCGGCCACCGCCCCGGCCGGAAGGCGGGTGCCCTGGTAGTGCTGGTGGATGGCGCGCTGGTGCTGTACGTGGAACGCGGTGGCAAGACTCTTTTGGCGTTCAGCGATGACGCCGCCGTCCTGGCGGCTGCCGGCGCTGCCCTGGTCGGGGTGGTCACCCGGGGAGCCGTGGACAAACTGATCATGGAGAAGGTGAACGGGCAGGGAATCCTGGACACCCCCGTTGCCGCAGCCCTCAGCGCCGCCGGCGCCTACTCCACGCCAAAGGGATTGAGGATCCGTGCCTGAGGGGGATTCCGTCTGGCGGGCCGCCCGTCAACTGCACCAGGCCCTGGCGGGGCAGGCGCTGCTTGCCACGGATTTCCGTGTGCCGCGGTTTGCCACGCTGAACCTTGCAGGGTGGACCGTCGAGGAAGTGGTCCCGCGCGGCAAGCACCTGCTGATGCGGGTGGTGGGCCCGGAGGACAAACGGCTGACCATCCACTCGCACCTGAAAATGGAAGGGGCCTGGCAGGTCTACCCGCCGGGCGGACGGTGGCGGAAGCCCGGATTCACCGCCCGGTGCGTACTGCGGACGGCCGCTGCGGACGCCGTCGGCTTCTCCCTGGGAATCCTGGAAGTGGTGGCCACGGCCAATGAGGACTCCGTCGTGGGATTCCTGGGTCCGGACCTCCTGGGCCCGGACTGGGACCTGGATGAAGCCGAACGCCGTGTCCGGTCCCGCCCGGAGGTACCGATCGGCGTGGCATTGCTGGACCAACGGAATCTCGCGGGCATCGGCAACATCTACCGCTGCGAGGCGTGCTTCCTGTCGGGAGTGCATCCCGCCACGCCCGTGGCCGACGTCGTGGACGTGCGGACCATGATGACCGACGCCAAACAATTGCTGGAGGCCAACCTCGGCCCCGGCCGCCGCGTTACTGTCCTCAATGCCCGCGGCCTCCCTGTAGGCAGGATGGCCGGCAGGCCCGGCTATTGGGTGTACGGCGGGGAACGACGACCGTGCCTCAAGTGTGGGACTCCCATCCAGCGAGGCCTCCTGGGCAAGCCCAACGGCGAGGAGGAACGGGACATTTACTTCTGCCCCACGTGCCAGCCGGTGCCGGACTGACAGCAGCAGGCCTGGCGGGGACTCAGCAGTTGGCGGGAGCCGGCTTGCTTGCCGCTTTCGGCGTCGCCGCAGGGGCCATGAAGCGCGGCAGCAGGACATGGACCAAGGGGCCGATGGCCAAGGCATAAACCACGGTGCCCACGCCCACGGAGCCGCCGAGCAGCCACCCGATGGCCAGCACGGTCACTTCAATGAGGGTGCGGGACAGCCGGACCGACCAGCCGGTCCGGCGGGCCAGGCCGGTCATCAGCCCATCCCGTGCGCCCGGCCCGAAGCGTGCCCCGATGTAGCAGGCGGAAGCGATGCCGTTCAGCACGATGGCCCCGCCGAGGAGGCCGATCTGGCCGGCCAGGAGGGAAACCTGCGGGATCACTGCCAGCCCGATGTCCGCGAACACTCCCACCAGTACCGCATTGCACAGGGTGCCGAACCCCGGCCACTGCCGCAACGGAATCCACAGGAGAAGCACCAGGAAACTCACCGCGATAACCACCACCCCGATGCTCAAACCGGTCCGGTTGGCAACGCCCTGGTGGAACACATCCCAGGGGTCCAGGCCCAGGCCGGCACGGATGAACATGGCCAGCGAAATGCCGTACATGGCCAGGCCGGTGAAGAGTTGGAGAAGTCTGCGGGTCATCATGAGAACAACCATTCCACGCAACTGGCATTGGAATACATAGCCAGTTTGAGATACTGGCTCTATGGCTGTCCTCACTCCCCAGGCTTTGTCCCGCCTCCTCGGCCCGTGGAACAGCGGCACCGGGCCGGCCTACCGCGAGCTGGCGGACGTGGTACGGCTCCTGATCCTGGACGGCCGGATTGCCCTGGATACCGCCCTGCCCAGCGAGCGCTCGCTCAGCTCCGTCCTCGGGGTCAGCCGGACAACCGTTACGGCGGCGTATGCCACCCTCCGGGACCAGGGCTTCCTGAGCACCGGCCAAGGCAGCCGGGGCAAGACCCGCATCCCGGAACTGACCCCGTTCGGGCCGGCGCTTTTCGGCCCGCAACCCCAATCCGCTTCCCCGCTGGCGGCGCCGGGCCTGACCGCCCCTGAAGGGCTGATCGATCTGGCCTATTCGGCATTGCCCGCCAGCGGCGAAGTGGTGCACCGGGCCTTCGCCGCGGCGCTGACGGAGCTGCCTGCCCTGCTGCCGGGTTTTGGCTATGACGCCTTGGGACTGCTGCCGTTGCGCCAGGCAGTTGCGGACCGGTACACGGCTGCCGGTGTACCCACCCAGCCGGGGCAGGTCATGGTCACGTCCGGAGCGCAGCACGCCTTGACCATCATCATCCGGACCCTGGCCGACCGGCAGGACAGGATCCTGGTGGAGCACCCCAGCTATCCCCACGCACTGGATGCCATCCGTTCCGCCCGCTGCCGCCCCGTCCCGGTGGCTTTCGCCGAGTCCGGCTGGGACCTGCCGGCCCTCGAATCGGCCCTGGTCCAGCAGCGGCCCAAGCTCGCCTACCTGGTGCCGGACTTCCACAACCCCACTGGGATGATCCTGCCCGACGAACAACGGCGCCTGCTGGCCCGCGCGGCGGCCGCATCCGGAACAGTGCTGGTGGCGGATGAAACGCTGCGCGACCTCAACCTCGACGGCATCGCCACCACTCCGCTGGCCGGCTTCGGCAGCGGAATCGTATCGATCGGCTCGCTGAGCAAGTCGCATTGGGGCGGCCTGCGCACCGGGTGGATCCGCGCCTCCGAACCGATGATCCAGCGCTTCGCCGCCGCGCGCACCACGCTGGACCTGGGCGGCCCCGTCATGGAGCAGCTGGCCGCAGCCCACCTGGTGCGGGCACTTGAGGAGCCGCTGCCCGCACTGTTGCACACGCTGCGGGGCAACCGCTCAACCCTGCTCGGCCTGCTCGCGGAACACCTGCCCACCTGGCAGACGACTCCTCCCGCCGGGGGCCTCTCCGTCTGGTGCAGGCTTCCCGCCCCCATCAGCACGGCCCTCACGGTCTTGGCGCCGGAATTCGGCATCAGGCTCGCGGCCGGCCCCAGGTTCGGGATCGGCGGCGCCTTTGAACGCAACCTGCGCCTGCCCTTCACGCTCGCACCGGACAAACTGGAGGCGGCGGTGCTGGGACTCCGCGCCGCCCAGGACCGGCTGGACGCCGCTCCCCAGCTGCGCCGGTCACTGATCCATGCCCCCGCCGTCGCCATCGCCTGATCCGGCCACCGGCTGACCCGGGCCACCGAAATCGCCGGAGGGGTGCGTAACCGCCGGAGCGGAACGGCGATCCCGCACCGCTCCGGCGATTTCGCGCGCCAAACGGGAGTCGTGGCTACGCGTACACGTGCACCAGGAACCCGGCCCATGCCTTGGCCGTGGTCTCGGAGTCGCCGGCGCCGCCGAAATCGTGAACCGTCATGCCCACCGGGGCGCCGAAGGCGTTGCGGCCGAAGAACCGGTACAAGGCGTTTTGGGTACGCAGGCCCAGGAAGTGCTCGTTCGAGAAGTCCACCTCGCCCGCCAGCCGCCCCACGCCGTCGAGCTCCACGTCAAAACTGTCCCCCTGCCCGGCGGTTCCCAGGCCCAGCGCTTCCCGCAGCTTGGCGAACCCGTCCGGTGCCTGCGAAGCCGGGGGAGCCTGAATGTCGGTGAACACCACGGGACGGCCGTCGAAGTACTGCAGGTATTGGCCCAGCGTGTGCAGGTAGAACTCGGTGTGGCGGCTGGCGCCGTCGTACTGTTCATCCCAGTTGTCGGCGAAAATGCCGCTGTGGACGTAGTGGAGGCGTGCTCGGCCGTCGTCCAGCGGCTCCAGGACGTGTTCCAGTTGGTTGAACCAGCCGTCCGGGCCCTCCATCCTGGATACCAGGTGGCTGGGGTACTCTTCCACGGTCCTGACCGCTGGCCACTGGTCCGTGGGGAACATCCAGGCCGGGGTTCCGGCGGTGACGGCTTCCCACACCCGCTCGGGCGTGCCGGGAAGCTCAGAGTCGTGGACGATTTCAAAGGAGCGCTTGTTGTTCATTTGTCCTGTTCCTTGCCTGGAGTGGATTCGTTGGTTGCCTTGGGGGCATAGGTTTCTTTGAGGACCGGGTGCAGGGCCACAACCAGCCGGTGCCGCCGCCCCTGTGGGGGCCGGTCGTCGTGGTACTTGTCCACCAGCCGGGTGACCTCCACGCCGAGCTCCTCGGCGAAGGCTGCCCGGTCGGCGGCGGTGCGGAAAGTAATCTCGCCGTCGATGGCGAACGTTGCCAGCTTCTGCCGGGCTGCGGCGGCACCGGCTATCAGTTTTCCCACTTCCCGGACCATCCGGCCGGCGAGCGCCAGCAGCCAGAATGCGGAGAAACGGTCTGAGAAACGGTGCGGATCCGGCGAGATCGAGGCCAGCGCGGACGGTGAGATCAGATAGGAAGCTGCGGTAGCTTGGAGCACGCGCTCGGTGACGTTCCCTTTGCGGCGCTCCTCCACCAGCTCCACCAGTCCATGCCGCTCCAGCGCCTTGAGGTGGTAGTTGACCTTTTGCCTGGGCAGGCCCACCCGAACCGCCAGCTGCGTTGCGGAGCTGGGCCGGGCCAGCTCCCGCAGGATGCTGGTGCGGATGGGGTCCAGCGACGCTTCGGCCGCGGCCGGGTCCTCGATGACTGCAATTTCCTGCATGCCACCATTCTCACTACCGACAACTTTTATTGTCAAGAACTTTTTTATCGTCGGTGGTCCGCGTGATCCTGGCCCCGCTGGCCGCCCAAGGGCACCGGTAGAATAGGGCGGTGATGCAATCCCCCCTCCCCGTGCGCGACGGCGTCAACGCCACCCGCCTCCGCCTCCCGGACGAGGGCCCCTGGGACACCGCGATGGACTACATGATGCACCGCTGGGGGCACATCGATCCGCAGGGCATCGAGGACCGGTTCGACGCCGGCGAGATCGTGGGCGAGGGCGGCATCCCCCTGGACCGCAGCACCCCGCTCCAGGACCACACGTTCATCTGGTACTACCGCACGCTGCCGCCTGAGACCCGGCTGCCCGTCGAGCTGTCCGTCCTGCACCAGGACGAGCACCTGCTGGTGGTGGACAAGCCGCACTTCCTCCCCACCACCCCGGGCGGGACCTACATCCAGGAGTCCGCCCTGGTCCGGCTGCGGAACCAGCTGGACCTGCCGGACCTGATTCCCATGCACCGGCTGGACCGCATGACGGCCGGGGTCCTGCTCTTCTCCACCAACCCGCAGACCCGCGGCAAGTACCAGGTGCTGTTCGAGAAGCGGCAGGTGCAGAAGGAGTACGAGTGCGTCGCCGCCGCGGAGCCCGCTCCGGGACATCCCGCCGTCGAATTTCCCGTGGTGGTCCGCAACCGGATGACCAAGTCCCGAAGCTACCTGCTGGCGGAAGTCATTGACGGCGAGCCGAACGCGGAAACCAGGATAGAGCAGCTGGAAACGTTCGACGACGGTGGCCCGGAGGGTGCCGCGGGTACCGGTGGCAGCGGCACCGGCAGGCGCCGCCTTGCCAGGTACCGGCTGGAACCACACACCGGCAAGACCCACCAGCTGCGGGTGCACATGGCCTCGCTGGGACTTGGGATCGTCAACGACGCCTTCTACCCTGACCTGCTGGACAAAGCCCCGGACGACTACGCGAAACCGCTGCAGCTGCTGGCCCGCGGCATCCGCTTCGTCGACCCGATCTCAGGCCGGCCAGTAGAGTACCGCAGCGCCCTGGACCTTAGCGAAGCTGTCCGAACACGTCCCTGAACACCTCTTCAACCCCGGACGTGTGGAGCACGAACTCCACCACCTCCAGGTCGCTGGCCGGGTGCAGGGCCTGGAACCCGGCCACGGCGTCCAGGGCCGCCTGGGCGACGGCATCCGCCGCCCAGCCGTAAGCGCCCGCACCCACCGCCGGGAACGCCAGTCCGCGGGCGCCCAGGGAGTCCGCCAGCCGCAGGCTTTCGCTGAAGCAGGACACCAGGAGGGCCCGGTTGGTCTGCCCGGCATGCCGGTTCGGGCCGACGGTGTGGATGACCCAGCGGGCCGGCAGCCGGAATCCGGCCGTTGCCACGGCGGCGCCGGTCTGGAGTCCGTGCGGGAGGTCCGTTGCCCGCAACTGACGGCACGCAGCCAACAGTTCCGGACCGGCTGCCCGGTGCAGCGCCCCATCCACTCCCCCGCCGCCGAGCAGCGACGAATTCGCGGCATTGACCACCGCATCCACCCGCCGCTGCGTTATGTCGCCCTGCAATACCGTGATCCGCATGCCGCCAGTTTCCCACTCCACCGTGCGTTCCGGGCACGCACGGCCTCGGCGGTATCCCTCCCGGGGTGGGTGCCCGTCACGGGCACCGCCGGGCCGGCAAAAGTGCGGTACCTTGTGGCAATGGACTTCGGCAGCGCTGACAGCTGGGGAGCGGCCCTCTATTTCTGGGTCATCCCGCTGGTGGTTGGCGACGCCATTTTCCCGCCCATCCCCTCGGAGATGGTGGTGATTACCGGCGGCGCATTGTCCGCGGACGGCCGGGCCAACGTGTTCCTTGTCCTGGTGCTCGCCGCCCTGGCGTCCTGGATTGGCGACATGGTGGTGTTCCACCTGTTCCGCCGCCGGCTCAGCCACGTACTGGACCGCTGGAAATGGGGGCGCCGGGTGCACGCCGGCATCCATGCAGCCCTGGCCAAGGCCGGGCGGTCGTCCACCTATGGCACCATCATCGGCGCACGGTTCATCCCCGGCGGCCGGCTGGCAACCTCAGCAGCGTCAGGGGTCGCAAATGTCTCGGTGCGCGGCTTCGGACTCTGCGCCGGGCTGGGGGCGGTCCTCTGGGCCTGCTGGCTCGTCGGGCTGGGGTACTTTACGGGGTCAACCACCAGGCTGCCGTTCTGGGCCAGTTCCCTGATCGGGGTGGCCGTGGGCCTGGTGATCGGCGCCGTCGTGGGGCTGATCGTCACCCGCCGGCGCGGCGACAGGTCCCCCGTGGAGGACGAGCCCATTCCGGACGCAGGCTAGACGGGCAGCCACTTGCCGCGGCTGCGCCGCAGCACGCTGAGCGCACCTGTCAGCGCAACGCGTTCGACGGCGTCGCGCATCATGCTTGCCGACTCCAGCGCCTGCTGGTTCTCACCGGAGTACTCGGTGGCTTCCACAAGGAATCGAAGGTTGAGTTGCGGCACCCCGCCGGCAATCTGCAACTGGTGCGCCTCCACGTGGTGGCGGGTGCCCAGCGCCTCTACGGCGGCGTCCATGACGGACTCCGGCGGATTCCCCGGCCGCAGCCCGGTGATCTTGAGGCGGGTCTGGAAGGAAGGCATGCCCTCCACCCTATCCAAACCCCCGCTCACATCCTGTCCCCCAAAACCCAACCCCCGCTCACATCCTGCCGCCAAAAACCCAACCCCCGCTCACTCTCTTCAAGAGAGTGAGCGGGGGTTTGGGTTGGAATGGTAAAAAGTGAGCGGGGGTTTGGGTTGGAACCGCAAAACGTGAGCGCGCGTTGGGATGCCAACGGCAATAGGTGAGCCCGCGTCGGAAGAAAAGCCGCCGGAAGTGAGCGGGGGTTCCTAGCCGGTGTTGCGCAGGCCTGCGGCAACTCCATTCACGGTGATGAGCATGGCCCGCTGGAGGCGCTCGTCGATCTCGGCCTCGCTGATTTCCGCCTCGGTCCGGATACGGCGCATCAGCTCGACCTGAAGGTAGCTGATGGGATCCAGGTATTGGTCGCGGATCTCCAGGGAACGCTTCAGCGTGGGCTGGGCGTCCAGGAGGATGTCCTCGCCGGTGAGCTTGCGGACCTCGACCACTGTGAGTTCGTATTCCTCCCGGATGGTGCGGAACAGGTGGTGCAGTTCTTCCGGGACCAGGGTGGACACGTAGTAGCCGGCGATGTCCATGTCCGTCTTGGCCAGGGTCATCTCCACGTTGGACAGCACGGACCGGAAGAAGTTCCAGTGGTCCATCATCTCCACCAGCTGGGCGGAGTGACCGGCTTCCCGGGCAGCCTTCAACCCCGAGCCCACGCCGAACCAGCCCGGCACGATCTGCCGCGACTGCGTCCAGCCGAACACCCATGGAATGGCGCGCAGGCCGCCGAGGCCCGCGCCCGAATCCGGACGCTTGGACGGCCGGGAGCCGATGTTGAGCGACCCGAGCTGTTCCACCGGCGTGGACGCCATGAAGTAGGCGGGCAGGTCCGGGTGGTCGATCAGCTTGCGGTAGCGGTCGAACGCGGCATCCGAGATGGACTCCATGACGTGTCCGTATCGCTCCCGCTGGTCCTCGGAAGTCCGAGGGGTGCGGTGCAGGGCCGAACCCTGCAGCACCGCAGCGAGTGAGAGTTCCAGGTTCTCCCGGGCCAGTTCGGGCAGGGAGTACTTGTCCGAGATGACCTCACCCTGTTCTGTGAACTTGATTTCGCCTTCCAGGACGCCGTTGGGCTGGGCCAGGATGGCGTCATAGGTGGGTCCGCCGCCACGGCCCACGGAACCGCCGCGGCCGTGGAACAGGCGGACGCGGACGCCGTGCTTGGCCGCGATATCGCGCAGCTTGCGCTGGGTCTTGTGGATCTCCCACTGGCTGGTCATGACGCCGGATTCCTTGTTCGAGTCCGAGTAGCCCAGCATCACTTCCTGGACGTCCCCGCGCAACCGCACCAGCTCCCGGTAGGAGGGATCGGACAGCAGCTGGTCGACAATCTCGGCCGAGGCCCGCAGCTCCTCCACCGTTTCCAGCAGCGGGGCGAAGCCAAGCTTGGCGTAAGGCTTGTCGCCGAACAGGTTCACCAGGCCGGCTTCGCGGGCCAGGACGGCAGCGGCGAGGACGTCGTCTGCGCCGCGGGTCATGGAGATGATGTAGGTTTCGATGACGTCCGGCCCGTACATGCGCAGGGCCCGCCGGATCTCCCGGAAGACGTCGTAGGTGCCGTCGGCGGCGCCGTCGAGCTTGATCGGGTGGCCGGAGAGCGGGCGGCGGGACGCCAGTTCGGAGCCCAGAACCTCGAAGCGTTCCTCGCGGCTCAGCTCCGCGTAGCGCAGCCCGGGGCCACCAATCCGGTCCATCAACTGCCCGACGGCGTCGTGGTGGTGGTCGGCGTGTTCGCGGATGTCCAGCGTGGCCAGGTGCAGCCCGAACGAGGCGATGGCGCGGCGCACCCGTGCCAGCGAACCGTCTGCGGCCAGGGCTGCCGAGTGGTTGCGGAGCGAGAGTTCGAGCAGCTGCAGGTCGGCCATGAGTTCATCGGTGGCGTTGTAGTCGCGCCCGTGCTCGTGGTTCGAATTGACTGCCACCCGCTTGCCCGTGTTGATGAGCTTGGCCTTGATGCAGGTGAGCTTCAGCCGGTAGGGCTCCTGCGCATTCAGTTCCAGGACCCGCTTGTCCAGGCCCGGCAGGTTCTTCAGGTCCGTTTCGATTGATTCGAGCAGCGCGCGGTCGGCACCGGCCAGGGCGGTGGAGTTGGAGAGCACGGAGATCAGTTCATCGATCATGCCGATGCTGATGCGGATGGCGCTCTGGTTTTGGATCTGGAGGATTTCCCGGGTCACGGCCGCGGTGACGTTCGGGTTGCCGTCGCGGTCACCGCCGATCCAGGAACCGAACCGGATGGGTGCGTCCTTGGCGGCCAGGCTGACACCGTGCTCACCCAGGAGGTCGGCGAGTTCGGACAACATCTGCGGCATGGCGTCGGTGAGGATGCCACCCAGGTAGTAGATGGCGTTCCGGGCCTCATCCACGGGCGTGGGCCGGACCTGGCGCAGTTCGTCGGTCTGCCACATCTGGTCGATGATCTCGGCCAGCTGCCGGTCCTGCCTCCGCCGCGCCGTTGACCCCTCGGCCGTGGAGTGGGACAGGACGTCGGAGATCTTGCGGATCTTGTCCAGGACCGAGCGGCGGGACGCTTCGGTGGGGTGTGCGGTGAAGATTGGGCGGACGTCCAGCCCGTTGACCACTTCCTGGAGGACGTCCGGGCCCGCCTGCTCGGCGATGTCCGCCACGGTCTTGGCCAGCCAGCCGTCCTTTTCCGCCCGGTTTCGCAGGCCGCGGACCCGATGGACCTGCTCGGCGGCGTTGGCCAGGTGGAAGTAGAACGCGAAGGCGCGCACCAGGTCGGTTGCCTGCTCAATCGGCAGGGAGCCGAGCAGTTCGCGGACCTGGGCGACGACGTCGTGCGCGCTCCAGGGGCCGGTGGCGTCCGCGCCGCCGCGCGCCGCTTCCTTGGATTCCTTGGTCAGCAGCCGGACCTGTTCCACGAGGTCCAGGAGTTCGGGCCCATGCTGGCGGACCAGGGATTCGCCGAGGAGGGTGGAAACACGGCGGACGTCTGCCCTCAGTTCGGAGGCCAGGTCTGTTTCGGGATGTGCTGCAGTGTGAGCCATGGAAGCTATCTTTCGAGGGTTTCGGACTTGGCTCGTACACTGCGCTGGATACTGTGAGCCACGTTACTAGCTAAAGATGCTACCCCCGGTCCGGCGCCACAGTGGAATCTGTCTCAAAAGATGTCGCCACCGGCGGAATGAACAGGAAATACCCGTGGTTGTAGCGTGGGCACACGCAACCGGAAGGAACCATGTCCACCACCACCGCAGCCAAGTTCGAGCGCTGGCAGCGCTTCCGCACCAACCGGGACAAGGCGCTGGCAGCCCCGCACGGCTGGCTCACCCTGACCTCTTTCCAGTGGCTCGAGGACTCACCTGCCGGCGTCGACCTCGCCCCGGGCCTCTGGTCCGTGGACGGCACGACGGCGGTACTCACCGCGGTCCCGGCGGACGGGCTCACGCTGGTGGAGACGGGCGGAAAGGTGGACGGCACCGTGTCCGCTGTCCTCGCGGACGAGGAGTCGCTGATGTGGGTCCGGTTCGGCGGCCCGGACGGGAACCAGGTGGTGGTGGAACTGGCGATGCGCGGCGGGAAATACGCGATCCGCACCCGGGATTCGGCCTCGCCGGTGTTCACCGAGTTCGACGGCGTCCCCACCTACCCGTACAACCCGGAGTGGGAAGTCACCGGCCGGTTCGTGCCCTACCCTGAGCCGGTGGACGTACCGATCGGAACCGCCAACCCGCTGGTGGACGGCGTGCACCGCAGCGTGGGTGAGGTGGTCTTTGGCCTCCCCGGCAGCAGCCACGAGTTCCGGCTGCAGGCCGAGGAGGAGAGACTGGGCGCGCTGACCGTCACCTTCCACGACGAAACGAACGGCGACACCACGGACGACTGGCGGAAGCTTTCGCTGCCCCGGCCCCGCCCGGACGGCTCCGTGGTCCTGGACTTCAACCGTGCCATCAACTACCCCAGCGCCTTCACCCCCTACGGCACCTGCCCCATGCCCGTGAAGAACAACAGCCTGGACATCCGCGTGGAGGCAGGAGAGAAGCAGCCGTACCCGGGCGCGTGACCGGTTTCGACAGGTTCAACCCCCGAACGCTGACACCCCTGTGATGGCCCGGCCCACGATCAGGGTGTTGACCTCGAACGAGCCCTCGTAGGTGTAGATGGCCTCGGCGTCGGCGAAGATCTTGGCCATCCGGTAGTCGGTGACAATGCCGTTGCCGCCAAGGATGGACCGGCCCAGCGCCACGGTTTCGCGCATCCGGGCGCTGAGGTACGACTTGGCCAGGGCCACCTGCGGCATGCCCGCTGCGCCCTCGTCCTGGAGCCTGGCGATCCCAGCCATCATTCCCATGCTGGCCACGGTGTTGCCCAGCATGGTCACCAGCTGTTGCTGGATCAGCTGGAAGTGCGCCAGCGGCCGGCCGAACTGCTGACGCTCCACGGCGTACTGCCGGGCGACGTCGAACGCCGCCAGCTGCTGGCCCACCGTCTGCCAGGCCACCATGATCCGCGAACTGCGCAGCAGCTCCTTGGTGTCCTCGAAGCTGCTGATGCCGCTGAAGCGGTCCGCCTCCGGCACCCGCACGTCGCTGAAGACGATGTCCGCGTTCTGGACGGTCCGCAGCGCGATCTTGTTCTCGATCCTGCTCCGGCTGACGCCAGGCAGGCCGGCGTCCACGATGAAGCCCCGGACTGAACCGTCGGCTTCGTCGCGCGCCCAGACCAGCATGTGGTCGCAGAACGTCCCGTTGCCGATCCAACGTTTGGCGCCGTTGAGCACCCACGTGTCGCCGGCGTCGTCCGCTTCTCCGGTGCCGGAGGAAATCCGCCGGGCACGTGTCTCCATGCCGCCGGCGACGTCGGAGCCGTGCAGGGGTTCGGTGAGGGCGAAGGCGCCGGTGATCCGCAGGTTCGAGGCGTCGGCCAGCAGCCGCCGTTTCTGGTCCGGCGAGCCGAAGGCGTGCAGGGATTCGACGAAGAGGTCGTGGTGGACCAGGAAGAACGTGGCCAGGGAGGTGTCCACGCGGGTCATCTCCGCGATGACCAGCCCGGCGAACAGGTTGCTGTAGCCCCGGTGCGCCGGCGTGCTCAGTTCCAGGGCGGCCAGCTTGGGCAGGATGTGGGCAGGGAACTCGGCTTTGTTCCACCAGTCGCCGGCGTAGGGTGCCACGTCGGCGGCAAGGAAGTCCCGCAGCTCCGCCAGCTTGTTGCGCTCGGCCTGTCCCAGCATGGATTCGACGGCGAAGAAGTCCGCCGCCGGCAGGTCCGGGATGTCCGGGGAACTCATCGCGGCCCCATCCGGATGGCGCCGTCCAAGCGGATGGTCTCCCCGTTCAGCATGGCGTTATCGACGATGTGCGCCACCAGGTTGGCGTACTCCGCCGGCTTCCCCAGCCGGGACGGGTGCGGTACCTGGGCGCCCAGCGAGTCCTGGGCCTCCTGCGGCAGGCCTGCCATCATGGGCGTTTCGAAGATGCCCGGGGCGATGGTGACCACCCGGATCAGCGAGCGTGCCAGTTCCCGGGCGATGGGCAGCGTCATGGCGGCCACGGCCCCCTTGGAGGCTGAGTAGGCGGGCTGGCCGATCTGCCCGTCGAAAGCGGCCACGGATGCCGTGTTGATGATGACGCCGCGCTCCGGGCCGCCCAACCGGGTGGCGACGGGTTCGGTGGCCGCCATGGCCTCGGCCGCCAGCCGCAGCACGTTGAAGGTGCCGACCAGGTTGACCTGGACAACGCGGCTGAACGCTTCCAGCGGCAGGACGCCAGCACGGCCCAGCACCTTGCCGGGAGTGGCAATTCCTGCGCAGTTCACTACGATCCGCAGCGGGCCCAGCCCGGCGGCTGTTGCGACGGCGGCCCGCACCTCGGCTTCGCTGGTCACGTCCGCCGCGGCGAAGACGGCGGACTGCCCGGCTTGGGCGCGGCCATTGAGGTCGTCCGCCACCGCCTGGCCGCCCGAGGAGGCGAGGTCCAGGAGCACCACCGAGGCGCCGTCGTCGAACAACCTGCGTGCGGTGGCCGCTCCCAGCCCGGAGGCCCCGCCTGTGACCAGGGCGACGCTGCCTTTGATGTCCATACATCCTCCTTGATGCGCGTGCCTCCGGCCGCGGCGCGGCCTCGGGCAACAGTTAATGAATGTTAACTGAAATACCGCGCCGCCGCACTCACCCCCGCGGAGCCGAGGACCCGGCACCGCCGCTAGGGTGGACGGCATGACCTCCAGCAGCACCGACTTGGCCACCTGGCAGGACCGTGCGGACCACGCGGCCCGCTCCGTGACCGGGCTGTTCGGCCGGAACCTCTTGCTCCTTCCCGGAACGCACCTCGCTGCCGTGGTGTGGCAGGGCAGGCACCCGGCCGGGAAGGACGCCCCCGAGGCGGGGCAAGAACCCGTTGCGGGGCAAGAACCCGGCCGGCCGCGGGAGCGGTGGCTCGCCGCACTCCGCGGCGCAAGGCCTGCCGCGGGTCTGCTGTCCCCATGGCACTACTGGTGGCAGGCGCATTACGTGGACTGCCTGGTGGACACCGGCCTGCGAGAGCTGGCCGGCGGAGCCACGCCGGCTGCTCGGTTCAACGGGCCGGACCGTCCCAGCGCAGGGCATCTCGCCTCACGGCTGGTCACCGGTATGAGGCTCCGCAATGCCCTGACGCTCGTGAACAGCTACTACGACGACATGGCATGGCTGGCCCTGGCGACCCTGCGGCTGGACAAGCTCGCAGAAGAAGCGCAGCGGCCCGGGCGCCGGCGCAACGCCCGGGTGCGTTCCGCACTGGCCCTGCAGTTCGACTCCGCCTGCACCGACGATTTGGGCGGGGGGACGTTCTGGAGCAAGAAGCGCGATTTCAAGAACACCCCGGCCACGGCACCTGTGGCGTTGTTCTATGCCCGCACCGGCCGGCGCGGCATGGCACAGACGCTGCTGGACTGGCTGGACGCCACCCTCTTCGACCAGGACCAGGGACTCTACCTCGACGGTGCACGGCTGGGTCCTGCCGGGGATGTGCTGGTGGAACGGTCGCTGTACACCTACAACCAAGGCCCGGTCCTGGGCGCCCTCCTGGAACTGGGCGGCGACGCCAACCTGGCCCGGGCCGCCGCACTGGTGGACTCCGTCCAGCGGCTGCTGACCGTTCCGGCAGCCGGCGGCAACGCCAACGCCGGCACGGTGCTGCGCTGCGAAGGAACGGGCGACGGCGGTCTCTTCACCGGGATCCTCTGCAGGTACCTCGCGCTTGCCGCGGCGGACCGGCGGCTACCCGGGCCTGCCCGCGCTGCGGCCGCTGCGTTGGTGCTGGACACCGCCGAGGCGTTCTGGGCCGGACGGCGGCCGGTGGGCGCCGGTGAAGCAAAGGCGCCCCTGGCCGGCAGGAGCATCTTCTCCGTTCACGCCTGCCAACCCGCGGACCGGACCTATCCGCCGGGAGTGCCGGTGGAGCTCGCCACCCAGCTGCAGGCCTGGATGACGCTGGAGGCAGCGGCCACGGTCATGTCCGCCGGCCGGGCCACTGAACAGCCCGGTCCGGCCGTATGACAGGCAAGCCCGGCCAAACCGGCAGGGCCTGCGCTCAGCGGATACCGGACAGCGGCGTGACTGTTCCGGCTTTCAGCGTCAGGGGCACGTCAGCGGCCAACCGGACCTCTTTCGGGCCTGCCGGCGGGAACATGAGGGACGTCAGGGACTGTCCGTCCACGAAAACCTCCACGGAGGACCGGTCCACGTAGGCGGTCAGCTGCACGGTCCCGCCGGCGGTGCGCGCCTCCACCGAACGGGCCTGGCGGTACTCGCCGCTGCCCTCGGAGGGTCCCTTCCCCTGGCCGCCGGCCGCGGCGTCCCCGTCCCGGGTGATGAAGGCCCGGCCGGCCGCGAAGTCGTAGCCGATGGTGGCGTAGGTGGTGCCACCGCTTTGCAGGAGCAGGGTGGCTTTCCCGGTGCCGTCGGCGGGTTTTTCCAGCTCGACGTCGGCCTTGAACGCTCCGGTGTCCGGGATGGGCAGGGTACGGGCATCCCGGATCGGGCCGGCGGGCACCTGGACAGGCGTCCCTTCCAAGGACTGGAGCGCAGGGGTGGGCGCCTGCACCAGGGCGGGGCGGCCGGTGCCGGACGCGAGCCGGATGTCGCGGACCACCGAAGCCGCCCCGAACCAGCCGTCAGTGGGCAACTCCCGGGCATAGGCCCAGTTGTTCATCCAGCCGATGGCGTGCCGGGATGCCTTCCGTTGGCCATCGCTTTGGCGCGGATCATCCCAGGTGACGGCCGCGTAGAAGTCCGCCCCGCCGTCGAGCCATTGGTGGCCGCCGTCCGCCGTGAAGGCCTTGCCGTCGAACGTGCCGGTCCAGTAGGCCAGGCCGGTGGTGCGGCCTTCCTTGGAACCGTTGGCGCTCGCGGCCAGGACCCAGGTGCGTTTGGCGGGGTCGCCGTCGATGTCCATTTGGAAGAAGTCCGGGCACTCCAGGATACCCAGCCCGTCCTGCTCGAACCCGGACATGTAGGTCCACCGCTTAAGGTCGGGGGAGGTATAGAACCCGATCTTGTGGCCCTCAGCGAGGAGCATGAGCCACTGGTTGTTGGCGTCGTCGCGGACAGTGCGCGGGTCCCGCCAGTGCTCCGCGCCGGGGTTTTCCATCACCGGGTTGTGTCCATAGCTTTGGAAGCTGTAGCCCTGGTCCGTGGAGTAGAAAAGGGACTGGCGCTGCACGCCGTCGAGCTGCTGGGTGAGCACCGCGATGACCGCCCCCTTGCCAAAGCCCGCGGTGCCTTCCGTATCCACCACGGCGGAGCCGGTCTCGATGTCCCCCAGTCCGTTGCGGAACTTGGGGATGGCCACGCCCCGGTTCTCCCAGTGCACCAGATCGGTGCTGGTGGCGTGGAACCATTCGGTCCCGTTCCCCTCCGGATAGTCGGCGTTGTAGAGGTAGTAGTAATGCCAGAGACCATCCAGGAAGAACGGCCGCTGGGGATCATTCATCCACCGCTGGTCCGGGGTGAGATGGTAGGCAGGCCGGTAGCCGGTTTGGCCAGCCGGTGGCGCCTGCGGCCCTGGGGGTGCCGTTGATGCTGGGGGTGCCGTGGGTGCCGCACCATCGTGCTGTCCGTCGACCGTCCGCGTGTTTCCGGTAATCACCAGGGCCGCCGCCACCAGGAGCACGGCCACGGCTGCGGCCGTCCACAGAAGGGGGCGGCGCCGAAGGGCGGCATACGCCGGTCCGAAAATTTTGGGGAGCATGGGGTCATCGATCCGTCGCTGAACGCACAAGTGCCGTCCCCCGGGTCGGGGAACGGCACCAGCGCAAGTGAACCGTCAATTTTACCCGGCAGGCCGCCGGGAGCCGAATCCGGTTCGTCATGCGGCCGCAGCTAGTCACGGCCTGCGGGGCGCTTCTTCTGCGGATACGGCGTCTCGCCCCGTGCCAGCATCTCCACGAACGCGGCGATCCGGCGTTCCCGGGTGGCTGCCTGCTTGGCCGTGTTGGTCCGGAACACCAGGGCGAACAGGTTGGTCTTGGTCAGGACATCGAACATCTCCTGCGCGGCCGGGTTCGCGGCGATCGCTGCCGCAAGGTCCGGGGGGACCTCCACGTCGGCCTGGCCGCCGTAGGCTGCTTCCCAGCGGCCGTCCGCCTTGGCCGCGGCAACTGCCGCCCTGCCGGCGTCGGTCATCTTTCCCTCCGCTTCCAGCCGGGCGACATGCCCCACGTTCCGGGCGGACCAGATACTCCTGGGCCGCCGGGGTGTCATCCGCTGGAACGAGCTTTCATCATCGCGGCGCCGGAGCTGCCCGTCGATCCAGCCAAAGCACAGGGCCTCATCCAGGGCCGCCGGATAGTCGAGGCCGGTTACCGTGCCGCCCTTCTTATGCAGCACCAGCCAGACGCCGGGGCTGGTGTTGTGGTTCGCTTCCAGCCAGGCGCGCCAGGCAGCGGCGTCGGGCACCAGCAGTTCCTCGAGGTCATCGGCCATGGCCCCATTCTGCCGGGAAAATGACCTGCCACAAGCCCCTGCGCACCGGCCGGCCACGTGGCATCATGGCCATACAGCCGCACGCCACCCAGCACCAAGGACAACGCCATGCTCCGAGTCCGCCCCGTCCACTTCACCTCGCGCACCGACACCTGGAAGCAGTTCCTTACCGTACTGGGGATGGCACAAACAGAGGACGACGGCGGCTGGCAGGTTTTCGATTCCGCGTCCGGCCGCCTGGCGCTGCATGGGGCGGAGGCCGGGTCCGGGCAGGACGGCCGCACCGTCTTCGCGGTGGAGGTGGGCGACGTGGCAGAGTTTGCCCGCCGCACCAACGACTCGGCACAGGAGGAGGCAACCGTGCCCGCCGAACTGGTCACGGCCGACCACGGCGAAGCCTGCCGCATCAGCGCGCCGGACGGCTTCAGCTTCTTGGCCGACAAGGCCGTCCACGAGGCCCAGTGCGCCGACGCCGACCCCGCCCTTGCCGTCGTCGCCGTCTGGTACACCGCAGATCCGGAAGCTGCCGTCCGCACCATGCTGCATATCGGGGCGCGGCCGCGGCCCGTGCCCGACGACGACGAAACCGCCGACTTCACGGCCAAGAACGGCGGCGTCCTGCTGGTCCGGGCGGCGTCCGGGCCGTCCCGCTCCGGCCTGGGCTTCGAGTACGGCGGCCCGCTGGAACCGTTGCGGGAGCGGCTCGCTGGAGCCGGTTTCCCGGCCAGCCTTACCGAGGAGGCCTTCGGGAGCACCCTCCACGTGGCCAATCCGGACGCTGGCAGCCCCAACGCGCCCGCCACCGTCTGGATCTCGGAGCGCCGCCCCATGGGGTAGAACTTAACCATGAACGTGCGCACACCTGACCCGAATCCCGGCTGGCTCTCCGAAGAAGACCTCTTTGAGGCGCGCGGGCGGCTGCCCATGGTGTACGTGGAGGCAGTTCCGGTCAGGCTGGACCCGCTGGGCTACGTCAACGAGGTGGGAACGCTGCTGCAGGCCGATGCCGACGGGACCATGGTGCGCTCCCTGGTGTCCGGCCGGGTCATCTACCGCGAGACCATCCGCGCCGCCCTGCTGCGGCACATGGAAAAGGACCTGGGCCCCCTGGCGTTCCCCCAGCTTCCGCTCAGCCCCGTGCCGTTCACGGTGGCCGAATACTTCCCGGCACCGTCCCAGACAGGGTTCACCGACGAGCGGCAACACGCCGTGTCCCTGGCCTACATCATCCCGGTCACGGGCGAGTGCGAACCCCGCCAAGACGCCCTGGAACTGACGTGGATGACCCCGGAAGAAGTGCTCAGCCCGGGCGTCCAGATGGAGTTTTCCGGCGGCCGCGGCGGCCTCATCCGGCAGGCTCTGGCCTTCGCAGGCGTGGGCTTCTGACCACCCCGCCGGGACGTGGGGGTCCCCGGTTTTAGGTGCCCGGCTTTGTAGACTGTAGGGCGGACCGCAAGAGAACTTAAGGACTCCCATGACCGAAACACCAGCCGCCAGGCACCACCGTGAACAGCAGGCTGGATCTCTGACCACCGGCACCCACATCCTCCTTCCGGACGGCCAACGCACCGCCGAAATCGACCAGGTGGAGCTTGAGCGGGACGACTACGGCTCCCCGGCCCTGGTACTGGCGAGCCTTTCCGGCGGCGGAACGCTGAGGGTTGCCGTGGGCGCCACGGTCACCGTTGTGGATGGAGCGCACGACGACGTCACGCAGCTTCCGCTGCCGGCGGACCTTCCAGAGGCCGCACCTTTGCCCGAGGCGGGAGCCGCGCCGGCCCAGCCGGCGGCCGGGACGGGCCCCATTGCGGTGGCGCCCGCCGTCGTCCTTCCCCCGCTGCCGCCCGCGCCGCCCGCGGCAACCGGACCCAGCGAGGAGGAGCTCGCGCTCATCCCGGCGCCGGCCGGCACCCCTGAGTCCGTGGTGGAAGCCGCTGCGGAAGCGCACCCTGATGCGGAGGGTGTCCTGCTCCTGGCCGACCGGCTGTCCAAAGGGGTCAACTTCAAGTCCGGCAGCTGCCTGAAGGACCTCAGCGACCTCGCGCACGAACTGTTCGTCACGCTCAAGGACGCAGACGCCGCGCTGTCCGTCGCGGACCTCCTCACGGTGCTGCCCTACGACGGCAACCCGGGCCGGTGGACCTCCGTGGAAGCATCCCTGGCACTGGCCAGCTACATCTGCCGGCAGGACGGCCAGGATAAACGCGCCGAAGTCTACGAGAAACTGATCCGTACCCCGGAAAACCAGGAAACGGATCCGTTCAAGGCGCGCATGGCGGCCAAGGTGCGGCAGCGCTCACTCAACGAGCCCAACCTGTACGACAAGGAAATCTTCCGCTCGATCGACAACTCCAACCACGACGCAGAACGCGAATGGCGGCTCCTGCGGCTGGAGTCCCTGCTGTTCCTGCGTGCCCACGGCGGTTCGGAAACCATCGGCATGACCGAACTTGAACGCCGCATCAGCAACGAGCTGGAGGCAGTCCGAGCCTGAGCCCGGCGGCGACCCTCCGGCGGTAAAAATTCCCCCTACCCGGGGCGAAGCCGGAGTTGTACATTCGGGGCTATGACGAACAATCTCAGCGTAGTGATCAACGCCGACGCGCCGCAGGTCTGGACCATGCTGCGTGAACCGTCCAAGGTGGCCCAGTGGCACGGCTGGCAGGCCGAGGACCTGGAGTCCGAGATCAAGCAGATCTATTTCTCCGGCGACGAACAGGAATCCGCGGACCATACCAGCCTGACGGTGCACGGCGGGGACACGTTCGAACTCCACCCGGTGCCGGAAGGGACAAGGGTCAGCGTCACACGCGGGGCGCTGGACCACAATTCGGAGTGGGCAGCCTGGGACGAGGACATCACCCAAGGGTGGCTGACGTTCCTGCAGCAGCTCCGCTTCGCGCTGGAACGCCACCCGCACGGCAAGCGGCACACCCTGTTCCTGCACCTGACGGGCGGGAAGGGCTCGGCCATCGAAAAACTCGGACTGAAGGACCTTCCGGCCCCGGGCGAGCCGTACCAGGTCACTTTGGATACCGGAGAGGAAATCAGCGGCAAGGTCTGGTACCGGACCAGCCACCAAGTGGGCCTCACCGTGCACAGTTACGCCGAGCACGGCGAAGGGCTGCTGGTGGTTGCGGACCACCCTGCCATCAAGGACGTCCGTGCGGAGGGCGACGGTTCGCTGGTGGTGGTTTCCACCTATGACCTTGGCGCCGGAGCCTTCGACGCCGTGCGTTCCGCCTGGGATTCTTGGCGGGAGGCCAACTACCCCGGGACGGACCCAGCCAGCTGACGCTCCGCCGCCGGCCTGCCCGGGGCCGGTTGCCGGCGTCGTAAGGTTTGCTGGCAGACTGGTGTGGTGCCTGCCAACCCTGCCTTCGCCCTGCCTGAAACCCAATCGCAGTTCTCTTTCACCGTAGGCACGCGGCTGGCGGACTCCTGCCCGCCGTCAGCGGCCCAAGAAAGGGAAAACGGCGGCGAGTTCCTGGGCCGCACCGGCACCATCACCACCCCGCACGGTGAGATCCAGACGCCGGCGTTCATCGCCGTCGGCACCAAAGCAACGGTCAAGGCGGTACTGCCGGAATCGATGGCGGACCTGGGCGCGCAGGCCCTGCTGGCCAATGCCTACCACCTGTACCTTCAGCCCGGCCCGGACATCCTGGACGAGGCCGGCGGCCTGGGCGCCTTCATGAACTGGTCCGGTCCCACGTTCACGGACTCCGGCGGTTTCCAGGTGATGAGCCTGGGGTCCGGGTTCAAGAAGGTCATCGACATGAAGACTGTTGCTGCCGCGGGCGCACCCGGCCCGGATGACGCCGTGGCCCCCGGCAAAGAGCGCCTGGCGCACATCGACGACGACGGTGTCTGGTTCAAATCCCACCTCAATGGCGACCGCCACCGCTTCTCCCCGGAAATTTCCATGCAGGTCCAGCACCAGATCGGCGCGGACATCATGTTCGCGTTCGACGAGCTCACCACCTTGCAGAATTCCCGCCGCTACCAGGAAGAGTCCCTGGAGCGCACCCGGCTGTGGGCGTTGCGGTGCATTGAGGAGCACTTCCGCCTGACGGAGGACCGCGCGGGCAAGCCGTACCAAGCCCTGTTCGGCGTGATCCAGGGGGCACAGTACGAGGACCTCCGCCGGAAGGCGTGCCGGGACCTTGGTGCTATGCCGTTCGACGGTTTCGGTATTGGCGGGGCCTTGGAGAAGGAGAACCTGGGCACGATCGTCCGCTGGTGCAACGAGGAACTGCCGGAGGACAAGCCGCGCCACCTGCTGGGGATCTCCGAGCCGGACGACATCTTTACGGCCATCGAAAACGGCGCCGATACGTTCGACTGCGTCTCCCCCACCCGCGTGGCCCGGAACTCGGCCTTCTACACGCCCTACGGCCGGTTCAACCTTTCCGGCGCCAAATACAAGCGCGATTTCGGGCCCCTGCAGGAAGGCTGCGACTGCTACGCGTGTGCCAACTACTCCCGGGCATACATCCACCACCTGTTCAAGGCCAAGGAAATGGTGTCCGCCACCCTCATCTCCATCCACAACGAGCGGTTCGTGGTAAAGATGGTGGACGACGCCCGGCTGGCCATCGAGTCCGGCACGTTCTTCGACTTCAAGGCGGAAACCCTGGGCCGGTACTACTCCTGAGCGTACTCCCGGCAGCCTCCGCTATCCTGACCAGATGCTCATTGAGATCCAGGCCGCAGCAGGCCCTGCCGAAGCCCTTGTCGCCCGTCCGTCCAGCGGAACCGGCCCGTTCCCCGGCGTGATCCTTTACATGGACGCCTTTGGCCTGCGCCCCCGCATCGAGGAGATGGCGCAGCGCATCGCGGACTGGGGCTACGTGGTGCTGGCTCCCAACGTTTTTTACCGGGATGGAACCGTGGAGCAGCTGGCCCCGGCCGTTGACATGTCCACCGACGAAGGCCGGGAAGCGGCCGGCAAGGCGGCGTTCCCGCGGGTCGGGCACCTGACGTCGGACAAGGCGCTGCCGGACATCGATGCGTGGGTTGCCGCGCTGGCCGGACTCGACGGCGTTGCCCCCGGCCCCATCGGAACCACCGGCTACTGCATGGGCGCCCGACTTGCCGTCCGGACCGCCACTGCGCACCCCGAGCTAGTGGCAGCCTGCGGTGGCTTCCACGGCGGCGGCCTGGCCACGGACGAGCCGGACAGCCCGCACCGTGGGCTGGGGAACGCACGGGCCCGCTTCGTGTTCGGCCACGCCGACAACGACAGGAGCATGGCCCCGGACGCTGTGGCCCGCTTGGGCGACGCGCTGCGGGACGCGGGCTTGGAGGCGTCCAACGTCATCTACACCGGGGCTCCCCACGGGTACACGATGGCGGACACGTCGGCCTTCCACCCTGAAGCCACGGAACGACATTTCCGTGAACTGCGGGCCCTCCTGGACGGGACGCTGAAGGCCTGACCCGGCCGGCCGCCGTCGAACTCGCCGGAAAGCTGCCGGATCGCCGGAACGTTGCGGCGAGCCCGACGGCTTCCGGCGAGCTGGACGGCTTGCGGCGAGCCCGGGGGCAGGGCGGCCCTGGCAGGTTTTCCACATGACGACGGCGGCGCCTTCCTAAGTTGCCGCAGCGGCAGGATCCTGTCCGGATGACACTCCAGCCGCCTTTCCGTCTCCCCTCCCTTCCGAGCACCGGCAACCTATGGCGGACGGCGCAGTTGCACGAGAGCGGCCTCAATTCCCGGGCCATCAAGGCATTGGTCCTCCACGGGAAGCTGGTACGGCTTCGCCACGGCTGCTACATCCGCGCCGAGCTGTGGGAGAAGCAGACAAGTCCCGTCCGCAGCAAGCAGTTGATTCGCGCGCACGCGCACGGGACGCTGACCACCTCATCGGGCGGCTATGTGTACAGCCATACCTCTGCGGCCCGGATGCACGCTCTGCACCTGTGGGCAGTCGATGACACGATCCACCTTCTGCTGCCGCGGAATCCTTCCAGCGAGCGGCTCGGCAAGGATGTCCAAGGCCATACCCGGCCGTGGACAGCGTCGGAGGTGGTCACCCTCGGCGGCCTCAGGGTGACCTCGCTGGAGCGGACGGTAGTTGATTGCGCCATGATGCTGGGTTACCGCCAGGCACTGGTACTGACCGATCATGCCCTCCGGCTTGGGGCCGACAAAACCCTCCTCGAAAGCATGGCCGAGGGGCTGGAGGGGCGCCGCGGGATCCGGACCCTCCGGCGCGCCCTTAACCATGCAGATCCACGTTCGGAGTCAGCCGGCGAAACACTGACCCGGGAACTCCTGATGCGGCTGAAACTTCCCCTGCCGGAGCCCCAGGTGTTGGTAGCAACTCGTGCCGGCCGGTACCGGCTTGATTTCGCCTGGAAGGACAAGAAGGTGGCACTCGAATTCGACGGGAAAGCGAAGTACTTCGACTACCGGCCAACGGCTGAGGTGCTGTTTCAGGAGCGGCAGCGCGAGAAGGACCTCACCGAGAATGGCTGGACCTTCCTTCGCCTGACCTGGGCCGACCTCTTCCGTGAACATGAGTTCAAAGCCCGTGTCCTGGCCGCACTTGGGCGGTAGCCAAACCGCCGAGTGGAGCGCCAGATCGCCGGAACGGGACCAGATCGCCCGTTCTTTCCGGCGACCTGGCATCTTTCCGGCGACCTGGCATCTTTCCGGCGATCTGACACCCACCCGGCGTGGAGCGCCACACCCGGGGCGTTGCCGGACCACAGCGGATATCGGATCCCAACCAGTCTTTGAACACGTTCAGTTTTGTGTCACACTCATTTTTGAACACGTTCAAGAGTGGGGAGACGCGGTGGTAGCCAAGAGCGAACAGACGCGGCAGCGGGTGGCGGACACTGCGCTGCGCATGTTCCGTGAGATCGGCTTCGAGAAGACCACCATGCGCGCCATCGCTGCCGAGGCAGGCGTTTCCGTAGGCAACGCCTACTACTACTTCGCGTCCAAGGACGATCTTGTCCACGAGTTGTACATCCAGGTGCAGGCCGAGCACGCTGCCCTGGCCTCCGAAGCGCTGGAGCGGACCGCCGGATTCGCTGAGCGGCTGAAGGCCACATTGCATGCCGGCCTTGACGTCATGGCCCCGTACCACCGCTTCGGAGCGGACTTCGTGGCCACCGCCATCCGGCCAACATCGCCGGTGAACCCGTTCTCCGGGGGCTCAACCCTTGCTCGGGAAGCATCCCTGGATATCTTCAGGAACACGGTGGACGGGACCCGCCCTGCCGTACCGAAGAAGGTGCGGGACGACCTGCCGGAACTGCTCTGGCTCTGCTACATGGGCATCACCCTGTTCTGGGTCTACGACACCTCCGAGGGCCAGCGGCGGACCAGGAAACTGGTGGACGGAGCGGCTCCACTGGTGGCCCGCGGACTGGCACTTGCCCGCATCCCGGGAGTCGGCAAGGTGCTGGACGACGTCCTCGACCTGAGCCGCAGCATCCGCGGATAAGAAAGACAACAACCATTGGGGAAAAGATGGACAGAGCAAGGACAGTTGTACTGGCAGGCGCTTCGGGCTTCATTGGCACCTACCTGCGCCGGCGTTTCCAGGAGGACGGCTGGATGGTGCGGACCATAGGACGAAAGGGAACCGGCAGTGCCGGGGCAGCATGGGCCGACGACGCCGGCATGGCCCGGGTGCTCAGCGGCGCCGAACTGGTGGTGAACCTCGCCGGACGCTCCGTCTCGTGCCGTTACAGCGAGCGGAACAAGGGGGTGATCATGGACTCGAGGGTGTCCACCACCAAGGCACTCGGCCGGGCCATCGCGCGGTGCCAGGAGCCGCCGTCGACCTGGCTGAATGCCAGCACCGGAACCATCTACCGCGATGCCCGCGATCGTCCCCAGTCCGAGTTCGACGGCGAGCTGGGCACCGGCTTCTCGGTGGACGTGGCCAAAGCTTGGGAAGCCGCCCTTGAGTCGGCGGTCACACCGGGAACCCGGAAGATCCCCCTGCGGATCGCTATCGTGCTGGGCCGCGGCGGCGGTGCAGTGGCTCCGTTCGCCAACCTCGCACGGCTGGGGCTGGGCGGCCACATGGGTGATGGCTGGCAGAAGTTCAGCTGGGTCCATGTGGAGGACCTGTACCGCAGCATCCGCTTCCTGCACGCGCGGACCGGCATCGCAGGGCCGGTAAATGTGGCTTCACCGGACGTGGTGAGCAACCGGGAGATGATGCACTTGGTGCGCCGGGCCTACGGCGCGCGCTTCGGCATACCTACCCCGGGATGGCTCCTTCGGGCAGGCGCCATCCTGATCCGCACGGAGACCGAACTCGTTCTGAAGAGCAGGTGGGTACAGCCGCAGAAACTGCTCGACGCGGGCTTCGTTTACAGCCAGCCGGAGCTGGGGCAGGCCTTGCTGCAGATCGCCCGGTCCCGGCCGTGAACCGCCCGCTCCACGTCCCCTTTGGACCAGGGGCATTCCTGCCCGGCGCCCCGCTGACAGGCTCTGAACCGCTGGATTCCTGACCATATGACGTCCCGATGCCCTGTACGTCACCACATGGAAAGCGCCCGACGCCGGGTGGCAGGATGGGGGCATGACTTCCGCTACCCCTGATGCAACGCTGTCCGTCAACGGTCCCGCCGTCGTCCTCACCATCGCAGGTTCCGAGGCAACCGGCGGTGCCGGCGCCCAGACCGACCTGAAGACATTCCAGGAGCTGGGCGTCTTCGGCATCGCGAACCTGACCTGCATCGTCTCCTTCGACCCGAAGGACAGCTGGAACCACCGCTTCGTGCCGGTGGACCAGCAGGTGATCGCTGACCAGCTGGAGGCGACGACGGCGGCGTATGGTCCGGCCTCCGGCGCACCGTCCGCGCTGGACACGGTGAAGATCGGCATGCTGGGCAGCCCGGCAACGATCAGCACGGTGGCCTCCGCGCTGCAGGAAAACAGCTTCGCCAACGTGGTCCTGGATCCGGTGCTGATCTGCAAAGGCCAGGAACCGGGCCATGCGCTGGACACGGACCAGGCCCTGAAAGCCCAGATCCTGCCGCTGGCAACCTTCGTGACGCCGAACCACTTCGAGGCGGAGTCCCTGTCCGGGCTGGAGATCACCGACGTCGAGTCCCTGAAGGCCGCCGCCGTCCGCATCCACGAACTCAGCGGTGCAGCAGTCCTGGCCAAGGGCGGGGTGCGGCTGGAAGGCCCGGACGCCGTCGACGTCTTCTACGACGGTGAGACCCTGGAAGTCCTCACAGCCCCGAAGGTGGGCGAAGTTGCCGTCTCCGGTGCCGGCTGCTCGCTCGCCGCAGCCGTGACCGCGGAGCTGGCCAAGGGCGCCACGCCATTGGATGCAGCCCGGACCGCCAAGGACTTCGTCACCGCCGGTATCCGCAACCGCGTAGCCTCGGGCGCCCCGTTCGATGCGCTCTGGCAGGGCGGAGCCCGGTAGAACCTCTTCTCCCCGCGCCGGGTTCGCCGGAAACCCTCGAGATCGCCGGGAGTTTCCGGCGAACCCGGGAGTTTCCGGCGATCTCGACGTGTTCCTAGCGCCGCGGGATGTTGCGCAGGTTGCTGCGGGCCATGCTCACGGCCTCGCCCGCTCCCCGGTTCAGGACCACCTTGGACATGGCGGTGGCGAACCCCAGCACCTGTGACCCGGAGATCTTGGGCGGGATGGACAGCGCTTTGGGATCGGTGATCAGCTCCACCAGGGAGGGACCGGGGTGTGCAAAAGCCTCCCGGTACGCCGTCTCGATCTGTGCCGGATCCGTCACGCGCACGGCGTGGAACCCCAGGGCCTTGGCCACGGCGGCGTAGTTGGCGTCCGGCACGTCCACGCCGAAGTCGGGCAGGCCATCCACCAGCATCTCCAGCTTCACCATGCCCAGAGTGGAGTTGTTGAAGACCACCACGTTGACCGGCAACCGGTGCGCCGCCACCGTAATCAGCTCCCCCAGCAGCATGGACAGGCCGCCGTCGCCCGAGACCGAGACCACCTGCCGGCCGGGATAGGCCAGCTGTGCGCCGATGGCATGCGGCAGGGCGTTGGCCATGGACCCGTGCAGGAAGGACCCGATCAGCCGCCGGGTGCCCAGCGGGTTGATGTAGCGGGCGGTCCAGACGTTGCACATGCCCGTGTCCGCGGTGAAAATGGCGTCCTCTGCCGCCACCTGGTCCAGGAGCGAGGCCGCGTACTCCGGGTGGATGGGCTGCTTTTTCTCCACCTTGCGGGTGTAGGCGCCCACGGCCTTGTTCATCAGCCGGTCGTGCTTCTTGAGCATCTGGTCCAGGAACCGGCGGCTCTTCTTGGCCTTCACCAGCGGCAGCAGGGCCCGCAGGGTGGGGAGGACGTCGCCGTGGACGGCAATGTCGACGTCGGTCCGCCGGCCCAGCCGCTGCGCCGCCCGGTCCACCTGCGCGGTCCTGGTGTCGGGCAGGAACTGGTCGTACGGGAAGTCCGTGCCGAGGAGGATCAGAAGGTCGGCGTCTTCGATGCCCTCGGCGGCGGCGCCGTAGCCGAGCAGGCCGGTCATGCCGATGTCGAAGGGGTTGTCGTACTGGACGAAGTCCTTGCCGCGGAGTGAGTGCCCCACCGGCGCCTTGGCCAGCTCAGCGAGCGCCATCAGCTCTGCGTGTGCCCCCTCCACGCCGGCGCCGGCGAAAATTGCCACCTTGCCGGCGTCGTTGATGGCGTCCGCGAGCGCTTGGACGCTGGCCGGATCCGGGACCAGGCTGGCGGGACGGAAGGCGGCCGGCAGCGGGGTGGGTGCCGTTGCCTCGAGTCCGGCAATGTCGCCGGGAAGGGTCACGACGGCGACTCCCCCGAGGCCCACGGCGTGCTGGATGGCGCTGTGCATGACCCGCGGCGCCTGCTCGGCGGTGCTGACCAGTTCGGAGTACACCGAACATTCGTTGAAGAGCCGGTCCGGGTGGGTTTCCTGGAAGAAGCTGCTGCCGATCTGCTTGCTGGGGATGTGGGAGGCAATGGCCAGCACGGGCGCCCCGGACCGGTTGGCGTCGTACAGGCCGTTGATCAGGTGCAGGTTGCCGGGGCCGCAGGATCCTGCGCAGACCGCTAGCTTGCCGGTGAGCTGGGCTTCGGCGGCTGCGGCAAAGGCGGCGGCTTCCTCATGGCGGACGTGGATCCAGTCGATCCCACCCTTCGCCGCCCCACCTGTTTGCCGGACGGCGTCCACGATCGGGTTGAGGCTGTCACCCACAATCCCGTAGATCCGCTGCACGCCGGCAGCCTGGAGTTGTTCGATGAGCTGGGTGGCAAGTTCCTTGGCCATGAGTGCAGACTCCCGCGTTTGTGGTGCTGTGCTGACATGGCCCAATATAGTCCGCCCGCGCCCGGCGGACCGCCCGCCGCCAGCGGCCGAGGTGGTGCAGCTAGCCGGGCGCGTTTGCCAACGCTGCCTGCGCCTCCGCGAGGAGCGCGCCGGCGAGCAGGGTGGCGGTCCGCACAATGAACGCACGACGCCGGGCGGTGCGGTCAGGGCCGCTGCCCGCCAGGAGGGTGTCGATCTGGGGCAGGACGGGCCAGCCGTCGCAGAGGGTGATGACGGTGATCAGCAGGTCCGCGGCGTCCGTGCGGTCGATCCCGGGCAGGACGTCAAGCACCTGGCCCACCTTGATGGCGCAGTGGTCGGACCGGGTGGCACGGCTGACGGTTTCCTTGCCGCGTTCAAGGCCTTCCCAGAACAGGAGCCGGGGCAGGACGCCGTCGGTGGTGTGCCGGTCAAAGAGGCGGCCGGCGTATTCTCCAAACGCTTCCGGCCCGCTGCCGCTAATGGGTACCTCGGTCATGACCCGGACCATTTCGGCGGCCAGGACGGCGTCGAAGAGCTCATCCTTCTTGCCGAAGTACTGGTAGATGCGTTCCTTGTTCACGCCCGCGGCAGTTGCGATCCGGTCCACCCGGGCCCCCGCCAGGCCCTTGGCACTGAACTCCTCCGTGGCAGCAGCGAGCAACAGTTCCTTGGTCCGCTCCGTGTTCCACGCCATGACACAAGTCTACACAATTCCAACCAGGTAGTTGCAATTGTTGCAGGCCGCGGTTTATTGTCATTGCAAACAAAAAGCAACTAACTAGTTGGAGTTTCCATGGACACGGTGACACAGCCCGCCTCCCCCGCCATTGCCAATTCGACAACCCCCACGCCACCGGAGCCCGCGGCGCTGCCCATTCCGCCGTCCATCCACGTCCGCGCCGCCATCACCTGGCTGGCCATCTTCCCGCTGGTGGCCATCGGAATGATGGCTTCCGCCCCGTTGATGGAAAGCTGGCATCCCATCTTCCGGGCGATGGCCCTGACCATGGTGGTGGTGCCGACTGCGGTGTACGTGGTACTGCCCCGCCTGTTCGCCGCCCACGGCTTCCTGGCGCGGCGGCGGACTGCCCGGCGCTAAGGACCCCCAGCGCATAAAGGAGGCGTACGACGACGGCCTGGCAGCCGTCGTCGTACGCCTCCTTGGGAACCAGGCACCCTGGTGCCTCCCGGACTAGACGCCGAGCGGATCCTTGTCCTTGCCGCCACCCACCGGCGTTTGTTCCCAAGCGTGGCCCTGCTCGTCATCGAGATGGGTGGCCTTCTTGTTCTTCAGGGCGAAGATGTAGACCAGCAGCGAGATGCCGATAGCCACGGTGACGTAGGTGAAGAGGAGCTCAACCTGTCCGGCCTTCTGCAGCGCGGCACCGATCAGCGGCACCGTCCCGCCGAAGAGGGAGTTCGCGATCGCGTAGCCCAGGCCGACACCGAGGGCGCGGATGGAAGCCGGGAACAGTTCGGCCTTCACCAGTGCGTTGATGGAGGTGTAGCCGCCCACGATCAGCAGGCCGCCCATCATCAGCATGAAGGCCACGAAGGGATCCTTCGTCCCGGCGAGCGCGGACATCAGCGGCCAGGTGAACAGCACGCCGGTGATGCCGAACCAGAGCAGCAGGGGCTTGCGGCCCACCCTGTCCGAAATGATGCCGTAGACGGGCTGGAGCAGCATGAAGATGAACAGCGCCCAGAAGTTGATGACCGAGGTCGTTTCCTTGGCGATGCCGCTGGTGGTGTTCATGAAGCTGAGGATGAAGTTGGTGTAGGTGTAGAACGCCACCGTTCCGCCCAGGGTGACGCCGATGCAGATCAGCAGCGCCCTCCAGTGCTTGGTGAAGAGCAGCCTGAGCGTTCCGGGCTGGGCTTCCCCGGATGCCTTGGCGTTTGCTGCGGCCTCGACCTGGCTGGCGGAGACGGTTTCCTCCATGGAACGCCGCAGCCACAGCACGACCAGTGCGGCCACGCCGCCGATGGCGAACGGGATGCGCCAGCCCCACCCGGCCAGGGCCTCCTTGTCCAGGACGTTCTGCAGGACCACCAGCACCAGCAGTGCCAGCATCTGGCCGCCGATCAGCGTGACGTACTGGAAGCTGGAGAAGAACCCGCGGCGTTTGGCGGTGGCCGCCTCCGACATGTAGGTGGCGCTGGTGCCGTATTCGCCACCCACCGAGAAGCCCTGGACCAGGCGCGCCAGCACCAGCAGGACCAGCGCCCAGACGCCGATCACGTCCTTGGTGGGCAGGATGGCGATGAAGAATGAGCCCGCGGACATCATGGTCACGCTCAGCGTCAGGGCCGCCTTCCTGCCCTTGCGGTCGGCGAACCTGCCGAAGAACCAGCTGCCGATGGGCCGCATCAGGAACGTGACGGCAAAGACAGCCATGCCTTCCAGTGCGCCCTGCAGCGGATCCTTGGAGTTGAAGAAGTGTGGCTGGAAGTACGCCAGGAACGCCGTGTAAATGTAGACGTCGTACCATTCCACGAGGTTGCCCGCGGAGCCCTTCAGGATGTTGCCCACCGCCCGGCGGGTCTGGGCTGCCTCCGACTGGGGCGCGGCTTGTTGGGTGCTCATCGGTGAGTTCCTCCTGTAGTAACCTCGGCCTCCTGCGGCGGAGGGCCTCATCCACGGTATGGGTGATCCACCGCACAACCAACGAGGAACGCACTTTCCTAACACTTCCTTAGGTTTCGCGCCGCCCCGCTTTCCCCCTGCCCGACCTCCCGCCGTCGGGCAAATTTTGCCGCCACGCGGTAGTCTCACGGGGGCGGGAATGAACCGGCAACTGGACCTGGAACCACTGGAAACACGGCAAGGAAGATGGCCATGGACGTGCTGATCGTCGAGGACGACGACGCCATGGCCGGCGCGCTCACGGCCGCCGTCGAAAGCGCCGGGCACCACCCGCGGCGGTTGTCCCGGGGCGCTGACGCGCTGCTCTCCCACCGGAATTTCCAGGTGATCCTGCTGGACCTGGGGCTTCCGGACATGGACGGCCTGGAGGTGCTGCGCAAGCTCCGGCAGGTCACCGATGTGCCCATCCTGATTTTGACGGCGCGCGACGACGAACGCAGCGTGGTGCTCGGGCTCCGCTCCGGCGCGGACGACTACCTGGTCAAACCGGTGAAGCTGGTGGAACTGCTGGCCCGGATAGAAGCTGTAACGCGCCGGGCCGGGCGCAGCAGGGGGACGCCGCAGGAGGTGATCGTGCTTGGCGACGTGGAGATCGACCTGGCCAAGCGCACCGCGTCCAGGGCAGGCGAACCGGTGCCGCTGACCGCCACGGAATTCGAACTCCTCGCCTTGCTGGCCAGCCATGCAGGCTCGGTGGTCACCAGGGAACAGATCCTGGACGCCCTCTGGGGTGACGCCTTCCTGGCCTCGTCCCGGTCCCTGGACGTGCACCTCACCGGGCTGCGGGCAAAACTCGGCAAGCCGGGATTCATCATCAATGTCCGCGGCGTGGGCTACCGCGTCGAGGCGGCTGCCGGATGAGGCTGCGGGTGCTCGGGGTCCTCAGCGTGCTGTGCCTGGTGGTGGTCTTCCTCATCTCGGGCACCATCCTGACCTCCGCCTCCCGGGAGCTGACCCAGGAGCTGCAGATCAATCGGGCGGCCTCCTTGAACCGGCTGGCACAAGTGGCCTTTGACGCCGCCAACGACGGCGACACCGTGCGCCTGCAGCGGGAAATGGACACCTATTCCGGGCTGTATGGCGAAGGGATGGTGGTCCGCGTCCAGCAGGCCACGCTGCGTTCGGGGGACCTGGACGCGGGCCGGCCCGATGTGCGGGACGCGCTGTCGATGGCCCGGCTGAACGTGAGCAACACGTCCCTGGAACCGCTGGAGCCCTTCGGCGCGGGGTCGCACGTCATATTCCGGCCCTTTGGCAGCGCCAGCCAGGTGCTCGGTGCCGTGGTCCTGGACGTCCACGCGGAGACGGCCCGGCAGAAGCTCCAGCAGCGCTGGCTCGGAGTGGGCGTTGCCGCCCTGGCGCTGGCAGCAGTGCTGCTGCTGGGGGCGGCCAGGGTCACCGGCTGGGTGCTGCGGCCCGTCCTCCGGCTTGATTCGGCGGTGCACGAGCTGGAACGGACCGGGCGCACCGAGCGGCTTCCGGAGGAAGGTCCCCCGGAGCTGCGGGAACTGAGCCGGTCGTTCACGGCGATGGCCAGGACCGTGAGCGCCAGCATGGAAGCGCAACGGCAGCTGATCGCGGACACGTCCCACCAGCTGCGCAACCCCGTGGGCGCACTCCGGCTGCGGCTGGACCTGCTCCAGCTTGAGCTGAAATCCGCCCGCGAACACGACGCAGCGGACCGGGCCGTGGCGGAGCTTGAGCGGGTGGAGGACATCCTTGACGGGGTTTTGAAACTTGCCGCCGCGGAGCACCGGGCCTCGGAAGGGTACCTGCGGGCATCTGGCTCTCCCGCAGACCATGCGGCCGCCCCGCCCGTCGACCCGTTCCCCGTCCTTCAGGGGGAAATCGAAAGGGCGGCACCCCTGGCGGACCAGGCCGGGTGCCGCCTGGTGCTCGTGCCGGCACCCCATCCTGCGGCCCTGATTGCGTGCCGGGCCGCCGAGCTGGCCCAGATGCTGGACGAACTCCTCGGCAACGCCTTCAAGTACGCGCCCGGGGCCACCGTCACCGCTGCCGTGCGGACGGAGATGGACGCGGTTGTGGTGGAAATTTCCGACGACGGCCCGGGGCTTTCGGCGTCCGAACGCGCCTCGGCTGCCACCAGGTTTTGGCGGTCCCCCCGGCACTCCTCGGTTCCGGGGACCGGGCTGGGTATGACCATCGTGGGTGAGCTTGCCGCCGCGAACGGGGCCCGGCTGGTGCTGGCCGAAGCAGTCCCCCACGGATTGACGGCCCGGATCGAGTTCCACGCCTACTCGAATGCCGCCCCGGATGCGATGCCCGGCGGTGGTACCCGTGCCTAGCGTTTCCATCCCCGCACCGCACCCGTCCCGCCGGTCCGTCGTGGCGTGGGCCACCGCCGTCGGACTTGCAACCGTGCTGCCGCCCGCCCTCAGTGCCTGCACCGGCGGGGACCGGCCGGAGAGGCTCATTGTGGCGGGCGGCGAACCGGGCGGCTTCTACCTCGAGTTCTCGACGCTCCTGGCGGCGGCCCTGGAGCGTCACGGCGTGGCCAACCATGCCCGTGCCGTAGCCACCGGCGGGAGCCTGGACAACATTGCCGAACTCCGAGCCGGGCGCGCCGCGTTTGCCGTGGCCCTCGCGGACGCTGCCGGGGACAAATCCAGCGGGAATGCGCCAGAGATCGCAGCGATCGGGAAGGTCTACGAAAACTACGTCCACTGCGTGGTGCGCAAGGACAGTGGGATCCGGGATGTCTCCGGGCTTGCCGGGCGCCGGGTTGCCGTGGGACAGCCGGGATCCGGTACTTCCCTCACCACCCCCAGGCTCCTTGAAGCGGCCGGCCTGGGTGCCTCGGCAACTGCCGCAGCGCCCACAGCCGGGACCGCCGCCGTCGAAAATCTTGGCCTGAACGACGGTATTGCCGCCCTGAAGGCGGGTGCCGTGGATGCGTTGTTCTGGTCCGGTGGCGTGCCGACGGCCGCCATCGCCGCAGCCCAGCTGGACGTGGCGCTGGGGCTGCTGGACCTCTCCGGCCTGCTGCCCGAACTGCGACGGCGGTACGGCGGCATCTATGACCGTGTCCTCATCCCCGAAGGCAGCTACCCCGGCATCCCGGCCGTGTGGACGGTGGGCGCACCCAATTTGCTCCTGTGCCGCCGGGACCTGGACAACGCCACGGTGGAGCGGACGGTGCAACTGCTGGTGCATAACGCCGGCGAACTCATTCCACAGTCCAGCCTGGGGGTGCAGTTCCTTAGCGCCGAAAGCCTCATCAATACCGCCGGCGTCCCCCTGCATCCCGCCGCGGCCGATGCCTACCGGACCCTGCACGGCTGACCCAACGCCCGCTCACTTCCGACCGGAAAACCCCCAACGCCCGCTCACTTTCGACCGGAAAACCCCCGACGCCCGCTCACTTCTTTGGCAAGATGTGAGCGGGCGTTGCTGGGATAGCCGCAAGACGTGAGCGGGCGTGCGTGTCAACTCCCGGAGTGGGCCTGCAGGAAGCTGTACACCTCGGTTTCGTCCACGCCCGGGAAGGCGCCGGGCGGCATGGCGGCCAACAGGTGTGAGTGGGCACGCGCCGACGGCCAGGCATTGCCGGCCCACTGGTTGGTCAGTTCGGCAGGCGGACGCTTGCAGCAGGTCGGATCCGGGCAGTTGGAGGTGGCCCGGGCCGTGGTCTCGCGCCCGCGGAACCACTTCACGTGCTGGTAGGGCACCCCAATGCTCAGGGAGAACTCCCCGGCGGCGGAGCGCTCCGTGCGGGCCGTGCACCAATACGTGCCCGACGGCGTGTCGGTGTACTGGCTGTACGCGCTGAACTTGTCCGGCACGTCGAACACCGCCCGCGATGTCCACGCCTTGCACGACGGTTGCCCCTCGATGGCGCCGGTGTGGTCCTGGGGGAAGTTCACGCCGTCGTTCTCGTAGGCCTTGTAGATGATCCCGCTTTGGTGCGTTTTCTGGAAATGCGTGGTGATGCCCAGGTGCTTGGTGGCCAAGTTGGTGAACCGGTGCGCGGCGGTCTCGTAGGACACAGCGAACGCGTCCCGGATGTCCTCCACCGCGATTTCCTTGGCAGCTTTGGCTTTTTGCAGAAATTCCACCGTGGCCTGTTCGGGCAGGAGCAGGGCGGCCGCGAAGTAGTTGGTGGCCACCCGCTGGGCCAGGAAGTCGCCGTAGTTCTTGGGCGTTTCATGGCCCAGGACGTAGTGGCCCAGCGCCTGCAGCAGCACCGAGCGGGGATCGTGGTCCTGCCGCTGGCTCTGGGTCAGGTAAATTCTGCGGTTCTTCAAATCCGTCACGGACCGGGTGGAATGCGGCAGATCACCTACATGGTGCAGGGTGAAACCGAGGTGCGCGGCGATGTCTGCGATGACGTGCTGGCTCAGCGGACCGGTGGTGTAGCCAACCTCCTTGAGGACCTTTTGGGCCTCGGCCTCATACTCCGGAAAGTAGTTCCCGCGTTCCCGCATCATGGCCCGCAGTTCCCCGTTGGCGCGGCGGGCTTCCTCGGGGGTGGCCACCTGCTCGTTCATCTTCCGTTCGAGCTCGTGCAGCAGCCCCACTTGGGCCTCCAGCACATCCAGCGGCAGCCGCGAACTGATGCGGATTTTGGGCAGATCCAGCGACTCGTACAGCGGTCCGCGCTGGTACCGTTCCAGCTCGATTTCCAGGGCGGCCCGGCGGCTGGGCGGCTCGGCGCCGAGCAGTTGGTCAATGCTGACATTGAGCGCCCCTGCGAGGTGTTGAAGCAGCGTCAGCTTGGGCTCCCGCTTGCCGTTTTCAATCAGGCTGAGCTGGCTGGGAGCGGTGCCGACGGCGGCGCTCAGGTCATCGAGCGTCAGGCCGGCTTGTTTGCGCAGGTGGCGGACGCGGCGTCCCAGGGCGATGACGTCCAGTTCCGGGGCGGCGGTGGAGGGCGTCTGGGAAACGTCCCTGTTCCAGCTTGAAGGCGACATTTCTGAAGAATACGGGAAGAAGTGCATTTCTTTCCATAGTTTTCATCTAGAAAGGGCGTTGAAAGTGCTGAAAAGTAGTTGTCACGGAAAGAAACACCGCACCGGATAAGCCGGTGGGAGCCTCAACGGCGAGGTTCCCACCTACTCCATCCGGAGCTCAATCAAGGAGATCAACGATGACTGCAGCATTTGAGCCCACCCAGCAGCCGTCCGGCCAGGACACAACTCAGCAGGCCGCCGCCCTGGAGCTCGAGTGGGCCGCCAACCCCCGCTGGGAAGGTGTGACCCGGGACTACTCAGCCTCCGACGTCGTCCGTCTCCGGGGACGTGTCTCCGAAGAGCACACCCTGGCCCGCCGTGGTTCGGAGAAGCTGTGGAAGCAGCTCACCGAGGAGCACGAGACCGGCGGCTACACGAACGCCCTAGGTGCCCTCACGGGCAACCAGGCCGTGCAGCAGGTCAAGGCAGGCCTGCGCGCCATCTACCTCTCCGGCTGGCAGGTGGCCGCGGACGCCAACAACTCCGGCCACACCTACCCGGACCAGTCGCTCTACCCGGCCAACTCCGTTCCCACCGTGGTCCGCCGCATCAATAACGCCCTGCTCCGCGCCGACCAGATCGAGTTCTCCGAGGGCATCCAGACCGTCGAGGACTGGCTGGTCCCGATCGTCGCGGACGCCGAAGCCGGCTTCGGCGGCCCGCTGAACGCCTACGAACTCATGAAATCCATGATCCAGGCCGGCGCGGCCGGCGTTCACTGGGAGGACCAGCTTGCCTCGGAGAAGAAGTGCGGCCACCTCGGCGGCAAGGTGCTGATCCCCACCCAGCAGCACGTCCGCACCCTGAACGCGGCCCGCCTGGCAGCCGACGTCGCCGGCACCCCCACGGTCGTCATTGCCCGCACCGACGCCGAGGCAGCCACCCTGATCACCTCCGACGTCGACGAGCGGGACCAGGAGTTCATCACCGGCGAGCGCACCGCCGAGGGCTTCTACAAGGTCCGCAACGGCATCGAACCCTGCATCGCCCGCGCCAAGGCCTACGCCCCGTACTCCGACCTCATCTGGATGGAGACCGGCACCCCGGACCTGGAGCTGGCCCGCAAGTTCGCCGAATCCGTCAAGGCCGAGTTCCCGGACCAGATGCTCTCCTACAACTGCTCGCCGTCGTTCAACTGGCGCAAGCACCTGGATGACGCCACCATCGCCAAGTTCCAGCGCGAACTCGGCGCCATGGGCTTCACGTTCCAGTTCATCACCCTGGCCGGCTTCCACGCCCTGAACTACTCGATGTTCGACCTCGCCCACGGCTACGCCCGTGAAGGCATGAGCGCCTACGTCGAACTCCAGGAGAAGGAATTCGCCTCCGAATCCCGCGGCTACACCGCAACCAAGCACCAGCGCGAAGTCGGCACCGGCTACTTCGACACCATCTCCACGGCGCTCAACCCCAACGCCTCCACCCTCGCCCTGGTCGGATCGACCGAAGAGGGCCAGTTCCACTAACGCTTACGACGGCGGCGCTTCCGTCCGGCCTTCGGACCGGCATCGTCTCTGCCTGCTATTCCCCACGTCCGGCCTTGGGCTCGTAGAACTCGCCGAGGCCGGACGCAGGGCCCCTTTTACGCAGGCTGCCGCGACACCGGCTCCTCGGCCTCGTGCCTCAGTCGCCACCCTGCTGCTACCCGCCGTCGAACTTCCCTTTCGTCTTTAAGGAGACTGAAATGAACAGCTTCACTGACAGCTTCACGATCAATGGCATTACCTTGACCGCCCAGCCCATTTGCCGGCAGGACGAGGTGCTGACGCCGGATGCCCTCTCCTTCATTGCCAAGCTGCACCGGGCCACCGCTGAGCGGCGCCAGGAGCTGCTGCAGGCACGGCGCGCGCGGCGGGCCGACATTGCCGCCGGAACGGACCCGCGCTTCCTGAGGGAGACCGAGCACATCCGTAATGATCCGTCCTGGCGGGTGGCTCCCCCGGCACCCGGCCTGGAGGACCGCCGCGTCGAGATCACGGGCCCGGTGGACAAGAAGATGACCATCAACGCCCTGAACTCGGGAGCGAAGGTGTGGCTCGCCGACATGGAGGACTCTTCCACCCCCACCTGGCGGAACGTCATCAAGGGCCAGCTGAACCTCACCGACGCGCTGGAGCGCCGGATCGACTTCACCACCGAAGAAGGCAAGGACTACAAGCTGAAGGCGGACGGCGACCTGCCCACCATCGTGGTCCGTCCCCGCGGCTGGCACCTGCCGGAAAAGCACATGCTGATCGACGGCCAGCCCATCGCCGGCGGCATCGTGGACTTTGGCCTGTTCTTCTTCCACAACGCCCGCCGCCTGCTCGCCCAGGGCAAGGGCCCCTACTTCTACCTGCCCAAGATCGAGAACCACCTGGAAGCCCGGCTGTGGAACGACATCTTCATCCTGGCCCAGGACCTGCTCGGCATCCCGCAGGGCACCATCCGAGCCACCGTGCTGATCGAAACCATCACGGCAGCGTTCGAGATGGAGGAGATCCTCTACGAACTCCGCGACCACGCCTCGGGCCTGAACGCCGGCCGCTGGGACTACATCTTCTCCCTGATCAAGAACTTCCGTACCCGCGGCCCGCGCTTCGTCCTCCCGGACCGCGGCCAGGTGACCATGACCCAGCCGTTCATGCGTGCCTACACCGAACAGCTGGTCCGGGCCTGCCACAAGCGCGGTGCCATGGCCATCGGCGGCATGGCCGCAGCCGTTCCCAACCGCAAGGACCCGGAAGCCAACGCCAACGCCCTCGAGAAGGTGCGTGCGGACAAGACCCGCGAGGCCAACGACGGGTTCGACGGTTCCTGGGTGGCCCACCCCGACCTGGTGCCCGTCTGCCGCGAAGTGTTTGACGGCGTCCTCGGCAGCAAGCCCAACCAGCTGGACCGGCTCCGCGAGGACGTCACCCCCGATGACCGCGCCCTGATTAACGTCGCTGCCACCACCGGCACCATCACCGAGCAGGGCATCCGGAACAACATCGAGGTGGGCATCCGCTACATCGAGTCCTGGCTCCGCGGCAACGGCGCCGTAGCCATCCACAACCTGATGGAGGACGCCGCCACCGCGGAGATCTCACGGTCGCAGCTCTGGCAGTGGATCTACGCCCGCGCCATCACTGACCAGGGCGAGATCATCAGCCACGAATGGGTGGAAGAACTCCTGGACGAGGAATTCGCCCGGCTGGAACGCTTCGACGGCGACCGCTTCGAGGACGCCCGGGACATCTTCGAAGAAGTAACGCTCAGCCGCGAGTTCCCGTCCTTCCTCACCCTCCCCGCCTACGCCCGCTACCTCACGGAAGCCCGCGAAAAGGCCACCGTCGAGGAGCTGGCCGCGGCCTGAACCACCACAACTTCCGTCTGCCGGGCCGGCACGCCCTCCGCAACAGGCCCCCCGAAATCCGGGGCGCCGGCCCGGCGACGGAGCACCCCTCACACCCCCGCTCACTTGTTGCAGGAAAACCCGGAACGCCCGCTCACTTTCCCCAAGAAAGTGAGCGGGCGTTCCGCCGTTTGATGCAAGAAGTGAGCGGGCGTCGGGGTGGCGGAACGTCCGACGGCGGACGCGGCCTTAGCGCCCCTTCGGCACCTTCCGCACGGACAGGGTGGTGCTGGCGAAGAAGGTCAGTACGGAGGCCAGGATGACCAGCAGGGCCGGCGTCCACGAGCCGGACGTGTCGTGGACGAAGCCCACCAGCGGAGGGGCAACGGCAGCGAGGCAATAGCCAAGGCCCTGGACCGTTGCGGACATCCGGCCGGCGGAGGCCTGGTCGCGCGCCAGCTTGATCACGGCGATGAAGATCAGGGTGATGCCGCCGCCCTGGGCGATGCCGCCGGACGTGGACCACAGCCACCACAGCTGCGGCAGGACCAGGAGCCCTACGGGAACGGCAAGCCACAACGTCCCCAAGGTGACCGCCACCGCCGTCGTACTCATGTATTTGGCCGCAAAGGGAACGCCAAGGCCGCCCACGATCGCCAGGATCTGGAAGATCGAGGACGCGGCACCGGCCTGCGCGGCATTCATCCCCAGTTCGTCGTGCAGGTAGCTGGGCAGCCAGGCGGTGACGCCGTAGTAGGAGAACGCCTGGCCGCCGAAGCCCGCGGTCAGCCCGAACGTTGTCCAGCCGGAACTGCGCGCCGTCGCCCGCTGCCCGTCCCCACCCGAGGCCTCATCCGGATCCGACACCAGGAATGCCGTGCGCGGCCCCACCGCCAGGACCCACACCACAATGGCGGCGACCGCAAGGACAGCGACGGCGGCGAGCGCAAGCCGCCACCCGGTGACCGCTGCCAGCGGGGCCATGGCCACCGAGGTCAGGAAGGACCCGATGTTCAATGCCGCCGTGTAGATCCCCATGGCGGTCCCCTGCCGGCGCGGTGCGAAATCGCGGCGGATGATCAGGGGCACCGCAATGTTTCCCACCGTGATGGCCACCCCGATGAGCACGGTACCGGCCACCACCAGCACCGGGCCGCCCGCGGAACGGACCACCACGCCGGCAAGGACACCCAGGATGGTCAGCGTGACGGCGAACTCTGCCCCGAACCTCCGCGCCGCCAGAGAGGCCAATGGAGCAGCAAGCGAGAAGCAGAGCACCGGGATACTCGTCAGCAGCCCCAGCATGACCGGCGAGAAGTGCAATTCGGCCTGCATGAGGTCCACCAGGGGCGCGACCGCCACGAAGGGGCCCCGCAGGTTCAGGGCCAGCAGGCCGATGCAGGCCAGCAGGATCCAGCTCTTGGGCACGCGGGAAAGGACGCCGGCGCTCACAGGGACAACATGGGGAATGGGCTTTGATTCATCACCCTCATTGCTATCACGCCGCGCGAGCCCGGAACTCCAGGCGACCGCCTGCGCGGCCCTGCCATACGATGAACGTGACTGTGGACGACTGGACACCGCAAAGGACACCCATGACGCACCGGCTTGCCATCCTTGATGACTACCAGGACGTGGCCCACGGCTTCGCCGACTTCGCGGCCTTGGAGGCTGCGGGCGTCACCATCACCTCGTACCGGGAACCCTTCGCCTCCCGCGACGCCCTGGTCTCGGCGTTGGCAGGCACCACGATGGTGATCGCCATGCGCGAGCGGACCGCGTTCCCGCGTGAGGTGTTTGAGCAACTTCCCGCCCTGCAGCTGCTGGTGACCACCGGCATGGCCAACGCCTCGATCGACGTCGCGGCGGCGGCCGAGCACGGAGTTACCGTGTGCGGCACGCCCGGCTCACCCACTGCCGCCCCGGAACTGACTTGGGCCTTGCTGCTGGCCATCGCACGGCACCTGCCGGCCGAGGACCACTCGCTGCGCGCCGGCGGCTGGCAGTCCACGGTGGGCTTCGAGCTGGCAGGGAAGACCCTTGGCATCGTGGGGCTGGGCAAGATCGGCCGCCGGGTAGCGGCGTACGGCCGGGCCTTCGGGATGGACGTGGTGGCGTGGAGCCCGAACCTGACGGCGGAGGCCGCGGCCGACGCCGGCGGGCGCCTGGTCTCGAAGGCGGAACTGTTCACCCTCGCCGATGTCGCAACCCTCCACCTGCGGCTCTCCCCGCGCTCCGAAAACATCGTGGGCGAGGAGGAACTGCGGCTGCTCGGCCCCGAAGGCATCCTCGTGAACACGGCGCGGGGTCCCCTGGTTGACCAGGACGCACTCCTCAGGGCCCTGGCCGAGGGCTGGATCCGCGGCGCGGCCCTGGACGTCTTCGACCAGGAACCGCTGCCGGCCGGGCACCCGCTCCTGGCCGCCCCCAACACGGTACTCTCGCCCCACCTGGGCTACGTCACGCAGGAAAGCTACCGGCAGTTCTACGGCGGAGCCGTGGAGGACATCACCGCCTGGCTGGCCGGCTCCCCCATCCGCACCATCACCGACTGAGCCGGAAGGCCCCATGACCCACAGCATCCGCAGGGCAACAGCGGACGACGCCGGCCCGCTGGCCGAGCTGGCAGCCGTCACCTTTCCGCTTGCCTGCCCGCCGTCGTCGTCACCGTCCGACATCACCGCGCACCTGGCCAACACGCTCAGCGAAGCACACTTCACGCGCTACCTCGCTGACCCGGACATCACTATCCTGGTCATCGATGCCGACGGCCCGCTCACCGGCTACAGCCTGCTGGTGGACCGGCCCGCCGCGGACCCGGACGTTTCCTCCGCGCTGACGCTGGTCCCGTCCGTGGAGATCAGCAAGTGCTACGTCCACCCTGACTACCACGGGTTGGGCGCCGCCGCCGAGCTCATGCACGCCAGCCTTGAGGCAGCCGCCGCAACCGGTGCGGCGGGCGCCTGGCTGGGCGTCAACAGCCAGAACGCCCGGGCCATCCGCTTTTATGGGAAGTCGGGTTTCCGCAAGGTGGGAACCAAGTCCTTCCGGCTGGGCAGCACGGTGGAACACGACTTCGTGCTGGAACGCCCCCTCCCTTAGGGGAGCCTGCGGGCGCCAAGGCCCGCCGCCGCCCCTTCCAACGGGTAGGCCAGCGGCGGCCGGGGCTCGGCCAGCAGCTTCAGTCCCGGCGGAAGGCCTTCAATGGTGCCGGTGGTTCCGGTGGCTTTGATGGTCACCCGGCTTCCGTCCAGCAGGACATTTTCGGCCCGGAACGTGCCCACCGACTCCGGCAGGATCGGTGCCAGGTGCACCACCCCGCGGGTGAAGACGGGGTCGAACCGCAACAGGATCCGTGCCAGTTGCACGGGCGCCGCCGCGGCCCAGGCCTGCGGCGAGCACGCGGTGGGATACGGAACCGGGCCAGGGTATTCGCCACGGTCGAACCCGCAGAACAGCTCCGGCAGCCGCCCGTCGAAATGCCGGGCGGCGTCGAGGATCCCGGAGGCCACCCGCTTGGCCTCGTCCACGAACCCGTAGCGCATCAGCCCGGTGGCCACCAGTGCCGTGTCGTGGGGCCACACCGAGCCGTTGTGGTAGCTGACCGGGTTGTAGGCGCCCATGTCGGACGCCAGCGTGCGGATGCCCCAGCCGGTGAACATCTGCGGGGACATCAGGTTCTCCATGACGGACACGGCTTTGTCTTCGTCCACGACGCCCGTCCAGAGGCAGTGGCCGATGTTCGAGGTCAGCGCATCGACGGGCCGTTTGTCCTTGTCCAGCGCCACCGCGTAGTAGCCCTTGTCCGGCAGCCAGAACTTCTTGTTGAACTCCTCTTTGAAGGCGGCTGCCTTGTCTGCCCAGTGCTTTTCGAGGGCGGAATCGCCGCTCCAGTGGGCCAGCAGGGACCTGCCAAGGTACGCGGAGTAGACATACGCCTGGACTTCACAGAGGGCGATCGGGGCTTCGGCGATGGTTCCGTCGGCGAAATTGATCCCGTCCCAGGAGTCCTTCCAGCCTTGGTTCACCAGGCCGTGGTCGTTGGGCCGGAGGTATTCCACGAAACCGTCGCCGTCCCGGTCGCCGTATTTTTCGATCCATTCCAGCGCCCGGTCGGCGTGTGGCAGCAGGGGCTGGATCGCGTCCCGGGAAAGGCCCCACCGGCTTAGCTCCCCCAGGGTGGAGACGAAAAGGGGGGTGGCGTCGGCGGTGCCGTAGTACGCCGTCCCTCCCAGGGACAGGCCGGCAGTGACGCCGAGCCGGACCTCATGCGGGATGCGGCCAGGTTCCTCTTCGGAATCCACGTCCACTTTCTTACCCTGGATCCCGGCCAAGGTTTGGAGCGTGCCCAAGGCGAGGTTGGGGTTGACCATCAGGCTCATGTAGGAGGTCAGCAGCGAATCCCGGCCGAACAGGGCCATGAACCAGGGCGCCCCGGCCGCCACCGCAGCCCGGTTGGGATGGTGGGCATCAAAGATGCGCAGGGCACCAAGGTCGCTCTGGCTCCGGTTGAGCACGTTCTGGAAGCTGGAGTCCTCGATGCTGATCCGCGGAACGCCTTCCTCCCAGTCCAGGTGCCGGCGAACCCCTTCCCGGTGGTGCGGAAGCCGCCCCTCCTTGAAGGGTTCCTCCGGTGCCTCACCGTTGACCAAGGGCACCACTATGACGCTGGTGCTCCATTTGCCCCGTGCCGGAACAGTGACATGGAACCGCAGCCCGTCCGTACTGACCTCCGCCCCCCGTGCGCCGACGGCGGTCCCTCGTTGCTGGCCGTGCCGTGATGCTTCGATGACCAGCCTCCCGTCCGTGATGGCCCGGGTGGTATCGTCCAGGCCGCTGGTACGGCCGCCCTTTACTTCGAAGAGGTCTGCCTGGTCGGCGTCGACGAGCAGCTCGATCTCGCACTCCACCGGTTCGGCCGCATAGTTTTCAAGGGAAATGTCGTCCTGCAGCCCCGGGCCGATGTGGCGGACCTGGCGGACCACCAGGGGGCTGTCAAACCTGCCGCCGGGCCATTTGGCGCGGCCCACGAACGTGGCCTCGAACGGTTGCGGGCGTTGGGCTGACAATGGTTCGCGCAATGCGCCGTTGATCCTGAGCATCCAGCGCGAGATGATCCGCGTGTCCTGGAAGAAGACTCCGTTGGTTCCGGCGTCAGGACTGATGTCGCCCGTGCCGGAGGAGATGCAGAACGACGATCCCTCCAAGACCGTGACCGATCCCGAATCGGATACTGCTGCCTCGTTGTCTTCGTTCCAGGCGGTCATGGAAAGGCTCCCTTCTCCGGCAGATGCCCCCTGGATCGGGAAGCATTCAGGCCCCCAATAAATTCTGGTGCACCCGGGGAACCTGCGGAACCCCTGAGGGCATCCTCCCTTCTATGAGTTCGGCGTAAAGCTCCAGGTGGTCGGCAACCATACGGGCGGCGCTGAAGCGCTCTTCCACGGCTTGCCGGCACACAGCCCTGTCCAGCCCGGCCGCGGCCGCCACAAAGCCGGCCAGTTCCTCGGTTTTTCCCAGGAATCCCGTCCGGCCGTGCTCCACAATTTCCGGAGCCGCTCCGATGAGCGTCCCAATCACCGGGGTGCCGGTAGCGAGCGCCTCGATCATCACCAGGCCGAACGGTTCGGACCACTGGATAGGGTTCAGGAACGCCGTTGCACCGCCAACCAACCGGTATTTGGCGGCATCGTCCACTTCCCCGACGAAGTCCTCGTTGGGGCCCAGGATTGGTTCAATGACTTCCCGGAAAAAGCGGACCTCCTCCGGTTCGCGCATCTTGACCGCAATTTTGAGGTGCATTCCAACCTGCCTGGCGATGGTGATGGCCTCAAGGAGTCCCTTGTCCGGACACGAGCGGCCAACGAAACACAGGTAGCCCCCGCTGCCGGTCCCCACGGGCACGGCGGAGAGGTCCACCCCGTGGTGGATGATCCGGGTGACGGGAACAGCGGGGGCGTGCGACGCCTGGTCCTTGGAGATGGCGATCACGGCACCACGCCGGGCAACGGCGCGGTAGATATCCGCCGCTTGGGCGTGGATGGGCCCGTGGATGGTGGTGGCCACCGGGACCCCGGCCGGCCGGTGCAGGTAGAGGGGCCCCGCCATGGTGTGGTCGTGGATGATGTCGACGTCCTGCAGTCCCTCGTAAGCCCTGACAACATGGCTGAGTTCGCTGATGCTGGTGCCGAGTCCTTCGTACTCGGCGGCCCGCATCCCCGGAACGAGCCTAACCGGGCACGTACTCTCGAGCGGTGCCGCCAGCAGGACCTCGTGCCCGGCGGCGGCGAAGCCCCGGGCAAGGGCGTCCACCACCCTTTCCGTGCCTCCGTAGGTTGCCGGCGGGACCGGGATCCACGGCCCTGAGACAAGTCCAATCCGCATTCCTGGCCTCCCAGGTTACAGGCCGGGCTCCCCAGCAGGCCGGGCAAAATTACACCGGATGCGCTCTTGCACCCGATGAGTCTTCGATTCCGAGGGCCGCTGCATGACCACCTGATCCGACTATTGCCCACGACGGCCGCTGCCACAAGACCCAATGTGGCGGATCTCATGGCAGGTGCCGGAATGGCGGCCCCTGCCGGCCGGTTATGCAGGCCATGAAGATTGAGATCTGGTCCGACGTCGCCTGCCCGTGGTGCTTCATCGGCAAACGCCGCTTTGAGGCCGCCCTGGCATCCTTCCCGCACCGTGATTCTGTTGATGTGGTGTGGCGGAGCTACCAGCTGGATCCTGGGCTGCCGGAGCACTTCGATGGCACTGAACTGGAATACCTGAGCAGCCGCAAGGGGATGCCGGCCCAGCAGGTCTCGCAGATGTTCGAGCACGTGGCACAGCAGGCCAAGGACGAGGGCCTCAACTACGCCTTCGACAAGGTGGTGGTGGCCAACAGTTTCACGGCCCACCGGCTGATCCACCTCGCTGCCGTCCACGGCAAGCAGGATGCCGCCAAGGAGCGCCTCCTCAGCGACCATTTCGAGCACGGCAAAGACATTGGCAGCCGGGAATACCTGGCAGGACTGGGCCGGGAGCTTGGCTTGCCGGAGGACGAGGTGGACGAACTGTTCACCACGGACAAGTACTCGGACGCGGTGCGGTCCGATTTCCAGGAAGGCCAGTCCCTGGGCATCAGTGGTGTCCCCTTCTTTGTCATTGACCGCAAGTTCGGCCTGTCCGGCGCCCAGCCGGCGGAAACGTTCACGCGCGCGCTTAACCAGGCGTGGCAGGAAGCCAACCCGTTGGTGTTGGTCGATGCCGCGGAGGCCGGGGCCTGCGGTCCGGATGGCTGCGCAATCTAGCGCCGTTTACTGACACATCGCGGTAAAGTGTCTGTATGCCCAGGATTTCAGCGGCCAGCAACGCCGAACAACGCGCTGATACGCAGCGCCGTATCCTCACAGCCTTCGGCGAACTCCTTTTCACCCACGGCCTTCCCGGGTTGACCATGACGGACGTGGCCCGGCACGCAGGCGTGGGCCGGACCGCCGTCTACAACTACTACGCGGACATCGAGGAACTGTTGATTTCCTACGCGCTGGAGGAGACGGAAAAGTTCCTCTCGGACCTGCGCGATTCACTGGGCCGCCTGGAGAACCCGGTGGAGCGGCTGGCCCTCTACGTCCGCGCCCAGGTGGTTGACCTCAGCCGCCGCCACCTCCCGCCCGGACCGGCCATGGGGGCTGTGCTGTCGCCGTCGTCCTTCGCGAAACTCTCCGACCATGTCAGCGAGCTCAGCACCCTGCTGCAGGGCATCCTGCGTGACGGCATGGAGCAGGGCTACCTGCCGGTGGCGGACGTGGGGCAACAGTCCCAGCTGATCCTGGGCACGCTGTCCTCCAGCGCCGCCAGGGGCAGCGACGAGCCTGCCGAACTGGAAGCGCGCGTGGCCCGGACGGTGCGGTTCATCCAGCTGGGGGCGGGAGCAAGGTTCGACGACGAAGGGCGGCCCCTGCGCGTGGCCGGCCTTCCGGCGGCGGCCGGCTGAGCCGTGGTCAGCGCGGCCGTGGTCAGCGCGCCGGCACGGCGGCCGGGGTTACCGGAAGCTTGTTGGCATCGGCAATGCGGCGGCTTTCCCTGGGGCAGCCCAGGGTCCCAGGGGTTTGGTCCACCACATCCGCCGGGACGAGCGCTGCGAAATCATGGGCCAGGATGACGTCCACGCTGGCGTCGGTCCTGCTGTCCTGGAAGTAGTCGGACCCCGGTACATTGCGCTGCACCGTGAAGGCGGCAGCCTGCCCGGCCGCGCCTGAGACCACTGCAGCAACGCCCCGGTAGCCGGCATTGACGTTCGACACATTGCCCACCGCGAACTTCCGCGCCAGGAATTCATCCGCCACGGAGCGGGCCAGGCCGGCCCGGGTGGTGGAGTTATAGACGTTCAGGCTGACCTTGTCGTTGGGCGTGTAGTCGAACACCGCAGTGGGGCATGAAGACACCGGCTTCTGGCTGGGCTCGGCCGTGGGAACCTTCAGCCGCCCGTTAATGATGGCGAGGGCAACGATGATGGCCGCGGCGATCATCCCAACCAGCAGGACCAGGACCACGCCGTGGAGCACGCGGCGACGGACCCGGGCCGTTTCGTCGGCGTCCTTGGCCGCTTCCATCGCTGCCCGCAGCTCAGCGCCGGACACCACACGGTGGCCGTGCAGGACGCTGGGGTCCTTCGGCCGGCGGCTAGCCATCGAGCACCAGGACCCGGGCGTGGATCGCCGTGCGCTGGTGCAGTGCCGTACGGACCGCGCGGTGCAGGCCGTCCTCCAGGTAAAGGGTTCCCTGGTATTGCACCACGTGCGGGAACAAGTCACCGAAGAATGTGGAATCTTCGGCCAGCAAGGCCTCCAGGTCCAGCGTGCGCTTGGTGGTCACCAGTTCGTCCAGCCGGACCGGCCGCGGCGGCAGCGACGCCCACTGCTTCGGGGTGCTGTAACCATGGTCGGGGTAAGGGCGGCCCTCGCCCACAGCTTTGAATATCACCATGCAACAGTAGGCACCGCGCCGCCCCAGCGAAAGCATCAGGGCGGACCGGCGCCAGGTTGTAGCCAAACAGTGACCATCCGTCACATCGCCCCGTTCCACGGCAACGGGCCGGTTCCTGCTGACAGAATGGAGCCATGACCGCATCCGACTCCCCCGCCATGCCCGAGCCAGGAACCCGCCTGCCATCCACGCCCCCGCTGGCGCTGCTGCTGGATGTGGACGGACCCGTGGCAAGCCCGGTGACCCGCGACGTGAAGCCGGACATCATCCTTGACCTGGTGGCACTCGCGGCAGCCGGAATCCCCGTCATCTTCAACACCGGCCGCTCGGACGCGTTCATCCGCGAACAGGTCATGGAACCCATGATCGCCGCCGGGATCCCGGCGGGAACAGTCATCCACGCCGTGTGCGAGAAGGGCGCCGTCTGGTTCAGCTATACCTCCGCCGGGCCGGGCGCCATCCACGTGGACCGGGAACTGGCCGTGCCGGCAGCGTACGGCGACGACATCCGGCGCCTGGTGGCGGAGGATTACGCCGCCCACATGTTCTTTGACGAAACCAAACGCGCCATGGTCTCGGTGGAGCAGCACATCGACGTGCCCAGCGCCGAGTACCTGGCCGAGCAAAAGCTGTTCGACGCTGACGCCATGGAGCTCATGGGCAGGCACGGCCTGGGCGTTGTGCGGCTGGACCACCATGCGCCCAATTCCGACGACGCAGTGGATTACCGGGTGGATCCCACCATCATCTCCACCGATATCGAGTCCGTGCGGCTGGGCAAGGACCTCGGCGCCAGCCGCGCGGTGGAACTGCTGGCTGCCCAGGGCATCACGCCCCGGGCTTGGCGGACGGTGGGCGATTCCCGGACCGACTACGCGATGGCCGACTGGCTGCACCACAACGATCACCCGGTCAAGCACGTTGACGTCCGGCCCGCGGACGGCGTGCCCGGCAAACCGTATCCGGTCCTCACGGCAGCGGACCTGGGACTGGACAGCACGGTGATCCACGACGACGCCGGCGGCGCTTTCCTGCGCGCCTGGCGGGAGGCGCTGGGCGCCTGAGCCCCTGCCGCCGCGGCCCGAAACCTGCTGTTACCACGGCAGGACTATCATGCAGGTAAGAAAGCTTACTTCGACCACCACGGAGACAACCATTACAGAAGCACCGGTCCAGGACGAGGTCTACTACGGCGGCCAGGCGTCCGTGGAGGAACAATTTCACGCGGAGATCACGTCGGCGGCGGCGGAACAACGGCTCAGGCACCGCCCCGATGTCATCCGGCACAAGGGCCGCTACGCCCTGATCAACGACACCAGGACCCCCTACCAGGCCATGGTGGAAGATTTGCTGTTCCTGCGGAACGTCCTGGCAAACGCGGGCCTGGCCTACCTCCTGGTCCGCGGCAACAACGACCGCCCCGTGGTGGCGCTGGACTGGAAGAGCCGGAAGAAACTCCGCGCCGCCCTGGTGGAGGCGTGCAGGGACGAGCCCTTCTACTCCATGACCGTGGACGCCAAGAAGAAGACCTCCGTCCTGGTGGCGGACGGCGAACTGTCCTCCAACCGGCAGGCACGGATCTTCCGCCTGTACCGGCCGCGGGTGGAGCCGGTGGGCGGATTCGAGTTCGGCGCCTCCGCCGGCGTCCAGATCGAGCTGTGGTCCTTCGAAGGCGAAGAACTGATCCTCCCCATCGAGAACTCCCTGACCCGCAGGACCATGCTGCGGCAGGACGCCGTCCGCGGCACGGTGGAACGCTACGGCCACACCTGGCCCACCATCGAGAACATGTTCGCCGACCACGCCAGCGACATCAGCTTCGACATCGACCTGGTCTTTTCCTGGGTGGACGGAAGCTCTCCGGAATACATCGCGGCCCGCCGCGCGCAGCAGCAGGGCGTGGTCCTGGGCGAGGGCGACGACCATGAGGCCCGGTTCCGGCAGATCAACGAGCTCAAGTACGCGCTGCGCTCCGTGTACATGTTCGCCCCATGGATCCGCCGCATCTTCATCGCCACGGACTCCCCCGCTCCGGCCTGGCTGGCAGAGCACCCGTCCGTCACGATCGTCCGCAGCGAAGAGTTCTTTGCAGATCCCTCGGTGCTGCCCACGCACAATTCCCAGGCGGTCGAGTGCCAACTGCACCACATCGAAGGGTTGTCCGAACACTTCCTCTACTCCAATGACGACATGTTCTTTGGCCGGCCCGTAGGCCCGGACATGTTCTTCACACCCGGCGGCATCACCAAGTTCATTGAGGCAGAAACCAGGATCGGCCTGGGCGAGAACGCTGCCGAGCGCAGCGGCTTTGAGAACGCCGCCCGGGTCAACCGCAAGCTTCTCTGGAACCGGTTCGGGCGGATCACCACCCGGCACCTGGAACACACTGCAGCTCCGCTGCGGCGCAGCCTCGTGGCCCAGATGGAGGAAGAATTCCCGGAAGAATTCCGGAAGACGGCGGCCAGCAGGTTCCGGGCAGCGGACAACATCTCCGTCACGAACTCGTTCTACCACTACTACGCCCTGCTGACAGGCCGAGCGGTCACGCAGACGGCCGCGAAGGTGCGCTACGTGGACACCACCATGCGGGCCGGGATCAACTACCTGCCCAAGCTGCTCGCCAAGCGGAACATGGACTTCTTCTGCCTGAACGACGGCAGTTTCCCCGAAGTCAGTGCCGACGAACGCGCAGAAGCCGTGACCGACTTCCTGGAAAAGTACTTCCCCATCAAGGCTCCCTGGGAAAAGTGAAGTCCGGGCACGGGTGCCCGGACTTACCGGCGGCCGGCTCCGGAACCCGGCGCGCCTACTTGCTGCTGGCCACGCCCTGTTTGGTGCTGCGGCGCTGCTTGGCGGTTTCCGGAATCCGGACTCCGGCAGCTGCCAGGCGCCGGGCGGTTTCCTCGGGCGAGACGTATTCACCCACGGTGGCCGCGCGGCCCATCGGCACCACCGAGTGCACGATTGTGTGCTCGTATACGTGCACCAGGTTGAATGCCTGTCCGCCGTCCTGCCCGCGGGTGCCTCCCACCGGAACGTTGAGGTCCTGCGTATAGCAGGATGCTGACGCGACCGAGACCGGAACACCGGCGAAGCTGGCCGTGGTGGAGTAGTGCAGGTGGCCGGCCAGGATGGTGCGGACGTCAGAGTTGCGGACCACCGCCGCCAGGGAGGCTTGGTCGCGCAGCTCCACCAGCACCGAAAGATCGAGTACCGACGGGACCGGCGGGTGGTGGAGTGCAAGGATGGTGCCGTCCGGGGCCGGCGTTTCGAGTTGCTGCGCCAGCCACTCCAGCTGTGCTGCGCTCAGCTCCCCGTGGTGGAATCCAGGGACGGTGGTGTCCAAGGTAATGACTCTCAACCCATTGATGAAGTAGCTGTGGTCCACCGGCTCATCGGTGCCTGGCTGGTCCAGCAGGCCCCGGCGGAAGTTCGCACGGTCGTCATGGTTACCCATTGCCCAGATCACCTTGGCGCCAAGTTCCTCGCATGCAGGGTCAACGATGGCCCGCAGTTTCACATAGGCTTCGGGATCACCCTTGTCTGCGAGGTCGCCCGTGAAAATCACAGCCTCCGGCCGTGCACCGGACGCCTTGACTTCCTCGAAAAGCTGGATGAGGCGTGCTTCGCTGTCGACGGTTCCGTAGAGGGGTTCTGGACCTCCCAACAGGTGGGGATCGCTCAAGTGGAGTAGGAAGTGGCGTGGCCGGGGATGTTCGGCCTCGATGTGCTCCATTGCTACCTCTATGGTCGGTGGGAAGCCGTTCTTCCCTTGTACCCTTCAGTAATATTTATCCAATCAGACATTTGGCAAACTTGGGGTGAATCGCCGTAGCTGATGTGGAAAAAATCAAAAGAACTGCGCTTCTGCAGACTTAATTCGGCCTGCCCGGCGGATCAGCCCAGCGCTTCCTCGATCGCTTCGATGACCTTGGGCGCGTCCGGCTCCACGGTGGGGCCGAACCTGGCCGCCACTGTCCCGTCACGGCCCACCAGGAATTTTTCGAAATTCCACTTCACCGCTCCCGGCAGCAAACCGGTGCGGAACTTGGTCAGCTCGGAATACAGCAGGTGCTGGTTCCGGCCCCGGACGTCCGCCTTGGCTGTCAGCGGGAACGTCACGCCGAAGTTGCGCTCGCAGAATTCCGCGATTTCGCTGTCGGTGCCGGGCTCCTGGCCGGCGAACTGGTTGCACGGGACACCGAGGATCTCGAAGCCGCGGTCGCGGAATTTCCCGTAGAGTGCCTCGAGGCCGGCGTACTGGGGCGTGAAGCCGCAGTTGGAGGCGACATTGACCACCAGCACCACTTTTCCCTTGAACTGGCCGAAGTTCGTCCTGGTGCCATCGTTGAGGAGCAACGGGATCGGGTACAGGGGCGCCGGGCGCTGTGTTTGCGAAAGGAAGCTCATAAGGGCAATTCGTTGCCGTCGGCTCCGTGTACGGGTCCGGCGTTGAAGAATTTTCCCGTCTAGGACGTCGTCGGGACCGGCGTGGGCTCCAGCGTTGTTGGACCGGGTGTGGGCTCGAGCGTTGTCGGGGCGGGTGCCGGCGCCACCGTCGTCTCAGGCGCCGTCGGGACAGGTGCGGGCGCCACCGTCGTCTCAGGCGCCGTCGGGGCAGGAGCCGGCTCCACCGGTGCGGGTGCGGGTGCAGGCGTCGGCTCCGTGGCCGTCGGCGTCGGGGTCGGCTCACTCGGCATCGGCGTCGGCGTCGGTTCACTCGGCGTCGGGCTCGGGCCCGGAGGCGCGGGTGTCGGCGTCGGGCTCGGATCCGTGGGCGTGGGCGTCAGCGTCGGGCTCGGATCCGTGGGCGTGGGCGTCGGCGTCGGCGTTGGTGTCGGCTCACTGGGAGACGGGGACGGCGACGCCGTCGGGTTGCCGGCTGTCGGATCGGACGACGGCGGCGGCGGGGCACTGGGCGAAGGCTGGGCAGACGCCGTTGGGGCCGGCGTCGTCAACTGCCCGTTGGACATTGGAAAGAAGGTACCGGACGGCGCCGGGCCAGGCAGCAGCGGCGCCGGACCAGGCGATGCCTCCAGCCCGGCGGACGGGGACGATCCCCGGTCCACGTGGAGCGGGATGGTCCAGCTGACCCTCCCGTCGGACAAGCCAGGCCCGGGGCCGTAGGAAACCATGCCGGCCGGGAGTGATTGGCCCACGGCGCGCAGCTGGAGGAAGCTCCAATTCAAGGGATTGGTGTAGCGGCCGTTCTGGATGGTCTCAAAGTGCAGATGGCAGCCCGTTGACCAGCCCGTGGTTCCCACCCGGGCGATAACCTGGCCCACCTGGACCCGGTCGCCGGTATGGACGCCAATCGACTCAAGGTGGTTGTACGTGGTGATAAGGCCGTCACCGTGGTCGATCTCCACCCGGTTGCCTCCGCCCCAAGGATGCCATCCGGCCGCCCGGACCACCCCGGTGTCGGCCGCATAGACGCTGGTGCCGCAAGCGGCCGCGTAGTCCTGGCCAAGGTGGAAGTCTCCTGATGTCCCGCTGAGGGGACTCACCCGGAAACCGAAGGGCGAGCTCGGGTCGAGCGACTGGAGCGGCGCCATGAGGAAGCCTGCCGGCGGCCGGCCCGCACCGGCCGGGCCGACCATCAGTCCCGCCGACGGATCCTGGAAACCGCCCAGCGCTGCATGCGGGAAAGCCAAAGTGACATTGGGATCCGAGGCGACGGCCGGCGGAAGGGAACCGGCACCAACCTGGTCCGAGGCCGGCGGCCCGGTATTGCCATCCACCCCCCGGGTGTCCGTACCCGCGACCGCCCCGGCCGACGCCACGTCACCGGCAGTCCGGGCCCGGTCGAGCGCCCCTGCCAACCGGACGGGTCCTGCGGGGCCGCCGGAAAGATTGACTGCACAAGCGGCAGCCGCGACCATACCGGCGGCGGCCACGGCACGGACCAGGTGGGGAAATGTCCGCTGGGCCGGTTTGCCGTTACCGGGCACCCAATAATTGCCCATTGATTGACTCCAGGACGGGGGTTGCCGCGCGTTGTCTCGACGGTACGTCCCATGGGACCACAGGTCCGCCCGCCGGGGAACCCTGGAGCAGCACAATGCGGGTTTTTTGTGGGCGTTGGGTGCAGGGACGCGCCAGCCGGCCAAGCCGCCGACTGACGCACGGGCCGAAATGGGCAAGAATGGCTCATGCGCAATTTCGTTCGTACCTGGCGGGACGAAATCAAGAAGACTTTCTCCGGGAACGCCGATGCACCACCGGAGTGGTCGCTGCGGCTCGCGGAGGGCGACGATGCCGGCTACCACCTGCCAGGATCGGCGGTGTGGGCGGTCCACGGCTCCATGTCCCCGATCGTGGGCGGAATCCGGACACTGCTGATGCAGTCGCTGCATCCCGGTGCCCTGGCGGGCGTGCATGAACACTCCAATTTCCGCGAGGATCCCCTCCGACGGCTGGCCAATACCATCCGCTGGATTTTCACGGTGACCTACGGTTCCACTGCCGCCGCGGAGGAGGCCTCACGGCGCGTGCGCCGGCTCCATGAACCGGTGCAAGGCAGCTACCAGGACAATGCCGGCACCGAACGCGCCTACAGCGCCAACGATCCCGGGCTGGCGGCCTGGATCCACATCGCCTTCACGGACGGATTCCTGGCCGCCCACCGGATCTGGGGCGGACCGATCCCCGGCGGAGAAGATGCCTATGTCCGCGAGTGGGCCCAGGCCGGGCGGCTCATGGGCGTGGAGGACCCGCCAGTCACCCGGGCACAGATGCGGAGCCAGCTGGACGCCTGGTACGAGCAGGGCGAACTGCGGGCTGACGGCAGGGTCAGGGAAACGGTGGAGTTCATCCGCAACGCACCCCTGCATCCACTGCTGAGGCCGGGTTACCGCATATTGTTCGCGGCCGCCGTTTACAGCCTGGAACCCCGGTACCGCCAGATGCTGGGCCTCTCCGTCCCACGGCTGGGCCCCTTCCCGCTTCCGGTGCGGCTGGCCACAAAGCTGGTGCTCGGCGTCGTACATCTCGCCCTGGGCGGCATCCGCAGGCGCAAGGGTCCCAGCGAAGCAGCAGCCCGGGAACGGCTGCGGCGCCTGGGCGAACCCGCCGCTGACCTGGCCTGAGAAACTGCCCGCCGTCCCGTTGGGAAGGCCTGGATGGTTAAACGAAAGAACCCGGCCCCGGCAGCTGCCGGGGCCGGGTTCCAACCGGCGGAGAATGGGGGATTTGAACCCCCGAGGGCGTTAACCCAACACGCGTTCCAGGCGTGCGCCATAGGCCGCTAGGCGAATTCTCCAACTGCTTCTGAATCAAAAGCAGGTACCAGATTACCTGAACTTTTCCGCATCGCCCAATTGGCCCGCGCAGGGCCCGTTTTCGAACGCGCCCGGCAAGACCTTCAGGTCCCGCCAGGCTCCGTCCCTGACCCGGCAATGGACGCCCCCAATGCGCCCATTCCCTGTTGCTTCACCGTTGAGCTGCCGGGTCCGGTTCGTTCAACCAGGCCACGCAGCTCACAATCTTGAGATTGCCCCAATCGGTGTATATACAAATGATCGTGGCTGCCCCGGGGATAAGCAATGGAAATCCGCGACGTGACCGGCGTTTCCTGCCTCGCGCCACCTCCGTCACCGCGGCAGCCGGCCGATTCGAGTCGCGCCCCATGTTCAGGTAAAGTGTTTGACGGCCCCTCATGTGGCGTCATCCTGTTGAACTCCCCCAGGACCGGAAGGTAGCAAGGGTAAATGGGCTCTGGCGGGTGCATGGGGGGTCTTTACTATTCCCCCACAGGGCGGCAGGATGTCAGCCCGGATTGGTAGGGTTTTCTCTGTGACAGTTACCACCGCCCTGTACCGCAGATACCGTCCCGACTCGTTCGCTGACGTTATCGGGCAGGAGCATGTCACCGAACCGTTGATGACGGCTTTGCGCAAGAACCGTGTCAACCACGCCTACCTTTTCTCCGGTCCCAGGGGCTGCGGCAAAACCACCTCCGCCCGCATCCTGGCGCGCTGCCTCAACTGTGCCCAAGGCCCCACTGACACCCCGTGCGGAACCTGCCCCAGCTGTGTGGAACTGGCCCGTGGCGGCTCGGGTTCCCTCGACGTCATCGAGATCGACGCCGCGAGCCATGGCGGCGTGGACGATGCCCGGGACCTCCGTGAGCGCGCCACCTACGCCCCGGTCCGGGACCGCTACAAGATCTTCATCATCGACGAAGCCCACATGGTCACCTCGGCCGGGTTCAACGCCCTCCTGAAGATCGTCGAAGAGCCGCCGGAACACATCAAGTTCATCTTTGCCACCACGGAGCCGGACAAGGTCATCGGCACCATCCGCTCCCGAACCCACCACTACCCGTTCCGGCTGGTACCGCCCGAGCCGCTGATGGCCTACCTTGAGCTGCTGTGCCGCCAGGAGAATGTTCCGGTGGCTCCCGGCGTGCTGTCCCTGGTCATCCGGGCCGGCGGCGGATCCGTCCGCGACTCCCTGTCCGTCCTGGACCAGCTCATGGCAGGCGCCGGACCCAACGGGCTGGACTACGAGCTCGCCGTCGCACTCCTCGGCTACACCCACGCCTCACTGCTGGACGACGTCGTGGAGGCCGTGGCCGCATCTGACGCCGCAACGGTCTTCCGGGCCGTAGACCGGGTCATCCAAACGGGCCACGATCCCCGGCGGTTCGTGGAAGACCTGCTGGAACGCTTCCGCGACCTCATCATCGTCCAGGCCATGCCGGAAAGCGCGCACGCCATCCTGCGGGGCATGCCGGCGGACCAGATCGCACGGCTTCAGAACCAGGCGCACAACCTTGGCGCCGCAGAGCTGTCGCGGGCTGCGGACGTTACCAACACGGCCCTGACCGAGATGACAGGAGCCACGTCGCCGCGGCTGCACCTTGAACTCCTGTGCGCCCGGATCCTCCTGCCCAGCTCCGAGCAGAACGAACGCGGCATGGCCGCACGGATCGACCGGGTGGAGCGGCGGCTCAACTACGCCGGGAACGACGTCGGCGCTGCCGCAACGGCCCCGCCAACAGCCGCGCCGGCGCCTTCAGCGCCCGCACCGGCTGCCTCCGTCCCGGCACCAGCGGCACCCGTTCCGGCACCAGCCACCCCAGCCCAGCCGCAGGTGCCCGCCGGCCCGGCGTCACCCAGCCAACACCCTGCCGAAGAAGCTGCCCGGCCCGTTCCCCACCCCGGCCGGGATGCGGCGGACCAGCCATCGAATGCTTCGCCGGCGCCCGCCGTCCGCCCACAGGAAACCGAACAGGCCGCTCCCGCCCAGGCCGCATCGGCCACCCCTGCGGCGCCTGCTCCTTCCGCGGGACCGGCATCCCCTGCAGGTCCCGCTTCCGGGACCAGCCATGGCGCGCCCGCTCAGGATGCCCGCAACCCCCTCACTCCCCCACGCGTAAGCACCAGCGACTGGCCTGTGGAGGAGCCGGCCCGCGGCCGCCAACCCCAGGCGCCCGCTGCGGCAGCAGCCCCCGAGGCAACGCCTCCGGCGCCACAGGAGCAACCTGCACGGTCCACCCCGGCAGCTCCCCCGGCAATGGGTGACGTTGAAGTCCTCCGCAGGGCCTGGCCTGATGTCCTGCAGACCCTTTCGAAGATTAAGCGCAGCACCTGGGCCCTGGTGGAACCGAATGCACAGGTCAGCGCCTTCGACGGAAGCGTCCTGACCCTCTCCTTCACCACGCCCGGACTCGCCGGAGCCTTCGGCCGGGCGGACCACTCCGACAATTTGCGCCAGGCCATCCACAAGACGGTTGGCATGGACCTGCAGATCAACGCGGTTGCCGGCGGCGCCAGCCAGGCGAGCTCTGAGCCAAACCCAAAAGTTCCGGCCAGCCCGGTGGTTCCGGCCACGTCAGCTGACGTTGCCTGGGGACTTGCTCCGGCCCCCGCCACATCATCGGCTGCCACGGCGGACAATGCTGCCGCAGCCACATCGGCTGCTGCACCAGTACCTGCACCTGCCGCATCGCCGGCACCGGCCGTAACCCCTGTGACTGCACCTGCCTCCGAGCCAGCGCAGGCTGCGTCGTCGCCGGCATCCGCCGCAGCCGCTCCGTCCGCTGGGGACAACCAGCGCCGGGAGCCTGCCCAGCCGGCATCTGAAGGCACCGGAGGCCCGGGCAAGGCGTCCGGCCCCGCAGTGTCGCAGTCCCCCTACCCCTCCGCCGCCGGAGACTACTCCTATTCGGACGACGACTGGGGCCCGCCCCGGGACGAGGACGCTCCGCCGCTGGATGAAGAGCCCCCCATGGACTGGGAACCTTCGGCCCCTGCTTCCGGCACCACCGCAACGCCTGCCTCCACCGCCGGCACTGACCGGCCCGGCGGCAGCAACCGCACAGAAGCCGCGCCTAAGGCGGGACCCGCTACCGCCCCTTCCGCCAATACCAGTAACGGAGAGGCCGCGCCTGCGGTAGCCGCCCACGACCCATGGGCCCGGGCCGTCGAACAGGCCCCCGGTGTCTGGGTGGTTGGGGACAAGAGCAACGTGGGCGCGCCGCCTGTCAGTGCTTCCGTGGACGAACCGGCGCCCCCGGCCGCTGCCCCGACCCCGCATTACGAACCGGCCACCGCACAGGTGCCGCCCGCTATCCCGGCCTCCGCAACCAGGGCCACGGCCGAGGCCGACCGGGGTGTGGGAGCGGTGAACGACAACAACCGTGCGGACTCCGTCCGGGAAACGTACAAGCCGGCCCAGGCCATGCCTGCTCCGGAACCTGAACTTGCCATGGCATCAGCCGGGCCCGCCACGTCTGCCCCGTCGCGGCCACAGGCTCCGGCGGCAGCGCCCTCCGCAGGACGGCCTGAAACGCGGCAAAGCCTCTACCAGCGGCTGTCCAACAGCCCGGAAGCCGAGGCCGGCCGTGCCAAAGCGCCCGCCAGGGCCGCAACGGCCCCCAGCGCGTACGTCCAGGACATCCCGAGCGCCGACGACGAAACCATCGAGGAGTCCGGCGTCTTCGGACGCGCGGCGGTGGAGCGTATTCTGGGCGGAAAGCTGATCGAGGAACGGTCCAACGACGGCAGTCCCCTAGCGCCCCGGTACTGACCGGCCACAACGCCACAAACCGTTGGTCCGCACCTGGTGACCTGCCCCCCATCCACATCGAACTAAAGAGGGAATTGTGTACGAAGGTGCTGTCCAGGAGCTGATTGACGAGCTCGGACGCCTTCCAGGGGTGGGACCCAAGTCGGCGCAACGGCTGGCGTTCCACATCCTCGAAGCCGATCCCCAGGACATGAAACGGCTGGTCGAGGCCATCACCACGGTCAAGGACAAGGTCAAGTTCTGCACTGTCTGCGGCAACGTCACCGAACAGGAACTCTGCAATATTTGCAGGGATCCGCGCAGGGACCCGGCCGTGATCTGCGTGGTGGAGGAGTCCAAGGACGTCCTTGCCGTGGAACGTACCCGGTCCTTCCGTGGCAGGTACCACGTACTTGGCGGTGCGATCAATCCCATTGCCGGCGTCGGGCCGGAGCAACTTCGCATCCGCGAACTGCTCACGCGGCTGAACGACGGCGCCATCCAGGAAGTCATCATCGCCACAGACCCCAACCTGGAGGGCGAGGCGACGGCGACCTACCTTGCCCGCATGCTTAAGACGATCGGTATCACGGTCACCCGGCTGGCGTCCGGCCTGCCGGTGGGAGGCGATCTCGAATACGCGGACGAAGTCACTTTGGGCCGCGCCTTCGAAGGCCGTCGAAACGCCCTGGCCTGAGGGGCTGCCCGCCGGCCGCAATACCGGGCCCGGCCGGATTTTCCTGCAGTCGGACGACAGCCAGCCTGTCCAGGCGTTGTCCGGCCGGGCTGCCGCCTGCACGCCAGTCCCGTCGTGGGCCGGTATGTGGTCATAATTCAACGTCCCTCCGGGCACGGCGATAAACTGTCGGAGGAAGTCGCGCCGCCAGGCTTCATGGCCTCCAAAACTCCAACTGATCCGATGAAGGTACGCGCATGAGTACGCCCACTACCGAACTGCACAACGCAACCCAGCCGCAGGTGGCGCCCGCCGCCGGCGCGGTGACCAAACAGCTCATCGTGCAGAAATTCGGCGGCTCCTCCGTGGCGGACGCCGAGGGTATCAAGCGCGTGGCCAAGCGCGTGGTCGATGCCCAGGATGCCGGCAACGAGGTGGTGGTTGTCGTCTCGGCAATGGGCGACACGACGGACGAACTCCTGGACCTCGCCGCGCAGGTGACAGATTCCGCTCCCGCCCGCGAAATGGACATGCTCCTGTCCGCCGGCGAGCGCATTTCCATGGCGCTGCTGGCCATGGCCATCAACAAGCTCGGCGCGTCCGCACAGTCCTTCACCGGGTCCCAGGCCGGCATGATTACCGATGGCATTCACGGCAAAGCCCGGATTATCGACGTCGACCCGCACCGCATCCGGACTGCGCTGGACAAGGGCAACATCGCCATCGTTGCCGGTTTCCAGGGCATGAGCCGGGCCACCAACGAAATCACCACCTTGGGCCGTGGCGGCTCGGACACAACGGCTGTGGCACTTGCCGCGGCGCTCGAAGCGGATGTGTGCGAAATCTACACCGACGTCGACGGCATCTACACGGCCGATCCGCGCGTTGTCCCCTCAGCCCAGAAGATCGACACCATATCCAGCGAGGAGATGCTGGAACTCGCCGCCTCGGGCGCGAAAATCCTGCACCTTCGCTGCGTGGAATATGCCCGCCGGTTCGGTGTGCCGCTGCACGTCCGTTCCTCATTCAGCCAGCATGAAGGCACCTGGGTCATTCCCGGCGCCGACGACAAGATCACCACTCAAGAGGGAGTTGCCTTGGAGCAGCCAATCATCTCCGGCGTTGCGCACGACCGTTCCGAAGCGAAGGTCACCGTGGTCGGCGTTCCCGACATTCCGGGCAAGGCCGCTGCGATCTTCCAGGTCATCGCCGACGCCCACTCGAACATCGACATGATCGTCCAGAACGTTTCCACCCACGGCACGGGCAAGACGGACATCTCCTTCACCCTGCCGATCGTCGAGGGCGCCGATGCCCTGGCCGCCCTCCACGCAGCGCAGGACCAGATCGGCTTCGAGGCCATTGAATACAACGAGCAGATCGGCAAGCTCTCCCTGATCGGCGCCGGCATGCGGTCACACCCCGGCGTTTCGGCCACGTTCTTTAAGGCCCTGTCCGATGCCGGCATCAACATCAACATGATCTCCACCTCTGAAATCCGCATCTCGGTGGTAACCCACGCTGACCTGCTGGACGAGGCCGTGCGCGTGATCCACCAGGCGTTCGGCCTGGACAGCGAAAGCGAAGCGACGGTTTACGGCGGCACCGGCCGCTGAGCATGCACGGAAAAGCCGGGCAGCCGTTACTTTGGTGACGGCTGCCCGGCTTTTCCGGTATCCGGTCTATCGGTCCAGGTCTTCCCGGCGCACGGCGTAGTGGTGGCCTGTTGAATCGGTTTCCACCACGAAGTGCGAAAGATCCTCTTCGGAGGCCTGCTCAAATTCGTCGTGTTTGTGCACCACGGGCGTGTCGGGATCCAGCCGGGTGGCAGGGCCGAAGAAGAAGCGGAGCCTCTCGGTCAGGCCCATGAAACCGCTGAGGACATGTGCCACTGTTTTCCACCCCCTTCCCGAACCTCGGGCGAAAGTGCCGCTGCCTCCTAGCGGAAACAGTGCCCTTATTCTAGTCCCGGGGCCGGAAAAAGGCGCCTGTGACGGCGGCGCGAAAGGGCTACCGCAAGGAACGGTCCTCAGGGTTCCTGGGCACAACATAGGTGCTGCCATCCGGCCTGGTAATGGTCTCCCACTGCTGGGTTTCCGCCTGGCGCTGGACCAGCAGCCGGCGGTTTTCCTCGGTCATATCGTGGGCCAGCGCAGAGCGGTTGGCCGGGCCGAAGACAGCCCTGAGTTTTCCCGTGGCGCGCATAAAGCGCTGGGAGGCGTTGCCTTTGTCCCCGGACCTGTCCCTGGCCATGAACGCGTTCCTTCCACTCACTGCTTGCTTACCGTCAATGTACACTAATAATTCGTGCACTAACAATGTAAGGAAGCCATGACCCCCACATCTCCCGTCGATGCCGCGGATGAAGACCTCTTGCTGGAACACCAGCTGTGCTTTGCGCTGACGGTGGCTGCCCGAAGCGTCGTGGGCGCCTACAAGCCGGTGTTGGAAAAACTCAACCTCACACACCCGCAGTACCTGGTGATGCTGTGCCTGTGGGAGACCAGCCCGCGTACTTTAAGGAACATCAGTGCGGCTTTGGCCCAGGAACCGGCAACCATCTCTCCACTCCTGCGCAGGCTCGAGGCGGCAGGGTTGATTACCCGGGCACGCGCTGAGGGCAACGAACGCGCCCTGGCGGTGGCCCTGACGCGAGAAGGAAGAGCGCTCCGGGAACAAGCACTTCAGGTTCCGGGAACCATGATGGAACGGCTGGGCCTCACCCGGGAACAGGTGACCGAACTGCACGCCTCCATGATGGGACTCATCGCCGCCACGTCGGAGGGCACGCGCTGACCGGCCATCCATCAAGCGGCCCGGCCGCCGGCCCGGGGTTTTCCGGCAAAACCGACGACTAGAATGGCATGACGAAGGGGAGGTGGCCTGATGCGTAACCTACGATTGGCCGCAGCGGTCCTGGCCATGGGTGCCGGGCTGCTCTCCGGTTGCGGCGGTTCGTCCAACGACGGGCCCTCCGCGTCCGGCAGTTCACCCGCAGGGCCCTCTCCCGATACTGAAACTTCGGCCGCGGCCCCCGCGCCCGCAACGTCACGTCCCGGCAATGGGCCGGGGCAGGGCAACGCCAAGCTCGCCATTACCGTGATGCCGTCCGAGGGCGCACCCGCGCTCGACTACATTTTGGTCTGCTCCTCCGGAACCCCCGCCGCGGAAAGCCGCCACCCGGATCCTGCTGCTGCCTGCGCAGCCCTCAAAGCGAACCCCGCCATCGTGGCCCAGGCCGCGCCGGGAAGCAACCGGACCTGCACCCAGCAGTATGGCGGCCCGCAGAAAGCGACTGTGACCGGGGCCGTGGATGGCGTCGCCGTCGAATCCTCCTTCGCCCGGACCAACGGATGTGAAATCAGTGCGTGGGACGCTGCCAAGGATGTGCTCGGTGCCGCCGGTGGAGCCTCTTAGCCTGCTGGCGGAGGACAGCGCCCAGGCACGGGAGGAAGCCCACCTGCAGCGCGTCAGCCGCTACGCCGATCCTTATCTTGCCCGCCGGTCGGCCGGGCAGAAGCATCCGGTGGAAGATTTCCTTTTCACCTATTACACCCAGAAGCCGGGCCAGCTGAAGCGCTGGCACCCGGGGGCCGGGACGGTCCTCACCGGCAGGCAGGCAGCCGCCCGGCAAGGCTGGAAGCACTACCGGGCGCTCGACGACGGCGAGCTTGCCTCGCTGGGGCTGGCTGCGGGGAGCATGGCAGTCACCTTTGACCGGGCCGCCTTCCTTGCCGACCGCAAGGAGGCAGTGGCGTTCGCGGGGGTGATCCTTCGCGGCACGGCGGCACGGCCTGCACAGTTCGGCTGCTTCGGCCTGCATGAATGGGCCATGGTCTACCGGCAGGACAAGTTCGATCTCCGCCACGAATACCTGCACCTGCGGCTGGGATCAGCAGGTACGGACAAGGTGGTGGAGGACAACAAGATCCGGTGCACCCACTTTGACGCGTTCCGGTTCTACACCCCGGATGCCATTCCGCTCAACGAGTTTTCACCCAGCCGTGAATCGCAGCGCCACCTGGAGCAGCCGGGCTGCCTGCACGCCAACATGGACCTCTACAAGTGGGCGTACAAGCTGCTGCCGGCCCTTTCGAGCGAACTGGTCATGGACTGCTTCGAACTCTCCTGGCGCATCCGGGCCATGGACATGCAGGCTTCCCCGTACGACCTCGCCGAGTGGGGCTATCCCGCCATTCCCATCGAAACTCCGCAGGGTAAGGCTTCCTACGTTGAGCACCAGCGCAATTTTGCCGCCGAGGCTGCCGCCTTGCGGGAGAGGCTTGCCCTGGACCTGGACGCCCTCGCAGCGGGAGCGCCGAGGTGATCGACCTGTCCATCAGCGTCCGCGATGCCCCGGATGCCCCCGAGTACGTTTTCCGGCTGGTGGCGGAGGACGGAACTTTGGCGGCCGAAACCACCCTGCCGGCACCCGAGGCCGCCCTGGCGGCCGTGGAGGAATTCGGGGAGGACATCTTCTTTCCCCGGCCCGGGCCACCGAGGCTGTGCACCCAACAGTACGGGGGACCCCAGGTTGCCGTCGTTTCCGGCACGTTCCATGGGCGCCCGGTCCATTCGGTCTTCACCCGGACGGACGGCTGCGAGATCGCCCGGTGGAAGGCCATGGCTCCCCTGCTGGGCGGTAACGCCACCTGACCGCCGGACGCCGGGCACGAAAAAGGGTCCCGGACGAAAATCGTCCGGGACCCTCCCCCCATGCTCAGGTGATGGTCATGCTCCGGGTACTGCCTGCGCAATGGCCATCTGGGGCGCGCCGGCCGGGGCCTGGGCAGAGCCGGAACCCACCTGCACGTTTACCCAGGTCTTGATGCCGTTGCTGCCCAGGCTCAGCCGCGAAAGGTATTGCCCATCACCCAGGCCGGCCCAGTTCAGGGTGGCCGAGGTGGCCGTCCCGTTGGGTGCCACGATCGGGTTGGGGTTGACGGTGAGGTTGCCGGCGTCGCCCGCAAAGCTCACCGCCTGGACCGAGGCAGTGGCAGGCCCATTGTCCGGGGTGGCGTACAGGTTGGCCACCACGTAATAGGTGCCCGGCCGGGGCGATTCCAGGTCAAGGAATTCGCTCGCCGAGGCCGTTGCCACCTGGGTTGCCGTCAAGCCGCCCGAACCGTTGGGTGCGTACACCACCATGTCCCAGTCGACGTCGTTCGACTGCGCCTGGATGCCCAGCCGCGCGAAGGTGGAGCCGGCGGGAACCTGCACCTGGACCAGGGCGTTGTGGGCATCATTCGTGGGTGCGTACGCGCCCGGGGTCTTGGTGATCGCGGTCTGGTTCAGTGGCGCCAGGCCTTCCACGCCGACGGCGATCGGGCTGTCCGAGCCCGACACCAGCTCCATGGAGCCGCTGCCCGTGCCCGTGGCCGAGCTGAACGAGAACGACGGAGCGATCTGGGCGTCGACCGGGCGGATGGCAATCGGCGATGTGACGGTCCGCGGGCCCTTCCACGTGAGGCTTCCGGTGCTGAATTTGCCGACCGGTGCGCTGACGTTCCGGATGGTCAGTGTTACTTCACGCGTTTGTCCGGCCTTGGCGAAGTTCAGCGCCTTGGGTTCGACATTGACGTTGAAGCCCGGCATGTTCACCTCGGGCCGGTACATGCCCGGCACCAGGGCCGTCAGCTTGCGCTTGACCTGGACCTCACCCACCAGGCTGCCCAAGGCGACCGACGGGAGGTTGAGGTCGCGGGCGGCGATGGAGCCCGCCTGCGGGGCCCCGGTATCAACGCCTTGTCCGTTCAGGAAACCAAGCCAATCCTGGATGCCGGAGTCGTAAACGAGGCCGGGATCGAGCACCCGGGTGGAGTCGATGTGGCCGGCGCCGCCCTGGAACGGATCCGTGTTGGGCGACCCGTCCGCGTTGACCAGCGGGTAGGCGGTGGTCATCATGGCCGACTTCACCATGGCGGGTGACCACTTCGGTTGCTTGCCAAGCACGAGGGCGCCGAAGCCGGCAATGTGCGGTGCGGCCATGGACGTACCGGACATGAAGCCGAACTGGTCGCCATGGTTGCCGATCGTGGAGACGCCGGCAAGGACGTTCACGCCAGGGGCGGAAATATCAGGCTTGAGCAGGTCGCCGCCTGAAGCGAGGGTGGGCCCGCGGGACGAGAAGCCCGCGATCTGGGGCGCCGGCGCCGGGGGAAGTCCGGTCAGGTCACCCTTGACCAGGCTCACCGTCAGTGCCGTGTTTGCCTGCAGCTTGGACTTCAATTCCAGGCTCTTGGGCGCGTTGACGTGGACGGTGGGAATGACGTGGTTGTCGGCGTCCTCGGAGCTGCTGGTGAGATTCACCAGGATCATGCCGACACCGCCCTTGTCCTGGACTTCCTGGCTCTTGGCAGTCCGGTCCACTACTCCACGGTCACAGACCACCACTTTGCCGGCCACCTTGGCGGGGTCCAGGGTTCCGGGCCCGCACAGGTCGGCGTTGGCCGCCCCGGGAGCAGCGGCAGCAGCGGCCACCACGACTGGCTTGTCCGCAACCTCTGATTTCATGATGGAAGCGCCGCGGTACAGCGAACCATCGGAAACCTTGACCGTTCCCACCAGGTCGCTGGGAAAGGTGGAGGCGGCCACGGTGGTCAGCCACGGTGAGGCATGGTTCACGGTGGAGGCCGTCGGGCCGGAGTTTCCGGCAGAGGCCGACACGAAGACGCCTGCGGCTGCTGCGTTCAGGAAGGCGAGTGCCACGGGATCGGTGGTGCTGTTGTTGTTGCCCGAAATTGAGTAGTTCAGGACGTCCACGCCGTCCTTGATGGCTGCGTCGACGGCCTCAACCGACGATGACGAGTAGCAACCGCCGGTGTCCGGGTTGGTGTCCTCCCAGCAGACCTTGTAGACCGATACCTTGGCTGCCGGAGCCACGCCGGAGCTCTTTCCGAAGCTGGCCCCATCAATGACCTGCTCGACGTTGGCATTGCCCGCTGCCGTTGTTGCCGTATGGGTGCCGTGGCTGCCCACGTCCACCGGGGAAATCTGCTCCTCGGGGGCCCGGTTGCCCGGGGTCACGTACTGGAGGAAGGAGTCGGCGAAGTAGCGGGCGCCGATCACCTTGGAGTTGCAGAGCGAGCCGTCGAAGCCGGCCCCGGTTCCCTGGCCTTTTTGGCATTCGCCTTCAAAGGTGGTTCCGTCCGCCTTGAGCATCGCAATCTTGCCGTCGCCGGTGCGGCAGGGGACGCCCACCTGCGGCGTACCCTGCAGGGGCTGCAGCGGTTCGCCCTGGAGGAAGGGGTTGTCCGGGGCGTAGCCGGAATCGATGACGCCCACCACCACGCCCTTGCCGGCGTTGGCTTCACCCCCGAACTGCTTGGCCCAGGTCCCGTCCGGACCGGTGAGTTTGAGGAAGTCGGTGGTGGTGTAGTCGGGCTTGTTCTCGACGTCCGGCGCCACCACGAGCACGCGCTTGTCCTTGGACAGTTCGGCCGCCTGGTGGGCGGTCAGCTCCGCGGTGAATCCGTTGAGGGCAGCGGTGTACTGCTTGGCCGGGGATACTCCCTGGGCTCCCGCAACGTCACGCTGCTGCTGGCGCAGGTGCGCGTCGTAGGCTTTGTAGTTTGGGCTGCCGGCATCCAGTTTGCGGCCTTGCTGCGGCTTGGTTGCGCCAAGCCCGGCGGCTCCGCCCTCGTAGGCTGCTGCAGCCGGGCCGGCCAAGACCACGATGTACCGGCCGTCCTTGAACTGGCTGTCTTTCGTGGTGGCGGCGGCATTCTCGAGGCTTTGGCTCCCCGGCGCCGCCGTGGCCGGCGTTACTGCCAGCGAGCTTATGAGGAGGGGCAACCCGACAGCCAGGGCGGCTGCCTTCCGAAGTCCCCCAGCCCGCAAGGGGCTCTTTCCAGTTGATTTCACGCGCAACCCTTTCACGATGTACCGCCCAGACTTGGTGGGCGCCCCAGACGACTGGAACTGCAGAAGTAATTACAGATCTTGTAATTAGCTGAGACCAGACTGTTCACAGGGTACAGACTGAGAGCGAGATATGACATAGAGCACATTTTGGAAATTTTCGCTTGTCATATCCGTCCCGCCGGAACATTCGGGCATACAAAAAGGGCGCCCCGAAGGGCGCCCCGGAGTTGCTGGGGAAAGAATTCCGCGCGGCTAGTGGCGTGGGGTCCGCACCACGTCGCTGATCCACTGCCGGGTCTTCTCGTCCAACGGGCCGGCGACCCGGGTTTCGCGGGCCATGCGGTCCGCCTTCACCTTCTGCAGCACCATCCTGCCCAGGCCGGCAAAAACGGCAGCGGCAACCATCGGCAACAGCACGGACTTGGAATTTTGCGCCATCAACCAATCCTAGTGAACGCCCTCCGGCAACTCCAGAAGCACATCCTTCGGGCCTCCACCCCGGTCCTCCCGGATCGGGGTCTACTCCATGAACATGCGGAATGCGGCGGCATGGGCCCGGGCCGGTAGAATGATAGGGCAAGCTCGCGGAGCGCCCGTCCACCATGTCCCCGACACCCCGGTACGGCGTGAGACGGCACCACTCCGCTGCGCCCTTAACCAAGCTCACGCACAGGAGTTGCCGGATGCCCCGGATCGTTGTTGACGTCATGCCCAAGCCCGAGATTCTGGACCCGCAGGGGAAGGCGATCGTTGGCGCTCTCCCCCGGCTGGGCTTCACCAGCTTCAGCTCTGTCCGCCAGGGCAAGCGCTTCGAACTGACGGTCGACGGCGAGGTGACGGAAGAAATCCTGGCCCAGGCCCGCGATGCCGCCGAGACCCTCCTGTCCAACCCCGTGATCGAGGACGTCGTCAACGTCGAGGTCGTCGAGGCCTGAAATGACTGAACTTCCCCTGATCGGCGAGGCCGTGGCCGTCGCCGCAGAGCCGCGCCTCGCCGGCGCCCGGATCGGCGTCGTGACTTTCCCCGGGACCCTTGACGACCGCGACGCCGCCCGCGCCGTCCGCCTGGCCGGTGCCACCGCCGTCGAACTCTGGCACGGCGACACGGAACTTGGCGACGTGGACGCCGTGGTCATCCCCGGCGGATTCTCCTACGGCGATTACCTGCGCGCCGGCGCGATCGCCCGTTTCGCCCCGCTGATGTCAAAGATCATCGACGCCGCGAACAGCGATGCCAAGCTCCCCGTGCTGGGCATCTGCAACGGCTTCCAAATTCTCACCGAGTCGCACCTGCTGCCCGGTTCCATGATCAAGAACGACCACCTGAAGTTCCTCTGCCGCGACCAGGTGCTGCGCGTCGAGAACGCCAACACCGCGTGGACGCTGGACTACCAGGCGGGCCAGGAGATCACCATCCCGCTGAAGAACCAGGACGGCCAGTACATCGCGGACGAGAAGACCCTGGACGCCCTTGAGGCCGAGGGCCGCGTGGTGTTCCGCTACGTCGGCTTCAACCCGAACGGCTCCCGCCGCGACATCGCCGGCATCTCCAACGCCGCAGGCAACGTGGTGGGCCTCATGCCGCACCCGGAGCACGCCGTTGAGCCGGGCTTCGGCCCCGAGGCGGCGTTCTCCCGTGAGACGGGTGCCGGCGGTTCCGACACCGACGGCCTCGGCTTCTTCACCTCCGTACTGAACAAGATTGTGGGAGGCGACAAGTGACCACCGAAACCACCAAGAAGTTCAACATCGACACCGTCGAGAACGCAGCCAAGACCCCGGATACCGAGCTGCCCTGGGCTGAACTTGGCCTGAAGCGGAACGAATTCGACGAGATCGTCAAGGTCCTGGGCCGCCGCCCCACCGGCGCCGAACTGGCCATGTACTCCGTCATGTGGAGCGAGCACTGCTCCTACAAGTCCTCCAAGAACCACCTGCGCCAGTTCGGCCAGAAGGTCACCGAGGAAATGAAGAAGGACATGCTGGTGGGCATCGGCGAAAACGCCGGCGTGACCAACCTGGGGGACGGCTGGGCCGTGACCTTCAAGATCGAATCGCACAACTCGCCGTCGTTCGTTGAGCCCTACCAAGGCGCCGCGACCGGCATCGGCGGCATTGTCCGCGACATCATTTCCATGGGCGCCCGCCCGGTTGCCGTAATGGACCCGCTGCGCTTCGGCGCCATCGACCACCCGGACACCGCCCGCGTCATGCACGGCGCAGTGGCCGGCATCGGCGGCTACGGCAACTCCCTGGGCCTGCCCAACATCGGCGGCGAAATGGTGTTCGACTCCGTCTACCAGGGCAACCCGCTGGTCAACGCCCTGGCCGTCGGCGTCATGCGGCACGAAGACATCCGGCTGGCCAACGCCTCCGGCAAAGGCAACAAGGTGGTCCTTTTCGGTGCCCGCACCGGCGGCGACGGCATCGGCGGCGCCTCCGTGCTGGCCTCCGAGTCCTTTGATGACACCAAGCCCTCCAAGCGCCCCGCCGTGCAGGTGGGCGACCCCTTCGCGGAGAAGGTGCTCATCGAGTGCTGCCTGGAGCTCTTCAAGGGTTCCCTGGTGGAAGGCATCCAGGACCTCGGCGCCGCAGGCATCTCCTGCGCCACGTCGGAGCTCGCCTCCAACGGTGACGGCGGCATGCAGGTTGAGCTGACCTCCGTCCTGCTCCGCGACCCCACGCTGACCCCTGGCGAGATCCTGATGTCCGAATCGCAGGAACGCATGATGGCCGTGGTCACCCCCGAAAACGTGGAAGCGTTCGAGGCCGTGATGGACAAGTGGGCTGTTGAGTATTCCTGGCTGGGCGAGGTGACCGATACCGGCCGCCTGATCATCACCTGGGAAGGCGAGGTGATTGTCGACGTCGATCCCCGCACCGTGGCGCATGACGGCCCGGTCTACGACCGCCCGTTCGCCCGTCCCGAGTGGCAGGACGCCGTCCAGGCGGACACCTTCACCGGTTCCGTGCAGGACGCCGGCCGGCCCGCTGCCCCCGCTGAGCTGGCCGCGGCCGTCACCGAACTGGTGGCGTCCCCGAACATGTGCTCCAAGTCCTGGATCACCAACCAGTACGACCGCTACGTAGGCGGCAACACCGCCATGGCATTCCCCGATGACGCCGGCGTGGTCCGGGTGGACGAGGAAACCGGCCTGGGCGTTGCCCTGGCCACCGACGCCAACGGCCGCTACACCTACCTCGATCCGTACCACGGCGCGCAGCTGGCCCTGGCGGAGGCCTACCGCAACGTGGCCACTGCCGGCGCCATCCCCATGGCCGTCAGCGACTGCCTGAACTTCGGCTCCCCCGAGGACCCGGACGTCATGTGGCAGCTCGCCGAGGCCATCCGCGGCCTGTCCGACGCCTGCATGGTGCTGGGAATCCCGGTCACCGGCGGCAACGTCTCGCTCTACAACCAGACGGGCACCACGCCCATCCACCCCTCCCCCGTGGTGGCGGTCCTGGGCAAGCTCGACGACGTCGCCCGCCGCACGCCGTCGGGCTGGCGCGAGGACGGCCAGGCCATCTACCTGCTGGGCACCACGGGCGCCGAGCTGGATGGTTCCGAGTGGGCGAACATGCGCGGCCACCTGGGCGGCCAGCCGCCGAAGGTGGACCTCGAGGCCGAACGCGCACTGGGTGAAATCCTGATCAACGCGTCCCGCGACGGCATGGTCGACTCCGCGCACGACCTCTCCGAAGGAGGCCTCGCGGCTGCCCTGGTGGAGTCCTCGCTGCGTTACGGCGTTGGCGCCAGGATCGCGCTGCAGGACGTCATGGACCGCGACGGCGTGGACCTGTTCACGGCGCTCTTCTCCGAGTCGCAGGGCCGTGCCGTGGTAGGCGTTCCCCGTTCCGAGGAGGTCCGCTTCACGGACATGTGCACCGCCCGCGGCTTTGCCCACACCCGCATCGGCGTGGTGGATGCGGCCAGCGGCAAGCTGGAGATCAACGGCGTAGAGGGGCTGTCCCTCGACGCCCTCCGCGAAGCCCACGAAGGGACACTGCCGAAGTACTTCGGCTAGGCCCCACAGAACGCGGACGGACACTCAAGCCCATAGAGAGGGCTTTGGGTGTCCGTCCGCATTTAAGGACCGGTTCAGTCCTCGCTGTGGAGCTCCCGCTGGCGGGCGCTGAGCAGCTCAATCTCCGGCAGGGCTGCCACGAAGCGCTCGACGGCGGCAAGCACCTCCACGAGGTGCGCCCGGTCAGCAGAAACCAAGCCGACGCCCAGCTGTGTGCGCCGGTACTGGCTGTGGTCCCCCACCTCAGCCACCGAGACATCGAACCGGCGCCTCAGTTCCGCCAGCAGCGGCCTGACAACCGAGCGCTTCTCCTTGAGGCTGTGGACCGGCCCCAGCAGTATGTCGAACTCGATCCAACCGATCCACATGGGTTCATGCTATCGAGGGTCAGATGGTGAGTTCACCCATCAGGTCCCAGCCTTCGCCGTCGAACTGGCGGCTGACGATTTTCGGTGTTTCCACAAGGGCTTGCGGCATGTCCGCCATGGCCTTCTTGAAGTGGTCACTGTTGACGTGGTCGCCGGCAGCGTCGTCCTTGAAGGCTTCCACCAGGACGTATTCGTTGGGGTCCTCCAAGCTGCGGGACCAGTCGAACCACAGGTTGCCCGGTTCCTGCCGGGTGGCCTGGGTGAAGTCCGCAACGAGGTCCGGCCAGCGTTCAGACCATTCGGGCTTGACCTTGAACTTGACGACGATAAAGATCACTGGGATGTTCCTTCCGCGGCGAGAGAGCGTGCCCCTTCAATGTACCGGGAAGTAACGTGCCGCTGTGCGGCGCGGGTGACTGGTCCGCCGGCGGCGTAGAACCAGTTGGCGGGCTTGCTGAAGGCGCGGATCCGAAGCCACACCTTCCCCTCCCCATCAAGCTCCACTTCGAAGGACTCTTCGCCACGGGCGGGATGGCCGGGAAGCGTACCGTAGCCAAAGCCGGCCGATTGCGGCCCGTCCAGGTCCGAAGGTTCGTGGACCCACACCACCTGGCACGGCGCATTCAGGCGGAAGGGCCCGACGCCGAATCCGCTCACCACGCGAACGCCGGGCGCCGCCCTCGGTGACCCCGCACGGACCCGCAGCCCGGCCCGCCGCTGCAGCTCCCAGCCCAGGATGCCGTCCGCGACGTGCCGGTACACTGTGGTCCCGGAGCCAAGGTAAGCCTCCTTGAGGACGCGGCCATAGCCGGCCGGAGCCGTGCCGGCTTCAGTGCTTCCTGCGCCGGGGTAGTTCAGGCCACCCCCGGGGTGTCCCTCTTCAATCATCGCTTCCGGCCCTTTCGAGGCGCGCCCACCCCAGTTGCTCCTGCTGCTTCCGGCTCAGGCCGGCCACCACCAGGTCATAGGAATCCTCCACCATGTCCCGGATCATCGCTGCCGGCAGGTTGCCATCAAGGCGCACCCCGTTCCAATGGGTCTTGTTCATATGCCACGCACCGGTAATCTCCGGGTGCACTGCGCGCAACTGTACCGCCAGCGCCGGTTCACACTTCAGGCTCACCGAAAAGTCGCGCTCGTCCATGGTGGACACGGCGAACAACTTGGCCTCGTGCCGGGCGCCCCCGGCGATATGGGCACGGACCTTGAAGACTGAGGTTTCCGGTCCGAACGGAAAATCCTCATATACTCCCGGGAACGAAAGGCAGATCGTCCTCAGCTCAGTTGGGTCCATGAAGGAAGCCTATAAAGCCGGACTGCGCGGTGCTAGTCTGCGAGCATGTCACTCGACCAGGGCCCCATACCTGTTCTGGACCTGCATTCCGCACGGCAGGCGGACGGCTCTTTCAGCCCGGAATTCATCGAACAACTGCGGCACGCCACCCACAATGTCGGGTTCTTCCAAATCACGGGATACGGGGGCAGGCCAGGGCAGGCCGAACAGCTTCTGGACATCATCCGGCGTTTCTTCAACCTGCCGCTGGACGAACGGATGAAGCTGGACAACCGTTTGTCACCGCACTTCCGCGGCTACACGCGGATGGGTACCGAAGTCACCCAGGGGCGCGCGGACGCCCGGGAACAGATCGATTATTCGCCGGACCGCGAGCCGGTTCCGGAGGTTCCGGCAGACCAGCCGTACTGGCTTTTACAGGGCCCCAATCTCTGGCCCGGAGAGGCGTTCCCCGAACTCCGGCCGGCCGCCATGGAGTGGGCCGCGCTGATGTCCGGTGTGGGCATGGAACTGCTCAGGGCCATTGCCGTTTCGCTGCAACTTCCCGAAGACTACTTCGACGAACCATTCCGCGATGCCCCCGCCTGGATGGGCAAGCTGGTGCACTACGTGGGCGGTGTGGTGGAAGCCGCCGGCGACCAGGGCGTGGGCTCGCATGCCGACTACGGCTTCGTAACCCTGTTGCTGCAGGACAATGTGGGCGGCCTTGAAGTGCTGCCCCCTGGTACCAGCCGCTGGCTGCCGGTGGAACCGCTGCCGGGGGCCCTGGTGGTGAACCTGGGCGAGATGCTGGAGGTAGCCACCGAGGGGTACCTTGCGGCCACCATCCACCGGGTCCAGGCGCCGCCTCCTGGCGTCGACCGCTACTCGGTACCGTTCTTCTGGTCGCCCCGGCTGGACGCAGTGATCCAGCCGGTCCCCCTGGCTCCGGAGCTGAAGGCCGCGGCACGGGGCATCACTGATGATCCCGCCAACCCCCTGTTGGCGTCCTTTGGCATGAACATGCTCAAAGGACGCATGCGCGCCCATCCGGACGTCACCGAGCGGCACTATCCGGAGCTGATGAAGCGCTAGAGGTTGTACTTCCAGGCCAATTGGGCCGGGCAGGCGTTCATCACCACGTCCAGGCCCGCCGCCTTGGCGCGTTCCGCGGCGGCTTCGTCGATCACCCCCAGCTGCAGCCATACGGCTTTGGCGCCGGTGGCGATGGCTTGGTCCACCACGTCACCCACCCGCTGCGAGTTCACGAAGCAGTCCACGACGTCGATAGGCCGCTTTTCCGCCGGAATGTCAGCGAGGGTGCGGTACCCGGTCTCGCCATGGACAGGTTCGCCGGGCAGGTTGACGGGGATGATTTCCATGCCGAGCTTGTCCCGGATGAACAGCGACGTATCGTAGGCGGCCCGCCACTCATTGGTGGTCAGGCCCACGATGGCCCACCGCCCTTTGGTGCGCATGAGGCGTTCAATGACTGCGGGATCGTTGGTGTGGCCCATGCGATCAGCCTACGCCGCACTCTCCGGAGCCGTTGATGCCAGGCACCGGCTGCGCCCGCTGACTACTTCGCCGGGGATTCAGCCTTCCTGCCGCTGCCCTGGCCCGGCGACTGGCCCACTGGTCCCGGCGCATCAGCCGCCTTGGGCGTGGCTGCACCGGGGCCGTCCTGGCCCACTGCCGGAGCCTTCGCCGCGGGCGCCTCCGGCTTGCCTGCTGCCGGCGTCCCCGGAGGCGTGGCGCCTGCCGCCGGTGGTGCGCCGCCGTCGTCCCGGCCGCGGCCGTTCCCGTCCGTCCCGCCTCCCGGCGCGGCGGGAAAAGCAGCCCCCAGCCTGTCCGGCACGCAGGCTACCGGCCTGCCGCCGTCGTCGTGCATGGAAGCTCCGCCGCAGCTTCGCACGGCCCCAGGGCCCGTCGCTCCGGCAGCGTCCTCCAAAAGGCGGGTCGCGTGGCTTCTGCCGGGTGCGGCCGCGGCGGGTGAAGGTGACGAAACCGTGCCCGGGACTTCCCCATCGGCGGCGGGGACCGGGGACCGGTAGCCGCCTCCTGCGGCCGAAGCATTGGTGGTGGACGGCGCGCCCCACGGTGGAGTCCAGTCAGCCAGCACGTGCTGCACTGTTTCACTTCCGGGTGCGGAGGAGCTGGCGGCAACCCCGCCAACCCCCAATCCCATTCCGGCCACCAGGACCAGGCCCAGGGCGGTCGGGCGGTGGCGCCGCCGACGGCGCGCGAGGTCATTGGCGGGCTGCTCCCCGGCAGGAGGGTCTTCCAAGGCGCCTCCCGCCACCGGCGTGCCGGCGGCTGGTGCCAGCAAGGCGGCAAGCTCCGCACTGGGTGCCGGAGCGGGCAGCGAAGCCAGCGAACCGAGCGAAAGCAGGACGTCGCGAAGTTCCGGGTCATCGCCGCAGCCGGCGTCCCGGAGCATGTCGTCGACAAGGGACACGAGGTTGCCTGATGGTGGTGTCATGGCGCGAGGTACTCCTTCACTGACGCCAGCTCCCGGAGTTTCAGCAGCGCACGGCGCTGGAGCTGCTTCACGGACCCGGGGCTCTTGTCCATGGCCTCCGCCGCCTGTTCCACGGTCAGGCCGGCCACGAGGCGAAGTGAGAGCGCTTCGCGCTGGTCTTGGGGCAGCCCGGACAAGAGTTCCAGGACTTCGCCGGGCGAGATGTTGCGCAGGGCTTCCTTTTCGGCGGAGGTGTCTTCGCGCTGGTCGAGCTCGGGCTCGAACGGCAGCTTTACCGGGTGACGGCTTTGGCGCCGGCGATCGTCCACCATCCGGGCATGGGCAACGCTGAAGATGAAGGTCCGCAGCCCCGCTTCGCCTCCCCGCACGGTGTCGAGGCGGGGCAGGACGGAAAGGAACACTTCCTGCATGGCCGCCTCCGGATCGTCGACTCCCCGGGCGGCAAGATAGCCCAGGACTTGTGATGCGTACGTTTTGTAGACGAGGCTGAAGGCAGCAGGCCCGGGGACGGCGTGGTCCGGGGCCGCATCTGTCTGTGCATCGGTCACTGACGTGGAGCTTTCAATCAAAAGGGCGTCGGCAAGGGAAGCGTCTCACGGGAATCCGGAACGCTGGTCCTACTTTACCCTTCAGTAACCTTCCCGACCGGTGAGCGCCACGGAACTCCGCCCGCGTGCGGCCTTGCCAAGAGATCAAAAGAGCCGGCCTGGAACGTGATGGGGGACAGGTTCCAGACCGGCACTTCACAGGGGTAATCGCTGCGGACTTCCGAAGGGTTACGCCCTTGTGAAAGTTTTTTTGATTTTATTCATCCCGTCCTCAACGGGTGGCTGCGCTGGCCCAACGCGGCGCGGCCTGCCTGCGCGTTGTTTTCGCCAATGCATAGGCGTGCAGCCTCACCGGCAGCCGCCGGTCATCACACGCCGGTACGACGACGGGCAGGTCGCCAGGAGCGGCGACGCCGGCGGCTGCGGGTACAGCGGCGGGACGGGAGACTGCCCCGGCGGGGCTGAGATCGGTGACCAGGCCCGTCCCCGCACATTCACGAACGGCCGCGATACCGGCAGCTACCGCCGCCTTGTCCTCGAATCCTTGCGAGACGGCCATGACCGACCCATCGGGCCCCAGCAGCCGGAACCTGTAGAGCAGCTCCGGATCAAGAAAGACTTCAATGTTTCCTGCCACGGCATGTCCTTCCGGTCTGGTGTTTTCGACCGGCGACGGCTCTTCGCTGGGTGCATCCCTGCACCGCCAAACGCATAGTGGGACCGTCCGCTGATCAGTTCAAATGGTGTTAACGAGTCTGGCCGCCGCGGCTGCAGGGGTACAAGACCAGCTGCGTTAAGCCTGTGTAAATTACTGCCCACGCCCCCAAACGCCGGCGGCGGCCCACCCGCAATGGGTGGCCCGCCGCCGTCGTCTACCCTATTCCGGAGGGACGTGTCAGTCGTTGATGAGGTCGTTCACCACGATGGTCTGGTCCCGGTCCGGGCCAACGCCAATAGCGGAGAACCGGGTGCCGGACAGCTTCTCCAGCGCCAGCACGTAGTTCCTGGCGTTTTCCGGGAGGTCCGCGAGGGTGCGGGCGCCGGTGATGTCCTCGGTCCAGCCCTCGAAGTATTCGAAGATGGGCTTGGCGTGGTGGAACTCGGTCTGCGTCATGGGCATCTCATCGTGGCGGACGCCGTCCACGTCGTAGGCCACGCACACAGGGATCTGCTCGATGCCGGTGAGCACGTCCAGCTTGGTGACGAAGTAGTCCGTGAAGCCGTTCACGCGGGAGGCGTGGCGGGCCAGGACGGCGTCGTACCAGCCGCAGCGGCGCGGGCGGCCGGTATTGACGCCGAACTCACCGCCGGTCTTCTGCAGGTACATCCCCATCTCGTCGAAGAGCTCGGTGGGGAACGGTCCGGCCCCAACGCGGGTGGTGTAGGCCTTGATGATGCCGATCGAGCGGGAGATCCGGGTAGGGCCGATGCCCGAGCCCACGGACGCGCCGCCGGCGGTGGGGTTGGAGGAGGTCACGAATGGGTAGGTGCCGTGGTCCACGTCCAGGAACGTGGCCTGGCCGCCTTCCATCAGGACCACCTTACCCTCGTCCAGGGCGGTGTTAAGGACCAGGGTGCTGTCGATGACCAGCGGGCGGAGGCGGTCGGCGAAGGACAGGAAGTAATCAACGATCTCGTCCACCACAACGCTGCGGCGGTTGTAGACCTTGACCAGGAGCTCGTTCTTCTGGCGCAGCGAGCCTTCCACCTTCTGGCGGAGGATGGATTCGTCGAAGACGTCCTGGACACGGATGCCCAGCCTGGCCACCTTGTCCATGTAGGCGGGGCCAATGCCGCGGCCGGTGGTTCCGATGGCGCGGCTGCCGAGGAAACGTTCGGTCACCTTGTCCAGCACCTGGTGGTAGGGGGCCACCAGGTGGGCGTTGGCGGACACGCGGAGCCGCGAGGTATCGGCGCCGCGGGCCTGGAGTCCGTCGATCTCCTGGAAAAGGGCTTCGAGGTTCACCACACAGCCATTGCCGATGATGGGCACCGCGTTGGGGCTGAGAATGCCTGCGGGCAGCAGTTTGAGTTCGTACTTTTCACCGCCTACGACGACGGTGTGCCCGGCGTTGTTCCCGCCGTTGGGCTTGACGACGTAGTCAACACGGCCGCCCAGAAGGTCGGTGGCCTTGCCTTTTCCTTCGTCGCCCCACTGGGCTCCTACGATCACAATTGCTGGCATGGGATCCTCCCCCATTCGTTCGGGCTGCCCGGGTCCGGCCGCGGGGAGCGGACCTGCGCAGCGCCGTTCATGAGAATGCCCCGAACAGACCGGCCATCGCCGGACCGCGGGGCGGCTCAGCGATGCAAGAGTTCCGGGGCTCTTACCACCCAAGTTTAGCGGATCAGGCACTTTGTCCACTCGATGGGCCCGCCGCGGCCCCGCAAGGGACTGCGGCGGGCCTGGTCCCTTACTCGTCCTCGGCTTCCCCGGCCGGCCGGGACGTCTGTTCGGCGAGAGTGTCCCAGAAGGAGGTGTCGGCGTCGGCAATGGAACCGTCCGCGATCGCCGCGGCGGTGGAGGTCAGGGTGGTGACCGTCTGCTTGATCAGGTAGCCGTTGCTCCGCTGCCCCAGCGCGTAGCCGTCCAAGTAGTGGTCCGACATGCCGCGCATCTCGAAAAGCAGGGTGGCAATGCCGTATTCCACGGAGATGCCGTTGCGGCTGATGGTCTCCGCACTGCCGCCCTGGTACTTGCCCAGGTGGCCCCAGCCGGTGGAGTCCACGTTGTTGAAAACCACGGCACCAAGCCGCTTGGATTTCTCGACAACGGCGGGATCGGCGTTCGGGGTGGTGGGGTACAGGATTGACCCGGACACCAGCTTGCCGTCGCGTTCAGCGCGGGTGCCCTGGTGGTGCAGGTCGATCATGTAATCGACGCGGTACTTGCGCATCACGTTGCTGTGCAGCGCCTGGGTCTCCGGCTGGACCTTGGCCACGTGGTCCCGGTTCAGGTCCACGCCCTCTGCGTTGTAACGCGTCAGGTGGCGGTCGCCTTTGGCGAGGTAGTCGTCCAAGGAAAAATTCACGTCCCCCATGGCGCCGTCGGCATTGAGCATGGGCACGATCAGGATATTGACGCCGTCCAGGATGCCGGACGACTTGCCCGTGCCCAGGTGCTTGACGAATTCCATGGCGCCCTCGGTGGTGAGCTGTTCGTTGCCATGCTGCTGGGTCAGGTAGAGGATGGTGGGCTTGGCCGGGTCAGAGATGTATTTGACCAGGTGGATATCGCGGCCCTTGACCGTCTGGCCGATCACTTCCAGCTCCATGGCCGGTTGCTTGGCGTCCTGGTCCTTCAGGAAGGAGACCATCTGACTGTACGTAGCCAGCTTGCTGGTGGTGATCTGGCCGTTGCCGCCGTAGTTCGGGCCTTCGCCAACTGCGTGGGCCATCGGGGCGGACCCGGCGAAGACGGCCAGCGCCAGCGCGCCGGATACGGCAAGGGTCCTCAAAGATTTCGTCACAGTGCGTTACCTCTTTCGAGTGCATCGGGTGCGTTCAGCCGCCATGTTCCCCATTACGGCCCGTGACAGACAGCCAACCAAGCTTGACGAAAGCTGTCAATAGACTGGACAAAACCTGGGAACGGGTTGGGCTATTGCCGGGGAGCGCCACCGCCCAACACTGATCCGCCGTATTCTGAACCGCATTTGCCCACGGGCGGTTCATGGATTTAGGTAAGAGTGGACCATCCGGAGCGGCTGAGAGACCTGGCTCAATGACGCCGCAGCAACCACGGTCCGGCAGGAAAGCTGCCGGCCGAAGGTGCTACTGCCAGGACCGATGGAAGGAAGATTCCAGCATGCCCCTCAACACCGACCATATTCGCGCCACCCACGCCGGGTCCCTGCCTCGCACCGATGAACTCATCGCAGCCAACACCGCAAAGGAATCCGACGGGATCACCCCGGCGTTCCTGGAGCTCCTGGAAGACTCCGTTGTGGGCGTGGTCCAGCGCCAGAAGGACCTGGGCATCGATATCCCCAACGACGGCGAGTACGGGCATACGATGTCCAACTCCGTGGACTACGGGGCCTGGTGGAACTACTCCTTCGCCCGGCTCGGCGGCCTGGAGCCGACCACCGTGGACCGGTGGGCTGAAGCCGAAGTCCGGCGGTCGTCCCCCGGAAACGTTGTCCTGACGTCCTTCCCCGACCGGCGGGACCGGCAGGCGTTCAATGAGGCGTACAGCGATCCCTCCTCCGGGATCTTGGCGCACCGGAAGAGCGTGTCCCAACCCAAGATCGCCGGGCCCCTGACATATACCGGCCATGACCTGGTGGCTTCGGACATCAAGAACCTGAAGACCGGGCTCGCCGCGGCAGGCCTCAGCGAAGGATTCGTGGCGTCCCTCTCCCCCGGTTCCTGCGCCCGCGTCGCCAATGAGTACTACAAGAACGATGAGGAGCTCGTCTACGCCTGCGCCGATGCGATGCGCGAGGAATACAAAGCCATCATCGACGCCGGCCTGACGGTCCAGCTCGACGATCCGTCCCTGGCCGAGAGCTGGGACCAGATCAACCCGGAGCCGTCCCTGGAGGACTACCTGAAGTTCATCCAGCTGCGCGTCGAGGCCACCAACTGGGCCTTGCGGGACCTTCCGCAGGAACAGGTCCGGCTGCACGTTTGCTGGGGCTCCTGGCATGGTCCGCACACTACGGACATCCCATTCGCCGACATCATCGGCTCAGTGCTGCAGGTCAACGCCGGCGCGTACTCCTTCGAGGCGGCCAATGTCCGCCACGAGCACGAATGGCGTGTCTGGGAGGACACCACCCTTCCTGAGGGCAAAGTGATCATTCCCGGCGTCGTCTCCCACGCCACCAATGTGGTGGAGCACCCGGACCTGGTGGCGGACCGGATTGTCCGCTTCGCCAAGCTGGTGGGACGCGAGAACGTCATCGCATCCACCGACTGCGGCCTGGGCGGCCGGGTGCATCCGCAGATCGCATTCGCCAAGCTGGAGGCTCTTGGCGAGGGCGCCCGCCGCGCCACCGTGCGCCTCTGGTAGTTATCCGCCCCTTCCGGGAATGACCGCCGGTCCACTGCGCCATGAATGAGGTGCGCTGGACCGGCGTTTCGTTTCTCCGGGCTTGGTAAACTGGCAAAGGCCGACCCGGAATCGGCCCACCCCAACTAACCACCGTTGATGAGCTGCGCCACCGTGCGCCCATTTTCGGCGGTGGACGCAACATCAATCCCCGCAGGAGAACCAGCCCTTCATGACCGCACTGGCCCCCGAAACATTCCACGAACAGCTCATGAGCCGCCGTTACGAGCCCAGCGTTGCCGCTGTCAACGAGCTGTGCGATTCCCTGCAGGAAGCGAAGCCCGGAACCGTGGTGCCCTACGTGGACCCCATGCACGATGTTGAGGAATGCCGCATCATCAGCCTGTACTCCAATATTGGCGAGATGGACCAGTCCGGTTTCATCACTGCCGGTGACCAGGACGCCGCGACCCGCATGCTGGGCATCCAGTGGAAGCTGGGCCTGCGCCCGGAATTCGTGATGCCCTGGAACGTCCACCCGTGGCACGTCCCGGGGGAGGCCAACGGAAAATTCACCCCGGACCAGGTGCAGGCAGGTTTGAAGCCGCTGCTGAAGTTCCTCGCCCTGGTCCCCCGCGCCTCCGTGATCGTGGCGCACGGCACGGAGGCAAACCGCCTGGCCAACCTGCTGCTGAAGACCGAAGTCCCGCTGCTGTGGCGCCGCGGCCTCAAGACCTACAAGGTCCGCTCCCTGAGTGGCCGCGCCTTCGCCGGTTCACCGGCCCGCCAGGAGGAGTTCCTCGCGGACATGCACACGGCGTACGCCGATGCCATGGCACGCACCGGCATCGCCCACCAGGCCTAGGGTTTCGACGCGGCTCAACCACCGACGACGGCAGGTCACCTTCGCTGGGAAGGTGACCTGCCGTCGTCGTAATTAGTCGTATCTAGCCCTCGATGGCTGCCTTCGCCGCGGGATCGGAGTCGTTCAGGAACTTCTCGATCCGCTCCGGCTCGTCCGCTTCCCCAATAGCCGACGAAGCCCTGCCCAGCGAGTAAAGCGCACGGAGGAACCCGCGGTTCGGCTCGTGCTCCCACGGGATGGGCCCGACGCCGCGCCAACCGTTGCGGCGCAGCGCGTCCAGTCCGCGGTGGTAGCCCACTCGGGCGTACGCGTAGGAGTCGATGGTCCGGCCCTCGGTCCACGCTTCCTCAGCCAGGATCGCCCACAACAGTGAGGACGTGGGGTGCTTTTCCACCAGGTCCAGGGCCTCGTGCCCGGCTTCCAGCTGCGCATTGACCTCGGTCTCGGCAGGCAGGAGCGTGGGCTCAGGTCCCATCAGGTTCTTGCGGAACTCATCCGACATCTAGAACGTCTTTCCGGCCGAACCGAGCTGCTTGGTGGCTTCCACCACGCGGGCCGCCAGGCCGGCTTCGGCGGAAGCGCCCCAGACGCGGGGGTCGTAGGTCTTCTTGTTGCCCACTTCGCCATCAACCTTCAGGACGCCGTCGTAGTTCTTGAACATGTGGTCGGCCACCGGGCGGGTGTAGGCGTACTGGGTGTCGGTGTCGATGTTCATCTTGATAACCCCGTAGGAGACGGCGTCGGCGATTTCCTGGTCAGAGGATCCGGAGCCGCCGTGGAACACGAGGTCGAACGGGTTGTCCTTGCCGATCTTCGCGCCCACCTGGGCCTGGATGTCCTTGAGGATCTCCGGGCGCAGCTTGACGCCGCCGGGCTTGTACACGCCGTGGACGTTGCCGAAGGTCAGTGCGGTGATGTAGCGGCCGTTTTCGCCGGCGCCCAGGGCGTCGATGGTGGCCAGGGCGTCCTCGACCGTGGTGTAAAGCTTGTCATTGATGGCGTTTTCGACGCCGTCTTCCTCGCCGCCGACCGTGCCGATCTCCACCTCGAGGATCATCTTGGCGGCAGCCGTGCGCTGGAGCAGGTCGCGGGCAATGCGCAGGTTCTCCTGCAGGGTTTCGGCGGAGCCGTCCCACATGTGGGAGTTGAAGAGCGGGTTGCGGCCGGCCTTGACCTCGGCCTCGGAAGCCTCAAGCAGCGGCAGGACAAAGCCGTCCAGCTTGTCCTTGGGGCAGTGGTCCGTGTGCAGGGCGATGTTGACGTTGTAGTTCTTGGCAACTTCGCGGGCGAAGGCTGCGAAACCCAGGGAGCCGGCAACCATGTCCTTGGTGGACGCGCCGGACCAGTAGGCGGCGCCGCCGGTGGAGACCTGCACGATGCCGTCGGACTCCGCCTCCGCGAAGCCTCGCAGTGCCGCGTTCAGCGTCTGCGAGGACGTGACGTTGACGGCGGGGAAGGCGAATCCGCCCGCCTTCGCGCGGTCGATCATCTCGGCGTAGATCTCTGGGGTTGCAATGGGCATGCTGGCTCCTCTGCTGAGTTTCGTCTGTGGGTGGATGACCCTCAAGTAGACCGCTTACGGCTAGGCACCATCCTAGCCATTCCCGGGCAGGCCGGGTGTTTCGGGTCACGGGTTGGTAATACTCAGACCTGCTGGCCGAAGACGTGCCTGCGGACCCAGGCGTGCATGGCGATGGCGGCTGCGGAGGCGGCGTTAATGGACCGGGTGGAGCCAAACTGCTCGATGGACAGGGTGGCGACGGCTGCCTCGTGGACCTCCGGCGTCAAGCCCGGGCCTTCCTGTCCGAACACCAGCACGCAGTCCCGGGGCAGCTCGTAGGTCTCCAGCGGGACGGAGTCCGGGAAGATGTCGATCCCGATGATGGCGAGCCCCTCCCCGTTCGCCCACTGGACGAAATCCGCCACGGTGGGGTGGTGGCGTACGTGCTGGTAGCGGTCGGTGACCATGGCACCGCGCCGGTTCCACCGCCGTCGGCCGATGATGTGGACCTCTTTGGCGAGGAAGGCGTTGGCGGTGCGCACCACCGTGCCGATGTTGAGGTCGTGCTGCCAGTTTTCGATGGCCACGTGGAAGTTATGCCGCCGCGAGTCCAGCTCCGCAACAATCGCCTCGTGTTTCCAGTAGCGGTACTTGTCCAGCACGTTGCGCCGGTCCCCGTCCGCCAGGAGGTCAGGGTCCCAGTGGTCGCCTTCCGGCCATTCGCCTTCCCAGGGCCCGACGCCGACCTCGGCCTTGGCGGGTTCGGCGTCCCCGGGCTCGTGGTTGGGTTCGTCGGTCATCCCGGGCGTTTGATTCACCCTTCAACACTAGACTGGACCACTGGAGCATTCATCACCGGTGGAGGTAGACGTGGCAGAAGAAGTCCAGGCAGCAGGAAACCCCGCGGTTTACCGCAGCGGCCAGGAAATTGAATGCTGGCTGACGGACATGGACGGCGTCCTGGTCCACGAGAACCAGCCGATTCCGGGCGCTGCCGAGCTGATCCAGCGCTGGGTGGATACGTCCAAGCGGTTCCTGGTGCTGACCAACAATTCGATCTTCACCCCGCGCGACCTCGCTGCCCGCCTGCGCTCCTCCGGTTTGGAGATCCCGGAGGAAAACATCTGGACCTCGGCGCTGGCCACGGCCCAGTTCCTGAAGGACCAGGTGCGCGGCTCGGAATCCGGAAACCGCGCCTACACCATCGGCGAGGCGGGTCTGACGACGGCGCTGCACGAGGCGGGCTTCATCCTCACCGACCAGGATCCGGACTTCGTAGTGCTCGGCGAGACGCGGACGTACTCCTTCGAGGCCATCACCATGGCCATCCGGCTGATCCTGGGCGGGGCGCGGTTCATCGCCACCAACCCGGATGCCACCGGCCCGTCCAAGGACGGCCCCATGCCCGCTACCGGCGCCATTGCCGCCCTGATCACCAAGGCCACCGGCCGCGAGCCGTACATTGTGGGCAAGCCGAACCCCATGATGTTCCGTTCTGCCATGAACCAGATCGACGCGCACTCCGAAACCACCGCCATGATCGGTGACCGGATGGACACGGACATCATCGCCGGCATGGAGGCGGGCCTGCACACGGTGCTGGTGCTCAGCGGCATCACGCACAAGGACGATATTGCGGCCTACCCGTTCCGGCCCAACCAGGTGCTGAACTCCGTGGCGGACCTGAAGAACCAGATCTAGAAGATACTCACCCGGGAGCCGCCCCGGGGCAAGGGGAAGTATTCATCCAGCAGCTCCGTCAGGAGGGGCCGGTAGATTTGCGGGTTCCAGCCGGGGCTGGCGTGGGCCGGCGCGGCCCCGATGGTTTGCAGGCCGCTGGAGACCATGTTGTCCTTGAACGCCACGGCCCAGGTCTCCGAGGCCGTTTCGTAGTCGACGGTCTGGTCCTTCGGGTTGCCGACATAGGCCATCTTGGCCGTTCCAAGCTGGCCCGCGAACTGGCTGCCCTCGAAGTGGTAGATGTACGCCGACTCGGTCTGGATGAGCACACTGGAGGGGGCGATCGGCGAAAGTTGTTCGAGCGTCTGGTCCAGGATCTGGCGCCAGCTCCGTTCGTCCTTGTGGATGATCCGCTCTCCAAGTTCGTAGCCGCCGCGGAGGGTGGACGGGAACCTGAAGCCGCGCTCGTACAGGAACACCACGCCGTCGAACCAGCTCTGGTCCAGGACATCATGCGCACTGTAGGGGCTTGAGTCCAGCAGGATGAACTGCACCTGGATGCCTGCCACGGCAAGGAGCCGGGCGGCCACCTGGGTGGCCAGCATGCCGCCGAAGCTGTGCCCGTAGAAGAACAGTTTGGTGATTTTCTCCACCGCGACGTACTCGGAGATCGCGCGGACCACGTCAGTGACATCCAGGCCCAGGTTGGAATACCCGACGGCGGCGAGCCGGGCGCGCTTGTTCAGCGAGCCGCGGAGGGTGTTGAGGATCCACTGGGCCTCTTCCCAGCTGGTTTTGTACCCGGGGAAGAGGAACCAGCAGGCGTCCGGGTAGTAGGCATCGGCGAAATCATCCGCAACAGGCAGGATCTTTGTGGTTTGGCGCTGCGATTGCACTTCACGGGTCAGCAGCATGTCCGCAGCGAGCAACCCGGAGGCCCCGGCACCGGCGAGGAACGTCCGGCGGGAAAAGCGCTTAAGGGCAGCCGCCTCCGCCAGCAGCCGGGCCTGGGGGACCCCGCGCCGGTGTTGCGGACCTGTCTCCCCCTCATACGGCACACCCCTACCGTAAGCACACCTGAAGTAAACGCCGCAAGGACCGGTATGTAACCATTCCGCGACGCGGCGGTCAGCTGGCCGCCTGGCCCTCCGTGGCGGGGAACGGAGCCTGGGGTTTTTGCTGCCGGCGGGCGATTTCCAGGCCGATGTCGTTGTAGCGGCCCAGCAGGTCCGCGCCGTCGAACGCCTGCGGGTTATCCAGCAGGGCGAAGACGGAATCGCTGGCGTGGAGCAGTTCTTCGTCCGAGTACTCCGTCAGCGGGCGGCCGTAGAGTACTTCGAAGAAAATCACCGGCAACTGAGGGAGTCCCTCGGCAAAATCACCGCCGCCGGTGAACAACTCCGTGACATCGTCGTCCATGAGGAGCGGTTGGGTGGTCGACGGGCCGTCGGCATTGCGGTCGTAACTGGCGGTGACAAGCTGGAGGGTCACCCCGGCGGAGGGAAGGCCCGGCAGGGAGTTGGTGTCCATGGCGTTCAGGTCGGCGCGCAACCCGGCGAGCGCCGATGATTCGATGAGGGCAGCCTGCGAAAGATCAACACAAATGCGGCAACGCAGGCCCATCCGCCGGACGCGTCGAATGATGTGGACGAGTTCCGCACGGGTGTCGTGGCGAAGGGTTCCCCGGACTTCAATCCGGACGATGTCAGCTGAGACATCGAGGTCAACTAGTGCGTCAAGCGCGCGGTCCATAGGTACTCCAAAAGAGGTTCTATGGCCGACGGCTCAACCTCCGCAAGCGTAACCTCCAGCGGGAGCCCCGCACAAGCCGTCCCTCAGGCGCTCTGGCCCGGCCTGACGCTTCCCGGCTCCTGGTAGTGGGTGTGCGCGCCTGCCCCGCCGACGGAATCCACCAGCGACCTGGCGATGTCGCGCAACTTGGTGTTGCTGTTGCTGGACGCCTCCGTGAGGATTTCGACGGCGGCCGCCTGGCTGCAGCGGTTTTGCGCCATGACAATGCCAATGGCGATGTCGATGATGGTCCGCGATTCCAGGGTGGCGCGGAGATTTGAGGCGCTGTCCGCATGCAGTGAGAACCTGACCGCGAGGCGCAGTGCCTGCGAAATCTCCCTGGTGAAGTCCCGCGCACGGGCAGCCGCCCCGCCATCGAACTTGTGCGGGACGTCGGAATAGAGGTTCAAGGCAGCCTTGGCCTCGCCCTGCAGGTTGAAGGGCAGGGAAAGCACCGAACGCAGCCCGTGGGACGCAACAGCGTTGGCGTAGTCCGGCCCCCACCGGTCCTCCTCGAAAAGGTCCGGAACATAGACCTCACGTTCGTCCTTTGCCGCGGTAAGGCACGGCCCTTGGGACAGGGAGTACTGGATTTCATCCACTTCCCGGGCCGAGTCACTGCTCCAGCCGATCGTGGCTGCCTTCCGGTCACGGAGCAGTGTGATTCCGCACAGGGCGTCGTCGCCGTCGCCTGCCATCTGGTGCGCGGAAAACCGCGCAAGCTCGTTGAGGAAGTCCTCAAAGTCAGCGCTGTCCAGAATCAGGTTCTGGACCTTGTCGGTAGCGCTCAAAGGTTGTTCTTGGGTGGGCAAGTGTATGGTCTCCAAGCAACTGAAGGGTGATAAGGCAAATATTAGGTCACCCGCTGGCCCTGACCAAGTGCGGACCCCAGTCCGAACCGACGCAATTCTTCGGAGCCGAAGGCGGTCAGTCGGACGGACCGCGGGTGCGAGCCACGGATCAACCAGCCCCGGTCCAGCGCGCCTGCTGCGAACAGTTCGGCAAAAAGTCCGGCCGCGTGGTCTACCCGTTCGGTCCAGTCCAGGCATGGCCGTGCCAGCGCACGGGTGGGGTTCTCCGGTAACGGCATCCCAACGTCCCGGGCCCAGGCCCGGCCGTTGCCAGTAACCGTCCAGTCGGATGAGAGGAGCCCTTTGTCCAGCCAAGTCCGGGTCACTGCAACTCCGAGGGCCCCGGCCAGGTGGCGGTAACAGGTCCGGCCCTGTTGCAGTTCATGGTTATGTTTCTGAGCCCGGAAGGACCGGGGCACCACGGGTTCTGCATGCGGGCTCAGCCGGACCAGCGCCTCCACCGCGTCGGCCACGTTCCGGTTTTTCAGCCTCACATACCTGTGCCGCCCCTGGCGGACGTCCTCGACTAACCCCGCGTCAGTGAGTTTGTTAAGGTGCACCGTGGCGGTCCCGCGGGTGATGCCAGCGCTCTCCGCCAGTTCCGCCGCGGTCCATGCCCGCGCGTCCATGAGGGAGATCAGCATCCTGGCCCTCGACTCCTCAGCCATGGCCCGTGCCGTCAAAGCCAAGTCATCTGCCCAGAGTGGTGCCATGCTCCAATACTTCCACGGAGATGGTTTGACCGGCACCAAACTGTTGAGGGGCGACTATTGGGGCATGTTCACCGCCATCACCCCGGGCGCCCACTACTTTGGCTCCCTCGTTGTCCTTTTGACCACCGCGAACCCCGATGGCAGCACGAACATCACACCCATATCCTCTGCATGGTCCCTGGGGGACCACTACGTCCTGGGGCTCGGCACCGCCAACCAGGGCCACGCGAATTTGATGCGGAGCCGCGAAGTTGTACTCAACCTTCCGGAGGCGCGTCTGGCCGGGAAAATAGAGAAGATTGCCATGACTACTGGAATGGACCCGGTACCGCCCCAGAAGAAGCGGCTGTACCGGTACGTACCCGACAAATGGGCCCTTACCGGCTGGACGAGCCTTCCGAGCATGGAAGTTTCGCCGCTCCGGATCGCCGAATGCCCCGTCCACATTGAGGCAACGCTGGAAAACAGTCTGGCCCTGGACACGGATATGGAGGCCGTGCACGTCCGGGTGCGCAAAGTCCACGTCAGGGAGGACCTTGCCCTCGACGCACGACATGTGGACGTCGGCGCATGGCAACCGCTGTTCTATACGTTCCGCCACTATTTCGGGCAGGGCCACCACTTTGGATCCAACACCAGGGCGGAGCAGCGGCTGCCGGAGCCGGCCGGACGTCCAGGGCAGCGCCCTGCGGCCGCCCTTACCGGGTACTAGGCAAGGCCAAGCTCGTCCTTGCCAAACGCGAACAGGTAGGGAACACCCGTTTCAGCCTCGATCTTCTCCTTGGCGCCGGTGTCGCGGTCAACGATCACGGCAACGGCCACAACGTTCCCCCTAGCCTTCCGCACGCCTTCCACTGCCGTCAGCGCCGACCCTCCGGTGGTGGACGTATCCTCCAGGACCAGCACCTTCCGACCTTCGACGGACGGGCCCTCCACCTGGCGGCCCATGCCGTAAGACTTCTGGGCTTTGCGGACCACGAAAGCGTCGACGGACCGGCCTGCGTCAACCGCGGCGTGCATCACCGCGGTACCGACCGGGTCTGCGCCCATGGTGAGCCCGCCTGCGCACTCAAAGTCGATCCCGGCGTCGTCAGCCAGGGCCAACATCACCTGGCCCACCAGCTTGGAGGCTTCGTGGTGCAGGGTGATCCTGCGCAGGTCGATGTAGTAGTCGGCCTCGGCCCCGCTGGAAAGGATCACCTTGCCGCGGACAACGGCGAGTTCCTTGATCAGTTCGAGCAGTCGGGCGCGGGCAGCGGCAGCGTCAGGCGCAGCGTGAGTGGGCGAAGTCATGGGCTCCAGTTTAGTGGGTGAGCGGGCGGGCAAAGCCTGGCGCGTGCTCCGGAAGCGGACCGAAAGCGATGACCCGGGGCAGGATCCGCCTCAAGACCGGGTTGTGCCTGATAGCGAACAGCAGCGCCTGGCGGAGCCTGGACGTGTTTCCGGCTGCATCGGCTGAAGGAAATTTCCCGGCGAACAACGGAACGAACACGGCCCGGTGCATGATCCGCTGCACGGTTTGCACCACCACGGTGGGCATCCAGCGGCGGCGCTGGACCGCAGCAAGGGTGGCGGTGCGCACCTGTCCGCGGCGCAGGTCCGGCGCCAGCCGCTTCGCCGCTGCCACCGCGTCCTGGATGGCCAGGTTGATTCCTACGCCCCCGGCGGGGGACATGGCATGCGCGGCATCCCCGATGCAGAGGAAACCGCCGGCATACCACCGGCGCAGGCGGTTCAGCCTGACATCGAGCCAGTGCAGGTCTTCCACACCGCTGATCGAACCGACGGTGTCCGCCAGGTCGGGTCGGAGTGCGGCCACCCGTCGGCGGAACCGCTCCACGCCTTCGGCCCGGATCCTGGCGTCCGCGCCCTTCGGGGCGAGGTAGCCCATCTGGTAATAGTCAGTGCGGTTCAGTGCAATCATGGCTTCCCGGTCACCTATGGCCGGGACCACCCCGGCCGCCCCAGTCCTTCCTGGCGTCCGGCGCGGAAGTTTGAACCACCACACATCAAACGGCACCGGATACTCCTTCGGGGACAACCCCGCGGCCCGGCGCAGCACCGACTGCCGGCCATCAGCCGCCACCACCACGTCGGCGTGAAGCACCTGCTCCCCGCCGGCCGCGGTATCGCCGGCGGACCGGTAGCGCACCCCGGTGACGCGTCCGCGGTCGTCGAACTCCAATCCTGTGGCTTCGCATTCCATCAGGAGCGTGAATGTCGGTTCAGCCTTGGCGGCGGATGCAAGGAAATCCAGGAAGTCCCACTGCGGCATCATGGCCACATAGTTGTACGGGGGTTTCAAGGAGTCGAAGTCAGCCAGGGTAACCAGGCCGGCGCCCGGCACCGGGAATGCCACATTTTGCAGGCGGCTCTGCGGCAGGGCACGGAATCCGGGGCCAAGGCCCAGCTCGTCCATCAGCCGGATCGTGGAAGCATGCACCGTGTCGCCGCGGAAATCCCGCAGGAAGTCGCCGTGTTTTTCCAGGACAACCACGTCCACCCCGGCCCTGGCCAGCAACAGGCCGAGCATCATTCCCGCCGGGCCACCGCCTACCACTGCACACCCCGTCCGTTCCATGCAGTTACGCTACGCCGGGCGCCGCGCGTCCGGAACAGTTGAGGGTTGTTGACAGCGCTGGCTAGGCTGGACCACATGCGCGAACTCCAGGCCAAGATCATTGAAGAAATGGGCGTTCTGCCCCGGATCGACCCCGCAGGGGAGGTGCGCAAGCGCGTCACATTCCTGAAGGAATACCTGAAGGCAACGCATACCAAGGGCTTCGTCCTGGGCATTTCCGGCGGGCTGGATTCCTCCTTGGCCGGGCGCCTTGCGCAGCTGGCGGTGGAGGAACTCCAGGCCGAGGGCGTGGAAGCGAACTTCGTGGCTGTACGGCTGCCGTACGGCGTGCAGCATGATGAGGATGACGCGCAGGCAGCCCTGGACTTCATCAAGGCCAAGACCGAGTGGACCTTCAACATCTCCGCAGCGGTTGACGGTTTCGAGGACGAGTTCGAAAAAACGGTGGGCTCGGAGATTTCCGATTTCCACAAGGGCAACACGAAGGCCCGCACCCGCATGATCGCCCAGTACGCACTGGCTGGGGAATTCAACTACCTGGTGATCGGCACAGACCACGGCGCCGAATCCGTGACCGGCTTCTTCACCAAGTACGGCGACGGCGGCGCGGACATCCTGCCCCTGTTCGGCCTCAACAAGCGGCAGAACAGGGCCCTGCTGGCCGAGCTGGGAGCGCCGGCCCGCATCTGGGAGAAGGTGCCCACCGCCGACCTCCTCGATGACCGTCCTGGCCGTACTGACGAAGACGAACTCGGCATCAGCTACGACCAGATCGACGACTACCTCGAAGGCCGCGACGTTCCGGAAACAGTGGCCGAATCGATCGAACAGAAGTTCCTCCGCACCCGGCACAAGCGCACGGTTCCGGTGACCATCTTTGACACCTGGTGGAAGGACCAGGGCCCGGAGGAGCCCCGCGCCGGACTCTAGCGGGTACGCCGCCTGTCCGCGCCGCCCAGCTGCTGCGTAATCCGGTGCGCCTCCGCCATCAGCAGGCCACCAAGTTCCTCCTGCCGTTCGGGTTTGAAGCGCGGCTCGATGCCGGTCAACGACAAGGCCCAGGCCGGCTTGCCGGATCGGTCGAACACCGCCGCACCCATCCCCCAGCTTCCCTCCAGGACCAGCCCGGGGTTTACCGAGTAGCCGGCCAGCCGCGTGCGGGCAAGGTTTTTCCGGACCAAGGCGGCGGTGTGGTTTGCCGCGAATGCCCCCGCGTGGTCAGTCCACCGGTCCAGCAGTTCCTCCTGCTCGCTTTCCGGCAGGAAGGCCAGGATGGCCGTGCCGGCCGACGCAACACCCAGCGGGAACCGCACGCCCTCGTGCAGGACGAAGGAACGCACGGGGAAACTTCCTTCCTCGCGCAGCAGGCAGACCGTCTCAGCGCCACGCCGGATCGAAAAGAAGGCGCTCTCCCCCGTGGCCTCGGCAAGACGTCGAAGGCTGGGGCGGGCAATGTCTTCCATCGGAAAGCGTGCCGCGGCCACGGACCCCATGAGCAGCACCTCCGGGCCGAGCACCCAGTTGCCGGTGGTGGGATCGTGGTCCAGCAGGCCTTCAGCGGCAAGGGAGGAAAGGAGTCGGTGGACCGTGGGGCGGGTGAGTCCTGATTCGCGCACCAGCCCGGCCAGCGGCATGCCCTCCGCGCTTCGACCTACCAGCCGCAGCAGCCCGGCAATCCGCGTCACCACCTGGGCGCCCTGCACCGGCGTCATGGCCACAAACCTCCTAATGTCCACAATATGGATACGTTCGAGCATATCGTCCACACTGTAATTCCCTGGCATTGTTTCCTTGACAGGTTCAATGAGCCGCCCGTAGTCTCCGGAAGCAGATCCTGCGTCCACTAAGTGGACGTTTACTGCTCTCAACGAGGAGACGTCATGAACAAACTCCAGCCTTCTGCCATCGCAGCCCTGGCGGGCGCGCTGCGGGACGGGATGACCCTCGCCGTGGGCGGCTTTGGCCTCAGCGGCATCCCCGCTGACCTGATCGAAGCCGTGCGCGGCTCCGGCGTCAAGGACCTCACCGTCGTCTCGAACAACATGGGCGTGGACGGCAAGGGCCTGGGCATCCTGATCGAAGCCGGCCAGGTCCGCAAGGTCATCGCCTCCTACGTTGGCGAGAACAAGCTCTTCGCGGAGCAGTACCTCGCAGGGAAACTCGAGGTTGAGTTCACCCCGCAGGGAACACTGGCGGAACGCCTCCGCGCCGCCGGCGCCGGCATTCCGGCGTTCTACACCAAAACAGGTGTGGGCACCCTGGTGGCCGAGGGCAAGCCGCATGAGGTGTTCGACGGCGAGACTTTCGTCCAGGAGCGCGCCATCAAGGCCGACGTCGCACTGGTCCACGCGCACACCGCGGACACGGACGGCAACCTCACCTACCGTTTCACTGCCCGGAACTTCAACCCGGTGGTGGCCACCGCAGCGGTCCTCACCATCGCCGAAGCGGAGGTCATCGTCTCCCCCGGCGAACTGGACCCGAACCACATCGTCACCCCCGGGGTCTTTGTCCAGCGGTTGGTCCAGGCCACGGCCCGGGTAAAGGACATCGAGCAGCGGACGGCACGCCAGCGCACTGTGGCTGCCGGCGCCGAAACGCTGGCCGTCTGAGCCGTGGCCGGGAACTCAAGGGAGAGCACCACCTTATGACCACCACGCAACCCGATGACCTCGATATCCGCCAGAAAGGCCTGGCCCGGATGGCGGAGAGGCTGGCCGGATGGACACAGAAATGGTTCCCTGACGCGTACATCTTCGCCTTGGCAGGGGTGCTGCTCGTCGCCGTCGCAGCGTTGGCGGCAGGCGCTTCGCCCAAAGCCGTGGTGGATTCCTTCGGCAACGGATTCTGGGACCTCACCGCTTTCACCCTCCAGATGTCAATGGTTGTCCTGACCGGTTACGTCGTGGCAACCTCGCCCCCTGTGGCCCGGCTGATTGAACGCCTGGCCCAGGTTCCCGGCTCCGCGCGGACCGCCGTCAGCTTTGTTGCCGTGATGTCCATGTCGGTGTCGTTCGTGAACTGGGGTTTGAGCCTGATCTTCGGCGGCCTCCTGGCGCGTGCCGTGGCCCGCCGGGGGGATCTGCACGTCGACTACCGGGCCCTCGGCGCGGCGGCGTTCATGGGGCTGGGCGCAGTCTGGGCGCTGGGGATGTCCTCCTCCGCGGCCCAGCTCCAGGCAACCAAGGCTTCCATTCCGCCAGCGCTCCTGAAGATCACCGGCATCCTGGACTTCGGCGCCACCATCTTCACCTGGCAGTCCCTGCTGACCCTGGTCATCCTGATGCTGCTGACCACCGTCATTGCCCACTTCTCCGCCCCCACGGGCGGCGCCGTCAAAACCGCGGCCGACCTCGGCGTCGACCTTGATGACCAGCCCGAACCGCCGGCCGAAAAGTCGCGCCCCGGCGAGTGGCTCGAATACAGCAGGGTCCTGCCCATCCTGGCGGGGGTGCTCACCCTCGGCTGGCTGGTGTCCCAGCTCCTGACCCTGCCCATCCTGAGCGTGGTCAGTTCACTGAACGGCTACCTGCTGGTCTTCCTGATGCTGGGGCTTGTGCTGCACGGAACCCCGCGCAAATTCCTCCAGTCCGTGACCAAAGCCGTGCCCGCAACCGCAGGCATTTTGGTCCAGTTCCCGCTCTATGCGGCGATGGCGGCCATCCTCACCAAGGCGACGGGCGCGGGCGGCCTCTCGGTGTCCGAGCATCTGGCCCATTTCTTCACCAGCATCGGCGGCAACGGGGCGTTCGCGGTCATCATCGCCCTTTACACGGCCTTCCTGGGGATGTTCGTCCCTTCCGGCGGAGGCAAGTGGCTGGTCGAGGCACCCTACGTCATGCAATCCGCGACGGACGTAAACATGAACCTTGGCTGGACCGTGCAGATCTACAACATGGCCGAGGCCCTGCCCAACCTCATCAACCCGTTCTTCATGCTGCCGCTGCTGGCCGTCTTGGGCCTGCGCGCCCGGGACCTGGTGGGCTTCACGTTCCAGCAGTTCCTGTTCCACCTGCCGGTTGTGCTGCTGTTGGCCTGGCTGCTGGGAATGACATTCGAATTCGTGCCGCCGGTAATACCCAACTGACTACAGACACCCGAATACTGCGAGAAGGAAAAAGGAGTTTCGCCATGGCCTGGACCAGGGATGAGATGGCTGCGATTGCGGCCGGGGAACTGAATGACGGCGACTACGTCAACCTGGGGATCGGCATCCCCACACTGGTGGCCAACAACCTGCCCGAGGGCGTGCGGGTGGTGCTGCAGAGCGAGAACGGGCTGCTGGGCATGGGGCCGTTCCCGCTTGAGGGCGAAGAGGACGCGGACCTGATCAACGCCGGCAAGCAGACCGTCACGGTGTTGCCCGGCGGCAGCATCTTCGATTCCGCCACTTCGTTCGGCATGATCCGCGGGGGCCATGTCAAGGTGGCGATCCTGGGCGCCATGCAGGTCTCCGGCGATGGTGACCTGGCCAACTGGACCATCCCGGGCAAGATGGTCAAAGGCATGGGCGGCGCCATGGACCTGGTGGCCGGAACACCGCGCGTGGTGGTCCTGACCGAACACAACGCCAAGGACGGCAGCGCCAAGATCGTCAGCCAATGCACCCTCCCGCTGACGGGGCTCAGCTGCGTGGACCGGATCATCAGCGACCTCGCCGTGTTTGACCTTTACAAAACGGGCGACGGCGGACGGCAGCTCACGCTGACCCGGCTGGCGCCAGGCGTCACCGAAGAGGAGATCCGGGAAAAGACCGACGCCGGCTTCGATGTCCGGCTTGAGAACGAGGAAGTGGCAGCGTGAGCCTGGAAGACCAGTTCGGCAAGGATGTCCTGATCACCGGCTGGGGGCACAGCAGGTTTGGCAAGCTGGCGGACGAGACCCTCGAATCGCTGATTGTCCAGGTGGCCACGGACGCCATCAGCACCGCAGGCGTCGAACCGTCGCAGATCGACGAGGTCTACGTGGGCCAGTTCAACGCCGGCATGATGCCGCTGGCCTTCCCCTCGTCACTGGCCCTGCAGGTTTCCCCGGACCTGGCCAACGTCCCGGCCACCCGTGTGGAGAACGCGTGCGCTTCCGGCTCGGCCGCCTTCCAGCAGGGCACCAAGTCGCTGCTGGCCGGTACCGCAAAAACGGTCCTGGTGATCGGCGCGGAAAAGATGACCCACGCCGGGGCAGACGTGGTGGGCGCCGCGCTTCTCGGGGCGGACTACGACATGGCCGGGAAACAGTCCACCACAGGTTTCACCGGGCTCTTCGCCGAGGTGGCAAAACACTACGCCAAGCGCTACGACGCCGCCGGCAGCCTGGGAGACATACTGGGCAGCATCGCAGCGAAGAACCACCGCAACGGCGTGGACAACCCCTACGCCCAGCTCCGCAAGGACCTTGGCGAGGAGTTCTGCCGGACCGTCTCAGACAAGAACCCGATGGTGGCCGACCCGCTGCGCCGCACCGACTGCTCCCCCGTCTCGGACGGTGCAGCCGCCGTCGTGCTGTCTGTCTCCCCCACCGGCGGTGCCACGGCTCCGGTACGGCTTGCCGGCTTCGGCCAAGCCAACGACTTCTTCCCCACCGAGCGCCGCGACCCCACGGCGTTCGAGGCGACCCGGGCCTCCTGGCAGCGCGCCCTGGCGATGGCCGGCGTCGGGCTCGAAGACCTGGACCTGGCCGAAGTCCATGACTGCTTCACCATCGCGGAACTGCTCATGTACGAAGCCATGGGCCTGACCGCCCCCGGCGAAGGCGCCCGGGCTCTTGAGGAAGGCTGGGTGTACAAGGACGGCAAGCTGCCGGTCAACGTCTCCGGCGGACTCAAGGCCAAGGGCCATCCGGTGGGCGCCACGGGAGTCTCGCAGCATGTGCTTGCTGCGATGCAGCTCACCGGGACCGCCGGCGATATGCAGCTGGCGGCCCCGCGCAGGGCTGCGGTGCAGAACATGGGCGGCGTCGGCATCGCCAACTACGTCAGCATCCTTGAGGCTACCTGACATAGCGCACGGGGGCAGCCCCGTCCTGCTTACTTCGCGGCACCCGCAACAGCATCGGCGCCGGCGGTGGCACAAGCTTCATCCAGGGCGCCATCAGGTGCCCCGCCCACGCCGATGCCGGCAACAGAAACGCCATTGACCTTCAACGGGACACCGCCTGCCAGGAACAGCGTGCCCGGCAGGTCGGCGATCGAGGGACCATTGCCATTGACGCGCTTGGCGAGTTCGCTGGTGGGTGCACCGAAGGCTGCGGCCGTGTAGGCCTTCTGCTTGGCGGCCTCAATGGTGTGGGCGGCGGCGTTGTCCCCCCGGAGCACAGCCTGGACCGTGCCGAAGCGGTCAACGACGGCCACCGTGACGAAGGGCAGCTTGTCTGCCTGGCATTTGGCGAGCGCCGCAGTCACGGCCTGGGCCGACGCTCCGGCAGTGATCCGGTTCTGCTGCACCACTGTTTCCGGAGCCGGCCGGACATCAACGGCCGGTACGACGGCGGGAGCTTCCGCGCCGTTCGCCCGGCCGGTACCGGCGTTCGCGGCCACCGTCGCTCCGGCCGTGGCCAGGATCGCTGCGGCTGCTGCGGCGGTGAGTGCTTTGTGCGACGTCTTCATAATGCTTCCTTCGGTTGGGGTGCTGCTTCCGGGTTCCATCCTTCCGGCCGCGTCCTGGGGCGGCATCGGTTGATGGGCTGTTCCTGGCTACCCCGAAAGGCCGGCCATATCAGCCAAAAGGCTGAGGGCAGCCAGGGCAGGGACGCCTAGCATGGAGTGCAGAGCCACCCATCAGAACCGGATCCCGCATGCCCACCAGAGATGCCCTACCAGCCACAGGTCCGGCGGCCGGCGCCGCCCAGGGTCCCGAAGCCCGCCGGTCGCTTCCTGCGCCGGCGGCGAACGGCCGCCTCGGCGGGATCGAGGCCGCGGTCCATCTTGGCTTCGCGGTGCTCCTCGTGGCCTCCGTGGTGCGGTACGTTCTGCGGCACTCACCGGCCGACAACATGCTGGTGCTGGGACTCGCTGCCGCCGCCAGCCTGCTGTACGCCGTCGTAGCCCTGCTGTCGGCTCGGGACCGGCACAGCGTCGCCTGGGTGGTGGCGCTGGTTGGCGTGTGGGCGGTCCTTGTGGTGGCGGCGCCAAGCTTCGCGTGGTGTTCCTTTGCCCTGTTCTTCCTGTGCAGGAGTGCTTTGCGGGGCGCTGCCGCCTACATCCTGGCGGCCGTCATCACCCTGGCAACAGCCGCCGGCCTGTTCCGGCTCGGTAACGGCACCGACATCGCCATGCTGCTGGGTCCACTGGCTGTCGGGACCATGCTGACGCTCATCTATGACAGGATCCAGAACGACGCCGCAGAGCAGCGCCGCCTGAACGCGCAGGTTTCCCTGGCCCAAGGGCAGCTCGCGGCCAGTGAGCGCCGGGCCGGCACCGTCGCCGAACGGGACCGGGTATCCCGGGAAATCCACGACACCGTCACCCAAGGGCTCGCCAGCAGCCTGCTCCTGCTCGAAGCAGCGGGCCGCGGGTGGCCGGATGCGACAGCCCGGGACGGTCTGCGCCAGGCCACCGACCTGCTCCGCGCGAACCTGGCGGACACCCGGAGCCTGGTCCACGAGCTCGCCTCCCCCGGGTTGGAATCGACGCCGTTGCCGGACTCGCTGCTGCTTGCCGCCCGGCGGTACATGCCGGCGGCCACCCTGGCGGTGACGGGCGAACCGGGCCCCGTTCCCCCGGAGGTGCGGCACGCCCTGCTGCGGGTTGTGCAGAGTGCCTCCTCCAACATCGCGCTGCATGCTTCGGCTTCGATGGCCGCGCTGACGTTGGGTTTCCTGCAGGACACCGTCACCTTGGACATTTACGACGACGGTGCGGGCTTTGACCCGGCGGCGGCAGCCCCGCCGTCGGCCTCGGGTGGGTACGGCCTGCGGGCAATGCGGCAACGGGTGGAGCAGCTGGGCGGGAGCTTCTCGGTGCAAAGCACCCCGGGCGAGGGCACCATCGTGGCCGCGCAAGTTCCTTTGGAGGGGCCATAGATGGGCGGCATTACGGTCCTTCTGGTGGACGACCACCTGGTGGTTCGCAGCGGCCTGCGTGCGTTGCTTGCGACCCAGCCTGATATGGATGTCGTCGCGGAGGCGTCGTCGGGTGAAGAGGCGTTGCAGCTGGTCCGTTCGCACGCCCCGGCGGTGGTGGTGATGGACCTTGCCATGGGCCCGGGCATGGATGGTATTGAAGCCATCAGGCAGATTCGAAACCTCGGCACCGGGCAAGCGGTCCTGGTTTTCACCACGTACGACTCCGACGCGGATATTGTCCGCGCTGTTGATTCCGGGGCCATGGGCTACCTGTTGAAAGATGCGGCACCGGAGGAGATCTTCGCCGCCATCCGGGGCGCGGTGCAGGGCAGGAGCGTGATGAGCCCGCCGGTGGCCTCCAGGTTGTTCCAGCAGATGCGCAACCCCGACGAGGTCCTCACTCCCCGCGAGGCGGAGCTGCTCAGCCTGCTCACTGAGGGCCTCAGCAACCGCGAGCTCGGCCGGCGGCTGTTCATTTCCGAAGCCACGGTGAAAACCCACCTGGCACACATCTATGCCAAGCTCGGAGTGGATACCCGGGCGGCCGCTATTGCCACCGCCATCCGCCGCGAAGGCATGCGTTAACCGCACATTATGGCCGCTACCCTTGCACCCGGGGCCCGCGCCCCGTACGTTGGGGACTGTGGGGGACTAACTCCCGCGCACCCCGGGACGGTTCCGGGGAGAGAATCAGAGTCACATGAAGGAATGCAGCCATGGCAACAGGCACAGTTAAATGGTTCAACGCCGAAAAGGGTTTTGGCTTCATTGCCCCCGATGACGGGTCCGCTGACGTATTCGCCCACTACTCGGCAATCGCCACCAGCGGCTACCGCTCACTGGACGAAAACCAGAAGGTCGAATTCGATGTGACCCAGGGCCCCAAGGGTCCGCAGGCAGAGAACATCCGCCCGCTCTAAGTCTTCGGCGGCTCCGGCAACTGCCGGGCCCCCCGTACAGCGGCCCCTCCAACGAACGTTGGAGGGGCCGCTGTTTTTTGCCGGCGCTGTTTCGTCGGCGCTTGTTTTCGCCGGCCTTTGTTTTCACCGGCGCTTGTTTTCGCCGGCGCTGTGTTTCACGGCATTGCGGGTTGGGGATAATTGAGCCATGACCGGAAAGGACCAGGACCAGGATCCGTGGGTCGAGTTCGACGCACTCGGGCCAGCCGCACCCGACCGCGTCCCGGGCCAGCCCGGCGGCGAACCCCACGGCTTCGGATTCCGCACCGGCGTACGCAGCGCCCGGGTCGCCGTCGGCTTTGCCGTCTACGCCCTGGCCCTGGGCACCATCCTGGCCCTGACGGGTTGCATCGTGTTCATCGCCCGGCAGCAGTGGCTGCTGGTGGGGCTCATGCTGATGTTCGAGTCCATCTTTGTCTTTGCCTTCACGCGGCTCGTCGCCCAGGCGCGGCACCGGACACCGCGAAACGGTCAGGCCAAGTAAGCCGACAAGCACCCTTGACCTTGACGCAGCGTCAACCCCTAGGCTCAAGGGCATGGAAGAAATCCGTGGCAACGGCTTGAGGGATTGGCCCATCCAGGATGTGGCCAGGATGGCCGGCACGACCAGCCGCACGCTCAGGCATTACGACGACATCGGGCTCTTGAAGCCCAGCCGGGTGGGCGGGAACGGCTACCGCTATTACGACGGTGCCGCCCTCCTTCAGCTGCAGCGGATCCTTTTGCTGCGGGAGCTGGGCCTGGGGCTGCAGGCCATCGCCGAAGTCTTCCAGCGCCAGGCCGACCCCGTCGCGGCGCTCTCCCGCCACCTTGAGTGGCTGGCGCAGGAGCAACAACGGCTGGCCCGGCAGGCGCAGTCCGTGCAGCAAACCATCGAAACAGTGAAGGCAGGAGGCCAACTGATGGCTGAGAACATGTTTGACGGCTTCGACCATACCCAGTACCGGGAGGAGGTCGAGGAACGCTGGGGCAAGGACGCCTACGCCGCATCTGATGCGTGGTGGCGGGGGATGGACGCCGCGGAAAAGCGGGCGTGGAAGTCCAGGGTGGAGGAGCTGGGCAGGGACTGGAACGCGGCCGGCGCTTCAGGGGTGACGGCGGATGGACCGGAGGCCCAGGACCTGGCACGCAGGCACGTGGCCTGGCTCCAGTCCATTCCCGGAACTCCCGCTGCGGCCGCCGGCGGCGACATCAAGGGATATGTCACCGGACTCGCTGACATGTATGTTGCGGATCCGCGTTTTGCCGCCAACTACGGGGGCATGGACGGGGCCGCCTTCGTGCGGAGCGCCCTGCGCATTTTTGCGGAGAAGCACCTCTGAGGGCACCTGTCAGCGGTTGGCGTTGACCCGCCTGGCCCTCTTGACCCGCCGGACGATGAGCAGGACCACGGCCACGGCGAGCGCAGCGTAGACAGCGTAGTTCAGGACGTGTGAATACTTCTCGATGAGCTGGTACTGGGTGCCCAGCAGGTAGCCGAGGCCAATGAGGGCTCCATTCCACAGCCCGCTGCCGGCGAGGGTGAAGAGGCTGAAGGTGGCCGGTGGCATCGCCGCGGCCCCGGCCGGCAGCGAGATCAGGCTGCGGATGCCTGGGAGGAGGCGGCCGAAGAAAATGGACGATCTTCCGTGGCGGCGGAACCAGGCCGCTGCCTGTTCAAAGTCCTCCCGGTCCACCAAGGGCAGTTTGGACAGCCAGCGGATTGAACGTTCCAGGCCCAGTTTTGCGCCGAGCCAATAGAGCAGCAGGGCACCCAGGTAGGCGCCCAGGGTGCTGGTGGCGAAGACAAGGAGCAGGTTGAGGGAACCTTGCTTGGCAAGGTAGCCCGCCAGGGGAAGGATCACCTCGCTGGGGATGGGAGGCACCACCGTCTCCGCGAGCGTGAAGGCACCCACGCCCCACTCGCCCAGGGTGTCGATAGCCCTCGCCGCGAAGCCCACGATGCCCGTGAGTCCGTCGGTGGGGCTGGCTGCACCGGTCATGGTTGTCCACATACGTCTGTCCCCGTTCGCTGGCATGGCCGTCCGTTACCCGTCATGTCCACAATACGGGCCGCGGAATTCGTCGAGCGCCCCAAGGTCCCCGGAAGCGCGTCCCGGGGTCACCGGTGCTTGAACTGCGGCTCACGCTTTTCTGCGAACGCCGCCATCCCTTCCTTTTGGTCCTCGGTGGCGAACAGCGAGTGGAAGAGCCTCCGTTCAAACAGGACCCCTTGGGCCAGCCCGGTTTCGAAGGCTGCATTCACGGCTTCCTTTGCCGCCATGGCAGCGGGCTTCGACTTGGCGGCGATCAGCCCGGCTGCCTTGAGGGCCTCGGACACCACTTCCTCCGCCGGTACGACCCGGGAGACAAGGCCGCACCGGTCCGCTTCCTCGGCACCGATGAACCTGCCGGTGAGGATCAGGTCCATGGCCTTGGCCTTGCCGATCGCGCGGGTGAGCCGTTGCGAACCCCCCATCCCGGGAAGTACGGCAAGGTTGATTTCCGGCTGGCCGAACTTGGCGTTGTCCCCCGCAATAATGAGGTCGCACATCATCGCGAGCTCGCAGCCGCCGCCCAGGGCAAACCCGGACACCGCCGCGATGGTGGGGATCCGCAGCCGGGTGAAGTCCTCCCAGCCGCGGAACCAGTCCGCGGTGTACATGTCCATGTAGCCCTGATCGGCCATTTCCTTGATGTCGGCGCCCGCCGCGAACGCCTTGGCCGAGCCGGTGATCACCACGGCGCCTACGTTCGGATCGGCGTCCATCGCGGTCACGGCGGCGACCAGTTCCTCCATGGTGGCCTTGTTGAGCGCATTCAACGCCGATGGCCGGTTGAGGGTCACCAGCCCAACCCTGCCTTGTTGCTCCACCAGGATGTTGGCGTATTCAGTCATTCGGGGCTCCCGTCGTCGTGTGCTGCCGTGGTCCGGCTCCGGCCCGTTGCGTCCGTTCCTGTTGCCGCCGCCGTGGTGTCCGCGGCAGCCGGTTCCGCGCTGCCGCGGATATCAGTAATGATGGCGGAGAAGTCGCGGCCGGCGCCGCCCTCCGCGGCAAACGTATCGTAGATGCGGGCGGCGAGCGCCCCCATCTGTCCTGCCACTCCCGTGCTGTTGAGGGCATTGACCGCCAGGTTGAGGTCCTTGGCCATCAGCGCCGCCGCAAAACCCGGCTGGTAGTCCCTGTTGGCCGGGCTGGCGGGGACGGGTCCGGGTACCGGGCAGTTGGTGGTGAGCGCCCAGCATTGGCCCGAGGCGGCGGAGGCGACGTCGAACAGGGCCTGGTGGCTCAGGCCCAGCTTTTCGCCGAGGACAAACGCCTCGCTGACCGCGATCATGGAAACGCCCAGGATGAGGTTGTTGCAGATCTTGGCAGCCTGGCCCGCACCGTGGCCGCCGCAATGGACCACGCGTTTGCCCATCACCTCCAGGAGCGGCCGCACCGACTCGAAGTCCTGCGCTTCGCCGCCGGCCATGAATGTCAACGTCGCTGCTTCGGCGCCCACCACGCCGCCCGAAACGGGCGCGTCGACCGAACGGTGGCCTGCTTCACCGGCCAGGCGCGCGGCCTCCCGTGCCTCATCGACGTTGATGGTGGAGCAGTCAAGGAACATGGTGCCTGGCGGAGCCGCAGCCAGCAATCCGGGTTGTCCGGCGTTGCCGCGGTAGGCGTCCAGGACGTGTCCACCGCTGGGGAACATGGTCAGCACGACGTCGGCCTCCGCTACGGCGCCAGCCGCGCTGGCCGCGACCGGCACACCATGTTCCCGTGCCGCTTGGACGGCGACAGGCACCACATCGAAAGCAACCACCGCATAGCCGGCCCGGACCAAGTTCACGGCCATGGGACCGCCCATGTGCCCCAGGCCGAGGAAAGCCACGGTTCCCGTCTCAGGCATGGTCCGCCTCCTCGGGTGCGCGTTCCGGGTGCAGGTCCAACTCCCGGCCCTCCAGCGGTTCGAAGAACCTGTCCACCTGTCCTGGAAGCACGTCAGCCAGTGTTGCCGGTTTCCACTGCGGATTCCTGTCCTTGTCCACAACTTGGGCGCGGATGCCTTCGCGGAAGTCGGGACCGGCCAGGAACCGGATTCCGGCACGGTACTCCTGGGCAAGCGCTTCATCCAGGGTCAGTCCAGCGGCCCGGCGCAGCGACGCCAGGGTGACCTTGACAGAGGTGGGTGACTTGGCTTCGATCGTGTCGGCCGCCTCCACCGCAGCCTCCCTCCCGGGCCCCGCCCACTCCCGGAGGCGCCGGACGATCCGGGCTGCGTCATCCGAGGCGTAGCAGGCGTCGATCCAGTCACGGTGCCCGGCGAGCAGCGAGTCCGGGGCCGGCTGGGTATACCGTTCGACGACGTCTTCCGCGTCATGGTCCACAAGGGCGGCCGCCAGGTCCGTCAGCGATCCTGACGGTACGTAGTGGTCCGCAAGGCCAAGGAACACCGCGTCGCCGGCGCCAAGATGCGCGCCGGTCAGGGCAGCGTGCGTTCCGGCCTCGCCGGGTGCGTGCGAGAGCAGGTAGGTGCCACCAACGTCCGGGGCGAATCCGATGGTGGTTTCCGGCATGCCCGTCCTGGTCCGCTCCGTGACCACCCGGACACTCCCGTGCGCGGAGATCCCCACCCCGCCGCCGAGGACCAGGCCATCCATGAGGGCCACGTACGGCTTGGGATACCGGGCGATCAGGGAGTTCAGCCGGTATTCTGCCTGCCAGAAACCTGCCGTCCGGTGTCCGCCGTGCAACATGTCCTCGTATATGGCCACAATGTCGCCGCCGGCGCAGAGGCCGCGTTCCCCGGCGCCCTGCACCAGGACGGTGGCGACGTCATCGTCCCCGGCCCACGCGGTGAGCTGCCGGAGCATCAGGTCCACCATTCCGGCGGTGAGTGCGTTCACGGCTTTAGGCCTGTTGAGCGTGACCAGGCCCAGCCGGCCGCGGCGCTCAAACAGTACTTCCGGGTGCCCGTTGCCGGCGGCACCATCCATTCCCTTGGCTGCGGTCATCGGCTGGCTGCTCCTTCGCATGGTGGCCGGACGAGTGATCCAGGTCATTCTGGTTGCGAATATACCCGCCGCGTCATGCTGGGGACCAACCGCGTGCGGTGCCGCCCGGACTGGCGGGAGGCTTTACCCGGCGCGCAGCTGCCAAGGTAAGTTAGGAACCGTGAAGATAGCTACCTGGAATGTGAATTCGCTCCGTGCCCGCGCCGACCGTGTTGAAGCCTGGCTCCAGCGCAGCGACTGCGACGTCCTGGCCATCCAGGAGACCAAGTGCAAGGACGAGAACTTTCCGTGGGAGCTCTTTGAACGGATGGGCTACGAGGTTGCCCACTTCGGCGTAAACCAGTGGAACGGCGTGGCCATCGCCTCCCGTGTTGGACTTGAGGACGTGGAGCGGACATTCCTGGACCAGCCCTCGTTCGGCAAGGCCGGCAAGGACCCCGTCCAGGAGGCCCGCGCCATGGCTGCCACCTGCGGCGGCGTCAGGGTCTGGAGCCTGTATGTCCCCAACGGGCGTTCCCTGGACGACGAACACATGCCTTACAAGCTCAAGTGGCTGGAAAGCCTGAAAACGCACGCCCAGGGCCTGGTTACGGACAACCCGCAGGCGCAGGTCGCATTGATGGGCGACTGGAACATCGCCCCATTCGACGACGACGTCTGGGACATCGACTTGTTCGTCAACAACCGCTACACCCATGTCAGTCCGCCGGAGCGTGCGGCGTTCCATGCCTTCGAGTCCGCCGGCTTCACCGACGTTGTGCGCCCCTACACCCCCGGCCCGGGCGTCTACACGTACTGGGACTACACCCAGCTCCGGTTTCCCAAGAAGGAAGGCATGCGGATCGACTTCATCCTGGCCTCCCCCGCCTTGGCAGCCCGGGTCACCGGCGCCTCGATCGACCGCGAGGAACGGAAAGGCAAAGGCGCCTCGGACCACGCTCCCGTGCTGGTGGAGCTGGCGGACTGATGACAGCCCCCTGCGCCCATCCAAGGAGACCGTCATGACGGGAAACCTCTACCGGGGCCAGGCAGGCCTGCCATTTTCCTCCACGCTGCGCGTCTACGAACCCTTGGACGCCTTTCCGGCGGAACAACGACCCGCCCTCCAGGCCGCCGGCGAGCGCGCCGCGTCCCGTGCCGCCGTCGAAAACGCTGAACTGCTGGCCTCGCTGGGGCGGATCACCCGCTCCGGCGGTGATCCGTTTCCCACCGGGCGCACCGACCTGGTGCGCGTCACCACCGCGCCGGCACCGGACGGCGGAACGGCCGACGACGGCGCTGCCGCTGGCACCGCGCCAGTGTTGCTGTACTGCCCCAGCCAGCTCGTCCTGCGCGCCGGGTTGGCCGCCAACGCCCTGATGGAAGGGATCCACGGCCCGCTGGCGGAGCTGCTGATCCCTGAGGAACAGCGCGACCGGCACCAGGAGCGGATCGACCTGGTGAAGGCACGGGACGGATCCGTCCGCGTGCACACGCGGGCCTCCACCTGGGGCATCCCGTTCAGTTGGTTCTCGCTGTTCATGGAGTCCGACCGCAAGGACGTCGTGGAAGCCGCCGGCCGCATCCTTACGGTCCGCGTCTGGGCCCCGATCACAGACGCCTTGGAGCGGGCCCGCTACGCCGTGGCCAACCTGGCGCTGGCCGCCCCGGACCTTGACATGCTTGACGACCTGGCACAGCTGACCGAATGGCTGGAGCTGTTCCACGTGAACTCCATGGTGGAGCTGGACTATGGTGCCGTCGCAGACAAGGTGTACCCGGACGAATCACCCATGGACATCAGGCTGGGCATCGAGTGCCTGGCTGAGGGCGACATGACCGGCGCCGCGGCCGCCTATCGCAGGCTCGCCTCGCGCTGGATCCCTATCCGGCAGCTTGCCCGCGCTTCTTGAGGCCGTTTCACGCCTTGGGCGGCGCGGTGGTGCGCCGGATAATCAGTTCATGCGGAGCAACGGCGGACCGGACGGACCCGATGTCCCCGTCCAGTTCGTCCAGGAGCATCTTGGTGGCCAGTTCGGCCTGCTCATCCGGGCGTTGCCCAACGGTGGTGAGGCCCATGGCATCCGCGAAGTCGTGGTTGTCGATCCCCACCACTGACAGTTCGCCGGGGATGTTAACGCCGAGGCGGTTGGCTTCGAAGATGACCCCCATGGCCATTTCGTCAGACGCGCAGAAGATTGCTGTGGGCTTCGGCCCGGAACCGGACCAAAGGCGGCGGAAGGCTTCCTGGCCGCTGCGCACCGTGAAGTCGCCCCATTCGTCCCACTCCGGCCGGGTGGCAAGGCCTGCGGCGGCCATGACGTCCTTGAACGCCAGGATGCGCACCCTCGGGACGTCGAAGTTGAGGTCGGTCTCGTCGTCGCCGTGCAGCAACGCGATGTCCCGGTGGCCCAGGTCGATCAAGTGCCGGACCGCCGTTGAGGCTGCCGCGTAGTCGTCAATGCCGATGTAGGGGCACTCTTCGACGTGGCCGCCCACCACCACCAGCGGGATGTCGATTTTTTGCAGGTGTTCGATTTCTTCGTGGCTGAGCGCCATGCAGAGCACCAGCAGGGCATCGATCTGCTTGTAGACCATGGTCTTGCTGAAGAGCCGCTCGCGGTTGCTGCCGTGGCCGCCGAGGTTGAACAGGGAGAGGTTGTAATGCCGGGCGTGCAGCTCGCGGTCCGCACCCTCAATGGCCTTGGAGAAGAACCAGCGGCTCACGAACGGCGCCAGGACGCCAATGGTCTTGGTGCGCCCCGTGGCCAGTCCGGAAGCAGAGGACGATGCCACGTAGCCCAGGTTTCCCGCGACTTCGAGGATTTTCTCCCTGGTGGCCGGCGAGACGCGGGGCAACCCACGGACGGCGCGGGAGACGGTTGCGGTAGAGACTCCGGCGGCCGCTGCCACGTCCTCGATGCTGACGCCATTATGGCCGCCCCGTTGGGACCTTTCCGTTGTCCGTGCCACCGTGTCCCCTCATAACTCCTGCGCGGCGCAGAGCCGGCTGGCCCTGCGTCTACCCCCAAGCCTCGTATTTTTCCATTCCGCGGCCGGGCAGTGGTAACTGTGGCGGGGACCGCTGTTTTTAAGTGCGCCTACTTGCGGGCCGGCAGCCTACGCCGCAGGCGCACCATTCCGTACAGGGCCAGCAGGGTTGCCAGCAGGCCCAAGGCCCAGCCAATGGCCGGCTGCGCGGTAATTTCCATCCACACAGTGACCACCAGGAGGACCACTGCCCAAAAACCAAGGAAACCGATGATGATGTCGAAATCCTCGCCCGACCTGACCAGCCGGCTGCGGTTGCCCGCCCCCGCTGGTGTGCGGGGGCGGGCACCGTGATCCGTCACTTGACCGCACCTGCGGTGAGGCCGGCGACGATCTTGCGCTGGAAGACCAGGACCAGGATCACCAGCGGAATGGTGACAATGGTGCCGGCGGCCATGATGGCCGTGTACGGGATCTGGTTGGGCTGTGCACCGGCGAAGTTGGCGATTGCCACCGTGACCGGCTGGGTTGCGTCGCTGGACAGCTGGCTGGCAATCAGGAACTCATTCCAGGATGAAATGAACGCCAGGATTGCCGTGGTGAAGATTGCCGGCGCCGCCAGGGGCATGATGACCTTGCGGAATGCCTGCCCTTGGGTGCAGCCGTCAACGCGGGCCGATTCCTCCAGCTCCCACGGCATTTCCCGGAAGAACGAGGTCATGGTGTAGACCGTCAGCGGGAGCACGAAGGAGATGTTGGGGATAATCAGCGCCTGGTAGGTGCCCATCCAGCCGATGTTGGTGAACAGCTGGAAAAGCGGGGTGATCAGGGCAACGCCCGGGAACATGGAAGCACCCAGGATGAAACCGAGCACCAGGTACTTGAACCGGAAATTCAACCGGGCCAGGGCGTAGGCAGCAAACACGCCGATCACCAGCGATACGACCGTCACCACGCCGCCAATGAACACGCTGTTCAGCAGTGCCTGTCCGAACCTGTTGCCGAAGGACGTATCGAAGGCGGTGATGAAGTTGTCCATGGTGACATGGGTGGGCAGGATCGAGGTGTCGTACGTGAACCCGACCTCGCGGAAGGCGGTGACCACCATCCAGTAGGCCGGTGCGAGGCACCAGATCAGGACGACGACGGCACTGATGTAGGTCCTGCCCTGGGCCCACTTCTCCCGGTTCTGGGCAGTTTTGCGACCCTTGTCCTGGCGTGCCCGCAGGGCGGTGGCGTCTGCCGTTGCCGTGGTCATTTCTTCCCCTTTCCGGTTGCGCCGCTCTGCTCAACCACATTTGCCCCGAGGAAGCGGACAAAGATGAAAGCGACCAGGAAGATGATGATGAACGTGATGGTGGACAACGCCGCCGCGGAATTGAAGCCCTGCCTGATCTGGTTGATGACCAGGATGGACAGCGTGGTGGTGTTGTTCGCGCCGCCGGTAAGGATGTACGGCAGGTCGAACATGCGCAGTGCATCCAGGGTACGGAACAGGATCGCCACCATCAGCGCCGGTTTGACCAGCGGCAAGGTGATGAGCCGGAAGCGCTGCCACGCGGACGCACCGTCCACCTTGGCCGCCTCATAGACTTCGGCCGGAATCATCTGCAGGCCCGCAAGGATCAGCAGTGCCATGAACGGCGTCGTCTTCCAGACGTCGGCAATGATGACGGCCCACTTGGCCGGCCACTCGCTGCCGGTCCACAGGATGGTGGTGTTGAACAGCTTGTTGGCGATGCCCTCGAAAGCGAAGATGAAGAACCAGAGCTTTGCCGTCACAGCCGTGGGGATGGCCCACGGCACCAGGACGGCCGCGCGGACGAGGCTCCGGCCCCGGAAGGTGCGGGCCATGATCACAGCCATCCAGAAACCCAGCACCGTTTCCAGCGTCACCGTCACGATTGTGAAGAAGAACGTGGTGGCAGTGGCGGACCAGAATTGGCCGCCCAAGGTGCCCGGCGGGCAGGCGACGGTACCGCCGGCGGGCGCGGAACACTGTTGCGCCAGCCAGTTGACGTAGTTTTGGATGCCGGCCGAGCCGCCTGCCGTGAACAGGCCGGTGGCGGGATCGAGGCCGGCGTCCTTCTGGAAGGACATCACGATCGCGCTGATGATGGGGTATACGATCACAATGCCCAAGGCCACGATGGTCGGGGCGAGCAGCCAGGACGCCCAGCGACCCTGGCTTGCGATCCTGTTGTCTTCCCCTACGCCCTTGGGCGCGTGATGGACAGGGGCAGCGCCCGACGCCGGTGACTTAACCGGCGTCGGGCCTAGTTCGGTTGCCATGGCAGGACTACGATCCTGCACCGGCGGATTGAATGGCGTTCTGCATGTCGGAAAGTGCAGCGTCCACTGTCTTTTCTCCCTTGATAGCGGAGTAGGCATTATCTTGGATTGCCTTGGTGACAGCCGGGTAGAAAGGCGTTACGGGACGCGGTACGGCGTTCTCGATGGACGTCTTCAGGACCGGCAGGTAGGGCAGCTTGGCAACCAGTTCCTGGTCTTCATAGAGCGAGCCGAGGACCGGAGCCAGGGAACCCTGGGTGGCGTAGAACTTCTCGGTCTCCGCAGAGGTCATGAACTTCATGAAGTCCAGTGCGGTGGCTTTGTTCTTGGAGTACACGCTGGTGGCGAGGTTGTGGCCGCCCAGCGAGGACGCACCAGGGCCGCTCTTGCCGGGCAGTGCCGCAAGGCCGGTCTTGTCCTTCACAGCCGAAGATCCTTCGGTGGTGATCAGGTTGAAGGCGTAGGGCCAGTTGCGCAGGAACAGGAGCTTTCCGCTCTGGAACGCCTGGCGGCTGTCCTCTTCCTTGTAGGTGATGGCTTCCTTGGGGATGTTCCCGTCAGCGTAGGCCTTGGCCAGGTTGCCCAGGCCGGCCTTCGCTTCCGCCGTGTTTACGCTGGGCTTGCCGTCCTTGTCCAGGACTGAGCCGCCGGCGGAGTTGATGGCCTCGGATGCGTTGACGGTCAGGCCTTCATACTTGCTGAACTGGCCGGCGTAGCAACCAATGTTGTTCTGCTTGGCGATGGAGCACATGCTCATCATCTCGTCCCAGGTCTTGGGAGGCGTGGGAACCAGGTCCTTGCGGTAGTACAGGATGCCGCCGTCAGAGGTTTGCGGGGCCGCGTAAAGGGTGCCCTTGTAGGTGGCGCTGTCCACGGTGGGCTTCAGCATGGCGCTGGTGTCGATCGCCATCTTGTCCTTCAACGGCTGCAACCAGCCCTTGGCCGCGAACTCCGCGGTCCAGACAACGTCGACGTCAACAACGTCGTAGTCGGACTGCTTGGCCTGGAAGTGCTGGACCAGGTCATCGTGCTGCTGGTCGGCCTGGTCGGTCTGCTCCTTGAAGGTGACCTTTTCATTCGGGTGCGCGGCATTCCACTTGTCAATGAGCGGACGGACGACGTTGCTGTTGTCCTTGCCCTGGACATACGTGATGGGGCCGCGGCCGTCGAGGTTGGCATCAGCATCGCTGCCTCCCCCGCCGGTGGTGCCCCCTCCGCCGCCGCCGCAGGCGGACAACGTCAGGGCCAGAATGCCGGCCGTGGCGGCCGGAAGCAGGAATCTCGGGGTTTTCATTAGCTTGAAGCTCCTCGCTGAGTGACAAGTAAGTCGACAGTGCGCTTGTAGGTGAGGTTGATGTGGTGACCATCACACTAGTAAGGTTGCTGTCGCGAATGCAAGCGTTTACATCAAAAAGTTATCTTAGGGGAACCAAATGCCCAACCTATCCGTTCCGGTACCCCGTCCCGTACCCTCCGCATGGTGGGCGGACGCGGTGGTCTACCAGATTTACCCCCGGTCCTTCGCCGATGGGAATGGCGATGGGATGGGCGATTTGCGGGGCGTCCTGCTGCGGCTCCCCTACCTGGAAAAGCTGGGCGTGGACGCTGTCTGGCTCTCCCCCTTCTACAAGTCGCCCCAGGCCGACGGCGGTTACGACGTCGCCGACTACCGCCAGGTGGATCCGCTCTTCGGCACCTTGGCGGACTTCGACGCGATGTTGCAGGAAGCTCATCGCCGCGGCCTGAAGGTCATCGTGGACCTGGTCCCAAACCACACTTCCGACGAACACACCTGGTTCCAGGCGGCGCTGCGGGCAGCCCCGGGAAGCCCAGAACGGGAACGGTACATCTTCCGTGACGGCAAGGACGAAGTGCCGGGATCGGGGGATGGCCGGCTGGCGCCCAACAATTGGAAATCCATCTTCGGCGGACCGGCATGGACCCGCCTTACCAACGCTGACGGCTCACCCGGCCAGTGGTACCTGCACCTGTTCGACACCAGGCAACCCGACCTGAACTGGGAAAACCCGGAAGTACAGGAGGAGATGCGCTCCGTGCTGCGCTTCTGGCTGGACCGCGGTGCGGACGGCTTCAGGGTGGACGTGGCCCATGGACTGGTCAAAGAGGCAGGCCTTCCTGACTGGGACGGAGCCGCGGCCATGGTGGAAGGAACAACGGGTCCGCGCAGGGAAAGCCACCTGCCCGGGGATGCTCCCCACGCCCACACCGATGCCGAGGAGCCGCACCGGGCCGTCTCGCCGATGTACCCGCCATCGCCCTTCTTCGACCAGGATGGCGTGCATGAGATCTACCGCGACTGGAACCGGGTCCTGGCCGAATACGGAGGGGACCGGATGATGGTGGCGGAAGCCTGGGTTGAACCCGCCGAACGCCTGGCCAGGTACGTCAGGCCGGATGAGATGCAACAGGCCTTCAATTTTGATTTCCTGCTGGCCGGCTGGGATGCCGGGCGGATGGCTGACGCCATCAATGCGTCCTTGGCAGCGGCCGCGTCCGTGGGCGCTCCGTGCACGTGGGTGCTCAGCAACCACGACACCGTGCGGCACAGCACAAGGTTTGGACTCAAGGATCCGACCACGTTCCCGAAGGGCATAGGCGCCGGTGACGAACAACCGGACGCTGCCCTGGGCCTTGCCCGCGCCCGCGCCGCCACGTTGGTTGCGCTGGCATTGCCGGGTTCGGCCTACCTCTACCAGGGGGAGGAGTTGGGGCTTCCGGAGCACACCACCCTTCCCGACGCGGCCAGGCAGGATCCGACATTCTTCAGGACCCAGGGCGCCGAGATCGGCCGCGACGGGTGCCGCGTCCCGCTGCCATGGGCCCAGGGCGAACCGGGGTTCGGGTTCTCCGGCGGGGACTCCGGCCAGGCGCCCTGGCTCCCGCAGCCGGACAGCTTCGGCCCCCTGGCTGCGGACCAGCAGGACGGCGAGGAAGGTTCAACCCTTGAGCTCTACCGGGCCGCTCTTGCGTTCAGGTCGGCGCGCCACCTTGGCAGGGGAACCGTTGAATGGACAGAGGAGCACGCGCCGGACAGTGGGCTGCTGGCATTCCGGAACGGAGATGTCATAGTCCTGTCCAACCTGGGCTTCGCCTCGGCACCTGTGCCCAACGGTTACACCGTAGCGCTGTCCAGCGGGCCTGAACCGGCCAGCGACCGGGCAGCGATGCGGGAAGTTCCCGTGGACTGCACCGTCTACCTCCTTGAGGACTGACCCGCAGGAGGACTGACAGTCGGGCCCGCATGCAGTTCAGCGGACCCGCTCAGCCCGGCTGAAGCGCGTCCGCGCCCCGGCACCGATGTGGATGAGGACCGGAATCTCCTTGCCCACCACGGCTTCCAAGGCGTCCAGGAGCCCCGATACCTCGGCAGCCAACAGGTGTGGTGCCACACCCTGGCGGGGCAAGAGCCGGACCTTGAGCGCGGGCGAGCCCTTCACGTCATAGGTGGTGACGGTGGAACCGGCAAGGTCTGGACGCCCCTCAAGGGCCTGCTTGAGCGCCTGTTCGGCGACGCCGCCTCCGATCCGGACATCGCCGGGAACATCACCGGGGTCGTACTCGGCCGCGAGGACGTTGGCCCGGCCCTTTCCCTGTTGCGCAATCCAGCCCACCATGAGTCCCATGAGGACCAGCAGCGCCAAGGCCACCGCGATCCACAGCCAGCTCTCCTGCTGTCCGGGGAAACGGGTGGAATTGAAGGCCTGGGTAATGCCTTCCCACGCCCCGGAGGCCCAAGCGTGCCACCACGGACCGATTGCGGGCACAATTGCCAGCAAGACCAGCAGCAGGCCCGCCGTCAGCAGGACAACGCCCAGCAGGGTGAGGAGGATCCGGTTCAGCAGGGCAGGGGTACTGGTCATGCGCCGATCACCCCGGACGGGGCCACGTTGACGCGGGCAACGGGGGCAGGTTCCAGCTGCATCTGGTCCAGTTCATCGCTGACTGCGGCAAGGACGCGGCCCTGGTCCACCGCAACACCGGAGGTGGGCCGGACGTTCACCAGGACCTGGCGCTGGGAGACCACCACCATGACTTGCTCCGGCGTGACGTTCGCCGCCAGCCGGGCACGGCGTGCGATCGAGGACGCCACGACTTCGTCGTCCACCACCGCGGCCGAGGACCCGCCACGACGGACGCCGGCCAGCTGGTGGCGCGCCCGCCGTCCCGGAAGTATCCCGTTGAGCAAGAAAATCACACCCAGCATGCCCAGCACCCCGCCGATCGCTCCCAGCAGCAGTGGCGGTACGCCGGACGGCAGATCCACGATCCGTTGGGCCGCCACCTGCGGCTCAATCAGCCAGGCAGGCTGCCCGACGGCATGGACACCGGATTCGAGGACGCCGTAACCGGCCAGCACCAGGACCAGGACGGCAGCTGCGATCGAGACCGCGGCGCGCGTCGAATGCGTCTCGCGGTAGGTGATCCGGCGCATGTCCGGCCCGTCGTTCCCCCGGGCACCAGCCCTTGCACGGCGGTTTTCCACGCTGCCGCTCATTGCACCCGCCCTCCTGTGCTGATCTTTGCCCCGCTGATGCGGATATCCACCCGGCTCAGCCTGGAACCGCTGAGCTCCGAGACCGTCTGCAGAATGGCCGCCTTCGCCTTGACCGTGCGATCCCAGATGGATCCACCGGATCCCTGGACCCGCGCGGGATCAAGCACAATCGATTCCAAAGGCGGGATGCTGATGGGCGCCACGAGGGACAAGGCCAGCAGGCCGTCGTCGTCCGTCCAATCCGCCCGCACGTCCTGCGCCTCGACGCCCAGGGCCTGTGCGGCGGCCGCCTTGGCGAGGCTGGTCAATGCCTGTGTACTGATCCGGTTGTGGCCGCTGAGCGCCTGCCCACTCGCAACGGGCGCTGGTGAACTCATGAGGATGAACGCCGGCCGATGATGGCATCGATCACGCCGCGCAGATCCAGCTTCCCCTCGGCGGCGCGGCCCAGGACGGCACCGATAGCCATGAAGAGCAGGGACGCGATGAATCCCCACAAGCCGAACTGCAATGACATGAAGGCCACGAAGGCGCCCATGGCCGTACCCGCAACGGTGAGGTTCACAGCAACGCCTCCCGGTCCACAGCCGCCGGCGCCGCCGGCTTGACCGGCGGTGGCACGTACACGTCCGTGATCTCGACATTCACTTCAATGACCTGCAGGCCAACCAGTTCTTCGACGGCGCGGTAAACGGCGGCGCGGACGTCATTGGCCAGCGAGTGCAAGGGGGTCCCGTAACTTGCCACCAGGGTGATATCCACGGCTACCTGCGTTTCGCCCACTTCCGCGTGGACTCCGGCTGCATGGTCCGAACTGCCGACGGCATCACGGATGGCACCCAGCGCACGGGACGGACCCGAGCCAAGGGAATAGACGCCGGGAACGGACCGTGCCGCGATTCCCGCCACCTTGGCCACGGCGGTTTCGGAGATTACGGTGCGCCCGGGCCCCGGACTCGTCACCGGGCTGGCGGCAGGACGGCTTGGCACCACGGGTTGTGGGTTCTGGTATTCCATCAGGCACTCCCCCTTCTGTTGATTCCACCCTATCCCCAGCCTGCGGCAGATGCGCCGGAAACACTGCGGGGCGCCGCGCCCAAGCTTCTGCCCGACGGAAAAGGCCCAGGCGGGGAAGCCCCCAAGGACATCCCCGCCTGGGCGGTATACGGCCGGAATTTACCGGCGGTGGATCAAAAAAGGCCTACTTGTAGAGGCCCTCGCCGCCTACCCGCACGTTGGTAGGCAGGTAACCGAACGGGCCAAGGCCGTTCCGGCCAAAGCTGCGGTCAACCTGCGAGACGCCGTTGCGGAAGTTGATCTTCACGGTCGGCGACAGCGAGCCGCCGCGGACGCCGTTGACGTTGTCGATGAACGACTGCACCAGGCCGCCGGGCTGCACGTAGTGCGAATAGGCCTGGAACTGCCGGCCGTTCTGCTTCGCGGAGGGGCTCTCCGGTGCGTTGGCTGCCAGGTTGAGGTCCGTCGGGGATCCCAGGGCAAGGCCGCTGTTGTTCATCGGCTGGAAGTCGGAACGGATGCCGTCACCCGCGAAGCCGTAAACGCCGTCGGGACCGCGCATACCGGCTGCATAGGTGAACTGGTGGCTGATGGTGAAGAGGTAGTACTTGTTCTTCCCACCCTCATTCTGGATGAAGATCTGCGGCCGTTCAGTCTGGTCGTTCACGCAGTTCGCCGAAAGGATCGGCGGGAGGAAGGACCACTTGGTCAGGTCCTTGTTGTCGGCCACAGCGAGGCCAACGTTTGCGGTCTGGTAGTAGGCGCCGCTGTTCTGGACGTCGCTGACGTTTTCGGCGTGGGGATCGCCCGGCTTATAGCCGAGGTCCTCGTCCTTGCACTTGTAATCGCCGCGGGTGCCGCCGGTGTTGCCTTCGAAGACCATGTAGGTCTTGCCGGGGTGGGCCGGGTCAACGAACGTGTAGGGGTCGCGGAACGCGAAACCGGGGTTCTGCGCCTTGGTCTGGTACATCTTGCCGTCCGGTTCCAGCAGCTTGGTGTGCTGGAACCCATCAAACGTGACGCCGTTCTTGTCAGCATGGATGTTGCCCAGGGCCTTCGCGATCGCAGCATCGGGGGCAATGCCGCCGCCACCGGCATTGCGCTGGGCGATGTCGTAGAACGTGGTGGCCGTGTAGAACACGTTGACGTGGTCACCCTGCATCAGGCGGGTGGAGCCGGACCACTCGGTGTTGCCGATGGAGGTGTTGTCCAGGAACAGGTGGCCGCCGTAGTTCCACTTGTCCTTGGCCGGGTCAGCGTTGGTCTTGCGGAAGAAGTAACCGATCCGGGCATTCCAGTGGCGCTGGTCGAAGCCGTAGCCGGCGTGGCGGTCAGCCACCAGGGAGAAGATGACATCCCAGCCCTTGTAGCTGATCTGGTTGGCATTCTCGTCGGTCAGGGACCAGGTGTCCCAGACCCAGACGTCGTCGTTCATGGTGGGGAAATCCTGGGGAATCTCGGGCATGGTGACGTCGGGGCTCATGGAGTTTTCACCCGGAGTGACCGTCGAGTCGCTCTGGGCCATGATCTGCTTGGCGTCGGCACGGGTCCACTTGGACGTGAAGTCCGACGCCGGATCGAACGCCTGCTGCGTATGTCCGGTCGGGAGGGGGAAGCCTGGAGCGGGTGCCGGCATCTGCTGCACGGCGGGCGGATCGGACGGCTCGTTCGCCTGTGCCGAGGGGACGGCCAGGAAGGCCGAGGCGGCGACGGCCGCGGCCAATGCTGCGGCGGCGGGGCGCCACCGCAGCATCCGGTTTTGGGGGTGCTTGTGCATTGTTGCTCTTCTCGCGGAGTTGTAACTGTTCGTGGAAGACGGGCATATGCCCATTGCCCCGAGAACATCCGCGGCCCCGGCAACACCTCAGGTGCCGTCGGAGACGCCTTTGTGTGTCGGGAATCAACAGGGCCTGGGTAGGGCCCCGGGCAGATGGGAAGCATGCTTCCCCTTGCCGCGATCCACGCTATGGGGCATCCCGCAGCCATTTCAAACCCTGTTTCAGCGCTCCGAATGACTTACCGGCGGGTAAGGTGCAAGCGCTTACGCAATCCAATGCGCGCGCGTGCCACAACGGTTTGGCGCAGGTCAAATGTTTCGTGGCATGGTCGATTTTTTTGTTTCAACCTGCCCGGATGTTGCGCAGGCCACTGGCTGAGCCGAAGCCAGAGCGCCTCTGCGGCGGGCCCCTTGGGGGAGAATCGCGTGCCGGGTTCGAGGCCGGGCAGCCAGTGGGGCAATGCCGGACACTTGGGCGCAGCGTTCGAGGCCGGGATTCCGGGCCGGGCCCCATACGGGCCGCGGATCTTTATCTGCACGCCCCATAGGCCCTTGGCGACGCGAAGATGCGGGTCGCACTGATGCCCGTGGATGGCGCACGATGCCACGCCTTAAACGAAGAAAAGCACCAGTTCCGAAGAACTGATGCTTCCCAGTGGTGGCTCCGACCGGCGTCGATCCGGTGACCTTTCGATTTTCAGTCGAACGCTCTACCAACTGAGCTACAGAGCCTAGGTGACTAGTCACCATGAGAGCCGGAATTTCTTCCAACAATCAGAGCGACCCTGACGGGACTTGAACCCGCGACCTCCGCCGTGACAGGGCGGCGCGCTAACCAACTGCGCTACAGGGCCTTGCGTTTCTTGCTTTCACAGTATCTCTACCGCTTTTTTCAAGGCTTCCAGCCTACCAGACTTTTTCTGCCTGCCTGACCAGTTCCTTGCGTACCCCCAACGGGATTCGAACCCGTGCCGCCGCCGTGAAAGGGCGGTGTCCTAGGCCGCTAGACGATGGGGGCCAGAACCCGTTCGGCACAAAATAAAAGGCGTCAAGCGATGCTTTCCGTCTTTGCCCTTTGCGTTTCTCCGAACTGGACTCAACAACTATAGGGCCTTCGCAGGAATTATCCAAAATCGGCCAAAAACACCGCCATTCCGCCATTGCAGGGGCCAAGATGGACGGATGGATGCCGTCGCAGCCCTCAACGAGATTGCTTTCTGGCTGGAGCGCGGGCGCGCTGCCACCTTCAAGGTGCAGGCCTTCCGCAAGGCCGCCGCCACCATCGGCGCCCTGGACCCGGACGAACTGGCGTCCCGCGCACGGTCCGGGCGGCTGAAGTCCATGAAGGGGATCGGCGACCGGACCTACGCCGTGATCCGGGAGGCCGTGGACGGACAAGTTCCCGAGTACCTGGCGGACCTCCGGGAGAAGGGAGCGCAGCCGCTGGCGCCCGGCGGCAGCGACATCCAGGAGGCGCTGCGCGGCGACCTCCACAGCCACAGCGAATGGTCCGACGGCGGCTCCCCCATCGAGTTGATGCTTGCCGCCGCGCAGGTGCTGGGCCGGGAGTACGTGGCCCTGACAGACCACTCCCCCAACCTCACGATCGCCAACGGCCTCTCGCCCGAACGCCTGCGCGACCAGCTGGACGTGGTGGCGGGCATCAACGGCAAGGGCGGACCCACCCGGCTCCTGGCAGGCATCGAGGTGGACATCCTCGAATCGGGAGAGCTGGACCAGGAACCGGAACTGCTGGACAGGTTGGACATCGTGGTGGCCAGCGTCCATTCCAAGCTGCGTGCTGACCGCAAGACCATGACCACGCGGATGCTCGGCGGAATCACCGACCCGCGGACCAACATCCTGGGCCACTGCACCGGCCGGCTGGTGGAGGGCTCGCGAGGGACCAGGCCGCCGTCGGAATTCGATGCCAAGGAAGTTTTTGCCGCCTGCGCAGAGCACAACGTCGCCGTGGAGATCAACTCCCGGCCGGAGCGGCAGGACCCGCCCGACGCCCTGATCCAGCTGGCTTTGGAGGCCGGCTGCCTGTTCTCGATCGACAGCGATGCCCACGCACCCGGGCAGCTGGATTTCCTGCAGTACGGCGCCGAACGGGCGGCCCGAAACAACGTACCCGTTGAGCGGATCATCACCACCTGGCCGGCGGACAAGCTGCTGGCCTGGGCCGCAGCCCCGTAGGGCCGGCCCCGCCGGGCACCGGGGAGTCCCCCAACCGCCGTACCTCGTTGTCCGATTCCCGCCAGCCGGGCACCTCCGCCGCCGCTACATTTGGTTCATGCCCTCATCCAGCCCCGGACCCCAAGCACTCACTCCCCCAGCTCCCGCAGCTGTCCCGGTGAGGGCCCTCGGCGTGGCGGCCATGGCGGTCACCGTGCTGCTGTGGGCTTCGGCATTCGTGGGAATCCGCGCGATCGGCCCGCATTTCTCCCCCGGCTCCCTGACGTTGGGCAGGCTGGCGGTTGCCGCCGTCGTCCTGGCCATCCTGGTGCTGCCGCAACTCCTCAGAAGCCGCGTGGTGCCCCGGGGGCGGGAGTGGCTGCCCATCCTTGCCTACGGAGTGATGTGGTTCGGTGGCTACAACGTGGCGCTGAACGCTGCCGAGCACATCCTGGACGCAGGCACCAGCGCCCTGCTGATCAACGTCAATCCCATCCTGGTGGCAATCATGGCCGGCATCTTCCTCAAGGAAGGTTTTCCACGCTGGCTGCTGATCGGCAGTACGGTGGCCTTTGCCGGTGTCGCGATGATTGCCATCGGTTCCGGGCAGCCGCGCACCCCGGGCGGGAGTACGACGGCGGACCTCGCCGGCGTGGCGCTGTGCCTCCTTGCCGCGGTGCTCGCCGCAGTCAGCGTCATCATCCAGAAGCCGGTGGTGCGGAAGTTTCCCGCGGCCCAGGCCACCTGGTTCGGAATCGTGGTGGGTGCCGTGTGCTGCCTGCCCTTCGCCGGGCAGCTCGCGGCCGAAGTACAGGCAGCTCCGCCGCAGGCCACCTGGGGGCTGGTGTACCTGGGGGTCTTCCCCACCGCTATCGCCTTCACCACATGGGCTTACGCGTTGTCCCTGGTGGATGCCGGCAAGCTGGCCGCCACCACGTACCTGGTACCCGGAACCACCGTCCTTATCTCCTGGCTGTTGCTGGGCGAGATTCCTACCGCCTGGGGACTGGCAGGTGGCTTGGTGTGCCTCGTGGGCGTCGGCCTGACCCGGCGCAGGACCCGGGCGCCCGGCGGGCGGCGCCGCCCGCATCGGGGCTAGAGTCGAACTATGCCAGCCAGCCTGCCACCGGGCCTGCCGATTGTCCCCTCGAGTCCGGACGGAGCAGCCCCTAACGAACCGGTTGCGGACGCGCCCTCCGGATTCGCCATGTCCCCGGACGAGTTCGAGACCGCCGTCCAGGATGCCCTGGATAGTATTCCCGACCGCCTGGCCCGCGCCATGGACAACGTGGCCGTCTTCATCGAAGACGATTATGTTCCCGGCCCCGGGGAAGATCCGGACGCCGTCCTGCTGGGCCTCTATGAAGGGGTGCCGCTGACGGAACGCGACTCGTGGTGGGATGCCGGTTCCCTGCCGGACCGCATCACCATCTTCCGCGAACCCATCCTGGAGATCTGCCGCTCCCGGGATGATGTGATCCACGAAGTGGCCGTGACCGTCGTCCATGAAATCGCCCATCACTTCGGCATCTCCGATGCCCGGCTGCACGAGCTGGGTTGGGGCTGACCAGGCTCCGGCCTGCGACCGATTCCGCGACACGCCCTATCGGCCAGCACCACAAATGACATTCTTGTGGTTTATGTTATTGCTGTGACTGCTGTTGCCAATGTGCATCGAGTCACGTAACCTCGGACTGCTGGCGAGCAGCTGAGGGGCACCGTCGTGTCGCATCCAGAACCTCACTCCCAGCCCAATTGTTGCGAGGTCTCTGCACATGGCTTTACCCGGATCCGGCCGTACAACGGCCGTGCTGTGCGCCGCCGTCGTACTCTTTGCCTCCGTTGCCACACCCGCAGCAGCCGTACCGGCGCCTTCCGCGCCGCTGTCCGTTCCAGCATCGCCGGACATCCCGTCCGCGGAAGATATTGCCGCGGCAAAAGCCAGCGAAACCGCGACGGCGGACCAGGTCACCGCGATCGAACGCATCCTCGCCGACGCATCCACGGCCCAGCAGGCGGCCTTCGCCGTGGCGATGCAGGCAAACAACTCCTACAGCGAAGCGCTGGTTGAGCTGCAGCAACGGACCCAGGCTGCGTCCGCGGCCTCCGCCCGCGCCTCGTCCGCGAAGGAGCAGCTGGACAAATCCCGGAAACAGGTAGGGCAACTCGCCGGAGACCTTTACCGCAACGGCGGACTGAACCCCACGCTCGGAACCCTGGCCAGCGGTGGGGACAGCCTGCAGCAGGCCGCCACGCTCGAAGCCCTGTCCGCCAGCCGGAGCCGCGCTTTTGAAGCTGCGGGTGCCGCGGCCACCGCGTACCGCTCCCTGACGGCATCCGCCGACGATGCCACCAAGGCCGCCGACGATGCTGCGAAAACCGCCGAGCAGCGGAAGTCCCAGGCCGAAGAGGCCAACGCCGCGCAGGCCAAAGCCGTGTCCGACGCGAAGGCGCAGCGGAGCATCCTGGTGGACCAGCTGGCGCAGCTCCGGAACACCACCGTTGCGCTGGAATCGGCCCGGGTTGATGCCCTGGACAAGCAGCGTGAAGAAGCGCGGCTTGCGGCTTTGTCTGCCGCTGCCGACAAAGCGGCACAGGACAAGGCAGCCCAGGACCAAGCGTCACAGGACCAGTCCGCTGCGCAGAACGCCCCGGCCCGGAACACGCCGGCCCAGGACACGGCACCTGCTCCCGCCGCTCCGGCACCGGCGGCCCCGGCCCCGGTTCCAGCCCAGCCGCCTGCAGCTCCGGCACCCGCCACACCCGCTCCCGCGGCCCCGGCCCCCGCTGCGCCCGCACCGGCCCCTGCTCCTGCCAACCCCGCGCCGGCGCCGGCGCCCGCTCCCGCGCCGCCGTCAACCGGCGCAGGCACCTACGAGACGGCGATTTCCGTCGCTTTGGGGAAGGTTGGCGCGCCGTACTACTACCAGTGGGGCGGTACCGGCGTGTACGGCTTTGACTGCTCCGGCCTGGTGCAGAATGCGTTCGCCGCTGCCGGAAAGTACCTCCCGCGCACCGCGTCCCAGCAGTACGCTGCCGCCCCTGTCCACGTCCCGATCTCCCAGGCGCGCCGCGGCGATCTCCTGGTGTGGGGCTCGGCTCCGAACTTCTACCACGTGGCCATCTACCTGGGAAACGGCCAGGTGGTGCAGGCGCTGAATCCGCAGGAAGGCATCACCGTCTCCAGCATCAGTTCCATGGTGGGAATGGACCTCTACCCGTACGCCGCCCGCTACTGAGCCGTACTTCGGGGCCGCCCGCCGCTTAGCTCAAGACGTCCTTGGTGACGAAACGGCCGTACGCCAGCGCCCCGAACACCGCCACGTAGCCTGCTTGGAGCAGTCCATTCGCGGCGAACGAGTCCCACAGCACCGGCTGGCGCAACATGTCACCGAAACCAAGCCAGTAATGGCTGAACAACCACGGATGCAGCCATTCCAGCTGGGGAAGCTGGTCCAGGACCTCGGAAACGACCGAGACCACCACGGTGGCCGCCATCGCACCGACGGGGACCACGGTCATGGTTGACAGGAACAGCCCAATCGCTGAGAGGCCCGCCAGGGATACGGCAATGTAAGCGGCGATGAGCACTATCCGCACGGCGGCCTCAGCAGGCTGGACGACCCCGCCGGACAGCAGGGTCACCGGCCCTACTGGAAAGAGCGCCGCGCCGATGGCTGCCCCCACCAGGCCGATGGTCAACGGTGCCACGATGCAGAAGGCCACGGCGCCCGCATATTTGACCAGGAGCAGGCGCACCCTGCCCGCCGGGGCCACCAGCAAATAGCGGAGGGTTCCCAGGCTCGCTTCCCCGGCGATGGTGTCGCCGGCCACCACCCCCACCGCGAGCGGCATGAACAGCGGGACGGACACCAGCATGGCGGTGAAGGCCACGAACAGTCCGTTTTGGGTAATCCGGTCCAGGAAGGCAGGGCCGCGACCGGGCGGGACGGCGGACGAGACCTTGACCGCGACGGCGATGAGCACCGGAATGGCGGCCAGGGCCAGCAACAGCGCCCAGGTGCGCCGCCGGGTGAACAGGACCCTCAGTTCAGAGGCCAGCAAGGAAAACCCGGAACCCGACGTCCTGGAACCGGACCGCCTGGACGTGCTCTGCGGGGTCGCGGCCCGGGCGGTTCCCGCAGGCTGTGGGATGTCGGCAGGCACGCTACTGGGCAACGTCGAATCCTTCCCCGGTAAGGGCAACGAAGCGGTCTTCGAGGCTTTCGCGTTCGACGGCGAAGCCCCGGACACGCACCCCGGCCTGGACCAGGTGCGCAACGACTTCTTCCGGGAGCGGGGCGGGTGGCTGCACTGAGGTAACCAAGGCCGCCACGATGGTCTCGCCGTCCGGCGACGGCTTGCCGGATTCCCCGTCCACAGGTGCGGGTGGCAGCCCCAGCCGCGCGAGGACCCGCCGCGCCGCGCCGCCATCCGGGGTGACCAGCCGGAGGCGGGTGCTGCCGGCTTGCCGGAGTTCAGCCAGCGGCCCTTGCGCCACGAGCTTGCCGGCGCTCATCACTGCGGCGTGGGTACACATCTGGTCCACCTCGGCCAGCAGGTGGCTGGAGACGAACACGGTGGTGCCCTCGTGGACCAGGGACCGGACCAGGTTGCGCACCTCACGCGTACCTTGAGGATCCAATCCATTGGTGGGCTCATCCAGCACCAGCAGGTCCCGGGGAGACAGCAGCGCGTTGGCAATGCCCAGCCGCTGCTTCATCCCCAGTGAGTACGCGTGGACCCGCTTCCGGGCCGCGTGTTCCAATCCCACGCGCTCCAGGGCCCGTTCCACCCTGGCCTTGCGGGTGGCCGGCACGGTGTGCCGGCCGGCGGCATCAAGCCGGTGGAGGTTGGCGGCCCCGGAGAGAAAGGGATAGAACGCCGGTCCTTCCACCAAGGCACCGACCCGCGGAAGCACGTCGTGGAACTCATCCGGCATCTGCCTGCCGAGCAGGTTCACGGTTCCGGCGGACGCGGCCGCCAGGCCAAGCAGCATGCGGATGGTGGTGGTCTTGCCGGACCCGTTGGGCCCAAGGAAACCGAACACCGCCCCGTGCGGGACGGCGAGGTCCACAGCATCGACGGCGGTCTGCTGGCCGAACCGCTTACTCAGGCCATGGGTCTCGATCGCAAGCCCGGCAGCCGCCGGACCAGCGCCCGCCAGGCCCGTACTCACCGAGCCGCTGCCGCTGCGGCCTGCAGTGCCTCCGGCGGCACCATGCCAGCGAACATCCGGCCGTCGTCAGTGACCAGTACGTTCACCAGGGCTGTGGAGAGAAGCCGGCCGCCCGGGACGGGGACTGCGGCCTGTGCCAGCAGCGGATCGGCCAGCAGGGACGCTGCAGCTGAACCGGAAGCGCCCGCTGCCGTGCCCACTACCGTTTCCCAGCCGGTTCCGGCCACGGAGAGGTGCGCCTTCGCTTCGAGCTGGGGAAGCAGCTGGTCCGGGTTGGCCATGGGCCCCGGATGTGGAGCATCTGCCGGCTCATGGGACTTGTCCGGAACCGGAACGTCCTTCACCGTGCTGCCCGGCGGTGGCGTGAAGCTGAACAGGGACTGATCCGGCGTGTCCAGGGAAAAGGCGGTGAAACCGGAACGAAATGCCGGTTTGTCGGCTCCGCGCGCGGTCACCTGGACGGACAGCGGCATGCCCGTTTGGCCATCGACCGCGATGGCCACCTTGCCCACCAGCGTTGCATCGGTGCGGGGCTCAATCACCAGGTTGTAAGCGCTGCGGCCGGCAACGACGACGTCCGGTCCCGCGGTGACGGCGGTGGTGGGATCGACCTTGGACAGGAGCTGCTGCGCCAGGTCGCCCGGCGCGGGGACGCCGGGTGTGCCCTGCATGTCCCTCGAGGGCATCGAATCCTGGGTTTTTGCGGGCAGCGTCAGGTGCTCAGCGGTGTTGTCCTTCGACGAGTAAAACCAGACATCATTGCCGTGCCGGACCACGTCCCGTTCTGCCAACTGGTCCACGACCTGCACGCGGGCGTTGTCCTTGCCGTCAACGTAGATGCGGGCGCTGTGCCGGCCGGACAGGAGCTCGATCACGGCGGCTGCGCTCCCGGCTGATGCAGGGGCGGAGGTCTTGCCGGCGGCCGGAAGCTCGGGCAGGCCCAACTCCGACACCTGCTCCAAGGTTCCCGAGAAAGAGTGCACCTGATGGGTGCCCACCAGTTCCAGGACTTGTGCGGGGGTTTTCGCGGGCAGCGGGTCTCCGGCGCTGGCGGGCAGGGACCCGGTGAGCGCGCCCACAGCGATCACCACCGGGGCTGCGGCGGCCGGCATCCACCGAAGCCATGTCCGTCGGCGCAATGTGCTGCGCTGTTGCAATGTGCTGCTCTGCTGCAACTCTCCGCTGGAATCCAGCGTGTTGGAACCCATAGATCAAGGTTACGCCCGCGCGGCCGGGTCCGTGCCGGCATGGGTCCCTAAAACTTCGGTACCGGCAGGACGTTCGGGCACGACGGTTCCCTGACCGCCGTCGACCGTTACTCTTTGGCCGGTGGTTATCAGCCTGGTGGCATCCGCCACCCCGACGACCGCGGGGATCCCGTATTCCCTGGCCACCACAGCGCCGTGGGAGTTGGCGCCGCCCATTTCCATCACGAGCCCTCCGGCAGTAAGGAACAACGGCGTCCACCCGGGGTCAGTAGAAGGGGCAACGAGGATCTCGCCCGGTTCGAGGCGGGCGCCGACGGGGTCCAGGACCACCCGTGCCGCTGCCGTCACCGTCCCTGCCGAGGCAGGACTTCCAGCCAGCGTTCCGTCCGCCATGCCGGCGGCGGTACGGACCGCTTCGGGTTCGGTGCCGTCCGAGAGGAGCACCCGGGGTATATGCCGGCGATCAAGCTCCCGGCGGTAGTCCGCCCGCCGGCCGGCGACAAGCTGCCGGACGTCCGGCAACGTTGCTCCCGGGTCCGCTGTTCCGCCGGAAAGGGCCTGCCGCACCTCGGCGAAGTCCAGGAAGAAGACGTCGTCCGGGCGGTCGAGGGCTCCTGCCTCCGCGAGTTCGGCGCCCACCAGGAGCAGTTGCCTGCGGACTTCTACAAGGCCAAGCACAAGCTGGTACTTGGGCAGTTCGCGCAGGCCGGCGAAGAGCCGTGCCCTGCGCAGGGCGGCCCGCACCAACACTCCCCTGGTCCTGCCGCGCCCGGCTGCGCGGGCTACGAGCCGCTCGACCTGGGCTTCAGCGTCCTCGGCGGCTGTGCTGAACTGCCGGTCCGGCGCGAGGGCGGGATCTTCCAGCCGGAGGTAATTGGCCAGGATGCCCAGGATGTGTGCGGGCTCTTCCGACCACCGCGGCAGCCCGACGTCGATCTCAGCCACCGCCCGGTGCCCGTACCGCTCCAGGAACCGCCCCAGCCCGGCGTCCAGGCGAGCGGGCAGCCGCCCGGCCTTGAAGTCTTCCGCCAGCGCCGCTGGATCCGATCCCATCAGGGCGGCTGCCGATTCGCCATCACCCTTGATGGCCGAGGCGAGGCGCCACAACTCAAGGTCCATCTCGGTGGTGACGTTGTTCGGCAGGCCCCGGATCACGGGCTGGAGTTCGTCCCACGCGTCGTCGCCAAGGAGCTTTCCGGCGAGGCCCAGCATCGCAAAGCCCACCAGGGGGAGGGGAAGTATGGCCGGAACAATCGGAAAAAGGCGGGCTCCCAGGAGGGCCTCGACATGGTCCAGCCTGGCCAGGGCCCCGGGACCATCGGTGGGGGCCAAGGATCCCTCGAAGTCCCGGGTAAATCGGTCCAGCCGGCGGAGCGCCGCCCCGGGCCGGAGCAGGGCCCGAAGTACTGCCTGCGGAACCTTGGCGTGCACTGCTGCCGGGCCGGCGTGCCGGAGGAGCCCGAGGGGCGTCCTGCCGGTCACCGAAAAGGCAGGGTCCTCGAACAGTTGACGCATGACCGCTGCGGTCCGTGCCTCCATGACGTCAAAGACCCGGGGAACGATGCGGCGGCCCACGGCGCTGCGAAGGGGCGTGGTGAAGTCGATGTATATCCGCTGCCCTGCCTCGGCGTACGGGGACGGCCCCCGCCGGGGTTCGGGAACAGGGAACCGTGCGGCCGTGGCCACGGACGAGGCGACAAGGCGCAAGGCGGCCAGCCCCATGGGGGTAAGCGGCCGGGTGAGTCCCTGCGCCAGGCTGAAGCACAGGTACGCCCTGGTGCCGCCGGCGCCGGGCCCGCCGTGGCGGACGTGGGCGGCCCCGTTGCTTTCCGGGACCGGGTAGAGGGTGGTGATGGGCCGGGATTGGGTCAGCCACAAGGCCCCGGCGTTGTCGATGGCCCACTCGGTGTCCTGCGGGGCGCCGAAGTGGTCTTCGGCCTGCAGCCCAAGCCTCGCCAGGGCGGCCAGCTGGGGTTCCGTCAGGCAGGGCGTTCCGGTGCTGCCCGGCAACTTCCTCGTCTCCGTGCCGCCGCCGGGAAGGGACCTGACCTCGACGCCTTCCCCGCCAAGCCGCTGCTCCACTGCCCTGCCGGTCAGGCCATCCACCACAAAGTGGTCCGGGTTGACCGCGCCGGAGACCACTGCTTCGCCGAGGCCCCGGCCGGCATCGATGACGAGCTGCCGGCGCCGCCCGGTGAGTGGGTTCGCCGTGAACATGACTCCCGCCGTGTCTGCATCCACCATCCGCTGCACCACTACGGCGATGGCCACTCCGGCAGGGTCGATGCCCAGGCTTGCCCGGTAGGCAGTTGCACGGTCGGTCCAGAGCGATGCCCAGCAATTGCGCACTGCCTCAAGGACCGCGTCCCCTCCGATGACGTTGAGGTAGGTGTCCTGCTGGCCGGCGAAACTCGCAAACGGCAGGTCCTCGGCGGTAGCGGAGGACCGTACCGCCACCGGAACGTCCGGTCCCATCGCGGCGTACGCCTGCCGGACGGCGTCGGACACTGCTGCCGGAAGCGGCGCCGCCAGGATTGCGGCACGCGCGGTTCCGGCCGGTCCGGCCAGGTCGATTGACCCGCTGGCGGCAAAATCATGGCTTGTGGCCCGTGCTGCTCCCTGCAGGGCCGCAAAGGCATCGGCAAGTCCGGGAAGGACGGGCTCAGGGGTGCCGACCACCTGCCAATATGCCTCTGTTGTCAGGCAGAAACCTTCCGGGACGGGCAGCCCGGCGGACATCAACTCGCCGAGGTTCGCCGCCTTGCCGCCCACGAGGGCCAGCATTCCGGCGTCGAGGGCCTCCAGCGGCAGGACGGGACCGGCGCCTGCGCTGGTGCCCGATGACGGTATCCCCTGCTGCCCCATGGCGTGGCTGGCCTGCCGGCGGACCTGGTGTGCCTACGCTGCGTCGCCCAGGATGGGCCCGAACCGTGCCCGGTCTGCCAGGCGCGGGTCTTCCCGGTCCGGCACCACCATGACCGGTCCCCTGGCATGATGGAGTACGCCGTCCGATGTTGAGCCGAGGAGCATGCCGGTGAAGCCACCGCGGCCGCGGGTGCCCACCACCACCAGTTCCACGTGCCTGCTCTCCTCCACGAGGACGTCGACAGGCGAACCGTCCTTGAGCTCGTAATCGGCCCGCAAGTGGGGATAGTGGCTGCGAAGCCAGGCCATGCCCGCGTCCAGGGTGACGCGGATGTCCTCAAACAAGGCCTTCCGGTCCATCGGGGCGGGAACCCACGCCAAGGAACCGCTGTACTGCGGCACGGCACAGACCACACGGAGCGCGGCGCCGAGCCGTTCGGCCTGGTCAGCTGCTTCCAGCACGGCCACCCTGGCCTGCTCGGAACCGTCGACGCCGACCACCACCACGTTCTCCACCGGCCGGTGGCCGGATTTGGCCTGCTCTGCCTTGATGCGCCGGTCTTCGGTGGTCTCACCGAGCCGCTCCGAGCAGAACAGCGGCACGGTCACCGTGGGGCATTTCGCGTGGGCGGGCAGCGCGCTGCTGACCGAACCCAGGAGCCGGCCCACGAAGCCGCCGCGGCCGCGGGTTCCCACCACCAGGAGCTCGGCGGTTTCGGAGATCTCCAGCAGCACACCGGCGGCGTCACCGTTCTCCACCGAGGAGCTGGCCTCGACGTCGTACGTTGAAACCTTCTCGAGGGCCTGTTTGGCGATGGCCTCGGCCCCCTCCCGGATGACCGAGTCGTCCACGGTGGCGTAGCCGCCGTCCAGGCCGGACGCGGCGAAGATCGGCACCGAGTAGGCGGTGACGATATGAAGGGGACGACGACGGCGCTGGGCCTCCCGCGCGGCCCACACCAGGGCGCACTGGCCGTGCTCGGAGCCATCGACCCCCACCACGATGCCTTCGGGAGCGGCCGGAGAACCACCGCCGTCCCGAGCGGGGTCCGGATGCAACTCTTGTGAGCCCATGGGGGCCGCCTCCTCGCGATACTGCCTGATGTTGCGGCTATTCTGCCAGAAAACGGCCCCGGGTCCGTGCACCCCGTCCCCCTGCTGCAACGGCAGGGAACAGGCCGCTTCCATTTCCCACTATTCTCCGTCCCCCGCGGCTTAGCAAGCCTGTTCAGGGGCGCGAACGAGGGTTATCCACAGGCTTTCCCGGCGCTCCTGGAAAGCGCCTTCACCACCGCGCGAATGTTTTCTCCCATGGGCTATTCACGGCCGCAATTGTTCTGTAGTCTTCAGGACATTGTTGGTCCGGGACGCCAGCTGCAACTTCCTGTGGGGGCGGCCCGGCCATGCGCTGCGACCGTGCTTGGGGGCATCGGGACGCGAGCCGGCGAGGTCGCCGGCAACCTGCCGAAGCTTCGAAGGAGGGAAACTGTAGTGTCAAGCATGCCTGGGAGTGCCGGGACCGAACAGACCACCACTGTGATCATTGGCACCGGCCTGTCCGGGCTGGCCGTGGCCGCTGAACTGCGGCGGCACGGAGTGGAGTCCATCGTGGTGGACGGCCTGGATATCCTGGGCGCGGCGCAGCCGGCGAACACGTCGTCGCTGCAGCGCTGCGACGCCGCTGACAGTGACACCCTGAGGGAGCGGAACGAGATCCTGCGGCACCTGCGCAACTACGCCGCGAGCCACAGCGTCGACGTACGGAACACCACCCGGGCTGTGCAGCTGACCATGCTTGAGGGGCCCGAGGACACCGCAGCCCCCCAGTGGCAGGTCCACACGCCCACGGGCATCCTGGTGGCAGACCACATTGTCCTGACGCGCTGCGCCCACAGCCAACTGCGGCGCATGCTCAGCGACTTCGGCATTGCCGTAGGCAAGAACGTGGCAGCAGCCATGCGGGCGATCGGCATCTACCTGGTGGGGGTGGGTGAACTGATCACGCCGTCACCCAAGGAGGTGCTGCGCCAGGCCAAGACCGTAGGCCAGGCGATCTCCGCCAAGGTCAACCTTGGCAACGTCCAGCCATCGGCCGGCGCCTTCCCCGCAACGGGCAGCTTTGCGGCGCTGACCTGCTGACGGCAATCCTCTTGACCGCCGGCCTTGATCCGCCTGTTCGGCCAAGCGGCCGCTACCGCCGGCCCTCTCCAACTGTGTCCCCGTCGTCGGGCCGGTCCTCCTCGTCGCGCTGGTGCCCGTCGTCAAGCGTGTCCCCGTCACCGGAAAGCCGGCGCCGGGCCAGGACGCCCAAGGCGGCGAGCAGTCCAACGGCCACCGCCGCAAACAGCACGATGCTCCACTGGAAGGGCTCGGTTGCGCCGGCAGGTGCTGACGGTTCCTCCGTCACCCCCGGCCTCGCCGTGCCCATGCCGGGGACGGCGCCGGCCGCCGTCGAACTTCCCGACGGGGCAGCGACTGAGGCCGCAGCGCCGGCTGGGGCGGATCCCGATGCCGCGGTAAACGTGAACGTCCCCTCGATCGGGTGTGAATCTGAGCTGACCACGCGCCACGCCACCTTATACGCCCCCGCCGGGCCGCCCGAACGAAGCTTTTGGGTGGCAACGTTGTCAACGATGCGGACGGAACCGTCAGCCCACTCCGTCCCGGACGCGTCCTTGACCGAGAACGAGGAGCCAATACCCAGCGGCGGGTTGCTGAAGGTCACCGACACTTCTTCGGGCGGGGCCGCCACCGACGCTCCCTGTGCCGGGCTGGTGGATTCGGCGGCATCATGCGCGGAGGCCGGCCCCACCAGGCCAAGGGTGGCGACTGCAAGGACGAACAAACCGAGCATCACGCTCGGCAACTGCCGGCGGACCGGGCGCATGGGCTGCTCCTCATGTTGGCTTCCTTACAGACTAGGCGAATTTGGCCGCCCCCACGGTGCAGCACCCTTAGGATGCAGGTATCCCCACACATTCCCCCGGAGGACTAATGCTTAAGCAAGGCTCTGCCCTGGACCGGTACTTCATGGTCACGGAGCGAGGCTCCAACTTTTCCCGCGAGATCCGCGGCGGTTTCGCCACCTTCTTCGCCATGAGCTACATCGTGGTGCTGAACCCCCTGATCCTGTCCGGTCCCGACTCCACCGGCGCAACGCTCGGTTTCACCGCCGTTGCCGCGGTAACCGCGCTCGTGGCCGGGGTGCTGACCATCCTCATGGGCGCATGGGGACGGCACCCCTTCGCACTGGCCACCGGCCTGGGCGTCAACGCCTTCGTGGCCGTGACGGTCGCCAGGAACCCGGGCCTCACCTGGCCGGACATGATGGGCCTGGTGGTCCTTTCCGGCATCACCATGCTGATCCTGGTCCTCACCGGTTTCCGGACCGCCGTCTTCAAGGCCGTGCCCGAGGGGCTCAAGACAGCAATAGTGGTGGGCATCGGCCTGTTTATCGCCCTGATCGGCCTGGTCAATGCCGGGTTCGTCCGGCGAATCCCGGACGTGGCAGGAACCACCGTGCCCGTGGGCCTGGGCTTCGACGGCAAACTGCTGGGCTGGCCCACCGCCGTGTTCGTCTTCGGCCTGATCCTCACCATCGCCTTGGTGGTCCGGAAGGTCAAGGGCGCCATCCTGATCGGCATCATCACCTCGACCGTACTGTCCGTCATCCTTGAGACGACCCTCCACATCGGCCCCAGCTTTGACGGCAAGACCTCCAACCCGCAGGGCTGGTCCCTGGTGGCCCCCACATTCAGCGGCTGGGCCGCCCCGGACCTCTCCCTGATCGGCAAGGCCAACCCGTTCGGCGCCTTCTCCGACCTCGGCTTCGTGGCCGCCACCCTGCTGGCCTTCGTGATCCTGCTCAGCATCTTCTTCGACGCCATGGGCACCATGGTGGGCCTGGCCAACGAAGCCGGCACGGTCGACGAACACGGCAACATTCCCGACGTGGACCGCGTGCTCCAGGTGGACGCCCTCGGTGCCATCATCGGCGGCGGCGCGTCCGTCTCCTCCAACCAGATCTACGTCGAAGCCGGCGCCGGCATTGGCGAAGGCGCCCGGACCGGCATCGCCTCGATCGTCACCGGACTGCTGTTCCTGGTGGCCATGTTCTTCACCCCGCTGATCAACCTGGTCCCGTTCGAGGCCGTAGCCCCGGCCCTGGTGGTGGTGGGCTTCATGATGGTGTCCCAGGTGGGCAAGATTGACTGGCAGGACTGGGGCATTGCCATCCCGGCGTTCCTGACCTTCACCCTCATGCCGTTCACCTACTCGATCGCCAACGGCCTGGGTGCCGGCTTTATCGCCTACGTCCTGATCCGCACGGTCCAGGGCAAGGTCAAGGACATCCACCCGCTGATGTGGGCCGTGGCCGCGGCATTCCTGCTGTTCTTCGCCATCGGCCCGATCGAGGCCGCCCTCAGCATGTAGCCACCCGCTGGACGGGAAGGGCTGGTGCGGCGCCTGCCGTACCAGCCCTTTGTCTTTACGGCCGGCTATACCGGCGTGTTGGGCGCGAGTCCTTCGTCCCCGGAGACGGCCAGCGCCCGTTTCTCGCGCAGCCGGTCCAGCCGGTTCATCAGCGGCGAGGTGGTGGCCCCATGGATCACGATGGACAACGCCACCACCAGCCCCACAAACGACCAGAGCCAGTGCGCCTGGTCCGCGAAATGGTCCTCCCCCAGGGCAAAGGCCAAGTAGTACAGCGACCCGATACCGCGGATGCCGAAGAAGGACAGCGCCACCCGTTCGCGCGGCCCGGTCTTGCCGCCCAACAGCCCCAGCCAACCCGCCACGGGCCTGACCACCAGCAGGAACGCCAAAGCGACCAGCACCTCCGCCGGCCCGATGCCGGCGAGGAGTCCACGGGCTATGGCGCCGCCGAGCAGGACTAGGATCACCACGGTCAGGAGCCGTTCGAGCTGCTCCACGTATGAGTGCAGCACCCGGTGGTAGCCATGGCTGCGCTCGGCCGCGCGGATGGTCACGGCACACACGAAGACCGCGATGAACCCGTAGCCCTCCGCCAACTGCGTCAGCCCGTACGCCAGGAAGGTGGCTGCCAGCGCCACGAAGCCCTCCGAGTGGTTGGAAAGCCGCAGGCTGTCGCGGCGCGCTGAAAAGAACAGCTTCGCCAGGAGTTTTCCGGTGAGGAAACCCACCAGCAGGCCCAACGCCAGCCGCCACAGCACGTCCACCCCGAACCATTCGGGAAACCAGGCCGACGGCGAGGCGCCTGCCACGCTGATGGCGATGGCCAGGTAGACGAACGGGAAGGCCAACCCGTCGTTGAGGCCGGCCTCCGAGGTAAGGCCAAAACGCACCTCATCTTCCTTTTCGACGCCTTCTTCCTCGTCCGCCGGTTCGCCCACCTGCACTTCCGAGGCAAGGACCGGATCCGTGGGGGCCAGGCTGGCGGCCACCAGCAGTGCCGCGCCAAGGCCCAGGCCCAGGAACCACATGCCCAGCAGCGTCAGGGCGGCGATGCACAGCGGCATGGCGATGCCCAGCAGCCGCCAGGTGGTGGACCACCGCTTGCGCCCTACCGGCCGGTCCAAGGCAAGCCCGGCGCCCATCAGCGAAATGATGACGCAGATTTCCGCCAGGTGCATCACGAAACCACTGTGCTCCACCGGGTTGGGATCCGGGAGCGAGGGAATCAGCGCAAAGGCCCCCATGCCTGCACCGAGGAAGACCATGGGCATGGACAAGGGCATGTTGCGCAGCAGTTTTGGCAAGACGGCGGCGACGAAGACGGCCGCGCCGGCGGCCGCAAAGATGATGTTAGCGGCGTCGAACATGGGCGGCCTCCGGCTTGGAAAGATGCGTGGTTCCGGCACAGGCACGTCACGCTTGGATCTGGCCGACCGATCCCACCCTACCCCTGCCCCGCCCCGCGGGGTTGGTTCTTGGATCCCGGACAGGACGACGGCGGCGTCGCTGGTTTTTCTGCCCGGCGTACGGTGAGCTTGATGCATGCCTTTCCAGTCCCCAGCCGTCGACGTCCCGCCGCAGCCCTGGACAGGGAGGTACGACGGCGACGGCCCGGCCCACCGCCGCTGGTGGCAGGCAGTGAACCAGGCGCTTGAGCCCGGTCCGTCGGACGCGGAGGGCGGCCAGGGTGCCGGGCACCCAGTGGCCTCGGGCCGGAAGCCGGTGGCCTTGCTGGGTTTCGCCAGCGACGAGGGAGTACGCCGAAACAAGGGCCGGACCGGGGCTGCCGCCGCCCCCGCAGCGCTGCGGACGGCGCTCGGACCCCTTGCCTTCCATCTGGACCGCACCGTTTCCGATTGCGGTGACGTGGTGGTGTCCGGAGACCGGCTTGAGGCCGGCCAGGAACGGCTGGGCCATGCCCTGGCAGCCATGCTCGACGCCGGCCACCAGACTGTCGTCCTGGGCGGCGGCCACGAAACCGCCTACGCCAGCTACCTTGGCGTCAGTGCGTCGGCCGCGGTCCGGAGCGGGCAGCGGCTGGGCGTGCTGAACCTCGACGCCCACTTCGACCTCCGCGACGCAGCGGTTCCAAGTTCGGGTACGCCGTTCCTGCAAATGGCCCGTGCGGAAACGGACGCCGGACGCGACTTCCGTTACGCCGTCGTCGGCATTTCGGAGCCAAACAACACCCGGGCCCTGTTCGACACCGCGGGAAAACTCGGCGTCCGTTACCTGCTGGACGAAGACTGCGAGGCAGAACGCGTCCAGGCGTTCGTGGCGGACTTCCTGGCGGAAACCGACATCCTGTACCTGACGATCGACCTGGACGTACTTCCCGCCTCGGTGGCCCCGGGCGTCAGCGCCCCCGCAGCCTACGGCGTGCCACTTCCCGTGATCACGGCCGTGTGCCGGCAGGTGGCCGCGAGCGGGAAGCTGCTGCACCTGGACGTGGCGGAACTGAACCCCGCATTCGACATTGACGGACGGACCGCGCGAACGGCCGCCCGATTGGTTGACACGCTGCTGCGCTGACAGTCCTTGGCGGCCGGCCGGCCGGGTCAGGCCGGGTCACGCCTTCAAGACATAACGCCGTTCCGGCCGCCCCACGCCGTACTTGAGCCGTACGTCCAGGGCGCCTGCGTCATGCAGGTATTCCAGGTAGCGGCGGGCACTGACGCGGGACGTTCCGAGCTCCTGGGCAACCTCCGCGGCGGACACGTCGCCGGCGGCAGCGTTGAGGGCGGCCTCCACCAGTTTCAGGGTCTCGATGCTGCACCCCTTGGGCAGCGGCCGTTCGCCGCGGTCCAGGCCGAATACCCGGTTGACGTCCGATTGCTCGGCCACGTCCTTGGCGGCATCCAGGCCCTGGTACGCGCTGCGGTAATGTTCCAGCCGCTCCTGCAGGTCCGACTGGGAAAACGGCTTGATCAGGTAATGCACGATGCCGCCCCGGAGCGCCTTCCGTACCGTTTCGACCTCGCGGGCGGCACTGATCACGAGGACGTCCAGTTCGGGGGCCACGCTGCGCAGCCGGTGCATGAGGTCCAGGCCGTTGACGTCGGGCAGGTGGATGTCCAGCAACACCAGGTCGGGCCGGAGCCGTTGGGTCTCGGCAACTGCCTGTGCCCCGGTGTGGGCCGCCCCCACCACGGTGAAGCCGGGCGTGCGCTGAATGAATCCGGCATGCACTTTGGCCACCATGAAGTCGTCGTCGACGATCAGGACTTTGATCATGCCTGGGTACTCCCTCGTTTCAGCACGGCCCTAAAGACCGCCCCGTGGTCATTGGCCACCGTCAGGTCCCCGCCGCCGCGGCGGCAGACAACCCGGGACATCGCCAGGCCAAAGCCGCGGCTGCCCGCCGGCCCTGGTTCTTTGGTGGTAAAGCCCTGGCGGAAAATGTGGTCGGCCGAGCCGCCCGGGACGCCGGGCCCGTTATCCCGGACTGTGACCACCACGTCCTCCCCGGCTCTGCCCTCCACCAGCACCGTGACGGCTGCCTGTGGAAGCCCGGTGACGGCGTCGAACGCGTTGTCGACGAGGTTCCCCACCACCGTGGTGAGGTCCCGGGACAGCGCGTCATCCACCTTGTCCAGCCCTGAACCCGGGTCCAGCTGCAGTGCCACGCCACGCTCGGCGGCCAGGCTGGATTTGGCGATCAGCAGGGCGGCGAGCGCGGGATCGGCAATCCGGCCGGTCACCTCGTCGTTGAGCCGGGTCCGGTCCACCGTGGCGCCGTTGACGAACTGGACCACGGACTCGTACTCGCCGATCTGGATCAGGCCGGAAATGACATGGAGCTGGTTGGCGAACTCATGGGCCTGGGCCCGAAGGGTGTCCGTGGCGGTGCGGGTGGCGCCCAGCTCCTGCTCAAGTTCAGAGAGTTCCGTCCGGTCGCGGAGCGTGGCCACCGATCCGATCACCTTGCCGCGGGACCGGATGGGCACCCGGTTCATCACCACCAGGCGGTCCCCGACGAGCACCAGCTGGTCCGGTCCGGGCTGGTCCTGGGTGAGGACTTGCTTGAGGGCCGGCTCGACAGCCAGGCCGGACACCCGCTTGCCCACGCAATCCGGGGGGAGGCCCAGCAGCGCCCGTGCACTGTGGTTGGCCACTGTGATCCGTTCGTGCAGGTCGAGGGCCACCACGCCCTCCTTGAGGCCGTGCAGCATGGCTTCCCGGTTTTCCACCAGGCTGGTGATTTCGCTGGGTTCCATGCCGAGGGTCTGCCGCTTGACCCTGCGCGACAGCAGGAGGGACCCGGCGATGCCCAGGACACTGGCAACCCCAAGGTAGGTAAGGAGATTGGGGACGGCGTCGCCCAGCCGTTCCAGGACGGTGGGATAGTTGCGGCTGATGGAGGCGATCCCGATCATGCGGCCGGAATCGTCCAGGACCGGAACATGGGCGGACAGGAGCGGTGCGGGCGTGCCGCCCACCACTCCTGTCCAGGCCCGGCCTTCCATCACCCGGCTCGCGCCGAGCTCCAGCGGCCGGCCCAGCAGGCTGGGATCCGAGGATGCCACCACGGTACGGTCCAGTTTCGCCAGCGCCACCCGGGACGAGCCCGAGACAATGCGCACGGACTCCGCCACCGCGGGAAGCACGGCACCGCCACGCGGCTCTGTGTCCGGAAGCAGCTCACGCACCACCGGGTTGCCGCCGAGCGCTTCCGCCGCCGACAGGGCACGCCTGCCCTCGGTCCGTTCGAAGGCCGCCGCGGACTGGGCCAGGGAAATGGCCACCACGCCCACCAGCACCGCCAGGACAATGAGCAACTGCAGCAGAAGGTACTGCCCCGCAAGGGACATTCCTCGTCGTCGAGTCACAATGGTCTTCCTGGTGTTCCGGGGGCGATACCCGGGAACTATATCCCAAAGCCCGCGGCCGGGCCGTCGTGGGGGTTTGGAAACGTGAACGCAATGAACACAACTTTCTCTGCGTACACAAGAGTGATCGCCGTCACGGCCGCCCCTAGCATCGGAACCACAAGGCACCGGAACTGCAAGGCAGCCGGCGCCGATCAAGATTTGTTCGAGAGAAGAGGAACACATGCGCCAGATCCGCGCATTGCGAATTGCCGCCGTTGCCGCCGGCATCGCCCTGATGGCCACCGGTTGCGGTGCCACCAGCAAGAGCTCCACCGGTTCGGAAAGCTCCGGCGCCGCCGCCGGACCCATCACCGGCCTGCAGATCATGGTCCCCAACACCCCCGGCGGCGGTTACGACACCACCGCCCGCGCCGCCGCGAAGGTCCTCGACGACGAGAAGATCTCCACCAACACCGAAGTCTTCAACCTCGCCGGGGCCGGCGGCACAGTGGGCCTGGCCCGCGTGGTCAACGAGAAGGGCAACGGCGATCTTGCCATGCTCATGGGCCTGGGTGTGGTGGGCGCCAGCTACACCAACAAGTCAGAGTCCAAGCTGACCGACACCACCCCGCTGGCCCGGCTGATCGAAGAGCCCGGCGCCATCATGGTCAGCAAGGACTCCCCGTACAAGACCATCGATGACCTGGTGAAGGCCTGGAAAGCCGATCCCGGCTCCATCGCCGTGGGCGGCGGCTCCTCGCCCGGCGGCCCCGACCACCTGCTGCCCATGCAGCTGGCAGGGGCCGTGGGCATCGACGCCACCAAGGTCAACTACGTTGCCTACGACGGCGGCGGCGACCTCCTGCCCGCAATCCTCGGCAACAAGCTCGGCTTCGCCGCCTCCGGTGCCGGCGAGTACCTCAAGCAGATCGAATCCGGCGAGGTCCGGGTCCTGGCCACCAGCGGCGAGAAGCGCCTGGACGGCGTGGACTCACCCACGCTCAAGGAATCCAACATCGACCTGGTGTTCACCAACTGGCGCGGCGTGGTGGCCCCTCCGGGAATCAGCGACAAGGACAAGGCATCGCTGATCGCAGCCCTCGAAAAGATGCACGGCACGGCCGGTTGGAAGGAAGCGCTCAAGACCCACAGCTGGACCGATGCCTTCATCACCGGTGACCAGTTCAAGACCTTCCTCACCGAGCAGGACAAGCGGGTGGCGGACGTCCTCACCAAGCTTGGGTTGGCGTGACCTCCCTGACCACAGGCCTCAAAGGCCGCTCCGAGCTGGGAGTTGCACTCCTGCTCGGGGCGGCCGGCGTCCTGGTCTTCCTGGATGCCAACGGCCTGGTCACCCCATATTCGAAGTCCGACCCGGTAGGCCCCAAAACCGTTCCGTTCATCGTGGCCGGAATGCTGGTGGTCTGCGCCGTGCTGCTGGCCGTCAACGTCCTGCGCGGCGGCAAGGGCGAGGCTGAGGGCGGCGAGGATGTCGACCTCACGCACCCCGCCGACTGGAAGACCGTCCTGCCGCTGGCCGGCGCCTTCATCCTGAACATCCTGCTGATCGACTGGGCCGGCTGGGTGATCTCCGGAACGGTCCTGTTCTGGGGCAGCGTGCTGGCCCTCGGCAGCCGCCGCTACGTCCGGGACGGCCTGATCTCCGTGGCCCTGTCCCTGTTGACCTTCTACGGCTTCTACCTCGGCCTGGGCATCGCGCTGCCGGCCGGCCTCCTGGAAGGAATCCTCTAAATGGACGTCTGGTCCTCCCTGATGGACGGCTTCGCCACCGCCCTGACCCCCATGAATTTCCTGTACGCCGTCATCGGCGTCGTCCTGGGCACCGCCGTCGGTGTCCTCCCCGGCCTGGGCCCGGCCATGACCGTTGCCCTGCTGCTTCCCGTCACATACGCCCTGGAACCCACCAGCGCCTTCATCATGTTCGCCGGCATCTACTACGGCGGCATGTACGGCGGTTCCACCACCTCGATCCTCCTCAACACCCCCGGCGAATCGTCCTCCGTGGTCACCGCCATCGAGGGCAACAAGATGGCCAAGGCGGGCAGGGCGGCGCAGGCGCTTGCGACGGCGGCCATCGGCTCGTTCGTCGCCGGCACCATCGGCACGGCGCTGCTGGCCGTCTGCGCGCCGATCGTGGTGAAGTTCGCCGTGAGCCTTGGTGCACCCAGCTACTTCGCCATCATGGTCTTGGCGCTGTTGGCGGTCACGGCCGTACTCGGTTCGTCCCGCCTGCGCGGTTTTGCTTCCCTGGGCCTCGGCCTGGCCATTGGCCTGGTGGGCATGGACTCCGTGACCGGCCAGCGGCGACTCACCTTCGGCCAGCCGCTCCTGGCCGACGGCCTGGACATCGTGGTGGTGGCCGTGGCCATCTTCGCCGTGGGAGAGGCCCTCTGGGTGGCCGCGCACCTGCGCCGCACCCCCCTGCATGCCATTCCCGTGGGCCAGCCCTGGATGGGCAAGTCCGACTGGAAGCGCTCATGGAAGCCCTGGCTGCGCGGGACTGCCTTTGGCTTCCCGTTCGGCGCACTGCCGGCAGGCGGCGCCGAGATCCCGACCTTCCTCTCCTACGTCACCGAAAAGCGCCTCAGTAAACACCCCGAAGAGTTCGGCAAGGGTGCTATCGAGGGCGTTGCCGGCCCGGAAGCAGCCAACAACGCGGCGGCCGCCGGCACCCTGACCCCCATGCTGGCCCTGGGCCTGCCCACCAACGCCACCGCTGCCGTCATGCTCGCCGCCTTCACGTCCTATGGCATCCAGCCGGGCCCGCAGCTCTTCGAAAGCCAAGGGCCCCTTGTGTGGGCGCTGATCGCCAGCCTCTTCATTGGCAACCTGCTGCTCCTGCTGATCAACCTGCCGCTGGCACCGATGTGGGCGAAACTCCTGCAGCTGCCCCGCCCCTACCTGTATGCCGGCATTCTGTTCTTCGCCACGCTGGGCGCCTACTCGGTGAACCTGCAGGCGTTCGACCTGGTGATCCTGCTGGTCCTGGGCGCACTCGGCTTCATGATGCGGCGCTTCGGGCTTCCCGTCCTGCCGCTGATCCTTGGCGTGATCCTGGGCCCTCGCATTGAAGGGCAGCTCCGCAAGACCCTGCAGCTGAGTGCGGGCGACCCCGCGGGTCTCCTCAGCGAGCCGATCGCGGTCGGCATCTACGTGATTATCGGCATCATCCTGCTCTGGCCGTTTGCCTACAAGCTGTTCCGCCGGAACCGTCCGGCGCACAAGCCCCTGGTTCCAGCCAATTCGGGCGCAGCGGACTACAGTGACTGAACAGCTCCCCCACCCACGCCCAGCAGAACAGGAAACAACATGACCGTCGTTGTGGGATACGTCCCGACCCCGGAGGGCGAAGCTGCCCTGACGCAGGCCATCACCGAGGCCCGAAAGGCCAACAGCACCTTGGTGCTGATCAACTCCTCCAAGGGTGAAGCGGCAGTGGACAGCCGGTTTGCGCAAGAAGGCGACATCCAGGACATCGAGCAGCGGCTGGCCGGCCAGGGCATCGAGTACCTGATCAAACGGCCCGTCCGCGGCCATGATGCCGCAGCCGAGGTGCTGGACGCCGCGGAGGAGCACAACGCCGACCTGATCGTGATCGGCCTGCGCCGCCGCACGCCGGTGGGCAAGCTGATCATGGGCAGCACGTCCCAGCGCATCCTGCTGGAGGCGGACTGCCCTGTGCTGGCCGTAAAAGCGGGCCGGTAAACCTAGGCCGTTGCGGCCGCCGAGGCCCGGAACAACTCCTGGCGCTGGCGGCCCAGGCCTGCCACTTCCACCTCCACCACGTCGCCCGGCTGGAGGTAGGGGAAACGGCCGCTGAGGGCAACACCCTGCGGCGTCCCGGTGAGGATCACGTCGCCTGGTTCCAGCCGCATGTACTGGCTGCAATGATGGACCAGGGTGGCTGCGTCAAAGATGAGCTCTGAGGTCGAGGAGTCCTGGCGTGGTTCACCATTGACCCAACTGCGCAGCGGGAGGTTGCCGCCGTCGATATCCTCGGCCGGAACCAGCCACGGGCCAAGGGGCGTTGACCCGGGAAGCGACTTGCCTTTGGTCCACTGGCCCGCGGCTCCCGGCAACTGGTATTCCCGTTCGGAGAGGTCGTTGGCCGTGACGTAGCCGGCGATACACGCGGCTGCTTCTTCCGGGGAGCCCAGGTAGCAGGCCTCCCTGCCGATCACGATGCCCAGCTCCACCTCCCAGTCGTACTTTGCGGAATGCGGAGGGATCGGGGCCGGGTCGAAGGGGCCGGCGACCGTATTGCTTGGCTTGAGGAAGACCACCGGAACCGTGGGCGGTTCGGCTCCCGACTCGGCCGCGTGGGCGGCATAGTTCATCCCGATGCCCACCACTGAGCCGGACCTGGCCACTGGCGGTCCGACCCGCAGCGCTTCCGCACCCTCAAGGACCGGCAGGTCACCTGCGGCCAAGGCTTTCCGGACCTTGTCCAGGCCGCCGGCAGCGAGGAACCCGCCGTCGACGTCATCCGTCAGGGGCAGCAGGCTGAAGTACCGGCCGGTGCCGTCCGCTGAGGGAACGAGCACTGCGGGCTGTTCGCTGCCGCTGTTGCCCAGGCGCATGATCTTCATACCGAATCTCCTCAAGGTGTGGGGGCGGGACTGCTGGATGGGGCCCTGGCGGTGCCCGCTTCCATGGTCGTTGATTCCGTCCGGCGCCGCGGAACGAACGCTTTGTGACTGCCTCTCCAGTGGTTCAGGAGGGCAGTCATCTGACATATATGGATACTGATCGTTAGAATAGCGGAGCCACCCGGCACGAAACACAGAAAGTTCAGTACATGATCACAAGCACTTTGGAGCGCGTCCCCGCCGCTGCCAAAACCGCCGAAGGCCCGGAACTCCGGTCCATCAGCCTCGAGTTCTCCAGCGCCAGCGAGGTCCACTCCGGGCTGGAAGAGGCGGTAGCCGAGTTGATTGAGGTGGCAGCGAAGGACGCCGCCTGCGGCATCCTGGTGACCAGGCTGCATCCGGGACGCTACACGGTGGCCCTGGACGAATCCGTCCCCTTTGGCGAGACCTACGAATCCGTCGCGGCCTGATTTCCCGGCTGCGCGGCCCCCGGGCCACCGGACGAACGCTTGGAGCCAAAGAAAGAATCCCCGCAGTGCCGTAAGGCGCTGCGGGGATTCTTTTGTCTAGCGGGTGCGGCCTTCAGGCGAGGCGGACCTGGACGCCGTCGGACTTAAGGAAGAGCTGCTTTTCCGACAGGTCTGACGGTCCGGCCGGCACCAGCCAGAGGACGTTGCCGCTCTGCGACACCTCTTCCACTTCCCCGGCTGCCACCACATGCGCATGCTTGATGATTTCGACGCGGTCCCCGGCCTTGAGGGCCTTCCAGTTGGATACCGCGGCGGAATGGGCGTTGCGCCTGGACAGGACTGCCCCACGTGCTTTCATGTGAACTTCTACCCCTTTGTATTGTTCTGCTGCCACAGCGTCGTTGATGTGACTTTCGCTACACCATCAGTTCTACTACACTCCGGACCCCGCTACTGGCAGTGTCGCCGGATATTCCGCACTTCGGACCGGAGTGCAGCAGGTACTGAAGATCCTTCGGTTTTCAGGCCAGGAAGCCGACGGCGGATTCGGCCGCCCGTCGCACTTCCCCGGAGGCAACCAGCCGGTCCGCCGCCTCCAGTTCCGGAGACAGGAAACGGTCCGTCCCCGGGCCCTCCACCACGGCGCGAAGGGCGGCCACGACGGCGGTGCCCGCCGGGCCCGGCGTGAGCTCCCCACCGGAAAGCTGCGTGCGGATATCCAAGGCCCGCGCAGACGTCACCAGCTCGATGGCCAGGACCCGCCGGAGGTTCTCCACTGCCTTGCGCAGCTTCCGCGCCGCGTGCCAGCCCATGGAGACGTGGTCCTCCTGCATGGCGGAGCTTGGAATGGAATCCACCGACGCCGGCACAGCCAGCCGCTTGTTGTCCGACACCAGGCCTGCCTGGGTGTACTGGGCAATCATCAGCCCCGAGTCCACGCCGGGATCGGAGGCCAGGAACGCGGGAAGGCCGTGCGAACGGGCGGGATCAAGCATCCGGTCGGTCCGGCGTTCGGCGATGGAGCTGAGGTCCGCGACGGCAATGGCAAGGTAGTCCAGGACATAAGCCACCGGGGCGCCGTGGAAATTGCCGTTTGAGCTCACGCGGCCGTCGGGCAGGACCACCGGGTTGTCGATAGCCGCGGCCAGTTCGCGGGTTGCCACGAGTTCCGCATGATCGACGGTGTCACGGACGGCACCGGCAACCTGCGGGGCGCAGCGCAGCGAGTAGGCATCCTGCACACGGGAGTCACCCTCCTTGTGGGACGCGACAATCGGCGAGTCCGAGAGCACGCGCAGCATGTTGTCGGCACTGGCAGCCTGGCCGGGATGCGGGCGCAGCGCGGCGTGCAGTTCGGGAACGAACACCTGGTCGGTGCCCAGCAGCGCCTCAACGCTGAGCGCGGCGGTAATGTCCGCCGTCGCCAGCAGCTGGCGGAGGTCGGCAATGGCCATCAGGAGCATGCCCAGCATGCCCTCGGTGCCGTTGACCAGCGCCAGCCCTTCCTTCTCGGCCAGGGTGACCGGCTCGATGCCGTGGTCTGCAAGCAGCTCGGCGACAGTCCGCTCTCCCCGCCCGCCGTATGTGACGCCGTCGGGCCCTTCCGCTTCGCCTTCACCCATCAGCACCAGGGCGCAGTGGGACAGCGGAGCGAGGTCGCCGGAGCAGCCGAGCGAGCCGAACTCGCGGACCACCGGGGTGATCCCGGCGTTCAGCACGTCCACCATGGTTTGCAGCACCACGGGGCGGACGCCGGTTCGGCCGGAGGCGAGGGTCTTGGCGCGCAGGAACATGATGCCGCGGACCACTTCGCGTTCCACGGCCGGGCCCATGCCGGCGGCGTGGCTGCGGATCAGGGACTTCTGCAGTTGGGTGCGCAGGTCATTGGGGATGTGGCGGTTGGCCAGGGCACCGAAGCCTGTGGAGATCCCGTAAGCCGGGATGTCGCTGGACGCGAGGCTGTCGATGTGGGCGCGGACCTGGGCCACGGCCTCCAGGGCATCCGGAGCGATGGCCACTTTGGCGTCATGGCGGGCGACGGCGAGCACGTCCTGGGCAGTGACGCCGTTGGAGCCGAGGGTGACGGTCAGCGGTGAGTGGGTCGTTAGGGTCATCGGATAGTCCTAGTTCGTTGCTGCTGCGGAGTCGGCGGACTCTTGCATGGGGATTCGGACGCCGCGTTCCTTGGCGACGTCAAGGGCTCGTTCGTAGCCGGCGTCGGCGTGGCGGATCACGCCCATGCCGGGATCGTTGGTGAGGAGGCGCTCAAGCTTTTCGGCTGCGAGGTCGGTGCCGTCGGCAACGGACACCTGCCCGGCGTGGATGGAGCGGCCGATGCCCACTCCGCCGCCGTGGTGCAGTGACACCCAGGTGGCTCCGGAGGCAGTGTTGAGCAGGGCGTTCAACAGCGGCCAGTCCGCGATCGCGTCCGAGCCGTCAGCCATGGCCTCGGTCTCGCGGTACGGGGAGGCAACGGAGCCGGAATCCAGGTGGTCGCGGCCGATCACGATGGGCGCCTTGACCTTGCCCTCCTTGACCAGCTGGTTGAACAGCAGGCCGGCCTTGGCGCGTTCGCCGTAGCCGAGCCAGCAGATGCGGGCGGGGAGGCCCTCGAATTCCACCCGCTCCTGGGCGGCGTCGATCCAGCGGTGCAGGTGCTTGTTCTCGGGGAAGAGTTCCTTGATGGCCTCGTCCGTAACGCGGATGTCCTCAGGGTCGCCCGAGAGGGCCACCCAGCGGAACGGGCCCAGGCCCTCGCAGAACAGGGGCCGGATATAGGCCGGAACGAAGCCGGGGAACTCGAAGGCCCGCGCGTAGCCGCCCTTGCGGGCCTCATCACGGATGGAGTTGCCGTAGTCAAAGACCTCGGCGCCGGCGTCCTGGAATTCGACCATGGCCTGGACGTGGCGGGCCATGGAGGCCTGGGCCTTCTTGGTGAAGCCTTCCGGGTCCGCGGCTGCCTCGCGGTGCCATTCCTCGACCGTGATTCCTTCGGGCAGGTAGCTCAGGGGATCGTGCGCGGAGGTCTGGTCGGTGACGATATCGACGGTGAGCTCGCCAGCCTTGTGGCGGCGCAGGATCTCGGGGAAAACCTCGGCGGCGTTGCCAACATAGCCCACGGACCAGCCGCGGCGTTCCTCCTTGGCCTTGAGGACCTTGGCGATGGCGATATCGAGGTCGGTTTCGACCTCGTCGAGGTAGCGCTTGCCGGCCCGCCGGCGCAGGCGGGTTTCGTCGACGTCGACAATCAGGCAGGCGCCGTCGTTCAGGGTGACGGCGAGCGGCTGGGCGCCACCCATGCCGCCGCAGCCGCCGGTGAGGGTCAGCGTGCCGGCGAGAGTTCCGTTTTCGTCCCCGGTGAGCTTGCGGGCAATCGCGGCGAACGTTTCGAAGGTGCCCTGCAGGATGCCTTGGGTGCCGATGTAGATCCAGGACCCGGCGGTCATCTGGCCGTACATCATCAGGCCCTCGGCCTCGAGCCGGCGGAACTCGGGCCAGTTGGCCCAGTCGCCGACGAGGTTGGAGTTGGCCAGCAGCACTCGCGGGGCCCATTCGTGGGTGCGGAAGACGCCGACCGGCTTGCCGGACTGGACCAGGAGGGTCTCATCCTTTTCCATGGTTTCCAGCGTGCGGGTGATGGCGTCGAACGCGGCCCAGGAGCGGACGGCGCGGCCGGTGCCGCCGTAGACCACCAGGTCGTCCGGGCGCTCGGCGACCTCGGGGTCCAGGTTGTTCATGAGCATGCGCAGCGGCGCTTCGGTCTGCCATGACTTTGCGGTGAGCTCGGTGCCGCGGGCTGCTTTGACCGGGCGGGCACCGGTGGTGAAATCGGCGGGTGCCATGGTGGGCTCCTTCGGGTGGTGTCTGTTGGAGGAAAGAAGTTCTGTATCAACTAAAGCCCTTGGCGGACGGGCTTCACAGGGGTTTTGATGGGGTACTGTCCGGTATTCCAGACATGCGCGGCATCCAGTTGCAAGGGTTTGCGGAGCGGAACAAACAGGGGCGCTCCGGGGCCCCGGGAACGCCTGGGGATTGCCGGGCGGCGGCTGCCTGGCCGGCCTGCCGGGCGGCAGCAGGCTGGACTACTTGCCGGGCCGGCCGTGGAGCCGGACCGACAGTTCGTCAGCCACCTTCCGGACGCGGGCGGCCAGGACCGGCCACTCCTGCGCAGGCAGCTTGTCCTCGAGGAAGGTCACTGCCACGGCCGCAGTTGGCCATCCCAAGTGGTCTGTCACGGCAGCGGCAATGGAGCCGAAACCCGGCGTAACCTCTCCGTGTTCGGTGGCGTACCCCCGCTGGCGGACCTGGTCCAGGTGCGAGGACAACGCGGAGTATTTCATGATGGCCCCCACCACCTCATGCCGGGCGGTGAAGGCGGCGGCGTTCGGGTAGAGCGCGCGTACTTGCGATTTGGGCAGCGCGGCAAGGATGGCGCGCCCGCTGGCGGTGAGGTGGCTGGGAAGGCGGACGCCGACGTCGGTCACCAGCGACGGACGGTTCTTGGCCCGTTCCTCCACGATGTACAGGACATCGCGGCCGTGCAGCACTGCCAGGTGGGCGCTCTCACCGATGGCATCCACGAGGCTCGCGAGGAGGGGGCGGCCCAGCCGCGACAAAGGTTCCTGCCGTGAATAGGCGGAACTGAGTTCGAAGGCGCTGATGCCCAGCCCGTAGCGTTGCTCCTCATGCAAATGGAGGACGAAGCCGTTCGCCTCCATGACGCCCAGCAAGTGGTAAACACTCGACCGGGGAAGGTTCAGGCTGGAGGCGATCTGGGAGGCCGCCATTGGCCCGCGCCGGGAGGCCAGCAACTTGAGGATGCGGAGGGTATTTTCCGCAGCAGGGACTTTTGAGGATGCTTTGACCGCAGCGCGGGGCGCGTGGGCTTCGGCTCGTGTTTCGGCGCCCGGTCTTTCGGCGCCCCGTGATGCGGCGCTTAGTGCAGTGCTCATGGGCTCAAATGGTCTTTCTGGCTAGCTCTGTCCGGTATCCCGTACTTCAGTGTGACGGCTGCCCTTTCCGCTTACGGCACCGCCGCAATTCAATGTGTCCGGTATACCAGACGCTGGCCTGCCCAGCGCAGCTTACGGTGCCGAATCATCCACGTTTCGGTAGAGTCCGGACCATGGACGGGAAAGAAACCCTGCACACGTACCTCCGGATCCGGCGGGACAACCTGTTGGGCAAGCTGGACGGACTGGGCGATTACGACATGCGCCGGCCCCTCACGCCAACGGGCACCAACCTGTTGGGACTGGTCAAACACGTTGCCAGCGTGGAGTTGGACTACTTCGGCGTGGTCTTCGGCCGGCCCAGTGGGCGCCACCTGCCGTGGCTCGAGGACGGCGGCCGCCCGGACGCAGACATGTGGGTAACGGCTGGCGAGTCATTCGAAGACATCGTCGAACTCCACCGCTTCGCAGGAACGCACAGCGACGCGACCATCGAGGCTCTGCCGCTCGACGCTCCAGGCTCCGTGCCGTGGTGGCCGGAGGAGCGCCGCCAGGTTACCCTGCAGCAGATTCTCGTCCATATGGTTGCTGAACGTGCCCACCATCTGGGCCACGCGGACATACTCCGTGAACTGATTGACGCGACCGTGGGCCAGCGTCCAGGGGACCCGAACCTGACGTCCAGGACACCCGAAGAGTGGGCGGCGCACCGCGCCGAAATCGAAGGTGCAGCGCGGGACGCAGCCGGTACCTGGCGGAATTGATGCCAGCGTGAAGAGCACAGGGTATTGAAGAGGAAGCGCCCGAAAAGTGCAGGGTCTGACCGCAACGGGTCCCGAATCTGCGGTCACGGAGGAGCACACTGATCTCGGAGGAGGCAAGGCACGGGGCCGGTTCCAGCCTGGTCAGGGTGGAGCCTCGAGGTAGCGGGACAACGCGTTTTCCCAGGGAGATCCGTGGTGGCGCACTATATCGATGGTTCCCGCCCGCGCCAACGACGTTCCCTGTGAGGGCGGACAATGGGTTGGCCAGTGGGGTGGTTCCCAGTCCTGGTGCTCGCTGCTGTAGCGACGACCGGAGGGTGAAATCCAGCCGGGTGGTTTGTTTTTGCCGGCAGTCGTGGGTTTCCAGGCCGTGGTATGCCGGAGCCTGTGGTGTTTGGGGCAGGGCTGACCGAGGTTGCTGATCCCGGTGGCACCGCCCTTGGCCCAGCTGAGGAGATGGTCGGCGTCGTTGTCGAGGGAATGGTTGCTGCACCCGGGAAACGGGCATTTTCCGTCCCGCATCCGCAGCCAAGCCCGCATGGCCTTGGTCAGCCGATAGCTGGTCCGCCCGATTTCCAGCGGTGCACCGTCCCTCGGATCCACCAGCACCCGGTAGAACGACCCCGCCCCCTCGGCCACCAGGGCCCGTGCCATCGACGGCGGAATGGGACCGTACCCGTCCAGGACCGCCGGTTCATCGGTGAAGCCCATCAGCGAGAACACCGGGACAGTGACCAGCACCTGAGCGCGGATCCCGGAGAAAGGGCGCTCAGCGGCCTGGCATCCCCCGCTGCCTGCGGGGAAGGTAGCCAGCAGCGACGAGGCGTAGTTGTCAGCCCGCAACTGGGATAGCGTGCGACCTTCCTCAGTACCCTGCATGCTGCGAGCCTCGGAGGTGAGCCGGTCCCAGACTGCCGAGGCTTGGCCGGCGGGCAGGTATGCGGACAGCCAGGCCATGCCGTCCCGGTCCGGCCTGTACTCCACCCGCCGTTCTGCCACTCCCTTGGAGTGACGGGCTTCGATACTCCCGGCATGGTGACGCTCCCGCCACGTGCGGGCCTTCACCCTGAACCGGTGCGCCGGCATCTCCCCGGGGGGACAGCCCCGCGCCGGATCGGGGGCATCCGGGTCCAGGAAATGCGCCTCCAACGCCGCAGCCCCGTTCACATCCAGGCTCGCCGTCTCATCCGCCATCACCACCGCGTGGCCCCAGGACAGGGTCCCTGCCTGCAGCCCCGCAAGGGTCCGCGGCAACGAGGTAACAACGGCGTGCGAGGTAGCCAGGAATGTCGATGCCGCCCTCGGTCCAACCGCCAGGACGCAGCCAACTTCCGCCGCGACCGCCATCTCATGGGCCTGCACCGGCACGTCGGGCCCCGCAACAGCAGAAGCACTTTCCGCATAAGCGACCGCGGCCTTCGCTTTCAGCCCTGCGATCATGGCCTCCACGGCCCTGACGCCCGCCAGGATGTCGAGGCACCCATCAACAAGGGTGGCCAACGGGTCAGCACACTCCTTCGTGGCGGCAACCGATCCGCGTCCAGCTCTGTCCACCTCGGTGTCCAGCGCGGCAAGGGCAGCCTTGATCTCCTCGAATGCCCTCACCGCCGCCGCTTTCCCCATGACCCAACTATGGCAAGGGGGTACGACATTCAAACCCGGCCAGGTTTCGACTGATCACCTCCCGGACAGTCTGGAACCGAAGACAGCAACCAGCCGTGAGCCTCATCACGATGCCTGCGAAAATGGTCTGCTGGTTAGCGGCTCCCCTCCCAATGACGAGAAGGTATTTGCATGCAACCAGCTTCAACCCCAACCCGGACCGAAACCGCGGCGGAAACGCACAAGCCGGCTGCCGTCGTCGGACACGTCCTCAACCGCGGCTTGAACGTGCGGCACATCCGCTTCATGGCCCTGGGATCGGCGATCGGCACGGGCCTCTTCTACGGCTCCGCTTCCGCCATCCAGAAAGCCGGACCAGCCGTCCTGCTCGCCTACATCATCGGCGGCGCCGCCGTGTTCATGGTGATGCGCGCCCTCGGCGAGATGGCGGTGAGGCACCCTGTGTCCGGTTCCTTCAGCCAATACGCCGGCCGGTACCTTGGGCCCCTCGCCGGCTTCGTGACCGGCTGGACGTACGTGTTCGAGATGGCCATCGTGGCCATCGCCGACGTCACTGCCTTCAGTATCTACATGGGGTTCTGGTTCCCGCAGGTGGACCGCTGGATCTGGGTCCTTGCCGTCATCTGCTTCCTGGCGGCGTTGAACCTGCTCAGCGTCAAGGTCTTCGGCGAACTCGAATTCTGGTTCTCGCTGATCAAGGTCGCCGCCATCATCGCCATGATTGCAGGCGGTGCCGCGATCATCACGTTCGGGTTCCAGGCCGCCGGTTCAACCGTGGCACCGGGCCTTGGCAACCTCGTTGACCACGGCGGACTGTTCCCGAACGGCTTCGAAGGCCTGGTGGCATCCTTTGCCGTGGTGATGTTCGCCTTCGGCGGGATCGAGACCCTTGGCATCACCGCCGGTGAAGCGGCCGACCCCAAGAAGGTCATCCCCAAGGCCGTCAACACCGTCCCGGTCCGCGTACTGCTCTTCTACGTCCTGACGCTGGGCGTCCTGATGAGCCTTTTCCCGTGGGACCAGGTGGGCAGTGACGGCAGCCCCTTCGTCCAGATCTTCAGCGGCCTGGGTATTCCCGCGGCGCCCCACATCCTCAACGCCGTGGTGATCACCGCCGCGCTCTCCGCGATCAACAGCGATATCTTTGGCGCCGGGCGCATCCTCTTCGGACTCTCCAATCAGGGCCACGCACCGGCGGCGTTCGGCAAAGTCTCCCGCCACGGCGTCCCTTGGATGACGGTGGTCATGATGGCCGGGATCCTGCTGGTGGGCGTGGTCCTCAACGCGGTCATCCCGGAGGACGTGTTCCTGGTCATCGCCTCGGTCGCCACCTTCGCCACGGTGTGGGTGTGGGTGATGATCCTGGCCTCCCACGTGGCAATGAAGCTGGAAATCGCCCGGAAGGGCCTGCCGGCGTCGGAATTCCCCTCACCGTGGTGGCCGGCCGCGTCAGTCCTCACCATTGCCTTCATGGCGCTGGTGATCGCCATCCTGGGCGCTTTCGAGGACACCCGGGTGGCCCTCTACGTGGGCGCCGCCTGGCTGGGCCTGCTGGTCCTGGCATACCGGCTGTGGGTGAGAGGTGACGGACGACGCCGAGCCCACCTTGAGGACGAAACCTCGCCGCTGCCCGTGGTCGGGACCGCCCGCCACAGCGGGTAGGCCCGTCATCGGCGACAGGTGCCCGGCCCCGCCGGGGCCGGGCACCTGTCGCCGTCCGGCGCCGTACTGTCTTCCGCTGCCTTACGCCGCAGCCGCGGCGGACCGGACGGCCTGGGCGAGGGACGTCGTCGGGCGTCCAATGAGGCGCCGGAGGTCTCCGGTGCTGACCAGGAGGTCACCGCGGGCGATGCCGAGATCCGAGTCCGCCAGGACCTCGGCGAAATCCTCCGGCACCCCCACGGAGGTGAGCAGGCCGGCGTAGTCCTTGGCGGGGAGGTCGTTGTAGGTGATGGCCTTGCCAGTGGCGGCGCTGATCTCAGCAGCGAGGTCCGCCATGCTGAAGGCTTCATCTCCGCCCAGCTCGTACACCTTGCCGGCCTGGTCCTCGGCCACCAGGACCGCGGCGGCGGCGTGGGCGTAGTCCACCCGTGCAGCGCCACTGACTTTGCCGTCCCCGGCGCTGCCTGCGACCGCACCCTGGGCGAGGGTACCGGGCAACTGCTCCGTGTAGTTTTCCAGGTACCAGCCATTGCGGAGCAAGGCGAAGGGAACACCTGACTCCCGCAGCAGGGCCTCCGTGGCCTTGTGCTCCCCGGCCAGCAGCATGCCGGTGGTGTCCGCGTTGGCGATGCTGGTGTAGGCCAGCAGTTCCACGCCTTCGGCCCGGGCTGCTTCGATGACGGTGCGGTGCTGTTCGACGCGCTGGCCCACTTCGCTGCCGGAGATGAGCAGCACCCGGGTTGCCCCCTTGAGCGCGGCGGCAACTGAGCCTGCGTCGGCGTAGTCCATGGCCTTGACGTTGACTCCGCGCGCGGCGAAGCCGGCCAGCTTTTCCACGGAACGTCCGGCGGCCACAATTCCGGCTGCGGGCACCCCACGTTCAAGAAGGGCTTCGATGACATGCTGGCCCAGCTGTCCGGTGGCGCCTGTAACAACAATGCTCACGATGGATCCTTTCGAGGAATTTGATCTGTCGAAGGGCACAACCGCGAGCCATGGAGAATACTTCCTCAAAGAGAGTACGCACTTTGAAGTAAGGTACTGACCTTTAGGTAAGCTAGTGACATGGAAGCTGTTCCGCAGGCCGCACCGCTGCCCCTCGCCTTCGCCGACGGCGTGTTCCCCGCCGGATGCCCCAGCAGGACCCTGCTGGACCACATCACCAGCAAGTGGGGAGTGCTGATCCTGATCGCCCTGTCCGAAGGCGAGCAGCGATGGAGTGATTTGCGGCGCCGGGCCGAGGGCATCAGCGAGAAGATGCTGGCCCAGACCCTGAAGACCCTCGAGCGGGACGGCCTTGTCAGCAGGAATGCCCAACCGGTCATTCCACCCCGGGTGGACTACAGCCTCACCGAGCGTGGCTACGAGCTGAGCGGGCTGCTGGTGCCCCTGGTGGCGTGGGCCTTCGAGAACGCGGAGGACATCATTAACAGCAGCCGCTGATGCTCCGCCGGACCGCTGGGGGATGTACCGCACCCAACAGGCAAGTAGTTCCACTGGACAAAACAAGTACTTGTTACTGGTGTTGCTGATGTGAATAGCGCATAGCGTAGGCGTACGGTGCCGGCCGGAATGGGAGGACCATCCTCCGCTGGGAGCGTTCCGCCGACCAACACCGTTAGCAGGCGGCCGGCTGCCGCCTGAAGGGGAGGCTCACATGGCCAAGGGCTACGTACGGGACCTTTCCGGCATGGGCCGGCCCGTCAGCCTGCGCGATGCCCTGGTGACAGTATGGCGCCGGGCCAAGGGGGCCGTCAGCCCACGATGCCCCTACCGGGTGGGCGACACCGTGATTGGCGACGACCCCTTCAGCGGCAGGCGCGAAGGGGTCGTCGTATGGCATGATCGCCGGTCAGTGGGGCTGAAGACCACCCATGGCGTCTTCTTCTACGATCACCGCGTGGTCAAACCGATGGACTAGCGGGGTAACCTACCGGGCAGACCAGCCGCCGTCCATGGTGTAGCTGGCCCCCGTGACCATAGCGGCACTGTCGGAGGCCAGCCACGCAACCAGGGACGCCACTTCCTCCGGTTCCACCAAGCGTTTGATGGCCGATTCGGTGAGCATCACCCTGGCCAGGACCTCAGACTCGTCGATCCCGTGCACCTGGGCTTGGTCCGCGATCTGCTTCTCCACCAGGGGCGTGCGGACGTAGCCCGGGTTCACGCAGTTGGAGGTAACACCGTGCTCCCCGCCCTCCAGCGCCGTCACCTTGCTCAAGCCCTCGAGGCCGTGCTTGGCGGATACGTACGCGCTCTTGAACGGGGAAGCACGGATACCGTGCACCGACGACACGTTGATGATGCGGCCAAAGCGGTTGGCGTACATGTGCGGCAGGGCGGCCCGGACCAGCAGGAACGGCGCCTCCAGCATCAGGCTGATGATCCTGCGGAAGTCCGCCGGATCAAAGTCCTCAATGGGGCTGATGCGCTGGATTCCCGCGTTGTTCACCAGGATGTCCACATCCAGGCTGAGGGTGGCCAGGGCGTCCACGTCCAGGAGGTCCACGGCCCAGGCGGTGCCGCCCACCTCGTCGGCGAGCCTGGCAGCTGCGGCGGAGTCGACGTCGGCCACCACCACTTTCGCGCCCTGGGCCGCGAGTGCGCGCACGCAGGCGGCACCGATTCCGCTGGCACCGCCGGTGACCAGTGCCTTGCGTCCATTCAACGTGTTATCCATTGCAGTTCTCCTTCATGCGCCCAAACGGTCCAACGGCTCCGGCAGCCTAGCGTTGGCCGGCTGGGAGCAGTCCTTCGCGGGTGGCGTCTTCCTTGTCCACGTCCTCCAGGGCGATGCCCTTGGTTTCCTTCAGGCTCAGCACGGCCACCGCGGTGATGGCACAGGCGACGAGCAGGTAGATGGCCGTCGGCACCCACGAGCCGGTGTCCTTCAGCCACTGGGTGGCCAGGAGCGGCGCCAGCGAGCCGGCGAAGATCGACGTTACCTGCGAGCCGAGGGATGCACCGGAGTACCGCATGCGGGTGGGGAACATTTCGGCCATGATGGCAGGCTGTCCGGCGTACATCAGGCCGTGCAGGCACAGGCCGATGGTGACGGCGAGGACGATGACCACGGCGTTGCGGGTATCGAACATGGGGAAAGCGAAGAACGGCCAGGTGGCACCGAGGATGGCGCCGGCCAGGTACACGGGTTTGCGTCCGATCCGGTCCGCCAGGCGGCCGTACTGCGGGATGATCGCGAAGTGGATGACGTGTGCGATCAGCAGTGCCAGCAGCAGCGAAGAGGTGTCGTACTTGTGCACGCTCTTGAGGTAGACGATCGCGAAGCTGACCACCAGGTAGTACATGATGTTTTCGGCGAACCGCAGGCCCATGGCCTGGAAGATGCCCTTGGGGTACTTGCGGACAACCTCGAACACGCCGTAGCTGACGGCCTGTTCCTTCTCCACCAGTTCCTTGGCTTCGAGGAAGATGGGTGATTCGCTGACGTTGGTGCGGATGTAGTAGCCCACGAACACGATCACCGCGGAGAGCCAGAAGGCCACGCGCCAGCCCCAGCCGAGGAAGGCCTCGCTGCTGAGGGTGGTGGACATGATGTAGAGGACCAGGGTGGCCAGCAGGTTGCCCACGGGGACGGCCGCCTGGGGCCAGCTGGACCAGAAGGCGCGGGTCTTGTTCGGGCTGTGTTCAGCCACCAGCAGGACGGCACCGCCCCATTCACCGCCGAGCGCGAAGCCCTGGATGAACCGCAGCGCCACCAGCAGGGCTGGAGCCAAATATCCGATGTCGGCGAAGCCGGGGAGGCAGCCCATCAGGAAGGTGGACACGCCGATGATGACGATGGTCAACTGCAGCGTGGGCTTGCGGCCGAGCTTGTCGCCGATCTGGCCGAAGACGATGCCACCCAGCGGCCGGGCAATGAAGCCCACCGCGTAGGTCAGGAAGGCTTGGATGATTCCGTCCAGGTCATTGCCGGTGGACGGAAAGAAGTACTTGCCAAAGACCAGGGTGGCGGCGGTGGCGTACAAGAAGAACTCGTACCATTCCACCACCGTGCCCACCATGGAGGCGGCAACGATCTTCTTCAGTCCGGTTCCTTTGGGTGCATACCTGGCTTCGTTTGCCTGGCTGTGCTCAACGCTCATGGTTCTCCTCAGTGTCCACATTGACACGTGCTGTGATCTCCAGCACAAGTGACTCAGATGAGTATTGCTGCACAAACTTTGCAGCTCAATGCCCAAAGAGGCACCTGGCATGTGCACAATTGCAGATATGAACGCCAATCCTGACGACCTGCTGGTCCTCCTGGCGGTGTCCCGCTCGGCAAAATTCACGACGGCGGCCCAAGCCCTGGGCTTGAACCACACCACCGTCTCGCGCAGGATCGCCGCGCTCGAGAAGGCGCTTGGTGGCCGGGTACTGTCCCGGGCCGCCGGCGGCTGGGAACTCACGGAGCTGGGCGAGCGTGCCGTGCAGGTGGCCGAACAGGTCGAAGCGGTGCTGGGCACGCTGGGACCGGCCGGCCAGGCACCCGACCCGATTACCGGCGTCGTACGCATGACGGCGACCGACGGCTTCAGCGCCTACATCGCAGCCCCCGCCGTGGCGCGGCTGCGCCGGCACCATCCCGGCCTGAGTGTTGAGGTGGTGACCATGACCCGGCGGGCACTGCAGCAGCGCTCCGGGCTGGACATCGAGGTGGTGGTGGGCGAGCCGCAGGTGCACCGTGCGGAGGCCATCCGGCTGGGCGAATACCGGCTGGGAATGTACGCCTCCCGCACCTACCTCGCCGAGCACGGAACTCCGGCCACCGTGGCCGAACTCAATGAGCATCCCTTGGTCTACTTCGTGGATTCGATGCTCCAGGTGGACGATCTCGATGCGCCGCGGCGGCTGGTGCCGGCCATGCGCGAGGGCCTGACATCAACTAACGTGTTCGTCCATGTGGAGGCCACCCGGGCAGGTGCCGGGGTCGGCTTCCTGCCATGCTTCATGGGCGATCTCCATGACGACCTGGTCCGGTTGTTGCCCGGCGAAATCGGTGAGCTGCTCCCCTACTGGATGGTGCTGCGCCCGGACTCGCTCCGCCGCCCCGCGGTGGCCGCCGTCGTGCAGGCCCTGCGGGAACGGATGGCCGAGCACCGCGGCGCGCTCCTGGGCCGCGGGTAAGTCACCGGATGATTGGCTCAACCGGCTCGTCATGCCGGACCAGCGCGCCGGCCGCGAAGGCCCGGACCTGGGCATCGTCCCAAAGATGGGCGGGGACGGCGCCGCCAAGGAGCCGGCGCCGAAGTTGGGGATCGTCGCCGAACGGGACGTCGCTGCCGGCCATCACCATGTTGCCGTAGCGCCTGCCCTTCAGCATGGCAGGGTCGGCGATGATCACCGTGTGCTTGAAGGCAGCGGCGATGGTGGCGGCGTCCTCACGCGCGTTCTTGAGGTCCGGGGCGTCCCCCGAGTTGGCCACGAACAAGCCGCCCGGCGCCAGGACCCGCTTGGCGTGGGTGGTGAATTCGGCGGTGGTAAGCGGCCGCGGGGTAAAGGCCCCGGCAAAGACATCGCGGATAATGAAGTCCCTGGTGTGCTCCGTGAGGGTTTCGGTCACCGCCCGGGCCTCCCCCACGCGGATGCGGAGCAGCGGCGCCTTCGGGAGGTCGAACCAGCCGCGCACGTATTCAGCCAGCTTGCCGTCCAGTTCCACCACCACTTGCCGGGCATCGGGGTAGGCGGCGGCGAAGTAGCGTGCCATGGAGCACGCACCGCCGCCCAGGTGCAGGCCGCGGAGCTTAGCCGACGATGCGTCCGACGGCGGCCAACGGGACTCAATGAGCGCCGCCATCCACCGCATGTACTCAAAGTCCAGGAACAAGGGGTCGGCGAGGTCGATATGCGAGCTCATGACGCCGTTGATCTTCAGGAGCCAGCCCGTGGAGTTGTCCTGGTCCGCCACCAGCTCGCAGTCGCCGGTGTCAATGTAGTAGACACCCTCCACCGGACCGTCCGGCGCCGTGCCCTTGGGCACCTCCACCACGCCTGCGGACCGGCCCCGGCCTCCCGACTTTCCGCGTTTGGCCATTATTGGGGCCCGCCTTCACTCATGGTTCAACCCTAGTTGAAGCCATCGAACCCCCCCGGTCAGCGGGCCTCATGGCGTGAACGCTGTCCCGTGGCCACGCCGGATCCGTTCAACTGGTGCCTGTGCAGTCGAGGCGGCCCCTGCCCGCGACGCCTGGACGGCCGGTCTTCCTGGGCCGCCGGAACGGCACCACCTGGTTGGCCGGCTGGGCCGTCCGCGCTTCCCGTTCCGTCCTCGCCTTGCGGTCCCCGACCGGACCGTCCACGCTGGCGCCTTCTTCCAGCCGGCGCTGCAATTCCGTCAGCACCTTCGCCAGGCGTCGGGAAACCTGCATTTGGGACATACCGAGCCGCTTGCCCAACTGCACCTGCGTTTCCTCGCAGAAATAGCGGCGGTACAGCAGTTCCCGATCCACGTCAGCCAGGTCCTTCATGGCGGCGCGCAGGCCGGCGAGCTCCTCAAGCCTCTCCAGAGGTGTTTCAGGACTGGCCAGCATTTCACCAATGGAGGGGGCATCCGAGTGCGGACTCACCGCGTCGAGGGAATCGGGGTGCATGCTGCTGGAGGCCGACATGGCTTCCAACACGTCCACGGGATCCGCACCCAGCTCTCCGGCCAATTCGGCCACACTGGGGATCCGGCCCAAGGACTGGGTGAGTTCCGGTTCCGCCCTGAACAGGCGGGTCCTCAAGTCCTGGACCTGGCGTGGCGGGCGGACCACCCATGTCCGGTCGCGGAGGTACCTCTTGAGCTCACCGGTGATGGTAGGCGCGGCATAGGCAGGGAAACTGTCACCCTTGGCCTCGTTGAATCCGCGGGCGGCTTTCACCAGTCCCAGGTAGGCGACCTGGTTCAGGTCCGCCCGTTCCCTGCCGCGTGCTTCAAACCGTGCGGCCAAGGCCTCGGCAAGATCCAGGTACCTCAAAACCATGTCATTTTCGAATGCCCCCTGCGAACGCTCCGAGGCGGCCCGCGGAGATGGCGGATCAGATGTTTCGGCCTGTTGATGGGCCGGGACGGTGTTAGCGGCCAAGGCGGCAAAGGATTCGGGCATGGGTGCTGTTTTCCCTCGGTCTGGTTCCGAAAGCCTGCGGCAAGACTTAGAAGCAGGAAATCATAAGGCTGCTTATAAAACAATCCTTGTCCGCCCGCGCGGGCGTGGGAACGGAAGAAGGAACCGCCCTCCGCCCCCACCCGGAGCAATCCAGCCTAGAGGCCCGCGTGCGGGTTCTTCACGTCGCGCACATCGCGCTCCGCGTCGCTGATATTGATCCGCCAACCGGCCTCAGTCCGCGGATCCGCAGCCGGAGAATCAGGGCGCTCTGCGTCGATGGGCCGCGCATCACTGGACTCCGCGTCACCGCCCGCAGCGTCGCTGCCCACAGAGTCACGGTGCCGAGTATCAGAGTGCGGCAGGTCGGTGCCAGCAGCGTCACGGCGCCCAGCCTCAGCCTGCGGCAGGTCGTTGCCCGCGCTGCCATAGCGCCCTGCATCAGAGTGCGGCAGGTCGGTGCCCACAGCGTCACGGTGCCCAGCCTCAGCCTGCGGCAGATCGTTGCCCGCGATGCCATGGCGCCCGGTTTCGCGATGCACAGCCGGGTGATGCACAGCCCGGTCGTGCCCGACGTCGGCCGCATTGCCGCCATGGTTGGAAGCCTCGGCCTGCGCCTGCCCGTCCCGGTCCGCCCCGTGTACGTCGCGGCGGGTGCCGTCACGACCGACGTCGGGATCCAACTCGTCCGCCTCGCGGGCATGGCCGGCAACGTCGCTGCGGAGGGACTGCGCTTCCCGGCTGCGTTCCTCGGCTTCCTGCCGCAGCCGGGCCGCGTCCACTTGGGCCTGCTCGGCGTCGGCGCGTGCACGGATGGCCTTGGCTTCCCGTTCGCGGGCGTCGAGTTCCATGTTTTCAGCCTTGCGGCGGATCTCGGCCGCTTTTTCCCGATTCTCCTGGTCCCGCTTCTCCTGCATCGCCTTGCGGCGCCGTCCGCCGGAGAGGAGCAGCACAACAATCAGTGCCACGACGACAACCGCAACCACTACCCATACCCATGGAGCTGTATCCACGTTTCCCACCACTTCCCACTTCGTTGTGACCGGGCAGGCCAGAGCCATTCCGGCTGACATTTTTACTCGAACGGTTAGAACCCAATTAGCAAGGGTACTTACCTTTCATTAGTAAACATGCTTACTATTTTACGGCCAGTACCGCTGGTTCTTGATCAGCAACCAGCCTTCTTTCTGAAAGGAAGAGCGAAGATGACAGAGAACCAATGGCCCGAGGACACCGCAAACACGGCCCCTCAGGCACATACAGGAATCCCCGGCGAGCGCCGGCCCGCAAACTTTCCGTCTCCGGCAGCCAGCTATGGCGCTGAGAGCGGAAACGGGTACGCACCCGCCGATTACGAACAAACCCAAACCATGCCGGAGAGTGCCGGCACCGGTTCTGCGTCCTCACGCACCGAAGCTGCCAAGGACGAGGCAGCAGGCGTAGCCAGGACAGCAGCGGGTTCCGCACAGAACGTGGCACAGACGGCCAAAGAAGAGGCAGCCAACGTAGCCTCGGAGGCAAAGTCCAACGCGCAAGACCTGCTGCACCAGGCCAAGTCAGGCCTCACGAGCGAGGCCGCAACGCAGCAGCAGAAGGCTGCAGAAGGCATCCGCAACATTTCCGGCCAGCTGCACAGCATGGCCAGCGCCCCGGACCAGCACGGCATGGCCAGCGACCTGGTCCGGCAGGCGGCCGAGCGGACATCCTCGATCGCCACCTGGTTGGAGAACCGGGAACCCGGAGACCTCCTGAACGAGGTCCAGCGGTTTGCCCGCAACCGGCCCGGAACCTTCCTGCTCCTCGCTGCCGGAGCCGGTGTCCTCGCCGGACGCTTGACCCGTGGCCTTACGGCAGGCGCCCCGGAGTCTACCGGCTCAACCGCATCAGCTGCCGCAGGCCTTTCCGGCCAGCACGCAGGCACGACATACCCGGACCAATACGGCCAGCCGCCGGCCGCCGGTGGTGTAGTGCCTCCGCCGCCCGTCCAGCTGCCCGGTCCGGCCACCACCACGGCCGGATACGACGGCGGCGCGCCGGGCAGCAGCTACCCCGAGTCCACGTCGACTGCCAGCGGCCTCGACAGCCCGCAATTGGTGGAGGAACCGTGGTCCGGAAACCAGGTTTCCGACGACCCCCTGCGCGACCGCGAATTGGCCGATGACCCAATGGCGGCTGACCCCTTCACCCGGGACCGCGCCAGGGGCGGCCAGGCTGGCGGACTCTGATGAGCAGCCACATACCTGAGCCGCCGCCAAGCGCGGCGCACATGAAAGCGGACAACGCCTCACTGGGGGAGTTGCTCGGCGACGTAACGCGGGACTTGTCCACCCTCATGCGCCAGGAAGTCGATCTGGCCAAGGCTGAACTGAAGCAGACCGCCACCCGCGCAGGCAAAGGATCCGGCATGCTGGCCGGCGCCGGGGTTGGCGGACACTTCGTCCTGCTGTTCCTGTCCTTGGCCCTGATGTTCGCCCTCGGCGCCGTCATGCCGCTGGGCTGGTCCGCCCTGATCACTGCCGTGGTCTGGGCCATCATTGCAGCTGTCCTGGCCTCCATGGGCCGCAAGGAACTGAAGCAAATCAAGGGCATGCCCCAGACCGGCGAAACCCTTTCTGAGATACCCCCAACCCTTAAACCAGGTGAGGTAAACCGATGAGCGAAAACCCTGACGTCATCCGCGCAGACATCGAAGCCACCCGGGCACGCCTGGGAACAAACGTGGACGCCGTGGCCGACAAAGTCACGCCGTCCAACATCGTCCACCGGCAGACCGACAAGCTCAAGGATGCGGCCACCGGGATGAAGGAGAAAATCATGGGTGCAGCAGACACCGCCACCACCAACGTCCACAACACCACGGGCGCAGGTGCGCACTCAGCGGCGGACAGCCTGCACCAGGCTGGCGACGCCGTCTCGGCGAAGCTTTCCGATGCCGGCCACGCCGTCTCCCAAACCCCGGGCCAGGTGAAGTCAAAGACCGCTGGCAACCCGCTGGCTGCAGGCCTCATCGCGTTCGGGGCCGGACTGCTGGTCTCGTCGCTGATCCCGCCAAGCCAGAAGGAGCGGGAAGCGGCCGATCAGCTCAAGACGGCAGCCCAGCCACTGGCCGCCGAACTTACTGACGCCGCTAAAAACATGGCCCAGGACCTCAAGGAGCCGGCACAGGAAGCCATGGAAAACGTCAAGGCCACGGCAACCGACGCCGCCCAGAACGTCAAAGCTGAGGGCCAGCACGCAGCCGACGACGTCAAAGACCGTGCCGCAGATGCGAAGGACACCGTCCAAAGCAGCTGACGCTCCGCTTACCGCGGCTCCCTAAAGGCAACACCTAAGACGACAGGCCGGCACCGCCACCCGCGGGGTCGGCCTGTCCTCTTGGCCCCAAGATCGAGAGGACTCCCCCAATGGCCACTCACAACACGTCCGAGACCAGCACCGCGAAGGCCGGCCAGGCCCCCGATCCGAACGATTCCCGCAAACCCGGGAGCCCCCGGGACCTGGAGAAGCCCTCCTGGAAGTACATCGCCAGGAAGACGCTGCGGGAATTCAGCAAAGACCAGTGCCCGGACCTGGCAGCGGCCCTGACCTACTACTCCGTACTTTCGATCTTTCCGGCGCTGCTGGCGCTGGTATCCCTCCTGGGAATCTTCGGCGACCCGCAAAAGACCACCTCCGCCCTGCTGGACATCGTCCAAGGTTTCGCCCCCGGGCAAACCGTAGAGACGATCCGGCCGGTGGTCCAGGACCTCGCGAGTTCCTCGGCCGCCGGCTTCACCCTTGTCCTGGGCCTCCTCACGGCACTCTGGTCCGCGTCCGGCTACGTCGGGGCCTTCGGCAGGGCCATGAACCGTGTCTACGAAGTCGACGAGGGCCGTGCCTTCGTGAAGCTGCGGGGCACCATGCTCGGCGTCACCGTCGTCAACCTGCTGATCGTCGTCGTCATCGCGGCGATGCTCGTGCTGAGCGGCCCCGTGGCAGAATCCGTCGGGAACCTGATCGGGCTTGGAGGCGCCTTCCTGACGGTGTGGAACATCGCCAAGTGGCCGGTCATGCTGGTGCTGATCACCGTGGCGATCGCCATCCTCTACTACGCCACACCAAACGTGAAACAACCGAAATTCCGGTGGATGAGCATGGGTTCGGCCATCGCCCTGGTGGTGTTCCTGCTGGCTTCGCTGGCCTTCGGCTTCTACGTGGCGTACTCCAACAGCTACAACAAGACCTACGGCGCCATTGGCGGTGTCATCGTCGCGCTGCTCTGGCTGTGGATCCTGAACATGTCCCTGTTGTTCGGCGCCGAATTCGACGCCGAAGTGGAGCGCGGCCGCGAACTCCAGGCCGGCATCAAGGCCGAGGAAACCATTCAGTTACCGCCCCGGGACACCAAAAAGAGCGAAAAACTGCAGCAGCAGATCGAGGAAGACATCAAGCACGGCAGGGAACTCCGGGAGAAGCACGGCCAGGAGGGCAACGGCGCGCAGAACCAGGGCGAACGGCACCGGGACAAGGTTCGCGAGAAGGTCCGGGCCCGCGCCGAAGAGGGAGAGTCCGACGGCGGGGGCCGGCCGGGCAGCAACATGTAACGGTCCGGGCCGGCCAGGGAGGAAGGGACTAGGCAGGACCTTCGAGAAAGAGGAAAATTCATGGTGAAGGTCCTGTCGAAGTTTCCCGGGCTGTGGGGTCCGGGGCGAAGCGGGGCCGGCGGTGAGATGGCCTCTTCTGAGACCGAGGCCAGTCCCCCCAGTCGCCGTCGGCCCCCCCCATGGGCCTGCCCCCTTTCGGCGTGACTGGACAAGCCGCGCCTCCTGCAATAGTTTCGTGAATACCTTGCCGGGGCCTTTTGGGAACCGGCGTGGCCGCTGAAGCAGACGGCGGATACAAGCTCCAACCAAATGAGCGAACATGACTGCTACACATTTTGACCAGTTCCTAGCCGAGGCAGTTGTCCCGGACAGGGAGCCCGGACTGGGCCTCGGACGGGACGAGCTCTATGGCCTTTACACCAGCTGGTGCCTCCTGAATAAGGCCGAGCCCCACACCCCGTCCTCCCTGTGGGAGGCGTTGCAGCAGGCAGGCATCGATCCCGACAGCAACAACCTTTCCATGACCGGACCGGCGGCGGCGGACTACATCGTGGCGAGCGCTCCGGACCTCGTGTGACCGACAGGCGCACGCGCCGTCAGGGTTGTGCCAGCGCCAGGAGGTAAGCGGCGAACCCGCCGGGCGCGCGGCCGCTGGTCCGCCCCGAGGTAAGGACGCGCGTGGTGTCAGTGGAAACGATTGCTGCCCCGCCCGCGCGAAGCCGCTCCACCAGGATCCTGTCTTCGTCGCGGTCAATCCCAGGGAAGCCCCCGGCCGCGAGATAGGCCGAAGCGCGGACACCCAGGTTGGCCCCATGGACGTGCGGGTGGTCCTCGGCCAAGGCATGCCGGGCGTGCCAGCGGGCCAACAGCTCGTGGTGTGTCCCATGGGCATCGGGCTCCACGGAGCCAAGGACAAGGTCGGCTCCGGCTGCTGCCAGTTCCAGCTGCCGGAGCAGCCAGTCTTCCGGTACCTGTGAATCGGCATCGGTGTTGGCCAACCACAGGCGACGTGCCGGAATACCCGCCGCGCCGGACCCACCCAGGCTTTCCAGCACCGCCCCGCAACCTGCCCGGCGGCTCTTTCCCACACTGTGGAAACCGACGGGCAGGACGCGGAAGCGGAGGTCACGGGCTGCGAAGCCGGCGGCTACCTCCAGCGACCGGTCCGTGCACGCGTCGAGGACAATAACAACCTCCGCCTCAGTTCCGGGACTGTCCACGGCCAGCCGGTCCGCGGCGGTTCCGGCTGAAGAGAGCGCCCGCTCCAGGGCCTGTTCCTCGTTGTGCGCCGGGATCACGACGGCCACTTTGTCGATCTGCGTTGCCCCCATGCCGTGCCGAAACCCTGCGGCTGGTCCCCCCGGAGCCGCCAGCGTCATGCCACGCCCGTCCCGCGGGCCGGGCACACCAGGAATTCCAGGACGAAGTCGCGCTCCCGGTACAGCCCCGTGGTTGGCCAGCGCAACCGTTGGCGGGCGAGCGCGTGGACGGTGTCGCCGTCGAGCTGCCAGCCGTCGATCGGGTGCCGCCAGTGGCACAGGACCAGGACCCCGCCCGGTTCCAGTGAGGCCTCCACCCGGTCCCACAGGTCAGCGAGCTCGCCGGGGGCCAGGTAGTAGCCGACCTCGGACACCACCAGCAGGTCGAATGTTCCGCCGGGCCAGGAGCCGGGGACCACGCGCTGCTCGACGCGGACCCCGTGGTTGCCGTCAAGCCGTTGCGTGGCTCGGCGAACCGCGGCCCCACTGGCATCAACGGCCAGCAGGCTGCGGCAGCGGCCCGCGAGGTCCTCCGTGAGGGTACCGATGGAGCAGCCCACTTCCAGGCCGCGCTCATAGGTCGCATCCGGGAGGGCCGCGAGGGTGATCGCCCGCTTGCGCCGCTCATACCAGCTCGAGGCGTAGTTCCAGGGGTCGGCGGAGCCGTTATGGACGACGTCGAAGACCTCCTCGGCGTCCTGGCTGGAGTGCGCCGGGCCGGACGCGTCCCGGGGCGGTGTCCAGGCAAACACTTCGTAGCCTCGGGCGAAATGGCCAAGGAACTCACGGCTCAGCAGGGTTTCGTCCCCCTGGGCCGGGGACAGCGGCATGACTTGGGTGGCGTGGGCAGCCATGGCACGTTCCTTGGCCGCGCCGGACTCGCCGTCCAGCGGGAACCGGAGCCACGCCCGCCACTGCTGGTCACCGGGCGTGGCCCAATGCCAGTACCAGATGGGGTACTCCAGCAGTGCGTGGCCATCCTTCCTGGCGGTTTCCGCTGCCACGGCACCGAGTGCGTCGTGGTCGGAGTGGCCGTCGAAACGGTAGGGCGCAACCAGGACCAGCTGGTCGGCCCGCCCGGGCAGCCGCGCCGCTGCATCCCTGACGGCAGCGGCGATGGCGTCAGCGTGGGAGCCGAGGCCGCGGTCCGGAAAACCGAGGAAGCGCCACCGGTCCCCCAATCCCAGGACGGTCAGTGCCGCGGCGAATTCCGCCAACCGGGCCTGCGCCAACTCCTCGGGTGATGTGGTGGGGGAATCCGGGTGGGATCCCTCCCCCGCCGTGCACAGGAGGACTTCCACTTGCGCGCCCAGCGCGGCCAGCCGCGCCATGAGTCCGCCCGCGCCGAGGGTCTCATCGTCAGGATGGGCGGCCAGGACCACGAAGCGCAGCGCAGCGAGTTCATCGGGGCCGAGCGGCAGTTCCGGCGCGACCGACAGTTCGCTTCCGGCCCAGGCTGCTTCGGCGGTGCCTTGGTCCGCGTGCGAGAAGGTCACCACGGGCAGTCACCCTTGAGCGTGAGGCGGCCCAGCTGGGCGTCGTCCCGTGACCCGTGATGCTGGCGCACGTACAGTCCCAGGTCCGCCGTCCGTTTGGCATAGCGTTCGTCGAAGGCAAGTGGGGCGGGGCCCCGGTTGGAAAGCACCAGGTGCAGGACGCGTTCGACGGCGGAAGCAACGGTTCCGCGGACACGCTGGGCTTCGCTCCAGGAACTTTGGCCGTGGGCGCCCAGGCTGCCGTCATCGATGCGTGCCGCGGTGCGGGCGAGGTATTGCATGGCGGCAGTGAGGGTGCGGTCCACCTCGCCGAGGGCGGCGAGCGCCACTTGGTCCGGTTCCCTCCCGGCGTCGGCGCCGGCTAGCAGGCCGGAGCGGAAATCGCGGGCCACTCCCACCGCGCCGCCCAGCCAACAGGCGGCAACGCCCATGCCTCCCCAGGCGAAGCCGGGGCGGCTGTGATACCAGCCGGTTCCACCCAGGGCCACTGCCGGAACCTGGTCGAAGTGCACGGTTCCACTGGGGATCTCCCGGAGGCCGCGCGCCACCCAGGCGGGCTCTTCGCACCATACCCCGGGGTGGCGGAGGTCGACGGCGAAAGCCGCCCTGCCGCCGTCGTCCGTATGGGCGGTGATGACGGCACGGTCCAGGCTTGCAGCCAAGGAGCACCACGGTTTGGCCCCGTCCAGGACCACCGTGCCGCCGTCGCGGCTGGCCCGCAGGCTGACGCCGGGGGCCTCTGCCGCGAAGACGCCCCATGACGCTCCGACGCCTTCCCCGGGCGGCCGGTCAGCGGTATCCGTGCCGGCAGCCTGGGAAAGAATGGCAATGGCGTCCATATGCGGCTCTAATACCCGGGCTGCCGCCACGTCAATGGCGGCGACAGAGGCCAGGAGCTCCCATAACAGCTGCGTCCGGCCTTCTCCGGGACGCGGCCAGGTTTCGCCCGCTTCCACGGCCAGGGCCAGCAGGGCAGTGACGTCGCCTGCAGCGTCCGGAAATGCGCGCAGGAATGAGCTCCATGGGGAGATGCCGGCGTCGGTGGAATCAAAGAAGACAGAAGTGGTTACCGCTTGCAAACGTTCCTCCATCGACGCTGGGGGCGCCCGGCCCCCGGGACGCATCTACACAGCTTACTTACTATTTGGCGGGAGGATGCGGGCAACGGCGAATCCGTCCCAGCCTTTGGAGCCCACGGTCTGGATTACGGTGGCGTCCAGGCGCGGGTGGTTGCCCAAGAGCGTGAGTGCGTCAATGATTCCGGGCGCATTGACCGGATCCATGCCCGGGTCCAGGACTGCACCCTCCCAGATGGTGTTGTCCACCACCACGGTGGCACCCGGCCTGCCCAGCCTGACGGCCCACTCAAGGTAGTGGCTGTTGTTCTGCTTGTCGGCGTCAATGAAGATGAAGTCGAACGGTTCCCGGTCCTCTTCCTCAAGGGCGGCAAGGGTGTCGAGCGCCGGCCCCAGCCGGATCTCCACTTTCTCCCCCAGGCCGGCGCCGTCAATGTTCGCCCACGCCACCTCGGCGTGCTGGGGCAGGTATTCGCACGTGACCAGCGTGCCACTGGGCGGAAGGCCCCGGCCCAGCCAGATGGTGCTGTAGCCGGCCAGTGTCCCGATTTCCAGGATGCGGCGGGCCCCGGACATCTGGACCAGCAGCTTCAGCAGCTTCCCGGCGTTGGGTGCCACCTCGATGGCGGGCATCCCGGCATCCGCCGCCGCCCGGATGGCCTGCTGGAGGGCCGCATCCGGATGCACCACGGTTCGGGACAGGAACTCTTCGGTGGCTATCCACTCCGGACGGGGCTTGTGCTCGAACATGGGCACAGTTTGGCACGGGGCGCCGTGGGGGTCCAGATGCGTCCGGTCCTCCCGCGGGCTCAGGATTCCTGGGCCAGTGCGCCTTCCAGGCGGTCCACTTTCGCGGTGATTTCGCCCGAGTAACCCGGCCGGATATCAGCCTTGATCACCAGCGACACCCGGCTGCCGTAACGTCCCACAGCCTCGGTGGCACGCTTGACGACGTCGAACACCTCGTCCCATTCACCCTCGATGGTGGTGAACATCGAATCCGTCTGGTTGGGCAGACCCGACTCCCGGACGATCTTCACCGCGGCGGCAACGGCGTCGTGCACTGAAGCGTCGTCGGGCCTGGCGCCCTCGCTGGGAACACCTGAGGGAGCCACGGAAAATGCAAGCAACATGCCCCCAGTGTCCCACGCGGATCCCGCCCGCCGCAGGCTGGACCACCGGCAGCGGCCGTCACATAAGCGCCTACCCTGCGGTAACCATGCCGGCCGGAGCCTCCGTTGCTAACCTGTTGGCCATGAGCCTCGCAGTCGCCCGAAAGCCCCTCCGTGCGGACGCAGCGCGGAACGTGGACAAGATCATCACGGCGGCGCGCCAGTGTTTCCGGGAATTCGGTCCCGAAGTGCCGCTCCAAACCATCGCAACAACGGCCGGAGTGGGCCCGGCTACCCTGTTCCGGAACTTCGCGGACAAGGAAGAACTGGTCCTCGCTGCGCTCAACCGGCAACTCCGCCTTACCGTGGACCCCGTCATGGACGGCGCCATGGCCGATATCGACGCCACAGCGGGGTTGCTGCGCGTACTCGAAGCACTGATGGCAGCCGCCAGCGCCGACGCCAACCTGCTGTGCGCCGTCGCCGGACGGCGGGAACTCCTCACCGGGATCACCGGTTCGCTCATGGAGTCCATCAGTGTGCTGCTGGTCCGGGGACAAGGACAGGGCACGCTGCGTGCCGACATTTCCATGACCGACATGTTCCGGCTGCTTGCCATGCTGATCGGCGTGGTGGACACCATGGAGCCCGGCTCCGATGCGTGGCGGCGGCCTCTGGCGCTGGTGGAGGATGCCATCCGCGCCGACCGGCCAGCGCGTCCGCTTCCCGCGCACGTGCCTGTCCCGGCCCCCACAGCCTGAACCGGCGCTGGCCCACTGGCCATCCGCCGCGGCGCCGCCGCGCCAGGTCCATTGCCGGGTGGGGTCCATTGCCGGGCGGGATACATTGTGGGGGCGGCTACATTGTGGGGGCCTTGTCCAGTGCCATAGAATCTGGAGAGGTTAAGCAGCCAGCCGCGGGAATTTCAGCTGGAGGCGACCCATGAGCAATTTTGCGCCCTTCCGCCGCGCAATGGCAGCACTGCAATGAACAGTTCACACCTTGTCCGCTACCTCACGGACCCCCGTGGCCCCGAGGAAGTCCTCCCGGCCCTGGAGCCTGCGGAACTCGCGGAGCTGCTGGACGCCCTCTACCAGAACCTTGATACGCCCGAGCCCGAGTTCGGCGCCGAGGCGTGGTACGAGATGGCAGTCGAGGAAAGCTGCCGCAGGGCCGCTTCGCCAGATGGAGCCAGCCAAAGACTGGCTTAGCCAGCGAGCCCCCGCCCGGGGCTCATCCCGGACAGCACGGAAATACAACCCGCCCCTGTTCGATGCCGGGCACGGCAGTCAGGATTCTTCCGGGGCCTTTTCTGCAGCATCGCCTTTGCCCTCGGGCCGGCCCGGTTCGGCGTCGTGGGCATGCGGGTGGTGTTCGTGGAACTCGTTGGGGACGTGTTCTTTCGCTTCCATCAGGTGCTGCTGCAGCTTTTCTTCCGCATCCCGGCGTCGCCTGGCAGTGTCCCGCAGTTCCCGGGTTCCTTCCGAGCCGCGGGGATCAAGATAGGCGGACCGCTGCTTCGCAGGCTGCTCCGCTGGCGAACTCCCGGCGGAGTAATCTTCCGGCCTGTCTTTCCCGGCGTCCTCGGTGCCCTGGCCGTCTTCCGGCCCGGCGGGCCGTGACTGTTCGTCCATTTCGGTTCCTCCTTTGTGGCAGCGCCCGTGAGGGCCGCCTCTGTTCCAGTGCACCATACGCGGCACCCGGAGGGCTGGGGGCGTTAGGCCCTGCCGCCCTCAGCCCGCTTGCGGACCTCCCGGCGCACCAGGGCTTGCAAGGCAGGGGCGGACGACGACGGGTCCAGGTCGAGTGCCGCCTGCAGCCTCTGCGACAGGATTTCCAGGTCCTCCGGCGGCACGTCCGACAGGCCTGCAAAGCGCTTGAAGAAACGTTTGGCGGGAAGTCCCGCCCGGCGTCGAGCATTTTTTTGCCGGGGACCGCCCGCCAAGTCCCTTGCCACCTGCAGCTTGTTTTCCATGGGTGCCGTTCATCGCGAATGCCGTGGCCAGCTGCATAAGCCGATTTCATGATACAACCGGCAAACCACGCAGGGCGTGATCTATATCACTCTGTGATGCTGGTGGTCAGTTCCAGCCCAGCAGCCTCAGCAGCGCCGCGGTTCCTGCCCCGGCGATAACCACCACCAGGAAAGGCGCCCGGAACGCCAGGGCCACCGCGGCCGCGGCCAGCGCACCCAGCCGTGCGTCGGCGGCCAGCGCCTGTCCGGAGGCCACGGCGTTGACCACGGTCAGCGAGGCGAGCAGCCCGATGGTCATGGTGCCGGCAATACGCGAGGCACGAGGGTCCGCCAGGAGCTTGGCAGGAACGAAATACCCCACGAGTTTCCACGCGTAGGCAAGGGCACACGCGATCAGCAGCCAGATCCACAGGCTCATGGGGCGGCCGCCGGGCCAGTGGTGTCGCCGCGCTCCGCGCCTGCCTGCGGTGCACTCCCGCGAGCGTGGCGGCCGGCCGGGTGCCCGTATGGCTCGATGTCCGGTTCGAGGCCTTCGTCACGCCGGCCGTGACTTAGCCATCCCGCCAGCGCCGCCACCACAGCTGCCACCAGGATAGGGACCCCCGGCGGCACGAACGGCACGGCAATCACGGTGGCTACGGCGCACGCCACCGCGATCGCAACGGGCTCCCGGCCCTTTAGCCGCGGCCAGAGCAGTGCGAGGAACGCTGCCACGGCGGCGCCATCGAGTCCCCACCTCTTGGGATCGCCCAGGCCGCTCCCGGCCAGGGCGCCTACGAGCGTGAAGATGTTCCACAGCACATAAATGCCAATCCCGGCGGTCCAGAATCCGCGGCGCTGCTCGGCCGGATCCGTCTGTCCGGTGCTGGTGGCGGTGGACTCGTCGATGGTCAGCTGCGCACCCACGTACTTGCGCCAGCCGCTGGGCCTCAGCAGCGCGTTCAACTGCATGCCGTAGATGCCGTTGCGCATGCCCAACAAGGTGGCGGCGCTCATGGCCGCGATACCCGAGCCTCCTCCGGCAACGACACCGATGAACGCGAACTGCGAGCCGCCGCTGAACAGGAGCAGGCTCAGCGCCATGGTCTGCCACAGGTTGAGGCCGGACGTCACTGACAACGCCCCAAAGGAGATTCCATACAGGCCGGTAGCGATGCTGATGGAGATTCCCACCTTCACCGCGGGCGAGCCCGTCAGTTTCACGGCCGGCGTCCCGGCGGGCACCCTGGCGAGGCCGGCTTCCGCAGGCTCCAGGCCCACAGGATCAGTGGCGCCTGCAGCGGGAGCCGCAGCGAGTGGATCTTCCGGCGGCGGGGCGAACCCTCCGGACCGTACGCCCGCACCAGGGCGTCGACGTGCCCTGCCAGGAATGCGGTGAACATTCCGGTGAGGGCGGTGGCAGTCAGCTTCCGGGTAGGCGGGAGGAGGACGCCGACGGCGGCAGTCAGTTCCAGCAGCCCGCTCACCGCGATCCATTCGTCCCGGGAAAGGAGCGCCAGCGGGTGCTGGGGCACCTGAGGCAGACCGGGTTGCGGATCCACGCGGCAGAGGTATTCCGGAACAACGTCACGGAAGAAACCAGGGTCGCGGAAATGCTTGCCGGCACTGGCCAGCAGGAGGGCACCCATGGCAGCGGCGGACAAGCCTTGGAGTGGAAGGCAGTGCAAGGGCAGGACGTGCAAGGGCAGGCCCTGGACAGCGGGGCCGGACCGGGGAAAAGACATGGAACCACTCAACCACAGCGGGAGCGGGCGCTCGCAACCGGCCGTGCCAGCTGCGGCGGTGCCGACGAGAGGCGGGGCTGCGTCTTTCGTCAGGCCCAGGTGAGCGTGGCGCTGCCGTAGGCCGGGGGCGGAGACGGGTAGTCCAGGGGCAGGCCTCCGGAAAGCAGGGGCGGCCCAACGTAGCGGAGCACGCCGTAGGGGCTGTCCATGGTGCGGTACTCCGGTGCTGCCAGCTCCCCGCGGACTGCCTCGGTGTCCGGCAACGCAAAAAGTTCCTCCGCCGTCCGGGCCAGTGACAGGTGCGCAGCGGCGCCCGCCCCCGCCTGCCTGCGGCTGTCCAGCAGGTGGATCACCGCCGCCGCCACGCCGTACCCTGTGGCGTGGTCCAGCGCCTGGACCGGAAGGGCACCCGGGCGCCACCCGTCGTCGTCGTTCCTCCCGTATGCGCGGGCAATCCCGCAGGCGGCCTGGACAATGCTGTCGAAGCCGCGCAGGCCGCTCCAGGGCCCGGTCGTGCCCCAACTGTTGAGGGTAACCACCACCAGGCCCGGGTGTGCGGCCAGCAATTCCCGGGGGTTGAGCCCAAAACGGTCCAGTGCGGCGTGCCGGTAGCCGGTGACCACTACATCCGCGCCGGCCAGGAGCTGCCGCAGGCTGTGGTGGTTTGCCGGGAGGCCAAGATCGGCTTCCGCGCTGCGCTTGCCGAACGCCGTGTCCACGAACTGGTCCGCGATCTCGGGGAAAGCCGGCGGGTCGATCCGGAGGACATCCGCTCCGAGCGCGGCCAGCAAACGGGTGGCGACGGGCCCTGCGATAACCCGGGTCAGGTCCAGGACGCGGACGCCACCCAGGGGCCGGCCAACAGTGTGCCGACGACCCGGGGTTGTTGCGGCGACGTCACCCAGGCCCAGGCCCGCCGTCGCACCATCGGCAAACTCCACAGCGGCCCAGGGTCCTTGGCCGGCGGCCCGGCCCATGTCCGTCGCCAGCCATTCGGTGCGGGTCCTTACGGCCGCAGCGATCCCGCCGTTGCCTTGGATGGCAGCTTCCGCCTGCAGCGACGGCATGGCGCGGAGTGCCTGATCCGCGTCATCGGCGGAGGACGCCCCCAGCGCCTGCAGCAGCCGCTGCTCATGGTGCGGGTAGTTGGCGTGCAGCCGGATCCAGCCGTCCGCGGTGCGCCGGAAGCCCGACAGCGGCGCGAAGCCCTGCGGCTGGCGCCCCTCGATCCGCAGGTGTCCGAAGGAGTCGAAGGCTGCCGCCGTCAAGGCAGCGGAGGTGCTGAACCGGCCCGCGTCACCCGTGTACCGGTTCAGCGCCTCCGCCGCTGCCCCCACCGATTGCAGGGCCAGGCCCTCCACGTCCAGCGAACCGGCCCACCACCTGCGCGGGAAGGATCCGCCGACGCCGCCCTCCGCCACGGCCGTCCTACTTCGCCTGCGGGGACGCCACGCGGAGCTGGCCCAGGACCCGGGCCGGCACGTTGGTGGTGATCTCCTGGATGCCCAGTTCCTGGCACAGGTCAACGTCCTCGGGAGCATCGACCGTCCAGACCCTGAAGCGCCGGCCGGAGTCCAGCCAGCGGCGGACGGTGTCCCGGCGTTCGCGGACATAGTCGATGCCTGGGCCCGCCATGCCTACCAGGCAGTCGTCCAGGATTTGTTCGCCCTCAAGTTGGGTGGCCTTCATCAGGTTGGCGATCGCTCCGCCGGTAATCGGGCCCACGCCCAGTCCGCCGCGTATCTCGTGGACGGTGAGATCGTCCACGAGCTGGCAAATGTAGCGGGGCGGGACGGATTCCAGGAGGTGGCGGACTGAATCGGGGCTGAAACTCATGAAGGTCACGGCCACGTTATCCAGCGTGGAGCTTTCCGGATCCCAGCCTTCGCTGCGGAGCACTTCCAGTACCCGGTCCTCCAGCTTGAGCTGGTATGGGCTTGGATGCTTGAGCTCGATGGCCAGGCCCACGGGTCGCCCCGCACCGCGGAGGATGTCCAGGAGCTCCGGAAGGGTGAGGAACTGCTCGGAACGGGCGCCGTAGGCCTCGGGAATCCGCGCCCCCTTCCACGACGAAAAGTCCAGCTGCCGCAGTTCGTGCAGGGTCCGGTCCCCCACCGGCCCCGTGCCGTCCGAGGTACGGTCCAGGTTGGCGTCGTGGAGCAGTACCACGTGCTGGTCCCGGGTCAGGTGGACATCGCACTCCACCCCGTCGGCCCCGTCAGCTAAAGCCTGCAGGTAGGCGGCGCGGGTATGTTCAGCGTAGGTGCCGCTGGAGCCCCGGTGGGCGTAGACCAACGGCCGTTGCGGCACAGACTCGTCAGTTGTCATGCTCACACGGTAGCGGACCGGCTTCCGCCTTCGGGGCTAGGCTTGGCACATGCAGGTGAACTCTGAGGCAACTACCGGGCACGCCGCGCAGGATGCACCAGCGGAGGCGACGCGGCAGGCGCGGCAGGGCACCTTGGCGGCAGGCGCCGTCGTCGCCCGCGACCCTGGCGCCGGTGACGCCGAAAAGGCGGCAGCGCTGCGGAAAATGAAGCTGCTGGCGCTGAGCCTGCTCATTGCCATGGCCGTGATCTTTGTCTTCGCGTTTGCCCTCCAGAAGGACTACCCGTGGCTGCAGTACGTGCGCGCAGCCGCCGAGGGGGGCATGGTGGGCGCGCTCGCCGACTGGTTTGCCGTCACTGCCCTGTTCAAATACCCCATGGGCATCAAGATTCCGCACACCGCGATCATCCCCCGCCGGAAAGACCAGATCGGCGCTTCCCTGGGCGAATTCGTGGAGACGAATTTCCTGTCCGAACAGGTGGTCCAGGACAAGCTGGCAAGCGTCAACATCGCCGGCCGTGCCGGCCAGTGGCTGGCCGCGCCGGGTGGTGCGGAGCGGGTGGCCAAGGAAGGTGCCGCCGTGATCCGCGGCGCCTTTAAGGTTTTGAATGACGACGACGTCCAGGCCGTCATCGAGGGCATGGTGCGCAAGCACCTGCTCACCCCGCCGTGGGGCCCGCCGGTGGGCAGGCTCGCCGAGCGGATCTTCCATGACGGGCACCACCACACCCTGGTGGACCTGATGGTGGACCGCGCCGCGGACTGGGTGGACGACAACCACGAGACCGTCAGCCGCCTGGTGTCCGACCGCTCCCCCACCTGGGTGCCGCAGTTCGTGGACGGGCTGGTGGGCGACAAGGTGTACGTCGAGATCCTGAAGTTCGTCCGGGCCGTCCAGGCCGACCCCAACCACCAGGTGCGGCAGTCGATCGACAAGTACCTGAACGACCTCGCGCAGGACCTCCAGCACGACCCGGCCATGATCGCCCGGGCCGAGGACATCAAGGCCCAGGTCCTGGGTGATCCCGAGGTGCGCGAACTCGCGTCCCGCACGTGGGGCACCGTCAAGAATGCGCTGCTCGGTGCCGTGGACGATCCCGACAGCGAGCTCACCATCAAGTTCAAGGCAGCTGTGCGGGATTTCGGGACCAGGCTGGTGGGCGACCCCGAACTGGCGGGGAAGGTCAACGCCTGGATCGGGGACGCCGCGGCCTACCTGGTGAAGACTTACCGCTCGGACATCGCCGGGGTCATCACGGACACGGTGGCCCGTTGGGATGCCGAGGAGACCTCGCAGAAGATCGAACTGCAGGTGGGCAAGGACCTGCAGTTCATCCGCATCAACGGCACGGTGGTGGGCTCCCTGGCGGGGCTTGCGATCTTCACCGTGGCGCAACTCATCTTCGGGTAGCGTTCGCTCCCGCAGGTCCCGGGTGCGTTTGGCGCGTACGACGGCGGGATGAGGCTCGCACGCTCACGGCACCTTGGTTGCGCCAGACGTTGGGGCACCGGCAGCTGCTGGGGAGGGACTGGGCGGCAGGCCTAAATGTCAGTGCCTCGTTGGATCATTTGTTTATGGGAATCGGTGCGGATCTGGCGGTGGTGATGGAGGGTGTTTCTGCCTC